>CAYWXM010000022.1:0-3545 GCA_964462595.1 uncultured Actinomycetota bacterium
GGGGTCACCTTTAAAGACCCAAGTCAAGGGTAAGCTCACCTAAGCCCCTTTCGGAAGGGGCTGGCGAAGTGCTATTGGCTTGGGAGGACACCTCCGGCAGATGCACACACGTCCTTTCCCGCGGAGCTCGAGCCCCTGCCTTGCTGTCGCGCGGACCTGTCCAAACCTCTGGCTCGCCTATGAGGTCTTCTCTAACCCAGTCACCTTTATGAGCCTCGGCCGCTCGCCCGCGGCCCGGCTATGGAATGATGGGGCTTTGTAAGTGCCGGTGCCTATTCACGCCCTGGATCCTCGGCCTTCAAAGAGAAGGCCCGGATAAGACCCCTCGGGAGGCTTTCCCGGCAGCCCGGCCCGCTGCTTGAGGGACACGGGGGCGAGCCTACCGCGTAAGGACTTCAACCTGCCGCGGTCTCCCTCCAAGCGGACCGTCAAACCCGCCTCAACGGCCTGTTGTCATCCTCGTAATGGGTGCCATCCCTCCACATGGCCCACATGGTGGCCAGTATCTTCCTCTGGGTGGTGAGGCGCGCGTGCGTGGCCGACCCGGTATGCTCAAGGGCATGCGCATAGGCGCGCTGGAAGCGGTTGTCTCCCCCTGCGTGCATGGCCCCCAGGAAGGCGGTCATGGATGCGTCCTTGAGCTGCCCGCAGCCGGAGCGGTCCAGCCTCTGCCTGCGCAGCTCCTTTCCCCCGGAGACGCACTGGGTTATGCCCAGGCGCGAGTAGCGCCACAGCTTGCGCTTGTCCGAGAAGCGCCGCGGGCGTTTTACGTAGGCGCAGAAGGTAGCGGCCGTGACCGGTCCCACCCCGGGGATCTCCTGCAGGGTCCGGGTCGCGGGGATGCCCCCCGCCAGGGCGAGCAGGCGCCTCCTGGCCCGAGCCCGTTCAGCTGCCAGGAAGTCCAGCTGATCGTAGTCCGCGGCGATTATCTCCCGCACCGCTGCGTTCTGGACCCGGGCGAGGGCTTCGGCCCTTCCCCGCGCGCCGTAGACCCTGGAGCCCTCCGAGATGATGCCCTGGGCCCGGAGCTTGGCCTTGATCTGGTTCTTCTGGGCCACCGTCTTACTGGTGAGCTGGTCGTAGGCCTTCACCTGCAGGTGCAGGGCGTAGATATCCTCGTCAGGGGTGTGGTAGACGGGATGGTACCTGCCCATCCAGGCGATCTCAGCCAGCTTCTTCGCGTCTACGCGGTCGTTCTTTATCGGGTCTTTGTGTATCCAGGCTATGAGCTTGGGGTCGGCCACCTCCACCTTGTGCGCATGGGGCAGGATAACCCTCCTCGCCCAGAAGGCCAGGTCGCACTCCTCCATGAGCACCACAGGCTCTCCTTCTGTGCTTCGCATGAACTCGATCAGTCCCTTCTCCGAGGTGGGGAACTCGCGTACGCAGATGAGCTCTCCCTCCTCATCTCTTACCGCTGCTACGCACACCTTTGCCGCCAGGTCGATTCCGATATACACTGTACTCATCGGACGCCTCCTTTCGGTTGGCTGGCTCTATAGCCAGCGTATGGTTTCGTCACCTAATTGTTCGGAGGTGTCCGCTCTTTATCATTTCACGCCCGGAAATCGGCCGAACCAGGATGAGAAGAGTTCCTGCCTGAAAGAACAGCAAGAAGGATAAGGCCTGGATTATGCCTTAGCGGTCATCAAGGTTGGTTCCTTTGGCTGCGCGGTAGCAACTTATGCAATGTATCACTCACGGGTACTATGAACAAAGTCTGGTCTCCTTAACATGATGTCGGCCGATTTCCGGGCGTGACCCCAAGGCCGACCCCACGGCTGACCTCACTAGAGGTGGAATGGTTTTAGAGGTGGAATGGTTTATAATGGTAGATGATGGCTGTGCCAACCTTAGAGGTGGTGCATTAGAAGGCGCATAAAAACGATTGAGGGGTGCTGGCGATGGATGGGATTTCACGTTGCGGAAGGTGCGGGGTCCCCACACTGGTGGGCGCGGAGCTCGGATGGGAGAGCAACGGGGTCATCATCTCCAAGACTTCGCCCCAAAACCGTTGGGTGTTCTACGAATCGGAGAACATCGACCCTCTTTTTCGTGGCATCGAAGAGCTTATCGGGGCTCCTATCGAGAACATCATCATCGAAAGCCGGCGCCGTGAAGCGCGCAGGTACATGGAAAGGCTTTTTCCGCCTGAGGCAAGGGAAGCCTTTCACGGTCACGACGACCCGCAGTTGACGGCGGAAGACAAAAAAGCCAAACTCTCCGCCGCAATGAACACCACTAACAACATCTACGATGTCGGTAAGATCTATGGCTACGCAAACATCTCGCTGCACCCTGCATGGGAAACCGGCGAGCCTCATCCCTGGCGCTTCGTGGTAGTCCACAATCCCTATTCCCTGCTTTTTCAGATCGCCGAAAGCCTGGGGACCTGTGAGGCCCTTGAGGGCATGGACATGTGGGTCAAATACGAAAAAACCGATGAAGACACGTACGTGGTGGAATTTTATCCCAGCGAGCACCCCGTTGGCCTGGCGGGAAGGTTCAAGGGCAAGCGGTATGACTTCAAACCCGGGGACATCGAATACGATCGTTGCCCGGAATGTGGGGTGCCGGCAGAGATCTCCCGCTATGTGTGGGACCTGGAGAACGGGATCATCACCGAGCCGGATACGGGCAGGAGAATGGCGATCTTCGGCCCGCACTCCCTGGACTCCATTTTTGCCGACCTGGAAGATGAACTGGGGGGAGATATTCCTCGCGCCATCCTGGAAGCCCAGAGGCGTTACATCAAGAGCGCCTGGAGCAAGGACAGGTGGTTGCGAGGGGAAGAGGACTTCAGGCGTTTAACCGCTCTGCGAGGCATGGGTAATCTCACGGAATTTGATGCCGACCAGGAACACGTTACGGTACGGGTTCAGAATTCAGCCCTTAGCGTGTTCCAGGTGGGCATAGTACAAGGCCTGGTGGAGATGGCTTATGGGGTCGATAGCAGTACCTGCACCTGGGAATCCTTCGACGACGGCGATCTGCTGATCACAATAAAAATGCGCTGACCCCACCCTTGGCACGGAGGCCAGCCCCGGAAAAGCGCCAAAGTGCGCCCTGGTTGACTCACGCTGGGGTTGGCCCCGGATGTGCTGTTGGGTGGCCCCATAAACGAAGACATTAGAGTTTTCCAGCATCTTTTTCCCGAAGGGTGATATGATAACAATAGATAGTGCTTGCATGAAGTACAGGATAAATAGATGAAAACAGCAGCTAAGACCCAGTCCGATGACCCCATCCGCATGTACCTTAAGGAAATAGGGAAGGTGTCGTTGCTCACCCGGAGCGAGGAAGTCGACCTGGCGAAAAAGATAGAGGCCGGAGAGGAGGCTTCCGCGGAGCTGCGCGAGAAGGGGGGCAAGCTATCCCCAACAGAGCTGCGGGTATTAAGGCGCCAGGAGCGCACCGGGCAGGAGGCCAAGCGCAAGCTGGTGGAAGCCAACCTGAGGCTGGTGGTATCCATCGCCAAGCGATACGTGGGCAGGGGCATGCTCTTCCTCGACCTCATCCAGGAGGGCAACCTGGGCCTTATCAGG
>CAYWXM010000023.1:0-157828 GCA_964462595.1 uncultured Actinomycetota bacterium
GGGGGGGGGGTGGCGAGGCTGTCTTCGGCGGCATCGTACAGGCTGACCTGGTTGCGCCCGCTCTGCTTGGCCCGATAAAGCGCCCGGTCGGCCATGTCGATGAGCTCGTACCCCTCCATCGCATCATCGGGGAGATTGGCCACCCCTATACTCACGTTCAGGCTGCCTCCCGGCTGGTCTTCCTCGTAGGGGAAGAGGTATTCCTGGATGACACGCCTTATGCGTTCGGCCATGCCGTGTGCTTCCTGTTTGCCGACTTCAGGGATGATAACGGAGAACTCCTCTCCGCCATAGCGAAAAACAGTATCGACGTCACGGGTATTCTGCTGCAGTAGACCGGAGAGTATGCGCAGCACTTCGTCACCGCGGGGATGGCCGTGCTGGTCGTTATAGATCTTGAAGAAGTCGATATCGAGCATGATGAAGGAGAGCGGGCGGTCGTACCTCAGCGACCTCTTTACTTCCTCCCCCAGGACCCGCTTGAGGTGCCTGACGTTGTAGAGGCCGGTAAGTTCGTCGGTTATGGCCAGGTGGCTTATCTCCTGGAAGAGCTGCGCGCTCTCTACCGCCATACCTATCTGCTCCCCGATGGCGTTGGCCAGCGTAGCATCCTCCTCGTCGAAGGCGTCCTGGTAGCGGCTGGCCATGTGCAGTACGCCGTAGAGCTTTTTGCCCGAGCGTATGGGCACGCAGAGCACGGAGCGCGTCTCCTGATCGACCAGTATATTGGGACACCGCAGGTCTCCGGCGACGTCCGTGCTCAAGAAGGTCTTGTCGTGGCGGATGATATAGCACTCGGTAAGGCTTTCAAGGGGTCGGTTGAGGTTGCGGGCCACGAACTCCTCGCCGTATCCGAAGCTGCGCACCGTCTCCATGATGCCCGTCCGGTTGTCTATTATGTTTATAAGGGCCTTCTCGACCGCGAAAAGGCCGCGTATAACGTCGATGGCCAGGTTGTATAACTGGTCGAGGCTGGATACCGTGTTAATCACATCGACAACCCTTATGAGGCTGGTAAGCTGCGCGACCTTTTCCTCGCTGCTCCTGTAAAGCAGGGCATTATCGAGAAAGACCGAGATGTGGGGGGCGAGAAGCTCGACGAATATCAGGTCGCGCCTCCTCAACCCCCAGCGGTTCAGCTTGTTGGCAAGCACTATGAGGCCGATGCTCTTGCCACGTGCGACAAGAGGGCATGCGACGAGGTCGAAAACGTCGTAGTCAGGCGCAAAGGGCGCGATCTCCAGTTCCCTGGAAAGGCGGCGCGAAACGAGTACCGGCTTGTCGTTGCGGAAACAATTGGAGAGGACGCCGGGTAAGGCGATATCCAGCCGGAGTTTTGAGGTGCTCATGAAGTCGAGACCCAGTGAAGGTTGCTGAGCATCAAGGGTATCTGTCTCCTCGTTGCAAAGGAAAACCAGCGCCACCTCGGTTTTCAGGGCTTCTGCCATGCGCTGGGTGATCTCTTTGAGCACGTTATAGAGTGCGGGGCTCTTACTGGAACTCTGGCTGATCTCCGAGAAGACCTCAAGGCGGTTCCTGTCCTTGAGCATGAAATCCATTATGAGAGCACCCACCAGGGAAGCGACGACGATATACGAGTAGCGGATAGCAACAGCCTGCGTGAAGTTATAGCCCGGTGGCTGCTGGTGATCGAGCAGGACGATTGCGGTGAAACCGAGGATGCAGAGGCCGCAGGAGTAGGCGGCCCCCTTATAGCCGCCGTAGAAGCCGCCTACAAGGGGCATGGCTCCGAGAAATAGAAACGCATAACTCTCAACGCCTCCGCAGAGATATATCGCTGTGCATAAGCTGGCGATATCGATGGCGATCACGGCCCAGGCGTAGGGCCCTCTCGGGTTAAGATTTGCGGAAAAGAAATAGGCAAGCACCGCAAAGGACAGGTATATGGCCGCAAGGAGGTACAGCGGCAGGAAGTCGATCCCCCCCTCGAGATCGACGGTAAAACGGTCCAGCTGCATCACGAGCAGGAAAAGCAGTACGAAGCACAAGCGGAAGATGAGCTCGCGCAAACGTAGGCCATAAGTCTCGCCGCCGCGGTACTCGACCCCCTCCACCGCTTTCAGTTTATGTCCCATGGATACCTCCAGCGCTGGGTTCATGCCCCATGAGAGCCCCCGCTCCTTGCCTGTCCGTTGCCGGCCACACGTGCCTCTATCCTGGTGACTTATAACATAATTCTAACACCCGGTAAACTCATCCATCACCAGGTACCCGGCCCTGGCGCCCACGGGGAGACAGGCGTTATCCCTCAATCCTTGCTTACTCCCCGCTCGATATCACCCGCGTCGTCTCTGAAGCGCTCAAAACGGTGCATTAATTCAGGCGGCAAGTCGGCCGTAATATGATGGCTTTCGCTGTCTGTCTTTATCTCCAGCACGTGCCCTTTTCTGTAAATGAGGGACAGCAGCCCTCCCTCGCCGTGAGGGATGCTGACGTGCACGATTTGCGATGAAGCAAGGGCTGATGCCATCCTTTCCAGCAGGTTCTTTATGCCCTCGCCGTTAAGGGTCGAGGTGAAGACGGCGAGGGGCATCTCCCTGCGCAGGCGGTCTTTATCGTCCTCGGGAAGAAGGTCCGATTTGTTGAGGATATAAATAGTCGGGATATCACTGGCCTCCAGCTGTTGCAGAACCTCGTCAACGGCATCTATCCTGTGCCGTACGTTCGGGGAGGAAGCGTCAACGACGTGCAGCAGCACGTCGGCTTCCCTGACCTCTTCGAGGGTCGATTTGAACGCCTCCACCAGCTGATGGGGGAGATGGTTGATAAACCCCACCGTATCCGTAATCACTGCTTCGCAACCCGTAGTCAGCTTGATACGCCTGGTTATGGGATCCAGGGTCGAGAACAGCTGGTCCTCGACGAGCACACCCGCTCCCGTAAGCGTATTGAGGAGGGAGGACTTGCCGGCATTCGTGTATCCCACGAGGGCAAAGGTCGATACGGCACGGCGCCCGCGGCGCTTGCGCTTGACTCTTCTCACCCGTGACAGGTCCTTGAGCTCACGGTCGAGGGTCCTGATGCGCGTCTTGATGCGTCTGCGGTCAACCTCTAGCTTTGTCTCACCCGGGCCTCTGGTGCCGATCCCTCCTCCCAGGCGGCTCAACTCTATTCCCCTGCCCGTCAGGCGGGTCAGGCCGTAACGCAACTGAGCCATTTCGACTTGAGCTTTGCCCTCCTTGGAATGGGCATGCAGGGCGAATATATCGAGGATCAGCGCGGTGCGGTCGAGCACCTTAAGACGCAGTTCGTTCTCCAGGTTGCGCTGCTGGGAGGGCGTAAGCTCCTGGTCGAACAACACCAGTTCCGCGCCGGCTGTTGACGTGAGTTCAGCGAGATCGGCCAGTTTGCCCCTGCCTATCAAGGTGGCGGCATCGGGGCGAGACCTCGACTGCCGTATGGTCTCAACGACCTCTGCCCCGGCGGTCTCCGCCAGCGAGCGCAATTCGTCCAGGCTCTCATCGGCTGCTTCCTGATCGGTCTCACCCCAGCGCAGACTGACCAGAACAGCCTTTTCCATGGCCGCGGATGCCTCCATCCCGTAGGCACGCTTATTCCCCATACCAGATCACTATCCGAAGAAGCCCATCGCTGAGGCTGCCGTGCAAATCGCATGCCCGATCCACCGTGTTCATGGCGCAGGGGAAAAGGCGTTCTGCATGCGCCTTACCCCTTCCTGCAGAAGCTCGTCAGGCAGGGTCAGGGAAAACCTTACATAACCCTCGCCGCCTGACCCGTAAGCGGAACCCGGCGCCACCGCTATTTCCGCCTTTTCCAGAAGCTCGCTGGTGAATCCCCGCGAGTCGTAACCTCGGGGCACCTTCATCCATATGTAAGGGGTTGCTTTCGGGACAGTGACATCCCATCCTATGGAACGTATGCCCTCCAGGAGGGTCTCACGCCTGCGTAAATAAGCATCGCAGTTCTTTCTCACGCAATCCTGGGGCCCTTCTAACGCTGCCACAGCCGCCAACTGAACGGGATTGAACACGCCGGAGTCGATGTTTTCCTTTACCTTTGCCAGGCCGGCTATGATGTCGGCGCCGCCGATGGCGAAACCTACGCGCCACCCCGTCATGTTGTAGGTCTTTGACATGGAATGGAATTCGACCGTTGTTTCACGGGCGCCCTCAACCTCCAGGAGTGAAGGGGCCACATATCCGTCAAACGTTATCTCGGAGTAAGCCAGGTCGTGGGCCAGGATGACATCGTTGGCGCGGGCATAGTACACGAGTTCCTCGAAAAAGGCATGGTCGGCCACGGCCGCCGTCGGGTTGTTCGGATAGCTCAGGAAGGCGATCCTTGCTCTGCGCCAGATGTCCTCGGGCACCGATGCGAGGTCGGGCAGGAAGCCTCGTTCTTCCACCAGCGGCAGATCGAAACTTGTCCCGCCACAGAACAACGTGGCACTGCGGTAGACGGGGTAGGCAGGATCGGGAACCAGGGCGATATCCCCCGGGTCGAGGAAGGCCATGGGGAAGTGCGCTATGCCCTCCTTGGACCCGATAAGCGCTATGACCTCTGTTTCCGGGTCCAGCGAAACACCGAAGCGGTTTTCGATCCAGGCCGAGGCCGCCTCCCTGAAACGCCGCATGCCCCGGTACGAGGGGTAGCGATGATGCTCCGGCTTAGCGGCCTCTTCGCGCAGCGTATCCACTATATGCTGCGGGGTCGGGATGTCCGGATCGCCGACACCGAAATTGATGACCTCGATTCCCTGCCGCTTTTTTTCCTCCACGCGCCTGTCTATCTCCGCGAAAAGATATGGCGGGAGTCCGCTAACTCGTCTGGATAGCTTCAAAGACATTACCTCCGTCAGCTTGCTTTTGCCGTGCCCGGCGCTAGTATATCCACACGTCTTTTATATCGCCGCAGAAAACCTCCGCGGCGGGTCCGGTCATGAGCACGTGGCCGGCGCCGTCCACGCCGATTGTAAGGACTCCCCCGGGAAGGTCTACGTCGACGGGGCTCCCGCAAAAGCCCTTGTGTATAGCAGAAACGGCGGCGGCACAGGCACCGGTTCCGCAGGCCCGCGTTTCCCCCACCCCACGCTCCCATACCCGCAGCTTGATGCGGTGGGTGTTCTCGACCTCGGCGAATTCGACGTTGGTACGGTTGGGGAAAGAATCGTTCACCTCTAATTCGGGGCCAAGCAGATGCACTGGTACATCCGCGGCGCTGTCGACGAACAGCACGCAGTGTGGATTACCCATCGAAAGGCAAAACGCATCCACATTCACGCCTGCGCTGATGTCGATAGTCGTCTCGCCCGGGCGCGAGGGGTCATCGGGTACGGGGAGATCGCCCGACGAGAACTCCGGCAATCCCATGTCCACCTCTACCTCCTTAACGGTACCGTCTTCGATCGACAGCTCGAGTTCCCTGGCGCCGGCCGCCGTTTCGATGGTCATGCTTTTTACATGCATCCCGAGCCTCTCGTAGAGATATTTGGCGAGGCACCGAATGCCGTTCCCGCACATCTCCGCCTCGCTGCCGTCGGCATTGAAGATGCGCATCGCCGCATCGGCGCCTCCCGGGGAAACACAGGCGAAGATGACCCCGTCGGCGCCTATGCCGGTATGGCGCCTGCAGATGGCGGTTATCTGCTCCCCGTCGAGGAAGGGTCTTTCCACCATCCCTTCCGGGATGATGAAATCGTTGCCCGTCCCCTGGTACTTGAAGAACTTCATGGAATATCGATCCTCCACGGGCTACCGTGTGCAATCTTGATACGCATCTTATTATAGTGAAAGACGCGTGTCTGGCCTCTCGCGGCCTCTCGGAAACCGGACATAGGCACGATTGACAACGTTATCGATTTCAAGCGCCGGCCGAAAGGCCTTCCCGCAGATATTCCAGGATCGCACCGGTTACCCGTGGGGAAACCCCGACCAGTTCATCTTCGGCCATCTCTATCCAGAGCAACCCCGGGATACGTCTGAACCACGTGAGCTGGCGCTTGGCATAATTGCGCGACCGACGCTTGATATTATTGATAGTGTCCTCGAGGGGTATGCCGCTGTCAAGATAATCGAGCACTTCCTTGTATCCAAGGGCCTGGCGGGCGGTACTGGAAAGGCCTCCCCCGGAGGCCAGCGTTCTCACCTCCTCGAGCAGGCCCGATTCGAACATCTCCTCTACCCTGCGCTCTATGGCTCGATATAGCGCCTGGCGTGGTGTGCTGAGGACCACGCCGCTGTAGTCGTAATAAGGCATCTGTTTGAAACGACCATGCTGGAACGCGGAGAACGGCTTTCCCGTGCGTTCGTAGACTTCCAAGGCACGGATAATACGGCGCGGGTTTTCGAACCCGGGTCCGGAAGCGAATTCCGGGTCTATGCCGGCAAGGCGCCTTTTCATCCCCTCCAGATCACGGGCTGACTCCTGCTGCAGTTCACTCCTCAGCTCCTCGTCGGGCGGACCGGGCGGAAAAACGACGTCGTTTACAACGGCCTCGAAATATAATCCGGTTCCGCCGACCAGCATCGCTACTGACCCCCTGGCGCATATATCCTCGACCTCGCGGCGTGCTGTTTCCTGAAACCGGGCGACAGAGAAAGGCTCCGAGGCGTCAACGATATCCAACATATGGTGGGGCACTGATCTCCTCTGCTCCATTGTGGGTTTGGCGGTACCGATGTCCATGCCACGATATACCTGCATGGAATCGACGGACACTATTTCACACCCCAGGGCGGATGCCAGTTCGACCGCAATGCGGCTTTTTCCTGTCGCGGTAGGGCCGAGTATGGCCGCGATCTTTCGGCGTTGCGGGTTTTCGTGCATGTTTATCAGTGATACCTGCTGACGGTGAAGCGGTAGATCTGTATGGGCTCGTGCGGGCTGATACCCGCCTTAGCGCGGGCTATCTCGAGCTGTTTGCCGACGCTGTCAACGCCCTCCAGGTCCGGCAAGAGAAGACCTATCCTACCTCCCCTTTGCACTATAACCCCGTAGCGGGATGGATCCAATTGCGAGACGTCGCTGACGGGTTCGGGCTCGCCGAGAACGTCTACGCTGATCTCGAGCGAGGAGAGTTCATCCTCGCCGACAGGGGAAAATCTCGGGTCGCGACAGGCGGCGCTTACCGCGTTAGCCGCGATCTCTTCCGCCAGCGTTTCGCGCGTGGGCTGGAAAGTGCCGATGCATCCGCGCAACTCTCCATTTTTTTTCATGCTGACGAAGGCGGCCGATTTGCCCGCAAGCTGCTTCTTTGCATCCTCCAGTTCAGCGGAGGTGAGATTTCTTCCCTCCCGCACCCATGTCTCTATGGCCGACTTCGCCAGAATAACATGGGGGCTTGTTGCTCTTGGATCATCGGTACCAGGCATTCGTCAACCTCCATGTTCATCCGTCACAAGGTGAAGCGAGACAAGATAACCCACACCGAAAGGCCCCTCGTAAGAGAAAACGTGGTTGTCCAGGGGACCGTCCTTGAGAGCCCCCCAAAGGGCGTGAATCGATCGGAACCCACACTCCCCAGCGGTCTCCACCAGGTCCTCGGGGATGTCGTACAGAGAATCGAAATCCCCGCTCCCGGCGATATCTACAATGCGCCTGTCGAATTCCTGCGCGCGCGAGTCGTAACCGGCGGGGGCACCCCTGATGAGGCGATGCGAGAGATCGCCGCTGGCTACGAAAACCGCCTTACGGCCCAGATTGGCGCAAGCGTCACGGGTGATGCGACCGAGAAGAAAATGCTTCTCGTAGGAAAGCCCGGAGAGCGAAAGACAGACTACATGGGTTTCGAAAGCCTGGTCCAGGAAGTAAAGGGGCACCAGGAAACCGTGGTCGAGTTCCTCGCCTGCCTTGATCCACCTCGTAGAGGAGTCCTCGAACGGGGCAAGCGGCAGTCTTTCAGACCGGGCCTCCTTTAAGATCTCCTCGGCGAGTTCGATGTCGTTCTGCTTCGACAGGCGAACCTGCGGCTTCCCGAACGAAGCGAAACTCCCATTTAATGTCCGGGACCCTCTTATCGTGAAGGCATCCATATACATCGGCGTGTGCGGCGAGATCATGACCAGCACATCGGGTTTCAGATGCGCGATCCTGCGGCTCAATTCCTCCATGGAGGAGTAGGTGGACCGCACCGATTCGATCTCCTTGCCGCCTATGGCCGGTATCAGCAACGGGGGATGTGGCACCACACACCCCGCCATTATTCCTCTGTCCATGCAATCACCCCCGTTACAGGCATGTGCATCGCAGTTTGACCGTGCTGCGCTTAAAAACGGCTCAGTTTAATACATACCCAGGCAAGCGCGAAGAAAAACACCCGCTGCTCGAGCCCGGGTCACTTTCATTTCACCTCCAGCAATTCCCCCTGCAGGCTCCAGCATACATACCCAGGCAAGCGCGAAGAAAAACACCCGCTACTCGAGCCCGGGTTACTTTCATTTTACCTCCAGCAATTCCCCCTGCAGGCTCCAGCTGCCAGCGGAGGTTATGAGCACGCGCGCGAATCTTCCCTTCAGATCAACATCTCGGTACTGAAAATGCACCAGTCTATTGTTGCGCGTACGCGCGGACCAGCGTCGGCTATCTTTTCGGCTGAGGCCGTGGACCAGAACCGTATGTTCTCTGCCCACTTCTGACAGCAGGCTTTCGGCGGCAAGTTTTCGGGTCAGGGCCATCAACCTGTCCAGGCGCTCTCTTTTCACGCTGTGGGGAACGTTATCCCGCCTTCTCGAGGCTGCTGTACCTTCGCGGGCATTGTAAAGGAAGGTGAAAGCTGCATCGAAGGCGCATAGTTCGACCATCTCCATGGTCGCGTCGAAGTCCTTGTCGCTCTCGCCGGGGAAGCCCACCATGAGGTCAGTGGTCAGCGAGACCCCAGGGACCGAGCGCCTCAACTCAAGCACTTTTTCCAGGTACTCAAGGTTGTGGTATCCGCGGTTCATGGCCGCCAGTACTCGGTCAGAGCCTGCTTGCAGGGGAAGATGGACATGCTCACAGACGTTTTCCGTATCCGCTATGGCCCGAATGATTCCGGAGTCGAAATCACGTGGATGCGAGGTTGTGAACCTGATCCAAGGCTCGGGGTGCCTTTCCCCGATCAACCTAAGCAAATCTGCGAAACGGCTATGCCCCTCCTCTTTGCGGCGGTAGGAGTTCACGTTCTGGCCCAGGAGGTTGATCTCCTTGACGCCCTCGCTGCAAAGGACGTCCACCTCGCCCGTCACGTCCTCCAGAGTGCGGCTTTCCTCACGTCCCCTCACGTACGGAACGATGCAGTAAGAGCAGAAATTGTCGCATCCTTGCGTGATGGTCACCCAGGCACGGAAATCCTCTCTTCTCTTGCTGGGGACACCGGAATAACGCACGCCGTCCATGTCCAGTGCGCATACCCTTCCGTCTCTCGACCGGTCCAGCAGGGCGGCGATCTCCGTATACTGGTGCGTCCCGAAAACGATATCCACATATGGTAACCGCTGCAGAAACCCCAGGCCTTCTTTCTGAGCCAGGCATCCACCTACGGCGATTATTACTTCACGCTTTTGCTTGAGCGGCTTGAGGGAGGAAAGGCGGCCGTAGAGACGTTCCTCGGCGCTTGCCCTAACACAGCAGGTGAGGAGGATAATGGCATCGGCCTCCTCCAGGCTGCTTTCGCTCCATCCCGCGTTGCAAAGAACGCCGCCTATGCGCTCGGCATCGTGTATATTCATCTGACAGCCGAAGACCAGCATCGCGTATCTGTTTTTCATGCTATCTATTGTAGTGCAGTCGGGGATGCTTACAAGAGAGCAAAGAGGAGCAAAGAGGTGTCTTGTCAAGCCGTCGGTTTCGCGAGGGCGCGAAGGGCGGTTTTCAGCGCAAGATGCAAGGCAGGCAGCCGGCCGCGGTTTACGGACTGTCGGGTGCGCCGGACCCCCTCGAGACTATACGGGGCTGTTGTTCATCCGTAGTTGTCCAGGCAGTACTGGAGGCTGCGCTTGAGATTATCGACGATGCGCTTCTTGCCCAGGCGAGCCTCCAGCGGCCCCGGACCGAGTTCCAGAACCACCTTGCCTTCGTAGCCGTCCTCGTAAAGACGGTGCAGAAAGCGGTCCAGTGGAAGGCGGCCCTCGAAGGGAAGGGCATGGTCGTCGAAGCCCTTGAGGTAGTTGTTGGAGAGATGTATGTGGCGTACATGGCCACCCAGTTCTTCCCAGGCTTCGAGTATGTCGATGCCCGCGATAGCGTAGTGGCTGGTATCTAAGACCAGGTTGTCGAAATGCCGCATTTCGCACAGTGAGTTGAAGAGGCTGAGATTCACGGGCCGGTAGATCTTTACCATCATCGCGTTCTCCATGGCCACGATGACTCCGCTGTCATGCGAGTAGCTGTTGAGATAACGGTATGCCCAGCGCGCGTAACCCCACTGCCAGAAATAGGGCAGGTGGACCACGACTATCTCCGCTCCTAGTTCACGGGCCATGGCCACGGTGGTATCGATCTTCTGCATGTATCCACCCCACACCTTCCTGGCCGCCATGAGGAAGGGCGCATGGATGCTCCTGACTTCGATGCCGAATTCCTGCGCCAGCTCTTTCAGGCAGGGGATGGACTGGGTTTCCGGCATCTTGGTAACCATTAGCTCTATACCGTGAAACCCCGCCTCGCGCACCATAGGGAATACCTCGTGCAGATCGAAGCTGTAAAGCGACGCAGTTGAGAGGGTGAACTCGACTATATGAACCTCACCCCCGCGACCTCTTGCCGTGCGGTACGATGCGGCGAGTCATGCCCCGGAAAAGAAATGTCGTGGTAGCGAAACCGGCAAGCATGCCCCCAAAACGGGCTAAGGGGGATTTCAACGCGGATTCAACAGCTCGCAGGCTCGATTCCGTGAGGTCCAGCATCTCCCGTGCCTCTCCGGTCAACTGCCCCACTTTCTCCAGTTCCCCGTTTACGTCCTCGACGGTCTGGTTGATGTTGACCAGGAGCATGTTGACCTGGGGACGGGAATCGTCCAGGGTTCGGTTGAGATGATCGACGCTACGGCTGACCTTCAGCACCAGGCGGATCAAAAATAGGGTCAGCAGGGGTACGGAGACGATGGCGATAACGAGCAATATGATCTTGAGCACGTTCATGATATCTCCTCGATCCCGGGCCGGACTCCCCTCCTGGAAACGGCGGAGTTCCCGCGGTGCTCCACGGGATAAGCTATCTCGACTCTACGGAGAGCTTGATGGCCGTCCTCTCCTCCCCGTCGATCATGATATCCGTAAAAGCAGGGATGCAAACAAGGTCTATCCCGCTGGGCGCGACGAACCCCCTTGCTATGGCAATGGCCTTTACCGCCTGGTTCAATGCCCCCGCTCCGATAACCTGTATCTCAGCGCTGCCCGTTTCGCGTAGCACCCCCGCCAACGCCCCCGCTACGGAATTCGGGTTGGACTTCGATGATACTTTGAGTACTTCCATTATCCAGTGCTCCTCCCCTTGCAATTTTTCTGAAACGACCACCTACATTCCCGAGCAAAAGTTAATAATATAATATCAAAGGCTTTTATTAAAGCCACTGCCTACCCCGCGATCAGAAACACGGGCAAACGAGCGGATATGATTGCTTGAAGGGGGAATGAGGCAGGCAGACAGACCGCAGTGTGGTGAATTCGGCGGTGATACTCGGCGAACGTATCCATCACTCTCAATCGTCTTCATCCTCATGGAGGCCCAGGGAGATTATGAGGCGGTTCTTCCGCCTCTTGACTACGGGGCTGCTCGTCTTGAGGTAGTACTTTTTACCGATATCCATCAGTATATCCTGGAGTGTTTCACATATGGTGGAGATATCTTCCTGGCTCAAGCGTCGGGCAAGATGGTCGCTCCAGTCGGCTCGAGGCTGGCGGTGCAGGTCAGCCCTTTTAACCGCGCTGCTTATTTCTCCGCCACCGACAAGCTCGTTAATACTCATCAGGGGGTGGATCTCGAAATCCAGCACACGGAACGTGTTGCGCTCGGAAACGTTGAGCCCCATGTCGCGCAGGCTGAACCCGTGCAGAACCCGCCCTTCCTTAATCCCGGCCAGGTCGAACCACAGCGGCTGCTTTATTCCGTTCTCCCCGCACGCCCAAGACCTCCTTAGTTGCAGGGAATGGTGATAAAGGGTGGCCAGTATCTCGGCATTGGAGCCCAGGTAGACCCTCGACCCCTTAGAACTGAGCGCGAACTCGGTGAGCACGCGCGGCACGTTGTTGGGGCCGCCGGCAACAAGCATGTTCCCCTCTTCTGCGGCCTCAATACCGGGGAAAGAAGACTGGTCCTTCTTCTCCGGAAGTTTCTGAGTGTCGATGCGTACCTGCATGATGGTGCCCCGGTTCTCATGCGAGCATACGAGGCGTATATCGTCTGCGACCTGCTTGATGGAGAAGAGGGCCATTCCCCTGCCATGTACTCCGAAGTAATCCTGTACGATATCGCTTACCTTGGAGGTAACCCGGGCCTCGAAAATCCTGCGGTGCATGGCTTCCGGAATGCCACTGCCGTTATCGAGCACGGTGATGTTGCGCCAGCGGCCCTTTTCTTTCTGAAAGGCTACGTAGATATGGTCTGCTCCGGCATCTCGTGCGTTGCGGACAAGCTCTTTAACCACGTCCTCTACGCAGCGTATATCCTGCAGTGCCTGGCGTCTTTCGGCTTCGGTGATCTTAAGCCTTACATAGCCGTTACCCAGCTCCTCCTCCACTGTAAAGGTGCCATCGTCCGCGAATCTGCGGACGAAAGCAAGCAGGTCGTCGCCTTTCCTGTCCTTGTTTATATCCAACTTGAAGCCGCCAATCTTTATGGACGACGGTAGACCTTCAATCAACATCTCGGCAAGCATAGCACTGTACTGAAAGATATCAGCACGTAAAAATTATATCAGAGCTGATAGGAGCAAATACGCTCAGAGAGCCGTACGGTCATCGCTGAGGACACGATAGCGGGAGCATGGGCGGAAGAAAAACCAAAGGGGCGAGCCCTAAGGCCGCCCAAGTGGGACGCATTGACGCATTATTACTTCGCGTAATCGACCACGCGCTTTTCCCTGACCACGGTTATCTTGATCTGTCCCGGGTATTCCAACTCGTCCTCGATCTGCTTGGCGATCTCCCTGGAAAGAGTGACGCAACCCAGGTCGTCTATTACGTCTGATTTGACCATCACCCTGATCTCACGCCCCGCCTGGAGAGCGTAGGAGCCATCAACCCCTTCATATGAATCGGCGATGGTCTCGAGCTTCTCCAGCCTCTTGATATAGCTTTCCAGTGTCTCGCGGCGCGCCCCCGGCCTGGCGGCGCTGATGGCATCGGCGGCTTGCACGAGCACGGCCTCAATGGTCTGCGCTTCAACCTCCTCGTGATGTGCCGCTATGGCGTGCACTATGGCGTCCGATTCCTTGAGGCGCTTGGCGAGTTCGGCCCCGATAATGGCATGCGAGCCTTCGACCTCATGGTCGATCGCCTTTCCGATATCGTGGAGCAGCCCGGCACGTTTAGCCGTCTTGATATCCGTACCCAACTCCGCTGCCATCAACCCCGCAAGATGCGCAACCTCGATGGAGTGTTTGAGAACGTTCTGGCCGTAGCTGGTGCGGTATTTAAGACGGCCGAGCACTTTCATCAGCTCGTGGTTTATCCCATGCAGGCCGACATCGAACACAGCCTGCTCCCCGACTTCCTTGATCTCGGCGTCGACTTCGGCCTTGGATTTCTCGTACATCTCCTCGATCCGTGCGGGCTGGATGCGACCGTCGGTTATCAGCCTCTCGAGGGTAAGGCGGGCGATCTCACGCCTTACCGGGTCGAAGCTCGACAGGATAACCGCCTCCGGAGTGTCGTCGATAATAAGGTTGATCCCCGTCAACGTCTCGAAGGTACGGATATTTCTCCCTTCCCTGCCGATGATCCGGCCTTTCATCTCGTCGCTGGGAAGCGGGACCACGGACACGGTTGTTTCCGCGACATGATCGGAAGCACATCTCTGGATAGCGTTGGCGATGATGTTCTTGGCTTTCTTCTCAGCATCGTCTTTCAGGCGGCTCTCGATCTTTTTGATTACCTGGGCCGCCTCCCTCTTCGTCTCATCCTCCACCTGCTTGAGGAGAAGCTGCTTTGCCTCCTCTTTGTTGAGCCCCGCTATCCTTTCCAGCCGATCTTTCTGCTCCGCGAGTTTTTTCTGGACCTCCGCGCGGATCGATTCGATATCGTTCTCCTTGGTGATCAACGATTTTTCTCGTTTTTCGAGATTGTCCGCACGGTTATCCATCTGTTCCTCTCGCTGGAGGAGCCTGCGTTCAAATCTCTGCAGTTCATTCCTGCGGTTCTTGATATCCCGCTCGGCGTCGTTACGCATGGAGAATATCTCATCTTTAGCCTCAAGTAAAGCTTCACGTTTTCTGCCATCGGATGCCTTCTCGGCTTCTTTAAGCAGTCTTTTCGCCTCTTCCTCTGCCGATGATATTTTTGCCTCAGCCATATATTTGCGGGCCAGGAAGCCCGCTACCAGGCCGATTGCTAATGCTGCGACGCCTGCGACAATGGCTACTATCATATCGTTCCTCCCTTCATATATGTAAACCCGAGGTCGAGACCTCGATATACCAATAAAAAAAACCGAGTCTCAACTCGGCTCAAGGTATAACTTGATGATTTAGACGTACCGTAAGGTGGATCTGTCCATTTGCTGCTGCCTCTCACGGTATATCCATCAAGCGGTAAAAACCGCCTGTACATCAACACATGACCTCAAGCCTGAGTTAATTCTATGAGAGCTGACTACCACTGTCAAGAAATGCACTTGCGCTTCAGATGTTTTTATGTTCCAGGGCATCGTTGAGAGCGCTCGAAACCGCCGAGGCAGAAAACCCTCGCCTGGAGATTCTTTTTGCAGCTTTCTCGATATCCTCGACAGAATGGGGTGGGGGCAGCGAGAGAAGGGATTTGCGCATTAAGTACAGGGCTATTTCCCTTTCCTTGTCAGGATCGTAATGCTCCTCGAGGATTTTATCGGCTTCCTCGCGTTCGAGGCCTCTTTTACGGAGTTCGGCGTAGATCCTGGGGCGGCTCTTGTTAGACCTCTGACCGTTCAAAACGATATCTCGGGCGAGCCGGGAGTCACATACGAGCCCGCTTGCCTCCAGGTCCGAGAGTACATTCGCGATCACCATGGAGGAGAAACCCTTGCCGCACAAATCGGTCGTTATCTCCTGAGCGCTTCTTGCGCGGTAGGAAAGCATGCTCAAAGCCCTGCGCAGAGCTCGCTTGCGTGCCGATTCGGAGACGGCCGCCCGTCCACCAGTGTTATGCGCCGCCATCGGTGCTTTCTTTTTCGACTGCCGCAGCCTGAGATTGGGGCATGTTCAATATCGCTCTCAGGTCGCTATCCAGTCTCTCGGCTAGTTCCGGTTTATCCACGAGATATTGCTTGGCGTTCTCCCTGCCCTGGCCAAGCTGTTCCTCGCCGTATGTATACCAGGCGCCGCTCTTCTTGACCATGCCGTTCTCGACTGCGAGATCGAGGATATTGCCCTCGGTGGATATACCACTACCGTACATGATGTCGAATTCCGCCTTCCTGAAGGGCGGCGCCATCTTGTTCTTGACAACCTTTACCCGCACCTGGTTCCCAACGATCTCTGCCCCCTGCTTGATGCTGTCTATCTTGCGTATATCAAGCCGCACGGAGGCATAGAATTTCAATGCTTTCCCCCCGGGGGTGGTTTCGGGGCTCCCGAACATGACGCCGATCTTCTCTCGCAACTGGTTTATGAATATGGCCGTGGTGTTCGACTTGTTTATGGTGCCTGCCAGTTTGCGTAAGGCCTGGGACATAAGCCTTGCCTGCAGGCCCACGTGGGCGTCGCCCATCTCCCCCTCGATCTCCAATCGGGGAACCAATGCGGCAACCGAATCGATAACCACGACATCAAGCGCCCCGCTTCTAACCAGCATCTCCGCGATTTCCAGCGCCTGCTCTCCCGTATCCGGCTGGGATATGAGCAATTCTTCGACGTCCACGCCCAGGTTCCTGGCATACCCCGGGTCAAGAGCATGCTCGGCGTCGATAAATGCCGCGATGCCGCCTTTTCTCTGCGCCTCGGCTATGATGTGCAGTGCCAGCGTGGTCTTCCCCGATGACTCGGGGCCGAAGATCTCCACAACCCTGCCCCGGGGAACCCCGCCAATGCCGAGAGCGATATCCAGCGCCAGCGCTCCCGTCGGTATGGCGGCTATCTGGAACCTGTGATTGTCCTGCCCGAGCTTCATGATCGATCCTTTTCCGAACTGGCGTTCGATCTGCGTCAGGGCCATTTCAAGAGCCTTCTGTTTCTCCACTATTATCCTCCTGTGTATCTACCTGCAAAGACATCGCCCTTGAGGTCCCGAGCCGACCCCCGAGAGCGCCACGTTTATTATTATATTTCTGCGCAGTGACAAGATGACCTTTTTGGCGATGAGGTATCGATCAGGATCTTGTGAGGCGGGATATGAACATGCCCTCCAGGTGATGGATGTGTGGCCAGATCTGCAATTGCCCCTCGAGATTGAAATCACGCCGCGTGGAGAGGAAGCGGTCCACGACGGCTGTCGTCTCCTCGCTGGAGTACGTGCATACGGAGTAAAGCATCAGGCCCCCGGGCCGCACTCTGGAAGCGCAGCCTTCAAGCAGATCGTATTGCAGCCTTGACATCTCCTCGAGGTCACCGGGCTGCCTGCGCCACTTGAGCTCGGGGTTGCGGCGCAACGTTCCCAGCCCCGAACACGGTGCATCTACCAGCACGGCATCGGCTTCCTCCTCGACGTATTCGCCCAGGCGGGTCGAGTCGCCCCGTATTATCTCCATATTTTTCAAGCCAAGCCGATCGACGGTCCTGCGCAGGGCGTCGAGACGTCGCGCATTGCGGTCTACTGCGATGACGCGGCAGGTATCGCCGCCCAGCACGGCCAGATGCGATGCCTTCCCCCCGGGGGCGGCACAGGCGTCGATGACCAAGTCGCCGGGTCCGGGGTCCACGGCGAGACCGACCAGTATCGAGCTCTCGTCCTGCACGACGCAGTAGCCGCTTTCCAGCAAACCGAGAAGGAGGTCGTAAGGTATGGAGACATCGCGCAGGGCCTCGCTGGTGCAGTTCGAGGGGGTCGCCCTCCCTCCGTGCGACTCGATCTCGGCAAGCAGGGACGCTCTCTCGAGTCTGGCCGTGTTCACGCGCAAGGTAAGGCCCGGCACGGTGTTGTTGAACGCACAAAGCGCCTCTGCCTCCTCGGGCCCCAGTATTTGCAGCAGGTATTCCGCCATCCAGCGCGGATGGGAATACGCGATTTCAAGGTATGAAGTAAGCTGCTCGCGTGGAGGCCAGGGAATATCCTCCAGCCCGTCGCATGCTTTGCGCATCACCGCGTTCACGAAAGAGGCGGCCCCTCTCCCCAGGCGTTTCCTGGCGAGCTTAACGGACTCGTTGACCGCGGCATGCCGGGGCGTCCTCATCTCCAGAAGCTGGTACATCGCCAGCCTCAGGATATCCAGTAACTCGGGATCTATCTTTTCGACAGGTCTTGTGGAAAAAGTGGCGATGGCGAAGTCCAGCCTGCCGCGGTGCCTCTGTACCCCATAAGACAACTCGGTTACCAGCGAGCGGTCCCTGGCGTCCAACTTCTCCCCGCTCATGCCGTAGCGCAGTATCAGGCTGAGGTAGCCGCCCTCGGCGTTTACCCTGCGCGTGATGTCGTATGCGACCTCTCTGGCATCGCTCATATCGGTCCTCCCCGGGCCGACGGTCAACTCAGAGCTTATACCTCGGGAAACAAGGCGAGACTTTCGCCTGGCATTATGCGGTAACCGTGGAGGAAATCGCCTGCTCCCAGGGGCTTCTTTCCCTCGGGCTGCAATTCCTCGAGCTGCAGGGAGCCCCTGGAAGTCCCTGCCAGTATGGTATCGTCGCCCAGACGGACCAGGCTCCCCGGTGCTTCCGCCTCTACATCCTGGCGAGGTTTCGAACGCAATATCTTCAGGCGCTTTCCCCTGAACATCGTGTATGCGCCGGGGCGGGGGCTCAAGGCACGAACCAGGTTATGGATGTCAACGGCCGGCTGTGACCAGTCTATTTTCATATCAGCCTTGCCTATCGGATCGGCGTAGGAGGCCATGCTTTCATCCTGCGGGAAAGGGAGGATATCCCCTGAAACGTAAAGGGGGAGTTTTTCCACGACCATGCGCGCTCCCAGCGAAGCCAGCTTGACCCGCAGGGCCAACGAATGGTCGCCATCCTCGATGCCAATCTCTTCCTGGGCCAGGATCTCTCCCGTGTCCATTCCCTCGTCCATGAGCATCAGGGTAATCCCGGTCCTGCTCTCCCCCCGCATGATCGCCCTCTGTATCGGCGCGGCTCCACGGTAACGTGGCAGCAGCGAGGGGTGCACGTTAACGCATCCTTGCGGCGGGTATTCCAGCATGTCACGGGGGAGCAGGTAACCATAATCTGCCACCAGGAGGACGTCTGGCCTGAGCTGCTCCAGCCCGCTCTCGAACAGGGGGTCGGAAGGCCCGGCCGGTTGAAATACCCTCAGGTTCTCGCTCTCCGCGAGTGCTTTAAGCGGTGTGGGCCGCCTGGCCAACCCCCTTCCCGCCTGCCTGTCCGGGCGCGTGATTACGCCGCTGACCTCGAAGCCCGAACGCAGGAGATTGAAGAGGAGATCACGCGAGAAAGAACCGCTTCCCAGGAAGGCAGTATTCAAGGCTTCCTCCACGTGGTGCTCAGAGGCGCGGGAATCCCGATTCGGTTTCGTATCGCGCTGCATGCACGCCCTGGAGGACCTGCAGGGCTTCGACTCGGCTCTCGCGGTCCGTCCTGTCCAGGATCAGCTTGCCGTCCAGATGGTCGAGTTCGTGCTGGAAAACGCGAGCGATCCAACCCTCGTGGTGAACGCGGTGAGTCTCTCCGGCGAGATCCGTGTACTCGAAGTCCAGGGCCAGGTTCCTGGGAACCGGCATCGCTACCCCGGGAAGGCTGAGGCACCCTTCCTCCTCTTCCTCGATATCCTCGGAGGCCGAGATTATGCGCGGGTTGATGCACTCCTCGATCTTTCCCTCGTTCTCGAACACGAAGACCCTCTTGACCACGCCTATCTGGTTGGCGGAGAGTCCCGCTCCTCCCGGTCTCGGAAGCGTGTCAACGAGATCCCTTACCAGTTGCGCGATATCTTGACCTATCGTTTCAACCTCCGGACACCTCTCCCTGAGAACGGGGTCTCCGAAGGTCCTGATGGGAAGCATGGCCACTTGGACGCACCTCCTTTTGCATTTAGTGAGCGGCTGCATAAGCTGAGTTATGCGGCCTCTCCCGGCCGGGGAGCAAATACAGGGTTACAGGCCCGCCTCTTTGCGCAGAGCTTCCGCCTTGTCCGTATGCTCCCAGGCAAAATCATTATCGATGCGGCCGAAATGTCCGTAGGCCGCAGTTTTTCTATATATCGGCTGGCGCAGCTTCAAATCCCTGATGATGGCCGCTGGCCGCAAGTCGAAGTGTTCCCTTATCAGCGCCTCGATGGTCTCCAGCCCCACCTTCTCGGTGCCGAAGGCTTCGACCATCACCGAAACCGGATGAGCTACACCGATGGCATAAGCCAGCTGCACCTCGAAGCGGTCAGCGAGCCCTGCGGCCACGAAGTTCTTGGCCACATAACGCGCCGCATAAGCCGCGGAACGGTCCACCTTGGTGGGGTCCTTGCCCGAGAAACAACCTCCCCCGTGGCGGGCCATGCCGCCGTAGGTATCCACGATTATCTTGCGGCCGGTCAGGCCGGTATCACCCATGGGGCCTCCGGTAACGAACTTGCCGGTGGGGTTGACCAGGACGCGCATGCTACGGTCGTACATATCGGGAGGCAGTACCGGGCTGATAACGTGTTCGATAAAATCGGGTTTCATCAGGTACTCTATGTCCACGTTGGGCTGGTGTTGAGATGAAAGCAGTACGGTGTCTATCCTTATCGGCCTGTCGTCCTCGTATTCCACGGTGACCTGGCTCTTGCCGTCCGGCCTGAGATAAGGGAGGATCCCGGCCTTCCTCACCTCGGAGAGTCGGTGGCAGAGCTTGTGGGCGAGGATGATGGGCATGGGCATCAGTTCCTCGGTCTCGTTGCAGGCGAATCCGAACATCATCCCCTGGTCACCGGCGCCCAGCGAATCCAGCATGTCGTCCTCGACTTCGCCCGCTCTTTCCTCCAGGGCGTGATTCACGCCTTGCGCAATATCCGAGGACTGAGGATCGATGGAGACCATCACACCGCAGGTCTCGAAGTCGAAGCCGTATTTCGCCCGCGTATAACCGATCTCCTCGATGGTCTTTCTCACCGTGTTGGGTATATCCACGTAAGTTGACGTGGATATCTCCCCCGCCACGACCACCAGGCCGGTCGTTACCAGGGTTTCAACGGCAACCCTGCCGAAGGGGTCGTCCTTATAGACATCATCGAGTATGGCATCCGAGATCTGGTCGGCTATCTTGTCCGGGTGTCCCTCGGTGACCGATTCCGATGTGAACAGGTGGCGCTTGGACACTTCATCTCCTTTCCTATTGCATCTCTGCAGCCGCGGCCATGGCCGCTTCCTCCTGACGCATAATTATACACTTCATAAGCATGTTTTTTCCTCAGGCATATCAACGGGGTGTATGGAGAAGCACATCGCCATGCATGGGGTCGCTGCCTCGCTGTTTACTCAACCCTCTCGCTCTTTCCCGCCATTTCACCCATGCTTCCTGCGGGAACTGGATGGAAGGCGGGGCGAGGCGGGCGCTTCTTGCGACTATTTATATACGAAAATCAGTATGAAGGTGGAGATCACGAATGTGACCGCGCTTACAATGGTCATGCGGTCCAGGTTTTTCTGGACGATTTGCGTCCCGGAAGCGCCGCCCATGGAGGCACCGCCAAAGAGGCTGGACATCCCGCCTCCCTTGCCCGAGTGCAGAAGCACGAATACTATCATGGAAACGCTGGATACGAGGAAAAACGCCATTATTATATACTTGAGAACGTCCATTTACGATAACCTCCTTTTCCAGGGAGACATTCTACCACAACAGGAAGGGCGTGGCGAAGGCGCCGATTCGATCGTCCTGCAGGGTGGGATAGAGCACGATTACCGGCGAAGACGGCGAATACGGGCTTTCGGTCAGAAAAACGGGAAGACGTTTCAGCGGCCTTTGCTGTTGCGGGCAGGTAAACGCGGGACCGTATGAATTTCGGCCACGCCTGCGTAAGCGAAACGCTACCGGCCAGGGCAGATGAGTATGCGGTGTTTCTCGCAGGTCAGGAGCCGTACCTGGCTATGGCGGCGAAATCCGCGGCCTTCAGGCTGGCCCCGCCGACCAGGGCGCCGTCCACATCGTCCATGGCCATGAGCTCGCTGGCATTACCGGGTTTTACGCTCCCACCGTAGAGGACCCTGAGCGAGGAAGCGCCCTCATCCCCGTAAGTTCCAGCCACTCGGCTGCGGATGAAGGAGCACATCTCCTGCGCATCGTCCGGCGTCGCTGTCCTGCCGGTGCCTATGGCCCAGATGGGCTCGTAGGCTATTACCAGTCCGGAGACCTCTCCCGCCTCCACCTTTTTCAGCCCCGCCTCGATCTGGCCCTCGACCTTGCCCCGGGCCCTGCCCGCCTCTCTCTCCTCCAGGGTCTCTCCCACGCAGAGGATGGGTATCATGCCGCCATCCAGGACGGCGCGTACCTTTGACGCCACGAAGGAGTCTTTCTCCCCTATGATCTCGCGGCGCTCGGAGTGGCCCGCTATGACATACGTGACCCTCAGGGTTTTGAGCATGGGCGGGGATATCTCGCCCGTAAAGGCGCCCTCGGCCTCCGGGTACACGTCCTGTGCGCCCAGGCTGATCTCAGCGCCCAGCTCGGTGAGGAGACGGGATATATCCGCAAGCGAGGTAAAAGGTGGGCATACGGCCACCTCCACTCCGGCCAGGCCAGCAATCAGAGGAGCGAGCTCCCTCACCAGCTCCATAGCTTCCACGTTGTTCTTATACATCTTCCAATTGCCGGCTATGAGTGGTTTTCTCATCGCGCCAACCCCCTTAAGATCATGTATCCTGAAGAACGACAACACCCGGAAGCTCTTTACCTTCCAGGAATTCCATGGAGGCGCCTCCGCCCGTCGATATATGGGTGAAGCGGTCCCCCAGTCCATATTTCTCTATCGCTGCCACCGTGTCTCCCCCGCCGGCCACGGTGGTCGCTTTCGAAGAGGCTATGGCCTCCGCGACGTCACGCGTCCCCTGAGAGAAACGGTCCCATTCGAAAACGCCCATGGGCCCATTCCAGAATATGGTGCTGGCGGCTTTTATGGCCTCGCAGTAGGCGGCAGTGGTGCCAGGCCCGATGTCCAGCCCCATCCAGCCCTCGGGGATATCTGCGGCATCCACCACGCGGCTTTCCGCTTCCTCCTTGAATTCGGACGCTACCACCAGGTCCGTCGGGAGAATGATCCTGGCTCTTTTCTCACCCGCACGAGCCATGACCTCACCTACCTCTCCCAGCAGTTCATCCTCGCACAGGGAGTTCCCTATCTCCATGCCCTGGGACTTGAAGACCGTAAAGCACATGCCTCCCCCGATGAGCAAGGTATCGACGATTTCCTGAAAACTGCCGATGACCTTGAGCTTGTCGGATATCTTGCTCCCGCCCAGTACGGCAACGAAGGGGCGGTCCGGAGCCTCGAGCAGGCTCTGCAGCACGGATATCTCATTATCCATCAGCAGCCCGGCCACGGCAGGCATCCTCTCGGCCACTCCGGAGACGGAGGCGTGGGCGCGATGTGCGGCCCCGAAAGCGTCGTTCACGTAGATTTCTGCGAGATTCGCGAGGGCGGCGGCCAGTTCCGGGTCGTTGCTTTCCTCCCCGGGATGGAAGCGCAGGTTCTCCAGCAGGATAACCTTGCCGGGTTCCAGTGACGCGCAAGCACTATCGACCTCTTTTCCAATTACATTTTCGGTCTTATGCACCGGCATCCCCAGGAGTTCCTCCAGGCGTTTTGCTACCGGCGTGAGCCTCATGGACTCCACGACCTTTCCCTTGGGCCGGCCCAGGTGCGACATCACGACAAGGGAAGCTCCGTTATCGAGTAGATAGCGCAGGGTCGGTAAGGTCGCTCTTATGCGCGTATCGTCGGCCACGCCGCCCTTTTCGTCCAGGGGTACGTTGAAATCCACCCTGACCAGCACCCTCTTGCCGGCAACGTCTATGTCCTTTACGGTTTTCTTCGCCATGGCCCTTCACGCCTACGGGAGCAGGATCGAGAGCAGGTCGACAAGGCGGTTCGAGAATCCCCACTCGTTGTCGTACCAGGAAAGCACCTTGCACATCTTTCCCATGGACATGGTGATCCTGGAATCGAATATGGAGGAAGCCGGGTTGCCGATAACGTCCGAGGAAACTATGGGGTCGTCTGTATATTCGAGTATCCCCTTGAGCCTGCCGTCCGCCGCCTCCTTCATGGCGGCGTTGATCTCCTCGGCGCTCGCTTCCCTGGAGAGCACCGCGACCAGGTCGACCACGCTGCCGTCACGTACCGGCACGCGCATGGCGATGCCGTCCATTTTCCCCTGCAGCTCGGGTACGACCAGGCCGATCGCCTTGGCCGCCCCGGTCGAGGTGGGGATGACGTTCTCGGCGGCGGCCCGGGCGCGCCTGAGGTCCTTGTGGGGAAAATCCAGGATACGCTGGTCGTTGGTGTAGGCGTGCACGGTGGTCATATAACCCGACTCCACGCCGAAGCTGTCCACGAGCACCTTGGCGATGGGGGCCAGGCAGTTCGTGGTGCAGGATGCATTGCTGATGATGTCGTGCTTCGAGGCGTCATAAAGGTCGCTGTTCACTCCCATGACCAGGGTTATATCGGGATCGGTGGCGGGCGCGGTTATGATCACCTTGGAGGCCCCGGCGGCAAGGTGTTTGCTGGCACCGTCGCGTGATGTAAAAACGCCCGTGGCCTCGATTACCACCTGCACTCCAAGGTCCTTCCAGGGCAGCTGCGAGGGGTCCTTCTCCGAGATAACCTTGATCTCCCTGCCGTCCACCGCCAGGGCATCACCCCTTGCCCCGACCGAGCCTGGATACTTCCCGAAGGTGGTGTCGTATTTGAGCAGATACGCCAGGGTGTTGCAGTCCGTCAGGTCGTTGATGGCCACGATGTCCACATCCTTAGACGCGGCTGCCCTCAGGAACAAGCGGCCAATCCTTCCGAATCCGTTTATACCTACCTTTACCGCCATCTCGATACCTCCTTAAAGTCGCGGGTTCACTTTTACCACGTAAACCTCGTACGTTCCACATGACATTATAAGCAAAAAGGTGTCGCGATAAACCCCGGCGCCGTGTGGGTAATTAAATCAGCCTATCCTCGACGCTATCCTCCGGATGCGAAGCATGCGGTGATATACGGCTGACTTAGTCAGTGGCGGCTGCAGGTAGCTGCCGAGCTCCTGCAGGCTGGCCTCGGGATGGCGCAGGCGGATATCCGCGATCTCGTGCAGGGAGGCAGGCAGGCTTGCCAGGCCGGGTCCACGCTCTACGAGCCTGATATCGTGAAGCTGCCTCTGTGCAGCGCTCACGGTGCGCTCCAGGTTGGCGGTCTCGCTGTTGACGCGGCGGTTTACCCTCTCCCTCAGCTCGCGTACCACGGCGTCGCTCTGCAGGCGAAGAACGGCGTTATGGGCGCCCAGCAGCGCCAGGAGGTCGACCTGATCGCTGCGGCTCTTGCTGTAAACACTGAAAAGCCTCTTCTTGCCCGCCAGGTGCATGTCCAACCCGTAGCGAAAGGCCAGCTCGCGAAGTCCTTCGGCCATCTCTGCATGCTGAACGTTTATCTCCAGGTGAGCCGGCTGCTCCGGTCGGCTTATATACCCGCCTCCAAGGAAAGCTCCCCGCAGATATGCTATGCCACAGCAGTGATGTCTAGTGATCCTGGCAGGGATACCGAGTACAGGGCGTAACGAGTCGTCCAGCAGTCCAAGCTCGTTCAGGATCTGGGTAGAGCGTTGGCTGTCTTCCAGGTACAGCAGATAGCAGTTGTGACCGCGCAGGCGGGGGGTTTTCTCCACCCTGAGTTGAGGCGATACCAGGAAGATCTCCTTGAGATAAGTAAACATCTTTCTAGCCACCGCAGCGTTTTCACTCTCCGTGTGCAGGCTGATGCGGTGATGTCCGGCGAGGTGCAGGGCCCCTTCCAGGTGGAAAAGCGCCGAGAGCTCCGCCAGGCGGCAGCAGCGTCGCGAGGGTATTACCCGTGCAAGCTCGTCCTTTACCTCGCTCGTGAAAGCCATGCCTCACCTGCGGTGCACGTCGCGATGGCGCACGTTGACCGACCAGTCGGAGGCCGTGAGGCGTGATGCGAGCTCGTCGACCAGTACCACGGAGCGGTGCTGGCCGCCGGTACAACCCATGGCCAGTGTTATATATCTCCTTCCTTCGCGAAAGAACTTCTCCCTCAGAAACTGTACCAGCTCGTAAACGCGTTCCAGGAATTGCAGGCTTTCCACCGATGACATGATATGATCCCTGACCCGCGGGTCACTGCCGTCGAGTTCGCGCAGCTCGTCAACCCAGTACGGGTTGGGAAGAAAACGCACGTCGAAAACCATGTCCGCGTCCAGAGGAAGGCCGTGCTTGTAGCCGAACGAGACCAGGCTTATCTCCAGCGGAGTGGCCCCGCTTTCGGATCGGTACATGTTCATCAGTTGCTCGCGCAGCTGATGCACGTTGATCCTGGAGGTATCGATGACGATGTCCGCCCTGCCCCGCAGCGATTGCAGAAGCTCGCGTTCCCTGGCCATGCTCTCGGAAATGCCGCCCTGGGCGTGTATGGGATGAGAGCGCCTGGTCTCCTTGAAGCGCTTTATCAGCGTTTCGTCATCGGCTTCCAGGAAGACGATGCGACATGAGATACCGCCGCGATCCAGTTCGTTCAGGGAATCGTTCAAGTCCTCGAAGAACTCGCCGCCACGCACGTCGATCCCCACGGCGAGATGTTCGATGGTGGAGTCGCTCTGAGAGCCCAGCTCGACCATCTTCAGGATCAGCGATGGGGGCAGGTTGTCAACGCAGAAGAAGCCCAGGTCCTCCATGCTCTTGATGGCGACCGATTTCCCCGCCCCGGAAAGACCGGTGATGATGGTTATCTCCATCCCGCGGCACCTCCTGCAAACCCGCTCTACCAGCATTATTATCCCACATGTATCCTGCAAACCCAAAAAGAATATTTATCGAAGGCGCCTGGCGCATTTTAGCGGAGGCTGTTGCGTCCCAGGCGTTGGACGTAGCGGTTGAAGCTGAGATCAGAGCACCTCGTATTGCATGCGGGACAGCCCCAGCCAGATGCACGACGCCCCGCAAGGCTGAGCGGCTTATCGCGAGAGTCCGTAATCAGCGTAAACGTGAGGGTCGCCGGAGAGGAATCCGCCGTCACCTGTACACTCCGGATTCTGGGCACATCCAGGAAAAATGAAGATGGGCTCGAGGAGAGACAGGCTTATGCATGTTCCCGATATTCCCGGAGAGAGGCCCTGTTTTTACCGGCATTGGAAACTGATCCGGCTGGTGCTGGCGGATTTATTTACCGGGCTGCCGGCCCTCGAAACGCAACAGCCATGCCTTTGTGTCTTCCCCCCCGCCGTAACCCCCTATGCTGCCGTCGCCCCTGATCACGCGATGGCACGGTATGACGATGGGAAAGGGGTTGGAATGCATGACGTTGCCCACCGCTCGCGCAGCACGGGGAAAGCCCACCAGGTCGGCGATCTCCCCGTAAGAACGGGTTTCGCCCCGTGGTATGCGCGCGACTTCGGCCAACACCGCCCGTTCGAAAGGGGTAGCCGATAAGCCTTTAATAAGGGCTATCGCGTATGCGGTGGATATTTCCTCGCCGCGGAAGAACGCCCTTACCTTGTCGAGCAGCTCGGCGACCTCCGGCGGCGCGTGCGCGTGCGCTTCCTTCCCTCCCCCGCCCTCCCCCGGCAGCGTCATGAGCGCGGGCTGTTTATCGACAACGTAAACGCGCATCTCTCCCAGGGGGGTCTCGATAAAGAAATAAAACGGCTCGTTCAAGTCCTTTCCTCCCCCGTATTATCTTCTCTTATTCCCACTATACCCAACTTAGTCTTGCGGCCGAATTCGAGCAAGACGTTTCCCTCACCGTATAGATCGTAAAGCTGAGTATGGCAATAACGGCGAATGTGATCCTGGCCGCAAATCGGCTCCGCACAGGATGGACAGGCGTCCTCGAGGCGCATCCTCTCTACACCCCGGTAATACCCGAACCCACAATAATCGCCGATAAACACGGCTGGTCTCCGTAGATCCCGCCCCTTGCCAGGGGATAATGGCTCACCCGGGAGCGCAGGGCGGCGTGCATGCCTTCCTTGAGCGAGTAACGGTTGTTTCCACATGACTTAAGGGAAGAAGGCAGTCGCTCGCATCTCTCCAGTTCCTGCAGGTTATGGTTGATGCCCGGGATACTGCCGCTTGAGATCATTCCCCGGGTGCAGCGTCCGAGGATGAGGCATCGGGGTGAAAATACGCGTACATGTTATCCGCCGTGCGTTGGTCAAGGAAGGAAAGCTCCCGCAATTCCTTCAGACTCGCCTGTGCCAGGCGAGAGACGCTGCCATAGTGGCGCAGAAGCGCAGCCTTGCGTTTCGGGCCCACGCCGTGGATGTCGTCCAGCGCCGAGCGGCGCGTGCGCAACGATCTTTGCTGACGATGGTAATCGAGGGCATAGCGGTGAGCCTCGTCGCGGATACGCTGCAGAAGGTGAAGCGCCTCCGAATCCCTTGGCAATTGCACGGCATTTTTCTTCCCGGGGCGATAGACCTCCTCCAGGCGCTTGGCCAGCGACACCACCTCTATATCCCAGAATCCCCTTCCCTGCAGCGCCTTGAGCGCCGCCGCCAGCTGGGGTTCTCCCCCGTCTATAACGATCAGGTCCGGCTTCCTGTGGAACGAATCGACCTTGCGACCCCCGCCGACTTCCTCTAAGTCCACCGTAGCGTACGCGAGTTTCGCCAGGCGGCGGTCGAGTACCTCCTCTATCATGGCTGCGTCATTCTGTCCGCTCACTCCCTTGATGCGAAAGCGCCGGAAGTCTTTTCTGGCCGGGATGCCGGCCTCGTATACGACCATCGACCCCACCGCGTCGTCGGCCCCCAGGTTGGAGATATCGTAGCATTCTATGCGGTAGGGGAGCCGTTTAAGACCTAGCCCCTCGTAGACGCCGCTCGTCGCGCGGGATATCCATCCCAGGTCACTGGCCTGTTTAGCCAGGTGAACCTCGAGAGAGAGGCGGGCGTTTTCGGCGACTTTTTCCACCAGGCTCCTTTTCGCGCCTCTCCGAGGCACGATGACCCTGATCTTCCTTCCCGATCTTCCGCCCAGCCATTCCTGTAGCAGTTCCTTTTCCTTCTCGCCGGGCGAATGCGAGAGTATGACCTCGCGCGGTATATGCGAGGCCTGTGAATAGAATTGTGGCAACAGGGCCGCCAGGACCTCGTTTTCGTTCTGCCCGGACGGCAGGGCGGAAAAAAGGTCCTGTTTGCCTAATATCTTTCCGCCGCGCACGAAGAAAACCGTCACGCAGGCATCCAGGACGCCCGTGTGAGCCGCGAATATGTCCTGGTCACCCTGACCCATCGAGTAAGCCTGCTGGCGCTCCAGGAGGCGGCTGAGGGCCGCTATGCGGTCCCGGGTACGGGCAGCCATCTCGTACTCCTGCCTGGCTGCTTCCTCCCGCATGCTTTTCTCCAACTCCTCCAGTACCGCTTTGTGCCCGCCCTCCATGAACTCCCTTACGCCGTCAATGATTTGCCCGTAATCCGATGCCGATATCGCCCCTATGCAGGGACCCGAGCAGAGTTTGATGTGATAATCCAAGCAGGGCGAACCGGTGCTCTTGCCCGGATCGCGGCCCCGGCAGGTGCGGAAAGGAAATACCTTGCGCAGGGTGGCGATAGTCTCTCGCACCGCGCCGGCATGGGCGAAGGGGCCGTAATAGATGGCGCCCTTGCGCCGCTGTCCGCGAGTGAACATGACGCGTGGAAATGTATCCTCGATACAGATCATCATGTAGGGATAGCTCTTGTCGTCGCGGAATTCTATGTTATACGGGGGGTGATGGCGCTTAATGAGGTTGGCCTCCAGGATAAGAGCCTCCACCTCGTTCGCGCATACGATGAAATCCACGTCCGCTATGCTATCGCGCAAGCTTGCCAGCCTGGGGTTACCGGCTTCGCGCGCCTGGAAATAGGAACGCACCCGCTTGCGCAGCGAAGCGGCCTTCCCAACGTAGATGATGTTTTCCGCCGCATCCTGGAAGAGATAGACGCCCGGAGAATCCGGGAGAGATGCCGCCTTTTTTCTGACCTCGCTCATGGTCCTTGCCTCACCGGTTCACGGTCTCACTTGCCCAGGACATGGACAAGGTATTCCCCGGTATAGGAGCCGGGAGATTCCGCTATCTGTTCCGGCGTTCCTGCCGCTACCAGGTAACCGCCCTCCCCGCCTCCCTCGGGACCCAGGTCGATGATCCAGTCCGCGCACTTGATGACGTCCAGGTTGTGCTCGATGATGAGAACGCTGTTGCCGGAGCTCACCAGGCCCTGGAGCATGGCCAGGAGCTTGTCGATGTCATCGAAATGCAGGCCGGTGGTGGGCTCGTCGAGAAGGTACAGGGTCTTGCCGGTTGCTCTCTTGTTCAGCTCCGAGGAGAGCTTCACCCGCTGCGCCTCGCCTCCGGAGAGGGTCGGCGCGGGCTGTCCCAGCTTTATATAACCCAGGCCTACGTCGTAAAGGGTCTGAAGTTTCCTGCGGATAGGCGGGATGGCCGCGAAAAAATCCAGCGCCTCTTCAACCGACATGTCCAGGACTTCGCTGATATTGCGCCCTTTATAGGTTACCTCCAGGGTCTCCTCGTTATACCTCTTGCCCTTGCACACCTCGCAGGGGATAAAGACATCGGGCAGGAAGTGCATCTCTATCTTGATGGTGCCGTCGCCACGGCAGGCCTCGCACCTGCCCCCGCGAACGTTGAAGCTGAAACGCCCGGGCTTGTAACCACGCACGCGCGATTCAACCGTTTCCGCGAAAAGGGAGCGTATGTTGTCGAAGACGCCCGTATAGGTGGCGGGGTTGGAGCGTGGCGTACGGCCGATGGGACTCTGGTCGATATTGATTATCTTGTCAATATGCTCCAGCCCTTCGATCCCCGCATGTTTTCCCGGGGGAATGCGGGAATGGTAGAGGCGGCGGGCTATACCACGGTAGAGGACGTCGTGCACCAGCGTGCTCTTACCGGAGCCCGATACCCCGGTCACGCACACCAGCAGCCCCAGCGGGATCTCTACGTCGATGCCCTTCAGATTATGTTCCACGGCTCCCATCACCACCAGCCTGCGGTCTAGCGGAGCGCGTCGCTTGCCGGGCACGCCGATGCTCTTGTCGCCGCGCAGATACTGTGCGGTTATGGATTTGCGCCGCTTGATCAATCCGTCGAGGGAGCCGCTGTAGACAATCTCCCCGCCGTGCTCTCCTGCGCCCGGCCCGATATCCACCACCCAGTCCGCGGCCCTTATCGTCGCCTCGTCGTGTTCCACTACGATGAGGGTGTTTCCCATATCGCGCAATTCCTCCAGGGTGGATATAAGGCGGCGGTTATCGCGCTGGTGCAAACCGATAGATGGCTCGTCGAGTATGTAGAGGACGCCTACCAGCCCCGAGCCTATCTGGGTGGCGAGGCGGATGCGCTGCGCCTCCCCGCCGGCAAGGGTGGCGGCGGCGCGGTCCAGCGAGAGGTAATCCAGACCCACGTCCAGCAGGAAACACAGGCGGGATGAAAGCTCCTTGAGAATGCGGTGGGCTATAGCCTCCTCCGTAGGAGTAAGGCGTAGGCGCTCGAGAAAACCCATACTCTCGCGTATGGACATCCCGGAGAGCTGGTGTATATTGAGGCCGCCTACGGTTACCGCAAGGCTGGAGGGCTTGAGGCGCGCTCCCCGGCAGGCGGGGCAAGGGCGAACGCTCATGTAATGCGCGATGCGGGAGCGGGAGTACTCTGAGTCCGTCTCTTTATAACGCCGCTCCAGCCAGTTGACGATGCCCTCGAAGCTGGTGAAATAGGAGCGCACTCTTCCTCGGCGGTTGCGGTAGCGCACGTAGATCTTTTCCTTCCCCGTGCCGTAGAGGATCCTGTCCTTTATGTCCTGCGGTAGATCCTTGTAGGGGGTGTTCATGGAAAACTCGTATTTCTCCGCCAGAGATTCTATTATGCGATAGGAAAAGGAAGAGCTTCCCGGCCAGGGAGCCACCGCGCCCTGCTCCAGGCTGAGTTCCGGGTTGGGAACCACCAGTTCGGGGTCTATCACCTGCAGGAACCCGAGGCCGCTGCATTCCGGGCATGCGCCGTAGGGGCTGTTGAAGGAGAATATGCGCGGTTCCATCTCTGGCAGGGAGATGCCGCATTCGGGACAGGAAAAATGTTCGCTGAAGTAGCGGTCTCCGTCATCCTCCACCGCCACGATGACCATGCCCTCTCCCAGGTCCAGCGCCGTCTCCAGGGAGTCCGCCAGCCTGCGCCGCACCCCGTCTTTTATCACCAGGCGGTCCACCACCACCTCGATATCGTGGCGCTGGTAGCGCTCCAGCCGTATGTCGTCTTCCAGTTCCACCAGTTCCCCGTCGACGCGCGCCCTGGAGTAACCCTTGCGCCTTACTTCTGAGAGCAGGCGCGAGTACTCGCCCTTGCGCCCCTTGACCACCGGGGCGAGGATGGAGAGGCGCGTACCCGGCTCCAACTCCCCCACCCGTTCGATGATCTGCTGCGATGTCTGACGCTCTATGGGTTTGCCGCAAGACGGGCAGTGCGCTTTGCCGATACGCGAGTAGAGGAGCCTCAGGTAATCGTGCACCTCGGTTATGGTGCCCACGGTAGAGCGCGGGTTGCGGGTGGCGCTCTTCTGGTCGATGGAGATGGCCGGGGAAAGGCCGTCTATATGGTCCACCTCGGGCTTGTCCATCTGGCCCAGGAACTGGCGGGCATAGGAGGAAAGCGACTCCACGTAGCGTCTCTGGCCTTCGGCGTAGATGGTGTCGAAGGCCAGAGACGACTTGCCGCTGCCCGAGAGGCCGGTCATGACTATGAGCCGGTCACGCGGAAGCTTGAGGTCGACGTTCTTGAGGTTGTGTTCTCGCGCCCCTCTAACCGCTATCCAGTCCATGATCCTCCAGCGCGCCCATGCGGCGCAGCCTTTTCCTGAGATCGGCTATCTCGTCGCGCAGCCTGGCCGCGTACTCGAAACGAAGGTCATCCGAGGCCAGCCGCATCTCGTCCTCCAGCCCCAGGATGAGCCTCTCGATATCGCCCGCGGGCATCTCCTCCCGCTCCCGGCGCTTGGCCTTGTATGGGGCGTTATCGTCGGGGATGAGGACCATGTCCATTATATCGCTCACCCTCTTACGCACGGTTTGAGGGTTTATGTTGTGCTCGCGGTTGAAGTCCACCTGCAGCCGGCGGCGGCGCTCCGTCTCCTCGATCGCCCGGCGCATGGAGTCGGTGACCTGCGAGGCGTACATTATCACCTGGCCGTTGACGTTGCGTGATGCCCTTCCGATGGTCTGGATGAGAGAACGCTCGTTGCGCAGGAAACCTTCCTTGTCCGCGTCAAGGATGGCCACCAGGGATACTTCAGGCAGGTCCAGGCCTTCACGCAGCAGGTTGATACCGACCAGCACGTCGAATTCCCCCGTACGCAGGTCGCGGATTATCTCCACGCGGTCCAGGGTGTCGATCTCGGAGTGCAGGTAGCGCACGCGCAGCCCCATCTCCAGCAGGTAATCGGTGAGGCTCTCGGCCATGCGCTTGGTGAGCGTGGTGACCAGGGTCCTCTCCCCCGCCTCCACGCGGCCCCGCACCTCCTCGATGAGGTCGTCTATCTGGCCCCTGGCCGGGCGCACCACCAGCTCCGGGTCCACCAGGCCCGTGGGGCGGATGATCTGCTCCACTACCCGGCTGGAGATGTCCAGCTCCCATGGGCCCGGGGTGGCGCTGACGCAGACCATGCGCCCGGCTCGCTCTATGAACTCGTCGAATTTCAAGGGGCGGTTATCCATGGCGGAAGGAAGGCGGAACCCGTACTCGACCAGGGTGCGCTTTCGCGACATGTCCCCCTCGTACATGGCGTGAAGCTGGGGTATGGTTATGTGGGACTCGTCTATGAACACCAGGTAATCGTCGGGGAAGAAATCGAGCAGGGTGTGGGGGGGCTCCCCGACCTCCCTGCCATCCAGGTGCCTGGAATAATTCTCCACACCGGAGCAGTAGCCCATCTCCCGCAACATCTCCAGATCGTAGGTTGTGCGTTGCAGGAGCCGCTGCGCTTCGAGAAGCTTGCCCTGGCTCTCCAGTTCCCCCAGCCTCCCGGTCAGTTCGGCGCGTATGGATCCCAGTGCCCTCTCCAGGTTCTCTTGGCTGGTCAGATAGTGGGTGGCTGGATACACGGCCAGGTATTGCTCCCGGGAGAGAACCTCTCCGCTCAGGGGATCGATGACGGTGAGGCGGTCAAGCTCGTCGCCGTAGAACTCCGCCCTGATGACCCTCTCCTCGTAGCTGGGATAGATCTCCAGGGTATCCCCCTTGAGGCGGAAGCGACCCCTCGATATCTCGTACTCGTTCCTCTCGTACTGCATGTCCACCAGTCGCCTCAGTACATCGCGCAGGTCGTATTCCTCGCCTCGCTGCAACATGAGCACGTGGCGCATGTATTCCTGCGGGCTGCCCAGGCCGTATATGCAGGATACGGAGGCAACTACGATAACGTCCTCGCGCGATAGCAGGGCCGATGTAGCGCGGTGGCGCAGGCGGTCGATGTCCTCGTTGATGGAGGTGTCCTTCTCGATATAGATATCCGACTGCGGGACGTAGGCCTCGGGCTGGTAATAGTCGTAATAGCTGACGAAGTATTCTACGGCATTGTCCGGAAAAAGCTCCCGGAACTCATTGCACAGTTGAGCCGCCAGGGTCTTGTTGGGGGCGATTACCAGGGCGGGTCTGCGCATGGTGTTGATGACGTGGGCCATGGTAAAGGTCTTCCCCGAGCCCGTCACGCCGAGAAGGGTCTGGTAACGGCCCCCCGCGCGCAAGCCCTCGACGATGGCCGCTATGGCGGCGGGCTGGTCACCGCGGGGTGACAGGTCCTCGCTGATTACGAATTCGCCCATTTGAATACTCCGGATAATTTCAGCCCAGCATCCCGGGGAGGTCCCGCAGGTCCTTTATCAATTCGCCTTCGAAATCCGGGAAGCGTCCCCAGCGGTCGAGCAGGACGGCCCTCATCCCGGCTGCTCGCGCGCCCTCGTAATCGGATACGGGAGAATCGCCGACATGCAGGGCGCGCTCGGGGCTGACGGCAGCGCGCTCCAGCGCCATTTCGTATATCCTCGGGTGTGGTTTCTCGTACGATTCCCTGCCGCTTATGATCTGGACCTCGAAGAAATCGAGAAGCCCCAGGTCCCTCAAGAGATCCTCGAGCCAGACCTCGAAGTTGGATATCAATCCCATCCTCAATCCGCTACGGCGCAATGCCTCCAGGGTCTCCAGGGCGTCATGGTAGGCTCCATAATTGGAGGGTTCGGAAAAGGTCTCGTGGAGGTCCCTGGGAAGTATGTCGCCCGTGCCTTCATATCCCAATTCGCTCACCAGGCTGGTATAGAAATCGATCCAGAAGAGATGCGATTTCCTCGCCTCGTTGGTGAATGTATAACCCCGTCGTTGCCTGTCCTCGACGCCCGCCATCAATCTGCGGGTAGCCGAACGCAGGAGGTCGAAATCCACCTCCAGCCCGTGATCGGAGCATTTGATCAAGAACAGCTCCGGGAAAGATGGAAGCGGGTGAACAAGCGTTTCGCCGGCATCGAAGAAAACGAAATCCACAGATCTGCGGGCCATGTCTGTTGTTCAACCTCCTTGTTACCGCTATCATTTAGTTAATAAAGGGCTCTTTTCGAGCCCTGCAAATATAATAGCACGCGCCGTCGCGAGGAGGTTGATAAAGATCGCACAGAACAACTGCCGCAGGCTCAGGCAATGCCCCGCAAGCCAGTACCTTTCGTGCGAGGCTTACCGGCGCGGGCTGGAGTGCTGGCAGATCGACCAGCCCCGATGCACTCTAGAGCTGAGGTTCTGTCTGCAATACGGATGCCCTGTTTACGATCGCTATAGCGCCGAGATAGAGGAAGCGCTGCGGGTGAAGGCCATGGAGCGTGGTGCCAGGTCATAAACGCGGCTTTAAGCGAACGTTCCGTAGACGAGGCTTAAGTCCGTGCCGCCAGCGGCACGTGATGAGCGAGGATGGTCATCCTCGACAATGTACCGGGAATAAGCCGCCCAATACAATATATTGTGCCGCTTGTCTTGATCATCACATGGCGCCTCGCGGACACGCTACATGTGCGGCTGACCCCGGACACTTTAGCGCATTCCTTTCCGGACAATGATCGAAAAGGCCAGGCCTTGAGCTTTTACGAGTGCGCCGCGAAACGAGTAAATGCCCTTCTCTATGATAAATCGGCTTTGGAAAGGATGGCTTTCCAGGCCTCGTCCACCTCACGGCGAAGCTCGTCCAGGCTTCCCTCGTTGCGGATGATATGATCGGCAAAAGCCAGCCTCCTCTCCCTTGGCACCTGTGCGTTGATGCGCGCCAGCGCTTCCTCGCGGGAACTGCCGCGGTCCTCCACTATGCGCTCCAGCTGGACTTCAGGCGAGGCGTCGACAACCAGGGTGAAATCGAACATGTCCGGGGCCTCGACGTCCACCAGCAGGGGTATGTCCAGGACCGCAACGCCCGTTCCACCCGTTTCGAGATCCCTGGCTTTAAGCCGTTCGAACATGAGCTGGAAGATGCGGGGGTGGGTCACGGAGTTGAGAAATCCCCTCTCGGCGGGGTCCGAGAAGACGATCTCCGACAGCCTTGCACGGTCGATCTCACCCTCTCCGTCCAGCACGCTTTCGCCGAAATGGTCGACTATGTCTCGCCATGCTGGTTCGCCTTTCTGCACCACCTCGCGAGCGAGCGCATCGCTGCAGATGATGTAGGCCCCCTTATCCTCCAGCAGATCGCACACCGTGCTCTTGCCGCTGGCTATCCCCCCCGTCAAAGCCACCACGAACAATTAACCGCATCCTTTCACCCGCGCCGATGCTCAAAGCAACGGCTTTCCCGCTTGCGAAATGATCCCAGGTTCCGGTTCATTATAACCCGCATCGCCAGAAGTTTTGCCACCTGAAAGATGTTTACGGAATGCGCCGCGCAGTTCCATTTGCCGTTCGCGCTGGATTGTTTTCGAGACCGGCCGAGCCAGGAATAAGGCCCTCCGTTAAACTCGAGTATCGTTCCGGCCATGGTGATGCGGGATTCAGCCGTCGCAGGCATCCGGGAGGCACATGCGAAAGCGGCGAGCGGATATCGTCCCGTTTTACGCGCAATGGACGTACGCACCTGTGGCGATCGTGGCCATGGGTATGCATTTACGAAATATGAAGAGGGGTCTGACGGCCAGCCCCTCATGCTTTTGATAACAGTGCCTGGAGAGCTATTTCTTCTCTTTTTTCATGTCTCTTATGATCGACTCCAGGCTGCCCTCGGGGAGCTCTTCTTCCTCATCCTCCATCTCCCCCAAAGCAGGTTCCTCTGCTGCCTCCTCGGCGATCTCCTCCAGCACGGCCTCTGCGGCGGCAGCCTCTGCTATTTCCTCCTCGACCGCTTCCTCAACCGCCTCTGCAACAGCCTCGGTCAATTCCTCCTCGACCGCTTCCTCAACCGCCTCGGTGATCTCCTCAACTACCTCTTCGGGGACTGCTTCTCCGGAGGCTGCCTCCAGCTCGTCGACGATGTCTTCAACGACTGCCTCCTCGATAGCTTCGACGATCTCCTCGACCGCCGCTTCCTCTACGGCTTCTATGGCTGCTTCGGCGGCGATTTCCTCTATCTCTTCTTCCGGGGCTTCGGCAGCGGCCTCTGCAACTTCTTCCTTGACATCCTCCGAGGCTGCATCTCCCTCAGCTGGCTGTTCGTAGTATTCTTCCTCTTCTATCTCGCCCATGATCTGTTTCAGGCTGAGGCTGATGCGCCTGCGGTCGATATCGATGTCGATGACCTTAACCTCGATCTCCTGGCTGACCGCGACGACTTCGTCTGGCTGTTCGACATGGCGGCGCGAAAGCTCGGAGATATGGATCAGCCCCTCTATACCCGGTCTGACCTGGACGAATGCCCCGAAGGGCACCAGCTTGGTGACCATTCCGTTGATCACCTCTCCCACCTGGACGTCCCGGGACAGCTGCTCCCAGGGATCCGCCTGGCAAGCTTTCAGGCTCAAGGATATCCGTTCCCTCTCCTTGTCCACTTCGAGTATCTCCACGTCGACTTCATCGCCGACGGAAAGCACCTCGCTCGGCTTCTCCACGTGGCACCAGGACAGCTCCGATATATGGATGAGACCATCTATCCCGCCCAGGTTCACGAAAGCACCGAAGGAAACGATGCTGGAGACCTTGCCGCTTACGCGCATGCCCTTCTCCAGGTTGTCCAGGAGGATCTTGCGCCGCTCGGAGGCGGTCTCCTCCAGGAAGGCGCGGCGGGAGAGGACCACGTTGTTGCGGTTGCGGTCCATCTCGATGATCTTGCAGGTCAGCTTGCCGCCAAGGAAGGAATGCAACTCCTTGACGCGATGCACGTCGATAAGCGAGGCGGGCAGGAAACCACGCAGGCCGATATCCAGTATAAGGCCTCCCTTAACGACCTCGATGACCTCGCCCTCTATAGGCTCGTTCTCGATCATGCCCTTTTCGAGCTGATTCCAGGACCTCTCGTATTGGGCCCTCTTCTTGGAGAGGATGAGCCTTCCTTCCTTGTCCTCTTTCTGCAGGACAAGGGCGTCGATCTCGTCCCCTACCTTTACCACTTCCTCGGCTTTTACGCCGTAGCGGATGGACAGCTCCCGTGCTGGGATCACCCCCTCGGATTTATATCCGATGTCCAGGAGAACCTCGTCCTTGTCCACCTTGACCACGGTACCCGAGATGATGTCACCTTCCGAGAAGATCTTGATGGTCTTGTCGTAGTTGGGGACTTCGTCTTCGGAGTAGTCGAAGTTCGTCAGTGGGGCGGTCAGTTCGGGGATCTCAGCGGGGCTTGCAGCGTCGTACTCTCTTTCCGTTTGGTCCAGCATTCGTCACGTTCCTCCAATAATTTTTATTTGCCACGGGCCCTCCTATCCAAGGTACAGGCGCACAGCGGATATATTTTAGCACTTCTTACGTCATCTTGCACAAACATTTGCCTTTTTTCCCTCGCGCCTTTTATAAGCACCACGCCATAACTCGAAATCTTTCCGCAAAACCTTTATCCGCTCATCGAGTTGGCAGGCTTATTCGATTATCGACTTCGATGGAAGTTTATTATGATTCCGTGAACGGGTTCGATGAGCGAGTTTCGTCAAATCCCCAAGACGCGGTTCGACACGGACACTTATTAAGTTTTACCTGCTCAAACTGCTTAGAAAGAGGTAGACGGGGGGTGGGAATTACATGATACTCTACAGGGGAGAAAAGGAAATGCGTATGGCGTGCAGCCGACACAACGAGGCAGGAAGCCTGACGGCTATAGTCCTGGTTATGTACGAGAATATTTATATGCGGCGATAAACAATCTTCTGTGGAGGGGTTCTATTAAAGGGAAGGGAGTGATCCGATGGGAGCGAAAGCTGGTAAAGACCCTGTACCCAGGGCATCCATCCCGATCAACCCGGTATTCAACTGGTCGGTCGGGAACTGGATGGAGAATTTCTTCGATGGCTTGAAGGAGGGCAAGATCATGGGCTCGCGGTGTCCTTCATGCGGCAGGGTATTCCTTCCGCCGCGAATGATCTGCGAGCGCTGCTTCGCCAAGGCTGAGGAATGGGTGGAACTGCCCGCCACGGGCACGGTGCAGTCGTGCACCATCGCCTCCGTCAATGTGGCCGAGAACGGCGACCTCGTCGACCTGGAAAAACCGGAGATCATCGCCATGGTAAAACACGACGGGGCTGATACCTGCGTAGCGGCGCGCCTCGAGGGCACGGAAGCCTCCGTCGGCATGCGGGTCGAGGCCGTGATCGACACAGGTGCCGATAACGTTCTCGATCTCCTGGCCGCATACCGGCCCTTAGGATAAAGGGGGCGAGAAGATGGATAAAGAAGTTGCGATCATCGCCTATGCACAGACCCCTTACCAGGAGGATTCGGGCATCTCACGCGAACTGCTGGTGCTTCAGGCCACGAAGGCAGCCCTGGAGAACGCGGGTATGAAACGCGAGGACCTGGACACCATCATCACCGCCAACAACGACTATTGCGACGGCCGTACCATATCCAACATGCGCCTGGTGGAGCCGGCCGGATCATGGCACAAGAACGAGTCCAAGGTGGAGATGGATGGCGCCTTCGCGGTGCTCTATGCGCTCACGCGCATCCTGTCCGGCGACCACGATATCGCCCTGGTGGTGGCCGAGAGCCAGGCATCGGTTTACGCCGGCATCCTGCCGAAGATTATGATGCTCGACCCCACCTTTGACCGTCAGCGCTGGCTGCTGAACGAGGTTTCGGCTGCTGCGCTTCAGGCCAGCTCTTATATGCACGCGGCCGGGTTGAGCGAGAAGCAGATAGCCGCGGTGGCCGCCAAGAACCTGGATAACGCGTCGCGCAATCCCCTTGCCATGCGCTCGCTGGCCGGAGCCGACAGCGCGAAGGTCCTTGCCTCGCGCCCTCTCTATTCACCCATCAGGGAGATGATGGCGGGGCCTCTTGGCGACGGGGCATGCGCCCTGGTCCTGGCATCGGCCAAGGCCGCTGCAAAGGTGGATAAACCGGTATGGATAAAGGGAGTCGGCTTTGCCCACGATTCCTACGTGACCGAGCGTTCACTGGAGAGCATGGACTCACTGAAGATCGCGGCCGACAGCTGCTACGCGCAGGCGGGGATCGATGACCCGGCATCGCAGATCGACCTGGCGGAAGTGCACGATTGCTTCGCCCACGAGGAGCTGATGGCATACGAGGCCCTTGGCTTCTGCGAAAACCTGCAGGGAAACGCATTATTCGAGTCGGGAGTTACCCGAATTGACGGCAAGCTTCCCGTGAACGCTTCGGGAGGAGGCATGGGAGCCAACGTGGAGTGCGCCGCCGGATTGGCGCGTGTCATCGAGGCTGCCATGCAGATACGCGGCGAGGCGGGAAAACACCAGGTCAAGAAGGTAAAGACCGCGCTGGCCCACGGGCAGACGGGCATATGCGCGCAGAACAACATCGTGTACGTGCTGGGAGGTGAGTGAGATGGCGAAGAAGGAAGTGGCAATAGCGGGGGTCGGCCTCTCCAAGCACGTGAGCAAACGCCGCGACGTGAATATAGCGGAGCTGGTATGGGAAGCGGTGAGCGCATGCTACGAGGACGCGGGGCTCAAGCCCAAGGACGTCGACGCCTTCGCGACAGGTAACATGCCCGCTTTCGAGGGCGTGAACATGCCGGAGGAATGGGGCGCCGGCCACTGGGGAGCTTACGGGAAACCGATGATCCGCATCACCACCGGAGGTACGACCGGTGGATCGGTGGCTCACGGAGGCTACTACCTGGTGGCCTCGGGACTCTACGACACGGTGATGTGTATCGCCTTTGAGAAGCAATCGGATGGCAACTCGACCATGGGCCTCAACACCGTCGCCCTGGCGGATGCTGCGGCGCAGTTCCAGCTGGGGGTGGACCCGGGATTCATAGCCGCCTTCGGCGGGGGCGCCGTGGGTGTAGCCGTATACCAGGCTTCCAGCTATATGAAGAGCAGCGGGTGCACTACCCATCACCTGGACAAGGTGTCGGCCCTGTGCCGGAACAACGCGGCACTGAACCCGTATTCGCACCTCAAGCAGCCCGGGCTTACACCGGAGGATGTGGCCAAGACAGCCCTGCTGCAATACCCTATCCGTTTCGGCCATACATGCCCCGCGACGGACGGCGCCTGCGCCATGCTCTTCACCACGGGAGAGAAGGCGAGAAAGCTCACCGATAAACCGGCCTACGTCCTGTCGGTGGCCTCGTATTCCGACGAGGCGGCGCTGGTCGGAATCGCCGGCTCGGGCACGACCAACGCAGATCCCTGCGAGCAGGAGAGCTGCAGGCTGGCGGCCGCCCGCGCCTACGAGCTGGCGGGCATCAAGGATCCCCGCCGGGAGATCGACCTGGCGGAGCCCTATTCGCCCTTCGCGCATCAGATGCTCATGTTCTACGAGAGGCTGCTGCTCTGCGACGAGGGAGAGGCTCCGTCGATACTGGATTCCGGATCCATGAACCTGGACGGCGAACTGCCCGTATGCCCGTCGGGCGGGGTGATCTCGACCAACGCCATCGGCGCCTCGGCCATGGAGCGGGTAGCCGAATGTGCCATGCAGATCATGGGCAAGTGCGGCGAGCGCCAGGTCAAGAAGGAAGTCCACAAGGCCGTAGCTCACGGCTGGGGAGGAGCGGTCAACCTAAACGTAGTTGCCGTTCTCTCGGATACCCCGAGGAGGTAGCGCCATGGAATACAAAAAAGAGACCACGGCCATCGAGGGAAGCTGGAACCTTGCATACTGGGAGTGGAAATTCGAGAGCATCGCTCTCATCCGCAAGACGCTGGATGCGATGAAGGACAAGAAGCTCCTGGCGAACAAGTGCCCAGATTGCGGGACGGTTTATTTCCCACCCAAACCGTACTGCCGCTGCCTGGGAATGCCGGACGAGTTCGTGGAGATAAAGGACACGGCGACCGTCACCACCTACACCTTCACGGGTTCCTGGGCTTACGAGGGCATCTCCGATGAAGAGGTATCCGGCACCCCGATGATATTCGCCGGCATCGTATTCGACGGCTCGAATACCATGACCGTGTGCAACCTGGGGGGCGTCGAACCGGAACAGGTACACGTGGGCATGCGGGTGAAATTGAAGTGGCCGGAGAAGGTCGAAGGTACACTGAACGACCTGGCACACTGCGTTCCACTTTAGCTATTGATCGAGAAAAGGGCCTGGCCCGGAAACGGGCCGGGCCCGTTCTCTTTCCGCCACCGAAACAGACTTACCCGTGTTGGTTCGGGATGCGCACGGAGTTCTCGTACGCAGAGAACAGCGCCAGGAGAGCGCCTATTTTACCTCGTACCAGGAGGGGCCCAAGCCCATGTCCACCTTGAGCGGGACGTCCAGTTCGCAGGCGGATTCCATCTCCTGGCGTACCAGATCCCTCAACGCTTCCTCCTCGTTCGTGGCTACATCGAAGACCAGCTCGTCGTGGACCTGCAGTATCATGCGTGAGCCATAACCCCCCTCCTTGAGGCGTTCGTGTATACGCAACATAGCAACCTTGATGATATCGGCGGCGCTGCCCTGGATCGGCGTGTTGAACGCAAGGCGCTCTCCGAGGCGCCGCAGACGCAGGTTTCCCTCCGCCAGCTCCGGAATCTCGCGTCTGCGACCCAGCAGGGTCGTTACATATCCCGTTCTCGTGGCTTCCTCTACCTGGCGGTCCAGGAAATCCCTCACGCCGGGAAATTCCCTGAAGTACTCCGAGATGTACCTGTCCGCTTCCTCCTGTTCGATGCCCAGCTGCCCGGATAGCCCGAAGGGACTGATACCGTAGATGATCCCGAAATTGATGGCCTTGGCTTTCCTGCGCTGTTCGGCCGTTACTTCCCCGAACGGTACGCCGAACACCTCGGAGGCGGTTGAGGCATGGATGTCGCGGTCCTCCTCGAAGGCCAGCCTCAATCCCTCATCTCCGGAGAGATGGGCCATGACCCGCAACTCGATCTGCGAGTAATCCGCGGAGAGGATAAAACCATCTTGCGAGGTGGGGATGAAGGCCTTGCGGATGGTCTTGCCCAGTGCGGTCCGTACGGGTATGTTCTGCAGGTTCGGGTTACTCGAAGACAGGCGCCCGGTGGCGGTTACCGCCTGGTTGAAACAGGCGTGTAGCCTGCCCGTTGACGGATCGATCAGCTTCGGCAGCGCGCATACGTAGGTGTTGAGCAGCTTTGACAGCTCCCTGTAACGAACGAGTATTCCCGCTATCGGGTGTACCTCCGAGAGGGCAGTGAGGACGTTAATATCGGTGGCAAATCCGGTCTTTGTACGCCTTAACGGCGGCAGTTCGAGAACCTCGAAAAGGATGCGCGATAGCTGTTGGGGCGAATTGAGGTTGAACCGCTCCCCCGCCAGCTCGCATGCCTGTTCCTCCAGCGCGGAAAGCTCTTTTTCCAGCTCCACCTGCATGGCTGCAAGTATGCCGGCGTCAAGGCGTATGCCCCCCGCCTCCATCTCCGCCAGCACCTCCTGAAGGGGCATCTCCACGTCCTCGAACAACGGCCGCAGTTCTCTTGCGTTCATATCCGACTGCAGGGGCTCGACCAGTTCTTCCAAGGCCATGGTGCAGCGTATGTCATGATCCGCTATCGCCTCCTCGTCCTGCAGGAGGTCCAGCTGGCCTGACGGGACGGCGGCCAGGGAAAGGCCCAGGTAGTGAAGGGCGGAACTCTCGATATCATGCTTGGATCCCGATGGGTTGACCAGATACGAGGCCAACTCGACGTCGAAGTCGAAACGGGTATAAAAAGAATACAGCTTGTAGCACTGCACCATTATATCCTTGCCGCAATAACAGTTTAACCGCAGCCCGGGCGTGCTCGAGATATGCTCGAGGAATACTCCGAGCAGGTCTACGCCCTTCTTCTTATCGAGGCTGAAACGGAATACCCTGCCCCCACAGGCGACGTTTATCGAGTCCATGTGTCCACGCGTATACCCCTCGCCCTGGATCCGCGCGAAAAGCGACATCTCCCCGGTTTCCTTGCAGCAACGAAGGACCTGCTCCAGGCCGGCTTTGTCCATGACGTCGACTCGGCTATCTGCATGCCTATCCACAGCTTCCTCTTTCACGTCTTGCGAAGCCTGAAAGAGCTGCATCTTGAGGCTGGCCAGGCGTTCGTAAAGCTTCCTGAACTCCATGGAATCGAATACGCGCCGTACAGCTTGCTCGTCCCAGGGCTTCAAATCCCAGTTTGAAGCCCCTTTTACCTCGATAGGCACGTCGTGTCGCATGGTGGCCAGCTCGCGGCTCATGAGAGCGCTATCGCGGTTATCCTCCAAGGCCTTTCTCGCCCTTCCCGCCTTTATCTCCCGGATATGCTCGTAGACATCGTCGAGGCTTCCGTATTCTCCTATCAATGCGGCGGCGGTCTTCTCTCCGATACCCGGGACCCCCGGTATGTTGTCACTGGTATCTCCCTTGAGCGCGAGGTAATCCACTATCTGTCCCGGATCCACGCCGAACTTATCTTTTACACCCCTTGCGTCGAATACGGCGATATCCGATATACCCTTGCGGTTGGCTATCACCTTTACGCGTTCATCAACTAGCTGCATGGCATCGCGGTCGGAGGTGACGATATATATCTCTGCATCCTGCGGCAGGATGTCGGTCAGAGTGGCCAGCACATCGTCTGCCTCGAATCCTTCTTCCTCCAGAAAGGGGATCCCAAGGGAATCCAGTACTCCGTGGATTAAGTCCATCTGATCTCTCAGCTCGTCCGGCATCGGTTTTCGGTGCGCCTTATACTCCGCGAACCTCTCGGTGCGGAACTCCGGCTTTCCCTTGTCGAATGCAACGATCACAGCATGCGGCTTAAATTCCTCCATCACCTTTATGAGCATGGAGGTAAAGCCGTACACGGCGTTGGTCAACTGGCCCGAGGTCGTGGCCAGGTCGGGTGGGAGGGCATAGAACGCCCTGTAGGCCAGGCTGTGGCCGTCTATAAGCACCCATCTATCATGACCAGACAACTCTGATTCCCCTTTTCCCCTCATGTTTGTTTCCTCGATGAATGTGAGGCTCGGGGACGGGGCGGTGAGCCCCGTCCCCTCACCCAAGGAGAACGTATATTGATGATAACTCCCCCCAGTGACAGAATAGCTAAACCGCCCGAGGGAGTTCAAATATTCCCCGATCCCTAGCGTGAAAGGTGCTGCATCTCCAATTAAAGGTCGCCTTTTCGGCGCCATTGATAAATATTCACGTCTCCTTCCTCTGCAGTGAAAGGATGACTGCGCCGCCCGCTATCCGCACGATAGAGAGTAGGCACGGGAAAATCATGCCCGCGATGACGGGAGAGACTCACCATAGGACATCAAACCCACCAGGGTGGTCACGAGGCTGGCAAGGCTGTTGACCACCCGCTTGACCACTAGGGCATTATCGCTTTACGCCGTTACATTAAAACCCCGGCTACGCCGGGGTTTTATGCTGGTGCCGAAGGCCGGACTCGAACCGGCACGGGGTTGCCCCCACTGGTTTTTGAGACCAGCGCGTCTACCTGTTCCGCCACTCCGGCAGGCACACGAGTTATTGTATCAGCTAACCCGCGGCAACATGCAATCGGGTGTTTCGGTCCCGCCCGCTCGGCGCCGGACGCCTTCTGTTTCGCCTAAGGCACTAGTTTCGTACCCTCCGGGACCACGTACCATGCGCCCTTGTGGTTCTCCATGACGATCATGAGGTTATCGGAACTGGTTATCTCACGGGGTGATCCACCCCCGTTCTGTATGGTTCCCGCGTCGATATAGGAAACCGCATCGTACTCGCTCTGCTGAAAGAGTTTCAGCTCCAAGCCTTCATAGGTGCCCCTGCTGGCCAGATAGGCCATTATACGATCGTAGAGAGACTCGGCCGCCGTCCTGTCTTTTTCCTGAAAAAGGCCCGTGAAGACCTCTTCCTCCCTGTCGTTTACGGCATCGATGAATTGCGAGGCTCTCTTGCCTGGAGAGGGGTTTCCCCATAGCGTTAAGCTCAAGACCAGCCAGATGATTATCAGCGCGACTATAGTGCCATATACGGCTAACTTCAAGCGGAATCTACGTACCTTGGACACGACAACCTTGCTCACTTCGGGGCGAAGGGCCTCAGCATCCCCCCTCCACTCCCCTGGCGCCGTATAGACGTCGCCGGGCGCACCCAGCCTGTCATGGCGGGTAGCCGGCGCTCCAGTAGGAATCAATCTCTCCATGCACAGGTTGCAGAACTCGGCGCCGTCCGGATTATCGGCTCCGCATTTAGGACATTTCATCACTATCCCCTTCCACCGTGCGAAATCCTTTCTTCAACCCACGAGCCTTTTCTCCGCAAACCACCCTCCCAACGCACCCATGGGCAGTTCCAGAAACAATGTGAACAGGATGCCGGCCAGCGTGAATATCGGAAGGTATACCTCCCCGGTAAAGACCAGCGCCATGACTATGGACGCAATAGGTTGCCAAAAGAAGACGACGCATGCGGCGCAACCCGCTCCGTAGGCCCATCCCCGGCCCCTGTGCATGGCCTTTGCCGAAATAAAGTATCCACTCACGGCCAGGACGGCGGCATCGGAGATGAAGATCATGGCTATACCTATGCTGAAACCGGCCTCGCTGCCGCCAAAAGCCGCCCCGAGGAGGAAAATGCTGAGCAACATGCGCAGAAAAAAAAGCGCCCAGAAAGCCGCGAACGAGTACAAGAGCAGCATGATCACTATATCAGACACGCTTCTGCTCGGCTTGGTAACCGGCAGCCTTGCAGCATAAGCAGCTCCCGGGTGCGTGTCATGAGCCTGTCGATAAGCTTGAGCGCCGCCTGTTGTATGTGGCTGCCGGGACATCTCCTGGGCAAGGGCGCGATAATCTCCGGGGGCGACGTACTCTTGCCGAGCCTGGATTCCCGCATCGTGGTAATCGGCGCTTTCGCCGCTATGGTCAGCCGGGCGTGCCGATTGGCCTGCTCTATCCAGCCTCGCCAGGCACAGCGAGCAGAAAGCGGACCCGTCAGGGTTTTCAGCTCCGCAATGCGGGCACGATATCAACGGCAACGACCTCCCCTGCATTTGCGCTCACGATTGGGTTCGGCATGGAAGCCCGTGAGCGGAAACCGTGTAGCGAAGACATGCGCTTTCTCCTCACAGGTAACACCATCCGATATCCACATATAGTATTTTCAGCACGGGCATTCGTGCTTCCTTCCCCTGCGCCGCAATTCCTGTACGGAGCTGTTCGCAAAGAGAAAAGGCTTGGGCTATCCATGTCTGGCAGGTCAAGCGGAACTTAGATTAATAGGGCTGGGAAACGGTTCTCCCTGCGCGGGCTCAGGCATTCTCACCCGGCTCCAGGTCGGTACGGGCATCTTCCATCTTGCGATAAAAGCAGGACCTTGCGCCCGTATGACAGGCTGGCCCGATCTGCAGCACTTTGACCACCAGCGCATCCTCGTCGCAATCGTAGCGGATCTCTCGCACGTACTGGCGGTGTCCGGAAGTCTCCCCTTTGCACCAGAATTCCTGCCGGCTGCGGCTCCAGAACCATGTACGTCCGCTCTCGAGAGTGCGTCTTATCGACTCCTCGTTCATGTAGCCGAGCATGAGCACCTCGCCGTTCTCCCAGTCCTGTATGATGGCAGGGATCAGACCCTTGTCGTCGAACCTAAGTTTCACTTACCTCATCCTCCGTAAACTGTTCCCCTCCGAGATATATCTTTCGTATCTCCTCGCTCTGTAAGAGATCCTCCGCGTCTCCTTCCAGCCTGACTTTCCCGGCTCGCATGACATATCCATAGTCCGAGACGCCCAGTGCTATCTGAGCATCCTGCTCAACCAGGAGGATTGTCAACCCCTCCTCGTGCAGCCGTTTCAGGCAGGTGAAGATATCCTTTATGACCAGGGGCGCAAGGCCCATGGACGGCTCGTCGAGGAGAAGCATACGTGGTTTGGACATCAGCGCCCGAGCGATGGCCAGCATCTGCTGCTCCCCGCCCGAGAGGGTCCCCGCCGACTGCCCCTTCCGCTCTCCCAGCACCGGGAAGATATCGTAAACGAAGGACATCTCCTGACGTATGTCCAGGCCTCGCCGCGGTCGCAGGTAAGCTCCCAGTTCAAGGTTCTCCTCAACGCTCATGGTCCCGAAGACCTGCCGGCCTTCGGGAACGTGCGATATGCCCATCCTGACGATCCTGTGGGGATCGAGGTTGGTTATGTCCTGTCCCACGTAACGTATCTCCCCGTAGCGGGTAGGGATAAGACCCGAGATGGCCCTCAAGAGCGTGGTCTTGCCGGCTCCGTTGGCACCGATGATAGTGGTTATCCGCCCCGCTCTCACCCACAGGTCAATGGCCCTGAGGGCCTCGATATTTCCGTAGAAAGCGGATAGGTTTTTGACCTCAAGCACAACAGCACCTCACATTATTACTATGTTCTCATATCCGTTGAGCACGCTTCAATCGAGATCGGAGCCGAGATAGGCCTCTATTACCCTGGAGTCCGACCTTATCTTCTCCGGGTCCCCCTCCGCTATTATCCGGCCGTAGTCCAGAACAAGCACCTCGTCGGAGATGCGCATCACCAATCCCATGTCGTGCTCGACCAGGACGACCGTGACCCCCATATCCCGGATGTTATAGATTATCTCCCCCAGCTCTCGGGTCTCGTAGGCATTAAGCCCGGAAGCGGGCTCGTCAAGCAGCAATAGGAGCGGTTGCGTTGCCAGCGCCCTGGCCACTTCCAGCATCCTCTGCTGGCCGAACGGCAGTGAGCCCGCGAGGCTTTCCGCCTGCATCTCCAGACCCACAATGGACAAAAGGCGTATCGCTTCCTCGTGCATCCATGCTTCTTCGCGCAGGCAGGAAGGCAGCTTGAGGGCGGATTTGATAAAGCCCGCCCTGGTGCGGTGGTGCAAACCCACCATCACGTTCTCCACTACGGTCATCTGGGTAAACAGGCGGATAGTCTGAAAAGTCCTGGCGATACCGAGCGCGGTTATCTCGTGTGTAGCCATACCCACTATCTCCCGATCCATGAATATGACGTTGCCCTCATCGGGTTGGTAGAAGCCCGTTAGAAGATCGTAGAGAGTGGTCTTACCGGCACCGTTGGGGCCGATTATCGCCTTGACCACACCTGGTTCCACCCCGAAGGATACCTCCTTGAGCGCTGCCAGACCACCGAAGGTCTTGGTCAACCCCGTGGCGGCCAGTATCGTTTTCCCGCCTTCCTGGCGGTGCTTGAGATTCTCGCCCAATCAATCCACCGCCTTTTTGCGGAAGGGGTTCACGAAGGGACTGCGGCGCAGGCGCACCATGTCGGACAGACCTCTCGAGATCCCCGCGGGCATGAATATCATGGTCAGTATAAGGATCAATCCGAAGATAATACCCTCGTAGTTGCTGTATCTCTCTAACCATCTGGGGGCATCACCTACCCATTTCGGGATAGCCTCGACTATTTTAGGGAGGAAAGATATAACCGCGGCGCCCGCGACGGCTCCCCAGATGCTTTCCATGCCGCCTATCACCACCATGGTAAGGATGGATATGGAGAGGGTTATGAAGAACATGTTGGGGTCGATGTAACCCTGAAGGTTGGCGTATATGCCTCCCGCTAATCCCCCCAGGGCGGCGGAGAGCATGAAGACTTTTATCTTCTGCGCGGATACGTTTACGCTCATGGCCTCCGCGGCGATCTCCGATTGATGAAGCGCGCGCATGGAGCGACCAACACGAGAACGCACCAGGTTTGCGCAGAGGGCAAGTACCACTATGGCCATGAGCCATATGAGATAGAACTCCAGGTATATCTCGGGGCGTTGAGATTTCTGCGCTATCAAGGGGAGGTCGAACCCGGTTATGTCCGTGAAGGGCAAATTCAGGGCAGGGATTCCGCTCAGTCCGAAATTACCCTCCGTTAGCCAAGTCATCTCGCGCAGGAAGACGAATACGATGATCGCCAGGCCAAGGGTCGCCATTGCCAGATAGTGGCCCTTGAGGCGCAGCACCGGCGCGACAAGGAGCCCGAAGATGGCGGAGACTACTACGGCCAATGCTATCCCCACCCATACCGGGAAACCTGCCTTCAGCGTCAACAACGCAGATGTGTAGGCTCCAATACCGAAAAAAGCACCCTGGCCCAGGGAGACCTGTCCCGCATAGCCCATGAGCAGGTTGAGCCCTACGGCGGCTATGGCGTACACCCCCACCAGGCGCATGATGAATACGAAATCGAGGCTGACGGTCCTGTATACCCTCTCCGCCCAGAACGGCATAACCGCGATGAAAAGGGAGAACAGAAGCAGCATGCGATTGCGCTTCAGTAACCCTGTCAGACGGAAAATTCCGCCTGATGGCGCCGATCTTTCGGGGGTTGCGTTATCTTTCATCATACCTTCTCCGCCAGTCCCCTGCCCAGGATGCCCTGGGGCCGCAGCAGGAGCACCGTCACCAGCAACAGTGCTGCCACTGCATCCTTGTATCCGGTGGATATGCCGAGCACTACGGTGAGAAAGCCAGGTATAAGCTCCTCCAGCAATCCCAGGACAAGACCTCCAGTAACGGCGCCGAAGGTATTTCCGAGCCCTCCGACCACCGCAGCAGTAAACCCTTTAATACCGAGGAAGAGGCCGATACCGTAACTGGCGTAGGGGGCGTTTACCAGGCCTGCAATGCCTCCGAGCGTCGCCGCCAGAAGGAATGAATACAGGGACATGCGCGACACGTTTATGCCCACCAGGCTGGCAGCCTGGCGGTTGATCGAACATGCGCGCATCGCCTTTCCAGCCCGGGTGTGACTGAAGAAAAGATAGACGAGCAGGACGCTGATTACGGTTAATCCCAACACCCAGAGGAACTGCCGCGATACCGTAGCGCCGGGAATGGCGAGATTACCTGAGGTGAACTCCGGCACCTTGTAGGCCTCCTTCGGCCAGAAGAGCCGGCCCAGAGACTTGAATAAGATCGATGCGCCCACGGTAGCGATGATGGCGGTGATTATGTTGGCATTCCGCAGCGGATACACCAGCAACCTGTCCATGATGCCCCCGATCAGTGCTGTCGCAAGTATGGCGAGCAGGATGGCCAGTGGCAGGGGCAGCCCCAGGGTAACGGCGAAGGTAAAGGCGAACAGGCCCCCGAACATGCAGAATTCGCCTTGCGCGAAGTTTATTATCCCGGTGGAGTTGAAGATGATATTGAATCCCATGGCCACCAAGATATAGATACACCCATTGGCAAGGCCGTTGGCGATATACTGCGGGCAGTTGCCCAGAAAATCCACTAATGAGCCCAAGGGCATCCACCTCTTGTCGAAATATGAAGAGGAGGCCAGAGGGAGTTCCAGCCTCCTCCTTCCGTCACTTTTATGATTTTCCTATTCGGCGGCGGACTCCCACTTGGAGTCCACTATCTCCACCATGGTCAGGTCGTCCGGGGTCAGCCCGTTATGGTCTTCGGCCGTATAGGTGAAGACGCCGGCCGTTCCTGCCAGGCCTTCCGTGGCCTCGATCTCGTCGCGCAGTTCCGCAGGTGTTACGTCGGCTCCCGCACGCTTCAGCGCCTCGGTGACGATCAGTATCGCGTCCCAGCCGTGTCCGCCGAAGGTATTGATCTGCTCGCCGTATTCCTCGAAATATGCATCCGCGTAATCCTTGATGAAATCGTATTCCTCGCTTCCGGGCTCGAGGACCTTTTCGTAGATGAGCATCTTGCCCGCGGGGAAGATCACCCCGTTGGCCGCATCCCCTGCGAGCTCTATAAAAGCCTGGTTGGCGATGCCGTGGCTTCCCACGTAGGACAGGTCGATGCCCTTGTCCCTCATGCGCTTGGCGATCTTGGCCGGACCTGGGTTTGTTCCCCAAACGATGACCACCTCGGGGTTGGCGGTCATGACGTTGGTGAGATGGGTGTCCATACCCTCCTCGGATTCGTCGGTTACGTAGCCTTCCGATACCACGACCTCCAGGCCGTATTCCGCTGCTTCCGATTCGACTACGGCCTTTCCGTCCGTGCCGAATGCATTGGTGTCGTATAGCAGCGCTATCTTTTTCACCTCGAGCTTATCGGCCACGTACTCCAGCGCTTTTTTACCGGCCTCGGTTGCGGTAGGCGGTGTACGGAAGACCCATGTAAAATCGCCATCCATTATGTTCGCTCCGGCCGCCATGCACAGCAGCGGGACCTCCGCGTTGGTGGCCTCCTGTTTCATGGCTATGGAGGGACCGGTTCCGCTCGACCCGATGAGCGCGATCACGTCCTCCTGCTCCAGCAACTCCACTGTCGCCTGCTGCGCCTTGTTGGAATCGCTCTGATCGTCCTTGATGATAACCTCGACCTCGTGGCCGTCTATCCCCCCGGCCTCGTTGAGCCTCTTTACAAAAAGCTCTATGGAATTACGCTCCGGCTTGCCAAGCGGCTCGTTGGCTCCGCTCTCGGATAGGACCACGCCGATCTTTATCGGCTCCTTGGTCCCGGTCTCCGTCTCTCCGCAACCCGCCAGCAGCAGTGCGAAGACGACGAAGGATACTACTATCAGCATTACAGTTTTCTTTCCGTGCAACCTGAACAACCCCCTTACTTCCTTTCACCTACACTTATAGACAGAGTTTACCGGCAGATAAAGCATACATCCACCACAGTAGATATTTCTATCATAATGCCTGCTCTGATGTCCACCTCGCCCCTTGCCTGTCCAACGGTTATATATCCACGGCGTTCCCTTGCAACACACAAGCAGAAAATACCATATCGACGCGAGAACATGTCTTTACTGCATTGGCCCCTCGATATATCGCTTTAGGGGGATTATTTCAAGATCATATACGCATGGGGATTCCCTTGCTGCGGAGGAATTCCTTCGCTTCGCGTATGCTGTATTCGCCGTAGTGGAATATAGATGCCGCCAGCACGGCATCCGCGCCCGATCCCAGGATCACGTCGGCAAGGTGATCTAGATTGCCCGCTCCCCCCGACGCGATCACGGGCAGGTTGACCGCCTCTACTATCGCCGCGGTCAAGTCCAGGTCGTAACCCTTCCTGGTGCCGTCTCGATCCATGCTGGTAAGCAGGATCTCCCCCGCACCAAGGGACTCCGCCTTCCTGGCCCACTCCACCGCGTCCATGCCGGTGGGCGTCCGCCCACCGTTCACGTAAACCTCCCACGCACCACGGCCTTTCGCTTTGGCGTCAATGGCCAGGACCACGCATTGCGCACCGAACCTTCGCGCGGAAGCCTCTATGAGATAGGGTTCCTTCACCGCCGCTGTGTTGAGGGATACCTTGTCGGCTCCGGTGGCCAGCATATGGCGTATATCGGATTCTTCACGCAGGCCTCCCCCCACGGTGAAGGGTATGAATACCTTCTCCGCGACCCTGGCGGCCATATCGAAAACCGTATCGCGTTCTTCACTCGATGCGGTTATATCCAGGAAAACCAGTTCATCCGCGCCTTCCTTGTCGTAGATGGCCCCCATCTCCACCGGGTCTCCCGCATCTCGCAGGGAGACGAAATTTATCCCCTTCACGACCCGGCCCTTGTCTACGTCTAGACACGGTATTATTCGCTTGGTGTGCATTCCAAACAACTCCTTTGACAAAGTGACGAGGCAAGGCCTTTATGCACTCCCGATGGGCCTCCAGCTGCTATGGGAACGGGATCTGCGTTAAAGGGAGCCTCGTCCTGCCCTCACGATTCTAGCTTCAGGGCCTCCTCGAGGTCTATATCGCCCGTATAGATCGCCTTTCCCACCACCGCTCCTTCGATTCCTCGTCCCGAGAGGCTTTTCAAGGCCTCCAGGTCCGACAGGCTGTTTATGCCTCCCGCCACGATTATTCCAATTCCCCGGTCCAGTACATTCTCAATGACCCCGGTGGCGTATCCGCTCAAGGTGCCATCGCGCTCGATATCCGTATGGATTATCCTCTCTGCCCCCAGTATAACCAGCTCATCCATGACCTCATCGAGCGAGCGCCCCGTATCGAAGCGCCATGCTTTGGTAGACACCTCGCCTCTCCTGCTGTCCACGCTGACGATTACTTTAGCGCCGAATAATTTCAACATCTCCCCGGCGAAAGAAGGTTCCTCGAGAGCCCTCGTTCCCAGGATCACCCGGCTTACTCCCAGGGAGAGCATACGCTCTATGTCATCGCGGGTACGAACACCGCCGCCATACTGAACGGGTATACTGATCCTCTCCAGCACCTCCCTCACCGCATCGAGGTTTACGAGAGCTCCAGTTGCGGCTCCGTCGAGGTCGACCAGATGCAGAAAACTCGCCCCCTTCTCCTGCCATGCCAGAGCCGCTTCCCAGGGATGATCCGTAAATACGGTCTCCCGTTCAAGGTCTCCCTGGAAAAGCCTGACGCAGCGTCCTCCCCTGATATCCACCGCGGGGTAGATCCGGAACATCGGGGCCTCCTCAAGTACAGAGACGGGCGAAGCCGTCGAGCAGATGCATGCCGGAGTCAGAGCTCTTCTCCGGATGAAATTGGAAGGCGGCAAGGTTTCCCAGTGCCGAACCGGACGTGAAATCTAACCCGTATGTGGTATATGTCAACCTGTTTTCGGGGTTTTCCGGCACCACGTAATAAGAGTGCACGAAATAAAAGAAGGAACCCTCCCTCACCGTTTCCAGCACCGGGTGGGGGCGCTCGAAACGCAAGTCGTTCCATCCCATGTGGGGTATCTTAACCTCGGGGGGGAATCTCACCACGTGGCCCGGCAATATACCGAGGCCCGCAATACCGGGACTCTCCTCGCTGGACTCGAAAAGCAGTTGATAGCCGAGACAGATGCCGAGGAAAGGCACACCGGCCGAGATAGCGCCGCGCAATGGTTCGACCAGCTTCCTGCTCTCCAGTTCGCCCATGGCGTCCCCGAATGCTCCCACCCCGGGCAGCACTATTCCCGAGGCCCTTTCGAGGTCTCCCGGATCGTGGGTCACCTCGGCCTCGTGCCCGAGGAAAGAGAAGGCCTTCTCGACACTGCGCAGATTGCCCATGCCGTAATCGATTATGTATATCATCTTTTTCTCCGGGGGCACCCTTATCAGAGAATGCCCTTGGTGGATGGTACGTCGCGCCGTAAGGTATCGTGGCTGACGGCGGTCCTCAAGGCCCTGCCCAGCCCCTTGAAGACGGACTCCAGGATGTGGTGTGGATTCTCTCCACCCATGCTCTTAACGTGCAGTGTCAGGGCTCCCTCGTTGGCCATGGCCTGCAGGAATTCCTTCACGCAGGTCGGATCGAAATCCGCTATAAGCCTTACGGGCAGGTCGACATGATAAGAAAGGTGGGGGCGGCCCGAGAGATCAAGTGCTATCATGCTCAAGGCCTCGTCCATGGGCAGTAGCACCCAGCCGTAGCGCATTATCCCCTTCTTGTCACCCAGGGCTTCCTTCAAAGCCTTACCAAGGCAGAGGCCCACGTCCTCAACGGTATGATGCTGGTCTACCTCCAGGTCGCCCGCGGCCTCCAGCTGGATGTCGAAACCAGCGTGGCTGCATAGAAGGACCAGCATATGGTCGAAGAAACCTATGCCCGTATTTACATTGGCTTCTCCGATCCCGTCCAGGTCCAACTCCAGGCGAATATCGGTCTCTCTGGTTTCTCTGTGCAAATCCGTCTTTCTCATGGTCATAAGATTAGCATACCGGGGTTATTTATGGCATGTACTGTGGTGGTCGCAGAACACGACGAGTGCTACCGGTCGTTCAACACCTCTTGCGCATGGCCTCGGCGTGATTCACGAAACCCTCGACCATGGCTATCGCCTCGACCACCGGGCCTAGAAGGCGGTTAGCCCTCGGGTTCGAGTAGACCACGTTGCTTCTCTTGACAAAATCGTAGACGCCGAGCGGCGAAGAGAAGCGTGCGGCTCCCCTGGTCGGCAGCACATGGTTTACACCCACGGCATAATCCCCCAGCGCCACCGGTGATTCCGTCCCCAGGAAAATGGCGCCGGCGTTGTGTATCTTCGGCAGCACCGACGTCACATCCTCTGCCGCTATGACCAGGTGCTCCGGCGCCAGCATGTCCACGACGCTTGCGCCCTCCTCAAGATCCTCGACCAGCACGGCGACCGCAGGTTCGACATCGCCGGCATTACTGATCAGGGGGGACTCTGCAAGCTCCTTGTCGACCTGGCGCAGCAGCGATTCATCCGTCGTGATCAGGCAGGCTCGTGCTCCCGAACCGTGCTCCAACTGCGCGAGGATCTCAAGCACCAGGCATTGTATATCCGCCTCGCCGTCCGCAAGCACGACCAGCTCGCTAGGTCCGGCGAGCATATCTATACCCACGCGCCCCAGGACTTCTTTCTTGGCCAGGGTAACGTACATGTTTCCCGGACCCACTATCTTCTCTACCGCTTTGATGGACTGCGTTCCCAGTGCCATCGCCGCAATGGCCTGTGCGCCACCTACCCTGTATACCTCATCTACCCCCAGGAAGCTGAGGGCGAAGAGCGTGTACTTGCTTATCTCTCCGCTGCTCGCTGGCGGGACGCAAGCAGCTATCTCCGTCACTCCCGCGACCTTGGCGGGGACGATGGTCATCATGGCGGTAGATGGGTATGCGGCGTTGCCACCTGGTATATACACACCCACCCTGTTCAGTGGCTTCGCTAACTGTCCTATGCGCACTCCCTCGTCGGATTCCCAGAACTGAGATTCCCATAACTGGTGGCGATGGAAAGCGGTGATGGATTTCACGGCTGCCTTGAGCGCGTCGGCAAAGGCTGGTTCCACTTTTCCCGATGCGGCTGCGAGTTCCCTTCCGCTCACGCGCAGGCCTGCGGTCGACAGTACTGCGCCATCGAAACGTCGCGTGAACTCGAGCAGTGCGGCGTCACCTTTTTCCCGCACGTCGGCGATTATAGACCTCACTTCCTCCAGAGGGCCTTCCTCCGCCCAGAAGTCCCACCCCATATCGCGCCTTAAAGCCTCGAGGTCGACGTACTCTTCTCTCCTGAAAACCTTCAATGCTTTCTCCATATAACGAACCTTATCGCCCGCGCGGCCTCATCGCTCAATTCCTCCACGCGCCCCTCACTCCAGTGCGATGCAACCATCGCCTAGAAGGGAGAGCACCTCCGCATATAGTGAACCATCCGGGCTCACGCAAAATTCTTCCGGCAATCTGAAGACTTTTACCGCCAGTCCGTTTCTCAGTTTGAGTTTAACAGGAGTGCTCCCCGGATGCCTCTCCAGAATCCCTCTCAGCTCGTCCATCACCCTTCTCTCGGCCTGGGAGTCGTCCATGTTTATGAACAGGTCGCACTGTTCGCGAGACTTGAGGCGAGGCTCTGATAAGTCCAGGGCGATGACCCTCACCTTGACCACGTCTTCGTCTCTTTCCCCCGTTTCCACGCGGGCCTTGACGCATACGACATGGTCTTCCACCAGCGATTCCTTGTGTTGGGCATAAAGGGAAGGGAATATGGTTACATCTACCCGGGCCGTGAGATCCTCAAGGGTAAGGCTGGCCATCAGCTCGCTCTTGCGCGTGATCCGCTGTACCTTCCTGGTTATTATCCCCCCTATCCACTTGACTGCCCCGTCATCAAGTTCTGACAGGTCGGAGATATCGCACTCTACGTGCCGCTTCAGCATCTCCCGGACCCCCATCAGCGGGTGATCGGTGACATAGATGCCGAGCATCTCCTTTTCGTAAGCGAGCATTTTGTCCCGGGACAGCTCATCCTCGATGGGGATCGATTCGATGGGGTCTTCTTCCTCGTCCCCGAATAACGAGTGCTGGCCCCCATCGAGAAGCCTCTGCTTCTCCGCTGCGATATCCGCAGTGCGGTCGTAGATTTTGAGCAGGTGGTTCCTGCTGTATCCCAGGAAATCAAAAGCACCGCTCTTTATAAGGCTTTCGAGGGCTCTCTTGTTGACCGTGCCCGTGCCCACCCGGCGGCAGAAATCAAGGAGAGATTCGTAAGCGCCGCTTTCCCGGCGCAGGGAGATGATCTTTTCCGCGGCTCCTTCCCCAAGGTTACGTACCGCGGAAAGACCAAACCGGATTCCCTCGTCCACCGGGGTGAATTCCTTGAAGCTCTCGTTTATATCCGGTGGGAGAATGCTTATCCCCATCTTGCGGCACTCGTTTACCAGCACCGGAACCTTGTCCTTGTTTCCGGTAACGCTGGTCAGGCTGGCGGCCATGAACTCGGACGGGTAATGCGCTTTCAGGTATGCAGTCTGGTAGGAGATAATCGCATACGCGGTTGAATGGCTCTTGTTGAAACCATATCCTCCGAAATGCTTGACCAGCTCGAACAGCTTCTCCGCGAGACGGCGGTTGTATTTCCTGGCAACCATGCCTTCAATGAACTTGTCTTTCTGCTCCTTCATCTCCTCGGCTTTGCTCTTGGCAACGACTCCTCGCAGGCCATCCGCTTCCGCCATGGTATAGCCGGCCATCTCTACCGCCAGCCGCATGACCTGCTCCTGGTAAAGGATTATCCCGCTGGTTTCCTTGAGCAGCGGTTCCAGGTCGGGGTGAAGATATTCTATGGGCATGCGGTGGTGTTTGCGCGCTACGAAATCCTTTACCATGCCGCTGCCCAGCGGGCCGGGCCTGTAAAGGGCGAGGAGGGCGATGATATCCTCGAAGCACTCGGGGCGCAGGTCCTGCAATAGCGAGCGCATGCCCGCGCTTTCAAGCTGGAACACGCCTACGGAATCTCCTCGCTGCAGCATTTCGTACGTCTTGTGATCGTCCATGGGGATACGGTCGACGTCCAGACTTATACCGTAGCGCCGCTGAATGTTTTCCAGGGTATCGCTGATCACGGTCAACGTACGCAGCCCCAGGAAATCCATCTTGAGGAGGCCGATCTTCTGGATGGCATCCATATCGAACTGGGTTACTACCTCCTCGTCAGCGCCTCTGCGCTGCAGGGGCGTGTATAGCGAGAGCTCGTCATCGGCGATGACCACTCCTGCCGCATGTATTCCATCCTGGCGGATGATGCCCTCCAGCTTTCGCGCCGTTTCTATTATGTTCCTGGACGCCTCGTCGTTATCGTATGTTTCCCGCAGTTCCTGTGAGGTCTCCAAGGCCTTGTCGAGGGTAATATTGAGTACCTCCGGGACCATCTTGGCAAGCCTGTCCACCCTGCCGTATTCCATGCTGTATACCCTTCCCGAGTCCCGTATGGCTGCTCGCGCCTGGAGGGTAGAAAAGGTCACGATCTGGGCTACGCGGTCTTCTCCGTATTTATGCCTTACGTACTCGATCACCTCCGGCCGTCGCTTGTAGCAGAAATCTATATCTATGTCCGGGAGTGTGCGCCGCGAAGGGTTGAGGAAGCGCTCGAAGAGCAGTCCGTAGCGTATGGGATCCACTGTGGTTATCCCCAGCGCGTAAGCGACCAGCGAGCCCGCAGCGGAACCCCTCCCCGGTCCCACGATGATCCCGTGCTCCTTTGCATACTTGATGAAATCCCAGACGATGAGGAAATATCCCGAAAAGCCCATCTCCCTGATAACCGCGAGCTCGTAACGCAGGCGCTCCTCGATCTCCGGGGAGATATCTTCGTAGCGGCTACGCAAACCTTCCCATGCCAGCTTTTCCAGGTATTCATCCAGGTCGTACCCCTCCTGGACCTGGTAATTAGGCAGCAGATACCTGCCGAACTCGATCTCCACCTCGCAGCGGGAGGCTATATCAACCGTATTGGAAAGGGCCTCTGGCACCTCGCCGAAAAGCTCCCTCATCTCCTCGTATTCCTTGAGATAGAATTGGTCGCTCGAGAATCTCAGGCGGTCTTCCTGGTCAATTGTGGCGTTGGTCTGTATGCACAAGAGCACATCGTGGTATTTACTGTCCTCCCGCTCCACATAATGCAGGTCGTTGGTCGCCACTAATCCCAGACCCAGCTCCCTTCCTATCTGGATCAGGCCGGGAATTATCTTCTTTTCCTCGGGAAACGAGTGGTCCATGAGCTCTATGAAGAAATTGTTCTCCCCGAAAATGGACATGTACTCCCTGGCCGCCGATATCGCGCCCTCGTAATCGTCGGCGAGGAGACGAGAGGCCAACTCGCCTTTCAGGCAAGCCGACAACGCGATTATTCCCGCATGGTGTTCCCTGAGCAGTTCTTTATCGATACGGGGCTTGTAATAGTAGCCATCTATGAAGGAGTACGTGACCAGCTTCATCAGGTTGCGGTAGCCCTGCATGTTCTCGGCCAGGAGAAGCAGGTGGTAGTTGGGGTCTTCCTTTTGCGGTTTGCGGTCGAATCGTGAGCCGAGGGTCAGATAGGCCTCGACCCCGATGATGGGTTTGACCCCGTTTTCGACTGCTTTCATGTAGAAGGGGACCACGCCGTACATGCCCCCGTGGTCGGTTATCGCCAGCGCATCGAAGCCCTTGGCCTTGGCTGCCTTTACCAGATCCGGGATGCGCGCAGCCCCGTCCAGCATGGAGAATTCGGTATGGTTGTGCAGGTGAACGAAGGGAACGGCCAACTCTCACCTCCCATAGTAAAAACCCGTTTCAACTCCTCCCCATAGCTCTATCCCCGATGTTCGCGGTATGAGAGCCGGGTCTTTATAAGCCGCCATCGCGCAAGCTTCGTAACGGCGGTTTATGCTATTATATCTTTCCCCGGAGACAGGCGCTTTCCTTGCGCCGGAGCGAAGATGAGAGGGCGGGTATATGGTATGAGAATGAGTTACTCGGCATTGAATTCCTACGAGAAATGCCCGTTGGCTTACCGTTTCCAGTACGTGGACGGCCTGGAAGTTGAGCCTACACCGTACCTGTCCTTCGGCAAGAGCCTTCACTCCGCTCTCGAGTGGCTATACGATCGCTCCACGCCGGACCCGCCAACCCTGGAGGGATTCCTCTCTTTCCTGGACAGCTGCTGGACGAGCGAAGGTTATGCGACCCCGGATGAAGAGCGCTCCTATCTCGACCACGGTCGCGAAGTGCTCACGCGCTTCTACTATAAGAATATCGAGCCTTTCCGGCTTCCGGTGGCGGTTGAGGAGCGATTCGAGCTGGACAAGGGCAGTTTCGTGCTCTCCGGTGTAATCGACCGCGTTGACCGCAACCCGGATGGCTCCTACGAGATTATCGATTACAAGACCAGCCGGCGTCTGCCAGAGATCAACCGCCTGCGCGATGATCTGCAGCTGCCGATCTATCAACTCGCCTGCCAGGAGGTATGGGGGATAACCCCCTCCAAGCTGTCATTCTATTACGTGGTCCACAACCAGCGTTATTCCACCAGGCCTTATGACGACAACCGCCTTGAACTCGTGCTTGAAAGGTTGCACGCCGCAGCGGAGGCGATAGCGAGGGGGGATTTTCCCGCGACCCCCAATCGTCTCTGCCCCTGGTGTTCCTATCAGGATATCTGCCCGGAGAGGATATCCGCCCAGAGCGGCGAGGAAAAACTACGCAAGCGTCGCGATGCCCTTCTGAGGCGCAGGACGAAAATAGACCAGGCCATCGTGGAATTAGAAGATGAGATGCACGACCAGGGCGTGGCTCTTGATTAGCGCGCTACAAACGAGCGGGCTTCCAAGGTCTATTGTCGCCATGGCAGGTTGACCGTCTACTGAGATGGAGCGGCCAGGGCTTCATTTATCATCCTGCGCGGTAAGAGCCTGGTGGAATTGTCTCTGGCCAGGAAAGCGTCCGCGAGGGTTCTGGCGATACCCTCCACGAGACGCACGTCCCTTTGCTCGAACCCAGCCCCGTGACCCCTTTCCCTCCGGCACTTGTTCACCGCGCAGATAGCGCCCATTACCTCCCCCTCCGGAGGCATGAGGGGGCAGCAGATAATGTTTTCTATATCGTTGCACCCATTACACAGGCGGTATGCTTAGCACCCGCCCTTTTATACGGATTATGGGTATTTATATAGGATTTGTGAACCAAAAACCCGCTAGCGGATGATTAATGGAACTCAACGGTAACAATATCGGCTTGAGCGGAGACGACAGGCAGCAGCAGGGCATGCACGGCCGCTTTTTGTAGCTTTCCTGGTAAAAAGAGTTAACTGCTCGAGGGGCCCTGTGCAAATTGATATGATAGCCGTGCGAGATCAGCGGAATGTTTCCGACCCGTACTACAGGTGGCTCTTTTTCGACAGGTAAGCTGCGACAGAGTATGGCGGCACATAATGGTAGCTCGGGTTGCCGTTCCCGATATTTTCCTCCAGGATGTTCAATTGTACGAGCCTGTTCATCTGGCGTTCTACCCGCTGAAGTTCGCGGCCAGTGACGTCGGAGATTTCCGCGGGGGTGCTTACCAGGCCCGGATTGCGGTGAAAGTGGGAGATTATCTCGATTCTGATCAGGCTGTCAGAAACTCCATTACCCGCCGCTGGCTTTTCCGCCTTTAAAATAGAGCCCATCGTCTCCCTCCTTCAGATTCAGTAATCGATACAATATTCCGGTCATTGTTCACGATATTTAAGAAAAATCCCGAAATCGTGCCAATTTCTATCTTTAGAGGTTACTTTGGGCCATAAGGGGTGTGGCAGATATTGGATATATCTAAAACTCTTACTGCCCGCCTTGCATCAGTTTGCTCAGAGATCGGTATAGATCGCCGGGCAGCGGATCCTCGAAGACGATCTCTTTCCCGCTCGTGGGATGGGGAAAAGCCAGGCGGTAGGCATGCAGGAACTGCCTGCCCAGTCCCAGCTCTCTCTCCAGCTTGCCTTGCACGCCGTATTCGCGGTCTCCTGCGACCGGGTGGCCGATATATGCAAGATGAACCCTTATCTGATGGGTCCGCCCCGTAACCAGCTCGACATCCAGCAGTGCGCAGTGACGAAATGCCTTATCCACTCTGAAGTGGGTCAAGGCCGGCCTTCCGCTCTGAGCCGTTACCGCCATGCGTTTGCGGTCTTTGGGATCTCGCCCGATCGGGGCGTCAACAGTCCCCAGGCGAGTTTCCGGTATGCCGTGCACCAGGGCAAGGTAGAATCGTTTCAGCCTGCGGTCTTTCACCATTTCCCGCAGGCTTTCGTGGGCGGAGTCGTTCTTGGCCACGACCATAAGGCCTGAGGTATCGCGATCGAGACGGTGCACTATGCCCGGCCTCGATACCCCGCCTATCCCAGAGAGGTTATCCAGGGCATATAGAAGTGCGTTTACAAGCGTTCCATCTCGATGCCCTGCAGCCGGATGTACTACCAATCCTGGCGGCTTGCTGATGACCGCAAGGTCATCGTCCTGGTAGACGATGCTAAAGGGGATATCCTGGGGCACAGGTTCCTGCTCTTCGGGCTCGGGAAAATCTACAGCAACGCTATCCCCGACATGCAGGTGATAGTTCTTGCGTTGCGTCTTGCCGCCCACCCTTACCGCACCTTCGGAAATAAGACGTTGCACCGTGGTACGCGTGATACCCGTCAGCCGCGAGACGAACAGGTCCAGCCTCTCTCCCTCTTCCCGCTCGGAAACGGTAAAGGACATGGGCTGCAAGCTATCTTGCCTCCGGCAGCAACCTGTGCCTGAACACCAGAACAAGCCCTGCCAGCACGAAGGCTGCCGCGCTTACCAGCTGGAAGAACAGGTTTGCGGATGGATTGGTGTGATAGCGCAAGAATTCCAGTGTAAACCGGGTAAAGGCATAGAGCATGATGAAGCCGAGCATTATCTCCCCGCGATAGCGGAATCTCTTATGCAGGGCAAGTAGTATCACGACAATGGCCAGGTCCATGATTATCTCGTATATCTGGGTGGGGTGTATGGGGTTCGGCGGCATACCCATTCTGATCTGGGTATCTGCAGGAAAGGTCACCGCCCAGGGCAATCCCGAGGATTTTCCAAAACAGCACCCGTTGAGGAAACACCCCACCCTGGCTACGGCCAGTGCGGCAGGGACCGCCAACCCGCCGGAGTCAAGCACTATACCGATGGAGAGGCCTCGTAACCTTATAACCATCGCCGCTGCGAGTATTCCCACGATAAGGCCTCCATAGAACACCAGGCCTTGCACGTTCCAGAACTTGAAAGCCTCCCACCAGCGCGATGAGAATTCACTCCAGTGACCCACGACGTAGAAGATGCGGGCACCGATTATGCCCCCGACGGCTGCCGCAAGCACCAGCTCGAATACCACGTAAGCATCGAGGAACTGACGCCGCAGGTAAGAGAAGCTGACCAGCATGCCCACTATGAAAGCCAGTGCGAGGAAAAATCCGTATGCGTGCACGGTAATTGGACCGATCTCAAACAGGTCCGGCCTCAAGGGGACCTCCTTTACCCGATCTCGACAGGCCGCTGACTCAGCCTTTCTCGCTCCCTCCCACCGGTCCAGGGATTTCGTTGATCCGGCGCATGTTTACACGCTTCAGCTCAACGCGTCGACGGTTTCTTAACCAGGCTTTCCTTGACCACTACGATCAGGATGATACCGACCCCTGCCACTATTGCGATGTCGGCGATGTTGAAAACCGGCCACGATTTCATAGGCCAGAATCCCAGGTCTATGAAATCCACGACCGCGCCAAGGGCTATCCTGTCGATGATGTTACCTACCGCTCCGCCGATAATCAAGCCCAGCCCGGCCTGAAAAACCCCCGATCCAGGACCTCCCCAGGTCCACAATACCAGTACCAGCACAAAAAAGATCACGATACTGGCTATAAATAGCGGCCACGACCGTCCCTCGATAATGCCGAAAGCGGTCCCCGGGTTACGCAGCTGGTATATCTCGCCGAAACCTCCCAGGAATACCTTTTCGCCCTGCGGCAGATAAATGCGGACAAGCGCTTTGCTCGACTGGTCCAGGACCAGGGTCACAAGGGCCGTGACCAGCAGGGTCAGCGGGAGGCCTTTTCTTCCTTTTGCTTGCACGAGATACAGAGGTTTGCATATGGCAGAGCTTGCAGGCGCTCTTCGGGAATGGCCATGTTACACAGCTCGCAGATACCGAAGGTGCCGTCATCGATACGGTCGAGGGCTTCGTTGACGCGCTTCAGGATGTCTTTGACGTTCTCCGAAAGGGAGAGATCCCTTTCGCGCTCGAAAGTAGTAGTGCCGCTGGCCGCATATTCTTCCTCGAAAGGCATCTCGCCCGAAAAATCCGACTGCGAGGAATTCAGGTTCCCCTCTTCGAGGTCACGGTACTGCTTCTCGAGCACTTCCTTTTCCTGCAGGAGTATCTTCCTGAAAGACGCCAGCTTTTTTTTATTCATCGATTTTTCCGTTTTTTCGTACTGTCCCAAGCTTTACATTATCCCTATTATGCACGATTCCACCCTTTTCACAAGTACGAAATAATGGGGTGTACCGGAGCGTAAAATCCAGCCTGCCATGCGAAGATCGAACCGGTACATCGATCATCGCCGGTCTCGATTATCTTCCACGGCTTTTTTCACTATCGGAAGGCAGCGGTCGCAGATCTCGGGGTGGTCCGCATCTATTCCTACCGAATCGCTATAGTTCCAGCACCGCGCGCATTTGGCGCCCGGAGCGCGACTTGCCTCAACCGTCAGCTCTCCCTCGCTTCCCATTTCCTCGATTTCTACCTGCGAGACTATGAAGAGCGTGGGCAAGAAAGATCTCCTTGCCTCCAGAACCTCCATCAGGGATGGCGGAACCGCCAGCTTTATCGCTGCCTCCAGCGAAGTTCCCAACTCCCTGGAGGACCGCTTTTCCTCCAGGGCCTTGGTAACCGTTTCGCGCACTCCCAGGAGTTTTCCGTATGTTTCCTCCAGTACGCGATCCATCCAGACAGCATCGGGAGACGGCCATTCCTGCAGTTGAACGCTTCCCTCCTTGTCGTTGCCGTAGATGAGCCTCCATGCTTCCTCGGAGGTATGGCAAAGGATCGGCGCCATCAACCTGATAAGCGTCTCGAGCAGCATATGGACGCTTGTCTGCGCTGATCTTCTCTGCACTGAATCGGGGGCGAACGTGTAGAGACAGTCTTTTCTTATATCCAGGTAGAGGGAACTCAGCTCAACAGCGCAGAAATTATGCAGGGCATGATACACGATGTGCAGCTGGTATTCTTCCATGGCCCTGGTGCATCTTTCCACCAATCCCTGCAGGCGTGAAAGAATCCACAGGTCCAGTTCCTCCATGCTGTCGCGGGGGACGGTGTCTCGTGAGGGATCGAAGTCATAGAGGTTGCCCAGCAGAAAACGCAGTGTATTACGTATGCGGCGATAAGCTTCCACCAGGCGGTCGAATATCTCCCGGGATGCCGGTATATCCACGGTGTAGTCGGCCGCCGCCACCCACAGTCGCAGGATATCGGCCCCCAATACATCGCATATCTCCATGGGATTTATCACGTTTCCCATGAGCTTTGACATCTTTCTTCCCTCGCCATCGACCACGAACCCGTGCGTGAGGACGGAGCGGTAGGGGGGTTCCCCCCTCTCACCTATGGCGGTGAGCAGCGATGTCTGGAACCAGCCGCGATGCTGATCGCTCCCCTCCAGGTACATGTCGCATGGCCAGGTCAATCCCTCCCACTGCCTGAGCACTGCCTCGTGGCTGATGCCGGATTCAAACCACACGTCAAGTATGTCAGTTTCTTTGCGCAGGTCAGTGGAGCCGCATCTCTCGCACTTGAAGCCATCTCCCAGTATCTCTGCGGGTTCCCTTGTAAACCAGGCATCGGATCCTTCAGCTGCGATCATCTCGCCCACTTTGCGCAACGATCCGGGGGTCATAAGGATCTCACCGCACTCCGCGCAGCGAAACGCCGGTATAGGTACACCCCATGCCCGCTGGCGCGAGATGCACCAATCGGGGCGTAGCTCCAGCATCCCTCTCATGCGGCGGCTGTTCCATTCCGGTATCCAGCGGATGCCCTCAACGGCGGAGAGGCTCTTCTCGCGCAGGGAGCCCCCGTCATAGTCGCGATCGACCCCCACGAACCATTGTGGAGTGGCGCGGAAGATAACCGGTCCCTTGCAACGCCAGCAGTGAGGATATGAATGCGGAAAATCTCCAAGGCCCATGAGCAGGCCTTTTTCTCTCAGATCCTCAATGATAACCGGGTTTGCGTCATCCACGAAGAGCCCTTCGAATTCAGGTGCGTCGGAGGTGAAGCAACCACGGTCGTCAACCGGCATAGGCATAGGCAGGTCGTATTCCAACCCTACCTGATAGTCATCCTGCCCGTGTCCGGGGGCGATATGTACCGCTCCGGTCCCCGCCTCGGTGGTCACATATTCGGAGGCCACTACGACGGTGGGCCTATCCCGCCAGGGATGCTTCGCCAGCAGGCCCTTCAACTCGTCTCCCTTGAAACTGGCCCTTTCTTCGTAATCGCCGATATTCATCCCAAGGGCTGCCTTTTCGATCAGGGGCTCCCCTACTATCAGGTCTTCGCCCCCCACCCTCAGAAGCTTGTATTCCATGCCGGGGTGCAGGGCAATGGCCACGTTTGCCGGGAGCGTCCATGGCGTGGTGGTCCATATAACCAGTGAGGCCGGTTCGCCAGTCGATCTCAGCGGCTCAATCAAGGGGAACCTGACGTAGATCGATGGAGATATCTTGTCCTTGTACTCCAGCTCTGCTTCCGCCAGTGCGGTTACGCAGCGCGGGCACCAGTGTATCGGCTTGCGGCTGCGGAATATCAGCCCCCTCTCGAACAGTACCGCCAGGACCTCGATGTTTACTGCCTCGTATGCTGGTTCCAATGTAAGGTAAGGGTTAGCGAAATCACCGCGCACTCCCAGGCGCTGGAATTGTTGTGCTTGCCGATCCACGAAATCCAGCGCATACTCACGGCAGCGCTTGCGTACCTGCATGATATCCAGCTTGCTTTTCTCCTCGCCCATCATCTTTTCGACGTTGAACTCGATCGGCTGGCCATGGCAGTCCCAGCCCGGGACATAAGGACAGAAATGGCCCTGCATGGTCTTGAACCTGATGATTATATCTTTAAGTACCTTGTTCAGCGCCGTTCCCAGGTGCAGATCTCCGTTGGCATATGGAGGCCCGTCGTGGAGGATAAACGGGGGTTTTCCCCTGGTTGCCTCAAGCACGCGCTCATATATGCCTGTTTCCTTCCAGTACAACTGGATCTCCGGCTCGCGCTGGGGTAGATTCGCCTTCATGGGGAAATCGGTTTGCGGCAGATTAAGGGTCTTACGATAATCCATCTCTTACATCTCCGTAAATAGCTCGTGATTTTGCTCCATTATTAGCACGCAGCAGATTATAGTGCAATAAAGCGTCGGTACCCCGGTGCATTAAAGGATCGGCCGGCTCGATACCCCCCAGCGATCCTGCAACTCCAGCCGGGTTTCTGTCTGATGATAATCCCGTGTGACGAGGTATATCCATGGGGGTGGGAGCCTTACAGGTCTTGTCCTTACAGGTCCCATCCCACCGGCTGATCATGCGGCCCCTTTTTCGCCATCACCCCCATCTGCTTTAATATCAGGAAAAGATCAAACAGGCGGGTAAATCATTGAGCGATGTGGAAAAAGCCATAAGGGCGCATCCGGAGGGTAGCCTTATTGCGGTGAAGGTTCGCCCTTCATCCACGCGTCATGCGGTGGAGGGCCTGTCGGGAGATCGTATTGCCATATCGGTACATTCCCCGGCGGAGAAAGGCAAAGCGAACAAGGAAGCACTGAAGGCTCTTTCCGAATCGATGGGAATAGCTCCTTCCGGGCTGGAGATCATAAGGGGCCATTCTTCTCGCAACAAGATTATCCTAGCCCGTGGCGTCACCCCCGCAGAAGTACGTAAGAGCCTGGGGGAATAAATGCAGCCATTATATATAACTTATTACTAGTTAATTAATTACTATAATTGTTTCAGTACGATTCCAATATCCCGTATCTACGAGTGCTCTTGAAAAAGAGATACGATTATCGCCTTCCAGGGCAAAGGCCATTGATCGTTGTTTAGGTATCAACCTGCAATTATTCATCCCGAGAACCGGGGGTCGGTCCGAAGCGACAGGTCTGCGCTGCCACAAGCACGGAGAACTACCGGGTCGGTCGCAGCGAGCGCGCAAGTAACGGTTTCTTCATATAGTAAGTCGGCAAGCACAGCCGAGCGAGGCCGTTACCCGGAGGCTCGGGCCGTTAAAGCACCTTGAGCGAATACCACTCCCCCGGTCTCGGGAACCAAGAGACCTATTCCCAGAAGAAATGCTTCTCGCCGGACTCGCTCTCCGGGGTTTCCTCCGGCTTCGGTGATGTTTCGGGTTGAGGTTCAGGCGCTGGCTCCGGTATGGGTTCCGGTACCCGAGCAGCCGGAACAGGCTCCTGAGGCTCCATGGTCAATGACTCCCGCATCAACTCCATCTCCTGTTCCGGGGTATATGTCTGCCGCGGCGGCGGAGCAGGCGGTTTCTCCGTGCTTTCGCGACGCTCTATCATCTCAAAATCGGCCATCATGGGCTCTTTTGAGGGTGGCGGCACGGGGGCTTCCCGGGGCATATCTAGTCTCGGTTCCGGTGGAGGTGGCGGCGCGGGAGCTTCCCGGGTTATCTTCGGTCTTGGTTCCGGTTTTGGCGTCGCGATCTCCCGGTCACTCACAAACGCCTCGGCACGCTCCGGTGTTTCCGGGGAGGCCTCTTTGAAGGTGTCATTCTGGCGGAATTCCGGAAAGGGCTCCGCGGTCGGCGATGGTTTAGACGTAGCCGTAGAGACCGGGGTCGATCCCTTTTCCTTGAGCTCTGCAGCGGAAAGGCGCGACTCGTAGTCCTTTATCATATCCTGATTGTTGTCGAGAAGTTCTCGTATGGTGGCTATGTAACGGCCTACCTGGTCACGCACGTTTTCAAAGGTCTGGTAGATACGGGATTTCTCCGCCTGAGCCTCCTCGAGGATCTGCAGGCTTTTATCCTGAGCTTCCTTCATCTGAGCATCCGCCTGGATCCTGGCTTCCTGCACTATATTGTCTGCGCTTTTCTGGGCGTTGATCAGTGCGTTCTGAAGGGTCTGCTGCATGGAGTCAAACTGGCTGGCTTTCTGGTGCATCGACTCAACCAGCTCCGATTGCTCCTGGCTGCGGTGGAGCAGCCTGTCCAGTTCATCCGCGACCATATCGAGGAATGCATCAACCTCCTCTTTGTTATAACCTCCCATGCGAACCGTGCTGAATTCCTTGTGATGGATATCCATGGGGCTGATAGCCAACTCAACCGCCTCCTTCTGACGAGCCATACCGGCCTTTCCAGCCGGACCTCCCTGTACTGACCAGTATAGAGTTTATCGGGGCAATGCGCTAACGAGTTAACCCTCATGTGCTAGCGAAAAACCGCTCTGACTATCCGCTGCAGGAAAAGAATCGCGATTATAAGGACTGTAGGTGAAAGATCCAGCCCAACGCCGCCGCTCAGGGGAACAATGGGTATCACCCTGCGCAGAGGAGAGAGCAACGGTTCTGTTATATCGTATATGAACACGACTAGAGGCCTTACAGCCCGGGGCCATTTAACCGGCAACCAGCCAATAACGATCCTCGCGAACACCGCCAGAAGGTAGGCAAGCAATACCCACCAGAGGATATCGCCTACTACCTCCACCTTAAACCTCCTTGGCCCTCCTCGAGGCCGCCGTCACCGCTTTGAAGATCGCGTTGCGCAGTCCTGCCTCCTCCAGGGCCTCCAAGGCCGCTATCGTAGATCCTCCGGGTGAAGTAACCATGTCCTTCAGTTGTGAGGGCTGTTGGCCGGTCTCGCGCAGCATCAGACCCGCACCGATCATGGTACCGGTAACCAGCTTGAGTGCCATGTCGCGGTCCAGCCCCAGCTTCACTCCCGCATCACACAATGCATCTGCGAACACGTAGAAGTAGGCAGGCCCGCAGCCGGAGATGGCCATCGCCTCGTCTTGCAGCTTCTCGTCAAGCTCGTACACCTTTCCCAGGCAGGAAAATATCTCTTCTGCCTTTCCACGTGCATCGGCGCCGGCATGGCGTCCGCAGCTGATAACTGATACCGCTTCACCTATCATGGCTGGGTTGTTCGGCATGACTCGCATTACCGCAGTTCCCTCCTGGAGCAGCTCCTCTATGAAAGCAGTCGTCTTCCCCATGGCGATGGAAATCACCGTCTGCCCGGCGCCGACTTGCGCGGCTATCTCGCGCAATACCTTCTCCAGTGTCTGGGGTTTAACCGCCAGGATGATCACTTCCGACGCGCCTGCCGCCTCCTGGTTGGAGGCTGCCGCATTCACACCGTAGGTCGTGGTTATCATCTCCAGGCGTGCGCCATCCGTATCGGATACGGTTACTTCCCCAGCATCAACCCATCCCACGCGCAATAGCTCTTTTAGTATAGCCTCGGCCATTCTGCCTGCGCCGATAAAAGATATCTTGCTCATACCTCAACTCCCGTATGGATGACGCATATCAAAATGCTAGAACTGGTTGAAGAAACCTTTTTCGCGAAGCCAGCGCTTGTCCTCCGCCGATACCTCGACGTTATGGGGTGACAGCAGGAATACCTTTTCCGCGACGCGCTGAATACCTCCTTCCAGGCCGTAAGTAAGGCCGCTGGAAAAATCTATCAGCCTTTTGGAGAGCTCTGCGTCCGCCTGCTGCAGATTGATGATGACCGGGATATCCGACTTGAACTTCTGTCCTATCTGCTCGGCGTCGTTGAAGGATTTTGGCTCCACCATGTGCATGCGAACCTGTTTGCTGGGGACGGCCTGTATTGCCGCCACCCTTGCCTCTTCTCGCTGCCCGCGTCGCGAAACCGGTGGCTCCGCGTAATCAGCCCGTCCCTCATCGTACTCGAGCATCTCTTCGAATTCATCGTCCTCCACGAGCCCGAGATATATCAGGGCCCTGCGAAAAAACCCAGCCATTGCGATACCTCCCAAAAATCTCAGGCCGCAAATATAGCCGTACCTATGCGGACCATATTGGCTCCCTCTTCCACTGCGACCTCGAAATCCTGCGTCATGCCCATACTCAGGACATCGAGTGCATGCGACGGATGTTCGCTCTCGAGAACGTCGCGTAGCTCCCGCAAGTTGCGGAAGCAAGAACGAGTCTCCTCCGCGGCAACCATGGGAGCTATAGTCATAAGCCCCCGTACCCTGACTCCAGGCAAGCTCAATGCTGACTCCAGCATGGACGGCGCGTCCTCCATGCTCATGCCGTATTTGCTCTCCTCGCCGGATACGTTCACCTGGAGCAGTATATCCTGTTTTATCTCCAGTTCTTCCGCCCTGGAGGCCACAGCTTCCAGGAGCCGGCTGCTATCCACGGAATGGATCAAAGCCGCCCTCCCTACGACCATATTAACCTTATTTCGTTGCAAATGACCAATGAAATGCCACTGCAGGTTCAGTCCCAGCTGGTCGATCTTATCCTCGAACTCCTGTGCCCTGTTCTCGCCGAAAGCTACTTGACCTGACTCGTAAGCCTCCTTTATGGCCTGCAGGGGTCTTCCCTTGCTCACGGCCACCAACGTTATCCCGGCAGGATCCACCCCCGCTCTTGACGCAGCACGGCCTATACGTTGCCTGACCGACTCCATGTTCTTCGCTAAACTTCCCAAAACATCTCCTTTCCGTCAGTCATTCTTCAAAGCTGACGGAGTGTACCCCCTCTATTTCATAAAGCCTGTCCATTACCACCAGGATGTCCGTTTTTGCGGGCACGTTGACCCGCATGAGGATGGAACATTCTTTTTCCTCTCCTCCACATTGATAGAACCTCAGCAGAACAGAGGCCAAGGCGAGCTCGTCCAGTGTGGCCTGCACGTCTTCAACCAGACCTCGCCTTGGGCTGCTGCGTATGGTGAAGTATAACCTGCGAGTTCGGAAGCGGGATATCAAGTTGTTTTCCACCCACGGAAGGGCTATTAGCACGACGAGGATTATACCCGTACAGTACAGTGAGGTAACGAAGCGGCCGGCTCCGGCAGCCATACCAACCGCCGCTGCGGCCCACATCGTTGCCGCCGTGGTTATACCGACTACGTGCGTTCCGCCGTATACGACGATTACTCCCACACCGAGGAAACCGATGCCCACCACCACCTGCGCAGCTACCCTTGCAGGATCGGAGCCCGGGAACGCGACAAGCGAAAGTGCGGTGAATAGAGCGGATCCCAGCGAGACCATGATATAGGTACGGAACCCGGCTGGTCGGTCTCCCCTTTCGCGCTCAAGGCCGATGATACCGCCGCACGCAGTGGCCATGAGCAATCTCAATAGCAGGTCTGTCTCTTCCACCTGTCTCCCCGATAAACTAGATCCACCCCGTAATCACGGGACTCTCGCGTCACCCGTCTTTCCGATACCTGTAGGACACCACGAAATCCAGGAACTCTCCCGTCGCCTCCCCCCATTCAACCTCTACATTCGTGACCATCGAGGAAGGAGATCCCTGCCAGCACCAGTCGATCATCTTCCTGGCTGCCTCCTCCTCCCCCTCGAAGACCGCTTCGACCAGTCCTCCTTCGATGTTGCTGATCCAACCCTTGATCCCCAGCGCCTTTGCTTCGTCAACCGCATAGGAACGGTAATATACTCCCTGTACCCTGCCGTGGACTATAACGTGTGCCCTAACCGTCATTTCCTTATCGCATTTCGCTATCCGCGCAGGAAGACGAACGTGCCCTGCCTGCCCGTTTTTCCTTCTCTACGATAGGAGAAATATCGCCTATCGCAGCACGTGCATCCACCATGTCTCCGTATGTTGTCCTCTCTGACCCCCGCTTCCACGAGATTTATCGTATTCGCCCTGAAAAGATCGACATGATAGCCATCGCCTCTGCTCACTACGGCGCTGTTCTCGCCATATCTTTCGACGAAGAGGTGTCCTCTGCCTTCATCCACTTCGTAGCAGCAGCCGTCTATCGCCGGTCCCATCATGACCATCGCCTCTGATTGTTTTACCCCCAGCTCTTCCCGCATCTTCTTCAACGCCAGCGCTGCGATATTTCCTATCGTTCCCTTCCAGCCCGCGTGCAGAACCGCTACCGCCCCCGCGGAGGAAAAGGCGATGATCATAGGGACGCAGTCCGCGGTCAGTACGGCCAAGACGAGGCCTTTCTCCGTCGTGAAGACCCCGTCCGTCTGCGGCAGTTCCATCGGTTTATCGCCCTCGTTCTTTGCCTCAGTCCGCGAGAAAGCGCGGGCCACACTCAAACCGTGCACCTGTTCGAGAAAGACGAATCTTCCTTGATCCATGCCCATCTTTCGAGCGACTATCGCGCGGTTTTCACACACGCTATGCGGATTATCCCCCGTGTGATAGGCGAGGTTCAGCGAATCGTACGGCGCTCCGCTCACGCCCCCTCTGCGATCTGTGAATAAAAGCCCTATGCCCTTGCTCAGCATGTTGCCCGTGTCATGCCACCGCCAGTTCCGTATTCCGTAATGCCTGCCGACGACAGATCCTGACCCCCAGCTACCCGTCGCATTCATCCCGTTCCAGAACCTCGAGGAGTACCATGTATATACGCCTGCCGACGACTTTCTGGGCGGTAAGGCGCATCCCCTCGAACTCCACCGCTTCTCCCTGTTTGGGGATCTTCCCCATCAGGTTGTACATGAGTCCTCCCAGCGTGTCCCATTCGTGCGCCGGCAGCTTCGTGTCCAAGAGCTCGTTCAGGTCGTCTATGGAAATGCGCGCATCGAAAGAATACTTGCCGTCCCCAAGGCTCTCGTACAGCTCGAGGGCACTGTCGTATTCGTCGAATATCTCGCCCACTATCTCTTCCAGGAGATCCTCGATGGTCACCAGCCCGGAGGTGCCTCCATACTCGTCCAGCACGATGGCCATGTGTATTGTCAGGGTCCGCAATTCGGTCAGCAGTTCGCTGACCCTCTTGGTCTCGGGCACGAAATACGCCTCGCGCAGAAAATCTTTCGGCCTTACGTCGCTTTCGCCTCGTTTCAGGTAAGGGAGAAGGTCCTTGGCATACAGCACCCCCGCTATGTGATCGAAATCGCCGCTGAATACGGGTATGCGGGAAAAGCCCGAGCTCAGAATCATCTCCAGCGATTCCTCCAGGTTCGCTTCCTCGTCGAGCATGACCATGTCCGTCCTGGGTATCATGACCTCGCGCACCAGGGTGTCTCCGAATTCGAAAATGGAGTGGATAAGCTTTTTCTCCTCTGCCTCTATAACGTCCTGCTCCTCGGCGGCCGATACCAGGGCTTTTATGTCTCCCTCCGTCACGAAAGGCCCCTCCTTTATCGTCTTGCCCCCCAAGATGCGGATAACGCCGTTGGATATAAGGATGAGCAATCGCACCAGCGGGTAAAATACCACCGACAAGGCGTTTACTATAGGCGCGACGGCCATGGCCACTTTCTCGGTATTGTTGGTCGCGTAGGTCTTGGGGGCCATCTCGGAAAAGATGAAGATCAGAAAGGTCATAACGCCCGTGGCCACGGCGGCAGCCACGGGAAGCCCAAAGCTTAGCGCCAGCCCTGTCGCTATAGACGAGGCTCCCACTTGGACAAGCAGGGTGAGCATGAGTATCGTCGAGAGAAAGCGGTTCGGGTGATCCATCAGGCGGCAAAGTTTCCCCGCCCTGCGGTTTCCATCCTCTCTTAGCGAGCGGATGCGAAACCGGTTCACGCTCACCAGCGATATCTCCGCTGCCGACAGGAAAGCCGCAATGACAAGCAGTACCGCGAGTGCTGTAATGCGCCAGGCCAGTTCTCCTCCGCTTATAGCGGCAGGCAATGGCGCAGCCGTGGTCGCATAATGGATAATGGGTATCATTGCTCTTCCCCTTCAAGCAGATCGAGTATTTTTCTCAACTTCCGTTCCATGAGGTCCGCGCCTTCCTCATCATCATCTTCGTAACCAAGCAGATGCAGAAGGCCGTGAGCGGCAACGAACTCCACTTCCCGCCCTCTTTTCACCCCGTATTCACGGCTCCTGGATATCACGTGCTCCGGGCAGATAACCACGTCGCCGAGAAGGTAGCCCTCGGCGCTCTCCTCGTGCAAGGGGAATGCCAGCACATCTGTGCAACCTTGCCTGGACAGGTAGCGATAGTTCATGGCCGCCATCTCATCTTCTGAGATCGTCGCTACCGAGAGCACCGCATCACTCCTGACCCCCTCCGCTCTCATCACCTTGAGGCAGCATCTTTTCAATGCCCTGAGGTCGACGGGTATGGTGGCAGCCTGGTTCACTGCCACCCTCATGATATCTTTTCCTCCTTGACCAATACCGGGTACCCGATTCTTTCATGATACATACTGGAGAGTATACGCACGAACACCTTGCTCGTCTTCTCCAGCTCTTCGAGAGTGAGGCTCGAATCGCTCAACTGGCCATCTGCCAGCCTCTCTTCGATAAGCGACTGCATCAGCTGCTCCAGTTTGGCGGGCGTTGGTTTATCCAGTGTCTTGGCAGCCGCCTCGGCTGCGTCCGCGAGCATCACCAGGGCCGCCTCCTTGCTGCGTGGCTTCTCTCCCGGGTATCGGAAACGGGTTTCCGTCACCGCGTCGGAACTTGCGCCCTGCTCTAGTGCGCGGGAATAGAAATAACGTATCAGGGAAGTCCCATGGTGCTGCTTGATTATATCGGTTATCTCCTGCGGAAGACCGTATTCACGCGCCAGCTCTACACCGTCTCTTACGTGGGAGGTTATCACCAGTGCGCTGAGGTTGGGTTTTAGATTGCCATGCTCGTTCGCGCCCGCGGGCTGGTTTTCGATAAAAAAATGCGACCTCTTTATCTTGCCTATGTCGTGATAGTAAGAAGCCACCCTGGCAAGATGCGCGTCAGCGCCGATCTCCAGCGCAGCCGCATTCGCGAGGTTTCCCACCACTACGCTGTGGCTGTACGTGCCGGGAGCCTTGGAGATGAGCTCACGTAGCAGGGGCTGGTCGGGCGAGGCCAGGTCCAGAAGCCGCATAGTAGTGGTTATGCCCGAGATCTTCTCCAGCAGCGGTAGGGAACCCAGGGTGATGATCGCGGTGAGGATGCCATTCCCCAGTCCCAGCAGTCCCGCTAGAAAGATGAACTGCAGGTCCTTGATGAGGCTAGCGGTTATCATCGAGATAAGGGAGAGAAACAGCGACAGCTCCAGCGCCGCACGTATGAGGTCCTCACGTTTCTTGATCTCCGTAACCAGCAAGGCTCCCGCGATGCCTCCCAGAAAAGCTGCGAAAGTTACGTAAATATTGCCCTTGATGAATAAGCCCGTCAGCACCCCGCCCAGTGCGACCATGAAAAGCGCCACCAGGTCGTCAAGCAGGATCGCGAGTATCAGGCCCACCAGTGCCAGCGGGATCAGGTAACCCCACAGTGGGCTTTCGTCCATGAATACGGAAGAGACGCGTGCCGATATGCAGAAGATGAGGAAAACCAGGCACACCATGGACACGACCCTCCAGTTGCCCGCGACCCGCGGGCGGAACCGCTTGAAAAAGACGAGAGCCATGGCATACAACACGATGGCCAGGACGCTTACGCCCAGGACCTGCTGGTAATTGCCTACCGGCGACAAGGCTCCCGCTTCGCTTAAAGAGTCCAGGGTGAGATCGTCGATGATCTCCCCCTTCTCTACGATCTTCTGTCCAACGGTGTAGGTTATGGTCACCTCCTCAACCATTTCCACTGCCGCCTCGATATCCCGTTCGATAGTCGCTGAAGAATATGCCGTGTTGGGGGCGAGAAAAGCTGCGGCCAGCTCTTCCGCCGCACGCTGATACTTTTCTTCCAGAGATATATTATCCGCCCGCTGATATATCTCCTCACGCTTTTCATCGAGATTGTCGTAGGAGACGGGGCCGGACATGGAGGTCATGAGCAGGTCCATGGCCGCAGAATAGATCACCGATGATTCCTCTTCCGAAGCCTCGAGTATGATCTTCAGTGCACTGAAGCTTATATCTTGCTCGGTCTGTGACAGCAGCAAACCTGCTTTTTCCGTCAGCTCGGTTTCCTGGGATGAGATGTCGCGGGCAAGGTCAAAGAAGAATCCCAGCTCCGAAAGTGCCTCCATGTTTGCGGCATCGTCTACGTAAAGGCTCTCTCTCCTGCTGCGTTCAGTCTCGCGGGCGATACGCGTCGACTCCTCGTCAACCACGCTGAAGTCTCGCTGTGATATCATCGTCTCGGTGCTAGGTTTTCCGACCTCGAAACGCGCTACACGTGGCAGATATTCCATGATGAGCATAGCGAGGATCAGCGACAGAAGAATCGCCGAAATCAGTAGGGACCTTTTCTCACCGCTTTGCGGCACAAAGGACCTGTACCAGGGTTTTCGATCTTTTGAACCTTCTTTATCGTCCATCTTATCTATCACGATCATTATACAGCAACATGCAACGGGGGATGCGCAGCTACCTGCATGTCAGACGCGCCGGGCCGGCCTACTGGTGAGCTCCCGCAACGTGACTGGATTTGACTTCCCCGGCTGTCACCTTTCGGCCTTGCCCCTATCTATTAGCAGATCGTCGTAAAGACGGTATGCCCGCACGATCTCCTGCACGATCTTGTGTCGGACTACATCTCTTTCGTCCATGTAGATAAATTCTATACCCTCGATGCCTTTTAGTATCTCCCTCACCACGTTCATGCCCGATGGCTGCCCTACCGGCAGGTCGATCTGCGTGATGTCCCCAGTGACCACCGCCCTCGAACCGAATCCAAGCCTGGTGAGGAACATCTTCATCTGTTCCGGCGATGTGTTCTGTGCTTCGTCCAGAACGATGAAGGAATCGTTCAGGGTGCGACCACGCATAAAAGCCAACGGTGCTACTTCGATTATCCCCTGTTCCATGTACCTGGAGAACTTCTCTACCTCCATCATCTCGTAAAGGCAGTCATATAGTGGCCTGAGATAGGGGTCTACCTTCTGGTAGATGTCCCCCGGCAAGAAACCCAGCCGCTCGCCCGCTTCCACCGCCGGACGGGTGAGTATTATCCTTCCCACATCTTTGGAGAGAAGCGCTTTCACCGCCATGGCCATGGCCAGGTAGGTTTTACCGGTTCCCGCCGGCCCGATGGAAAAGACTATCGTGTTGGAGCGGATGGCCTCCACGTAGCGTTTCTGGTTTGGTGTCTTGGGCCTGATGACTTTTCCCCGCCTGGAGATGATGATGTCCGTGAATACCTCGGTCGGGTTGAGCTCCCCCTTCTCCATGACCATCTCGATCGCCTTTTCAACGCTATCTGTGCTCAGCGCCATACCCGACTTCAGGAGCTCTATCAACTCCTCGAAAAGCCTTCCTATGGTCTCGAGTTCTGCGGCATCGCCACTTATGGTTATCTCGTTTCCGCGTACCATTATCGTGCTTTTGAAAGCCCTCTCAATTATCTTCAACAGCTCATCGCGGTCTCCGAGGAGGCTCACCATGGGCTGGCTCCCAGGAACCAGTATCTTGAGTTCTCCGCGTCCGGAACCTTTTTCCTCCGCCAATCTTTTCACGCCCTTCCATACTCCGCCATGCAGTTATCCGGGCGGCCAGTGCATCTTTCTTCCTCCAAGGACATGGAAGTGCAGGTGTTGCACGATCTGCTCCGCGTCTCTTCCAACATTTGTTACAACACGCATGCCCGTAGCGGCTATGTTTTCCTCTACTGATACCATCTTCGCCACATCGAAGATATGGGAGAGAAGTTCTGCATCTCCAGCCGTCAGTTGGAGAACCGACACGATGTGCTTCCTCGGCACCACGAGGAAATGGACCGGCGCCTGGGGGTTGATGTCGCGGAACGCGATAACCGTATCGTCGCTGTAGAGAATGTCAGCGTCCATCTTCCCGCTTGCAATGTTGCAGAAAATACAATCTTCCATAATAAACCTCTCTCTATCTCATGAGCTGCTATTATTCAAGCTCTAACCCAATCGCTCCCGGGCTGGCAGGTTAAGAAGCGCCCTGCCGTCTTTAACCCCGCAGATCTCCAGCCTCAATATCTCGCCTGTCTTTACGTTTTCAGGAAGCCCGCTGGAGTACCCTTTTATGTAATCCTCCGTCGTCCCCGTTGCGGAGACCTCATCGTCCGTGACCGTAAGACTTTCAACTAGCATATCGCGCATTTCTCCCTTGCGATCCTCAATGTAACCTAAACGCCACTCCTCCGCCAGCCTCCTGATCGTCTGCGATCTCCTTTCTATTTCCGCGCTCGAGACACCGTCCTCGCGCCCCCAGGCCTTCGTCCCACGGCGTGCTGAAAAACGGAAAACGTGAACGCGCGACGGCCTGACTTGCTTAAGAAGGCTTACCGTATTCTGGAATGCCCCGGGGCTCTCTCCCGGATACCCCACTATCACCTCCGATGTCAGGGCAACGCGGGGCCATAGGTTATAGATGGATCCCACCTCGTGAAGAAATCCGATCGGAGAATAACCCCTTCCCATGTCGCGGAGGATGTCCTCGTCTCCGCTCTGCAACGGAAGATGCAGATGCGGGCAGACGCGCTTATCGGCGGACCATTCGGATACCCACTCCTCCTTCAGGTCCTCCGGCTCTATCGAGCTCAACCTTACCCTGTGGTCATCTCCGATGGCGAGGATATGGCGCATGAGGTAAGCCAGATCTTTTCCCGGTCCCCGGTTGTAGCGCCCCAGGTTTACGCCGCATAAGACGATCTCCCTGATCCCCGCGGTTATTAATTCGCTTACTATTTCCAGTATCTCCCGCGTGGGACGCGATCTCTCCCTCCCCCTGGCGCGTGGAACGATACAGTAAGAGCAGTTTCTCTCGCATCCGTCCTGTACCTTTACAAAGCCCCTGGCTCTCCTTGGCACTGTCTTTTCCGCGTTCCCCTCCGGCTGCGGAAGCATGTCCAGGATCTCTTCCAGCAAGTTATCCTTGTGCGTATTGGGAATAACCCGAACCACCCCCGGCAGGAATCGGAGTTCCTCGGGACAGACCTCCGCGTAACATCCTGCAACCACAGTTGCCGAGGCACCATACCTGTTCAACATGCGGATGATCTTGCGGCTCTTGCGGTCGCTCTCTGCCGTTACCGTGCACGTATTGACCACGCAGAGATCGGCCGTGGCCACATCGCTGGTGATGCTGTGCCCTGCTTTTTCCAGGCCCATCGCGAGTTCGTCGTTTTCCGCCTGATTCACCTTGCAGCCTATGGCATATAGCGCCACATCAGCCAATATACACCTCACAGAAGTCCATAATGGCACCTGACGGCAGCCAAAAGCACCATCCCGGCCGTCTCTGTTCTCAACACGTTGTATCCCAGGGTAACGGGTTTTGCTCCCATGCCTGAAAGCAGTTCCCTCTCCTCGCTCGTGAATCCTCCCTCCGGGCCTATGACCAGCGCCAGGTCGCTCGGCCTCTTTGCTCCCAGTGCCTCTGCGGTCTTCGCCCCACCTTCCTCATCGGCAAATAACGAGGTTTCGAACCCCTTGAGCAGCTGCAGCGCATCTTCCCAGACGGCGACATCATCGATACGGGGAAGGAAAGGCCTTCCAGCGATACGGGCTGTTTCCAGCGCTATCCTGCGCCACCTATCCATGCGCCCGTTCAAGGATCCGTGCGGCCTGGAGGCACGCGCGCTTAAAAAGGGCTTCACGGAAGATGCCCCCAATTCCACGCTTAACTGCACGACGATATCCATCTTCGTGCCGCCTGGAAGGGCTTGAAAGATATGCATGCGTGGGCTCTCGTCCTCTATCATGATCCTGTCGTCCACGGCAACCGTTGTGTGGGTTGGAGTTATACCCATGATGGTGCCGCGTCCGGCAAGTCCCCTGCCGTCCAGCAGTATGACGCCCTCTCCGACCCGCATCCTGAGCACTCTGCTGGCGTGATGGTGATCTCCGCCCTCCAAGGTCAGGCGTTCCGCCCTTAGATCCTGCGTGGAAACATAGAACCTGGAAGTGGTCAATAATCCTGCCCCATCGCCTTGCGCAGGCGGCTCATGATACCGTGCTTTTCCATTTTCTCGTCCTCCATAAGCTTGAATTCATGCAGAAGTATTTTCTGCTCGGCGCTGAGTTTTTTCGGCACCTTCACCTCGAGCGTGAGGTACAGATCGCCCAGGGAGCGAGAACGTACGCTGGGCATACCTTTTCCACGTAATTTGAAAACCTCTCCCGGCTGGCTCCCCGCCGGGATCTGTAGCTTCTCCTGACCATTCAAGGTGGTCACGTCGATATCGGTCCCCAGGGCAGCCTCGGACATGTCTATACTCACCATGGCGTGGAGGTCGCTACCGTGACGCGTAAATATATCGTGTTCGCTTATCCTGACCTCCACGTAGAGGTCTCCTGGCGGGCCTCCCCTCAGGCCGGCTTCCCCGCGGCCGTTCATCCTTATGCGATCCCCGTTGTCGACCCCTGCGGGCATGTTGACCTCGAACCGGTCTACTATCTGCTTCGCTCCTTCTCCGCCGCATGAAGGGCAGGGATGTGTGTTTATCTCTCCAGTCCCACCGCAACGGCTGCAGACGGTAGTCGAAGTGAAGGTGCCGAGAGCGCTGCGGCGCGTATGTACCGTCTTTCCCTCTCCCCCGCACTGGGGGCAGATGTCATGGCTGTAGCCCTTCGCCAGTCCTGTCCCTCCGCACTCTTCGCATCTTTCGGTTCTGGGCAGTTCTATCTCCCGCAACGTACCCGTATATGCTTCCGAGAGCGTCAACGTAACCACCGTCAAGAGGTCGCTTCCCCGTTGTGGGGAGTAGTCTGCCCTGCCAGGTCCGCGTCCGAAAAACATGTTGAAGATATCGCCTATGGGCCCGCCGAATACATCGAAGCCGCTACCCGCAGCAGCAGGAGAGCTGCCCTCCTCGCCGAAAAGATCGTACCTTCTTTTTCTTTCCGGGTTGCTAAGCACCTCGTAGGCCTCGTTTATCTCTTTGAAGAAATCTCCCCCGTCACCGCCTCCCTGACTGACATCGGGGTGGTGGCGTCGTGCCATGCTGCGGTAAGCTCTTTTTATCTCCTCCTGGTCGGCACTGCGTGTAATTCCTAGAATATCGTAATAATCCTTCATCTTTGCTTTATTTCGCCTCTCTTAGCCCCTGAGCATCTCTAAAGTACGGCTGAGCGATTTGGCGATGAAATCCACTGTAGGTATCACGCGGGCATAGTCCATGCGTGTCGATCCCAGCACGCTCACCGTTCCGACCATCTCCTCGCCGATGGCGTACGGTGTAGCCACCAGGCTGAAAGATTGCAGTTCCTTGTAAAGGTTCTCATCTCCTATGCGCACCAGAAGCTCCTTTGAACCGAGTGCCTCGCTGAGCATGTTGAGCAGGAAGTACTGTTCCTCGAAATGCTCGAGCAGGTTCTCGATACGCTTCAGGCCCTCTCCGTCCAGATAGCGCAGCAGGTTGACAGTCCCACCCACGAAAACCTTTTCGTACTCTTCCTCTGAGAGGATATCTCTTATCACGGATATCACCCTCGCGGTCAGGGAGGGCGATCTCAGCCTGCTTATATCGCCTTGCAGGGTCAGCTCGGCCATCTTTTCCAGCCCCCTTCCCTGTAGTTTGTGATTCAGGAAGGACTGGATCTCCTCTAGATCGATGGCCTCGTTCGAATCCCTGATATCTATCAGTTTTTTCTCCACGCGGCCCGTGTCCGTGATGATTACCAGGAGGACTACATCCTCCGCGAGATTAACCAGGTCGACGTGCTTGATGGAGTTGCGGCGCAGGCGTGGCGCTATGACCATGGCCGCAGCGCTGGTAAGACGCGAAAGCAGGGTGCTCGTCTCCTGCAGCAGGTTCTCGAGCTCCTTAGTCTTATGGGAGAAGAGGGTTATAATAGAGTTCCTTTCATCCTCGCGCAGGCGTGTCCGCCCACTCAGGCTGTCCACGTAGAACCTGTAGCCGAGGTCGGTAGGCACCCTTCCCGCAGAGGTATGGGGCTGGTAGAGGTATCCCAACCCCTCAAGCTTGCTCAGCTCGTTGCGTATGGTTGCTGCACTTACGCCCAGGTTAAGACCCTGTGCGAGGGATTTTGAACCGACCGGAATCCCGGTAGTTATATACCTGCATACTACCGCCTTCAGTATTTTCTGTTGTCTTTTATCTATCATTTAGCACTCTCCTCCTTAGAGTGCTACCCCAATATTAAAGTATCGGTTCTCGCCGCCATGCGTCAAGCGGGAAGGAGCTCCAATATCACCGTATTCGAAACAAGCATGCCACGTCCGGTGAGGCGGATGCGTCCCGTATCCCTGTGCAGCAGGCCAAGGTCCTCGAGCTCATAAAGCCGGTCTCCGTGGACGTCGAGCATGCTGTCCGGCACGCCAAGGACGGTCCTCAAGCCCAGCATTATCCTTTCCTTGCGTTCTTCCGCTTTGCCTATATACTCGCATCCCTCGATGGCGGATATGCCCCGCGTAATCCTGCGCATGTAATCTAAGAGGGAAAGCACGTTATTGAAGCGGCAACCCCCGACGAAAGAGTAGGCGCCGGCCCCCACGCCCAGGTACTCTTCGCGTTCCCAGTAAGCCAGGTTGTGGCGGCTGCGATGTCCGGGAAGGCAGAAGTTGGATATCTCGTAATGCTCGTAGCCTGCTTCCCGCAGTTCTTCGCAGGCCGCCAGGTACTGTTCCGCCGCTTCGTCCTCGTCTGGAAGCGCGAGTTCCCCCCTCTGGATGGCTCTTGACATCCGTGACCTTCCCGACAGGGTAAGCGCGTAAAGGCTTATGTGATGGACACCTGCTCCTATGACCTTGCGCAGCCCCTGCAACAGCGTTTCCTTATCCATACCCGGCAATCCGAACATCAGGTCCACGGACACGGATAAAACACCGCTTCCAAGCGCATCCTTTATGGCCATCATGGCTTTCGCGGCATCGTGCAACCTTCCCAGTCTTACCAGCGAGGGATCGTGCAGCGACTGCACGCCCACACTTATGCGATTGACGCCTCCCGTCCGAGCGGCTGCGTAATCCCCGGCTTTCCAGGTGGCCGGGTTTACCTCCACGGTGGTCTCTGCATCGTCGCTCAAGCCAAACCGGGAACCTATCCCGCCTAAAAGTTCCGATATCTCCACCCCGCTGAGGGTGGAAGGCGTGCCGCCTCCCAGGTAAACGGACCTCAGCCCTCTCTTTTCTTCGCCCATCAGCTCTGCCCAGGCGGATATCTCCGAAAGAAGGGCGCACATGTACTCGCGCATGCGGCGGCCGTCGCACACCCGCGAGTTGAAATCGCAATAAGAACAGCGGGAGATGCAGAAAGGCCAGTGAACGTAAAGCCTCACTTTCCGCCCTCCTCCCTGGTGACCCTGAGCGCGGATATGAAGGCTTCCTGGGGAATCTCGACCTTGCCCACCATCTTCATGCGTTTTTTCCCCTCTTTCTGCTTCTGAAGCAGCTTCTTCTTCCTGGTGATGTCGCCGCCGTAGCATTTGGCCAGCACGTCCTTGCGCTTGGCCTTTATCGTCTCCCGCGCCACCACCCTGCCGCCTATGGCCGCCTGTATCGGTACGTCGAAGAGCTGCCGGGGGATGAGTTCCCGCAGACGTTGCGTGATACGCCTTCCGTAGTCGTAAGCGCGGCCCCTATCCACTATGGACGAAAAGGCATCTATTGGCTCCCCGTTGATGAGTATGTCCAGTTTTACCAGGTTACCCGGAAGAAATCCTGCGTGTTCGTAATCCAGGGAAGCATAACCCCTGCTGCGGGATTTCAACTGGTCGTAGAAATCGACCACGATCTCCGCCAGAGGCAAGCGGCAGCGTATCTCCACCCGGCGCCCGGAGAGGTAGGCCAAGTCATGGAATATCCCCCTCCTCTCCTTCACCAGCTCGAGCATGACGCCCATGTAGTCCGGAGGGACCAGTATGGTCGCCTGCACGTACGGCTCGCGCATCTCGCTCAAGGTGGCCGCGTCGGGCATATCCGAGGGGTTACGCACGTAGGTTACCGTTCCTTCCCTCTCCTCGACCTCATATACGACGTTGGGGGCGGTTATGACCAGGTCGAGGCCGTATTCCCTCTCCAGCCTCTCCTGCACTATCTCCATGTGCAGCAGACCGAGAAACCCGCAGCGGTACCCGAAACCCAGCGCCTTGGAGGTCTCCTTGGCGAAGGTGAGGGCGGCTTCGTTAAGCTTCAATCTTTCCAGGGCGTCGCCCAAGTCGGTGAAATCGTCCGAATCCACCGGGTATATTCCGGCGAACACCATAGGTTTGGGCTCGAGATATCCGGGCAGCGGCCCGGAAGCGGGGTTATCCCTGCCGGTCACCGTGTCCCCGACCTTGATCCTGGTGACGTCCTTGATGCCGGTGATGATGTAACCGACCTCCCCCGCCTCCAGGATGCCGGTGGAGATCATGTCTGGTGAGAAGTACCCCACCTCGTCTATCTCCACCGCCTTCCCCTCCACCATGAAACGGGCTTTCATGCCCTTGCGGACCACGCCCTCTGCCACGCGCACGAAGGCCACCACGCCGCGGTAGAGGTCGTAGGTGGAGTCGAAGACCAGCGCGCGCAGCGGCAGCCCGGTCTCAGCCGGGGGCGGCGGCACGCGCCCGATTATCTCCCCCAGCAACTCCTCCACGCCCTCCCCCGTCTTGGCCGATACCGCCATGACCTCCGCCGGGTCTATGCCGAGCAGGTCAGCCACCTCCATGGCGCTGTCCTCGAAGTCCGCGCTGGGGAGATCTATCTTGTTGACCACCGGGATCACGGTGAGCCCGGCCTCCACGGCCAGGTAGGCATTGCCGACGGTCTGGGCCTCCACGCCCTGCGACGCGTCCACCAGCAGCACGGCTCCCTCGCAGGCGGCCAGGCTGCGCGAGACCTCGTAGGAAAAGTCCACATGGCCCGGCGTGTCGATGAGGTTGAGCTGGAATTCTTCCTCTCCCGCGGGCGCATACCGCATGCGCACCGCCTGGGCCTTGATGGTGATGCCTCGCTCGCGCTCGAGATCCATACGGTCCAGGTACTGGTCCGCCATCTTCTGGTGCGGCACCGTCTGCGTTATCTCGAGGAACCTGTCAGCCAGCGTGGACTTGCCGTGGTCTATATGCGCGATGATGCAGAAATTGCGTATTCTCTTTTCCTCCATATATATACACCTCGGTCATTATCGCATATTAATTCGCGTTTGAGTTACGGCTCGATTACCTTTGGACAGGCTTCTCTGCCGGAGCGGTGGTCATGCCGCTTCCGGCGCTGAACCCCTTAAGTTTGCGCTCAGGATCAAGTCCCGCAATTACCGGGATTTATAATGATCGAACCGACCGTATGACATCCGGAGACGTATAAGTGGTAACGACTCGCCTACTTATGCTACAATTTGCCCTGTTTGCGGAAAGGAGGGAAAATAACTTGCCTAATATCAAACAGCAGGAAAAGCGCATGAGGCAGGCGGAGAAGAGGCGCGTGCGCAATAAGTCGCGCAAGTCGGAGATAAAGACATACATCGGGCGTTTCGAAGCCGCGCTGCAGCGAGGAGACCGCGAAGAAAGCACGGAATTCCTGAACAAGGCAGTCAGGGCGCTGGACAAGGCGGCCAGCGACGGAATCATCCACAGGAACAACGCCGCCAACCATAAGTCTCGTCTCCTGGCCAAATACAACAAGACCCTCTGAACGAGCCCTGAACCTTCGCGGCCTCGCAAGGTTCCGGCCGGGTATATTTCCACGTACTATCTCCATCCATTTTGATAATCGGGCGTGGATGCGTTTCGGCCTGGTGCAGGCCAGATAAATCGATCATCCGGGTCATTACCCTTGTTCTTTCAACCGGGAAACAGAGTAACAGTAATCAATGACCGTCCTTCAGCGCAGTCTTGCCCCCAACCTTTCGCCCAGGGCGGCGATGATCCCCTCGTAAGTAGAGCGCACCTCCTCGTCCCTCAGGGTACGGTCCAGGGCGTAGAAGGAGAGGCTGTAGGCCAGGCTCTTGCTGCCGGCATCGAGCTGCTCGCCGCGGTAGAGGTCGAAGAGCCGCACCTCCCGCAGCAGATCCCCGCCATGCTCCTTGATTACCCCCTCCACATCACCTTCGCATACGGCATCGTCCACCACTATCGCCAGGTCCATCTGGATGGAGGGAAAGCGCGGTATCTCCTCATAAGGTACGGGCTCCAGGGCGGCTTTTATCAGGTTTTCCAGTTCTATCTCGAGCACGGCCGTGTTCTCGGGAAGGTCCGCCTCAGAGGCGATCCGCGGATGAATCATACCCAGCCAGCCCGAATCCCTGCCGTTGATGTTTACAACGCACGATTGTGCGGGGTGCAGGAATGGCAGGGATTTTCTGTCCAGGGATACAGACCTGACGTGAAGAGATGACGCCAGCTTCTCCAGTATTCCCTTGGCGGTGAAGAAGTCCGCATCTTCCGCATCCGAGTACCACTGCTTGGGGGTCCACATCCCGGCGAGCGCACAGCACAGCTTCTGAGGCTCAGCGGGAAGCACCTCCTCCGTCCGCGGGATGAACGCCCTCCCAATCTCGAAGAAAAGCGTCCCGGTAACCTGACGGTTGAGGTTGAAACGCACCGCCTCCAGCAGCCCAGGAAGCAGCGTGGGGCGCATCACCGACATCTCCTCGCTTATGGGATTGCGCAGACCTATGCACGCGGTCGGTATATATTCCCTGGCGGGATCCAGGATATCAAGCCAACGAGGGGAGATAAAAGCATTTGAAATGGCCTCGTGCAGTCCCATGCCAGCCAGGATGCGCGCGATCTCGCGGCGTTTTACCTGTTGCGGCGTCAGCGACCCGATATTGTGTTGAGTGCACGGCAGCGTGGACCTTATCCTCCCGTAGCCATGTAGGCGGGCTACCTCCTCTACCAGGTCTATCTCCCTCCCGAGATCGGCTCGGAATGTGGGCACCGTAGCCTCGATGATCTCCTCGTCCAGGCCCCCTCCGGCAATCCGCGCATCCAGCTCGATGGAGCGAAGGTGTGAGGCCATCTCCTCGCCTGTTATATCCGCGCCGATTAGCCGGGCGGTTCTTTTCACCCTGAGCTTAATGCGCACGGGCTCGATAATTCTGGCGCGTGCGTCCACCGCTCCGGGCATTACAGAACCACCGGCAATTTCCTGCATGAGGAATGCAGCCCGGTCCGCAGCACGCACGCATCCTCCCGGGTCAACTCCCCTCTCGAAACGATAGGAGGCCTCAGAGGTAAGGTCCTGCATCCTGGCGGTGCGCATTATGTTGGCCGGGTCGAAATGTGCGGACTCCAGCAGTACCCTCGCGGTGGAAACGCTCACCTCGGTGTGTTCCCCTCCCATGACCCCGGCGAGCGCGACCGGCCCCGAGGGATCGCATATGAGTAGGTCATCGCGGACGAGCTGCCTCTCCACGCCATCAAGGGTAGTCATCTTTTCGCCCTCCACCGCTCTCCTTACTATGATATGTCCCCGCTCCACCAGGTCCAGATCGAATGCGTGCAGGGGCTGACCCATCTCGAGCATGACGTAGTTGGTCACGTCGACGATGTTGCAGATCGGGCGCACTCCCGCGGCCTGCAGCCTGCGCCGCATCCACCAGGGAGATGGAGCGATACGGATCCCCTCGATGACCCTGGCTACATAACGGGAGCACAGGTCACCGTCCTCTATTTCAACGCGCACGGTTTCCGTTGCCTCCGCGCCCACCTCCAGCAATTCAAATGCGGGCCTCCTTAGCTTCCGGCCCGTGAGTGCCGCTACCTCCCGTGCGATGCCCAGCATAGATAGGCAGTCGGGACGGTTTGGGGTTATTTCCAGGTCCAGAACCGTATCACTCATCCCCAGCACTTCGGACAGGATGGCACCCGCCCGTGCTCCCTCCTCCAGTATCATGATGCCCTCCGCTTCCTCCGATATCCCCAGCTCCTTCTCGGAGAGCAGCATGCCTCGCGATGCGATGCCGCGTATTGTCGCCTCCGTTATCGGAGTGCCGTCGGGAAGGCTGCTTCCCGGCGTTGCAACGGGCACGAAGATATCCGGACGCACGTTGGGGGCACCGCAGACGATGTCCGCCACTTCTTTTCCCAGGTCCACCTGGCACAAAGACAGCCTGTCCGCGGCGGGGTGGGGTTTTACCTCGAGCACGTGCCCCACGACGAAGCCGTCAAGGGCAGCCCCCAATTCCTCAACACCCTCGACGGCGGTTCCGGAGTCGGTCAGCATTTCCGCCAGTTCCAGGGCGCTCCTTGTAATATCGATATATTCCGCCAGCCATTCAAGAGAAACGCGCATCTCTATCTCTCCTAGTACTGTTTGAGCAGGCGCAGGTCGTTATCGAAGAAATATCTTATATCCGGCACGCCATATTTAAGCAGGGCGATGCGCTCCACGCCCATGCCGAAGGCGAAACCGCTTATCTCTTCGGGGTCGTACCCCACGTAGCCGTATACGTTGGGATCGACCATGCCTGCTCCCAGTATCTCCAGCCAGCCAGTACCCTTACATACCCTGCAGCCTATCCCGCCGCACATGTTACAGGATATGTCCACTTCCGCGCTGGGCTCCGTGAAGGGGAAGAAATGCGGGCGGAAACGCACGCCGCGATCCTCTCCGAACATGCGCCGTGCGAAATATTCCAGGGTTCCCTTCAGGTCTCCCAGGGTAATAGCCTTGTCCACCGCCAAACCCTCTACCTGGTGGAACATGGGGGAATGGGTGGCATCCGGCACGTCACGCCTGTATGCCTTTCCGGGCGATATCACGTACAGGGGTGGTGGGGTTGATTCCATCACCCTTACCTGCACCGGAGAGGTCTGGGTGCGCAGCAGCACGTCCTCTCTGCCGCTGCCGGGGATGTTAACATAGAAAGTATCCGAGAGCGATTTCGAGGGATGCCATTCCGGCGTGTTCAAGGCCTCGAAATTGTAGTAATCGAGCTCGACCTCGGGTCCCTCCACGACGCGGTAGCCAATGCCGACGAAGATATCCTCTATCTCCTCGATGATACTTGAAAGCAGGTGCCTCGTGCCTGGGGGAGACATCCTTCCCGGCAACGTGGTGTCCACTTCTTCCCTGGCCAGCGCTTCCTCCATCTCGCTCCGTCTGAGCATGCCTCCCTTCTCGTCCAGGGAACTCTCCAGCCATGCCTTGAGCAAGTTCCCGAGGCGACCTACCCGGCGCTTTTCCTCGGGTTCGAGCTGCTTTATACCCTGCAGCAATAGAGATAGCCTTCCCTTGCGGCCAAGATATGCCACGCGTACTTCGTCAATGGCTTCGGAATCACCTGCTGCCTCGAGTGCACTACGTGCGTCTTCGTATATGCCTCCCAACTCGGGATCGGCGATGATCTCTTCGCGAAAGTCGTCGGCTGCCATTCAGAAATCCTCCCTATCGGCATCTCTCACGTTCCTGCACCTTGCCGCCTCGTAAAGAAGCACCGCCGCGGCGGCGGCCACGTTAAGCGATTCGGCCTCCCCGATTATCGGGACCCGCACCAGGCCATCTACCAATGAGGATTCGTCCTCCGGAATGCCCCACGACTCGTTGCCCACGACCAGGGCCAGCCTTTCGGGCCATTCCAACTCCCACATCACGGTACCGGCATGGGCATCGGCCGCAAGGACGGTGAAGCCGGCTTTTTTCAAGACATTTATATTCTCGGACGCCTCCCCGCCGACCGCGAGGGGGATGTGAAATAGAGAACCCGCGCTGCTTCGCACCGTCTTGGGGTTATAGAGGTCCGCGCTTTCCGCGCATATCGCCATTCCACCCACGCCTGCCGCATCGGCGATCCTTATCATATTCCCCAGGTTGCCTGGGTCTCTCACCCTGTCGGCGACAAGCACCGCCGCCGGGTTGGAGTCGCAAATAGCCTCGATACCCACGTGGACCAGCGGGGATACGGCGATTATCCCCTGCGGGGTTACCGTATCCGAAAGGCTGTCTATCACCTCGTCTCTCGCGGTCAGGCAGGGTATATTCCGTGCCTTGATCAGGTCCGTATAAGCCTCCAGGGACTCCCGTCCTTTGTGATTGCAGATAATGCACTCGGGCGCATGGGGTGATCTCAGTGCCTCCGCTACGCATTGCAGGCCCTCGATAATGAACAATCCCTCACGGTAGCGGAAATTTCTCTTGCGCAGGCGTCGGTATCGCCTGACGCGCTCGTTTTTCGGGCTCTCGATCACGGCGTACAGGCGAACCCCATCAGGCACTCGCCTCCTTTACCTGTGGTTCCTTTACCAGCTGTTCCTTGGCCTTCTGCGCCAGTTCCGAGAAAGAGGCGGGATCCGATACGGCCATTTCAGCCAGCATTTTGCGATTAACGTCGATCTCCGCAAGCTTCAATCCCTGGATAAACCTGCTGTAGGATATGCCGTTCTGCCGTGCGGCGGCGTTAATGCGAGCGATCCACAGGCGCCGGAAGTCCCTCTTCTTGTTGCGCCGGTCGCGGTAAGCGTATTGTAGTGAATGCATGACCTGCTCGTTGGCGCTGCGATACGACCTGCTGCGGGCGCCGCGATAGCCCTTGGCCATGCTCATAACTTTCTTTTTTCTCTTTTTCCTCGCAACCGAATGTCTTGTTCTGGACATATGAACTCAGTCCTTTCCTGCCTTATATGATCCGCTTCAACAGGCGGTGCAGGCCTTATCAGCCCTGCCGCAACATCTTTCTCACGCTGGGGACGTCGCTTTTCGCCACCTCGGCCTTGGAGCGGTAGGAGCGTTTACGGGTAGGACTCTTCTTGGAAAGAAGGTGGCTGCCGTATCCCTTCCTTCTTCGCAGTTTGCCTCCTCCGGTTATCTCAAACCTCTTGGCCGCTCCCCGGTGTGTCTTCATTTTTGGCATTCTTTCCTCCGTCTTTTTTAATCGCCGGCAACGGCGCCATGATCATCTGCATGTTCCGTCCGTCGAGCTTGGGCATCGATTCCACTGTCCCTAGTTCCACCAGCTCTTCGGCCAGTTGCTGCAGAAGATTCCTTCCGAGTTCCGTGTGGCTCATCTCTCTGCCGCGAAACATTATCGTTACCTTGACCTTGAACCCGGAACTCAGGAATCGCTCTATGTGTTTTCTCTTGATCTCGTAATCGTGCCTGTCGATCTTCGGGCGCAGTTTCATCTCCTTGTACGTAACCACGCTTTGTTTCTTGCGCGCCTCCTTCATCTTCACTGTCTGCTCATAGCGATACTTGCCGTAATCCATGATCTTGCAGACCGGGGGTTGTGCCTGCGGTGCCACCTCGACCAGATCCAGGTCAAGCTCTTCGGCCATAGCCAGGGCTTCGTCTATGCTTTTGATGCCTATCTGGTTGCCCTCCGGCCCTACGAGGCGCACCTCTCTCGCCCTGATCCCCTCGTTAATGCGCGCGTTCTTGTCTATCTGGCATCCCTCCTTAATCAAAACAAAAGGATAGCGGTTTCTCCCCGCTATCCACGGGATCCTGCTCCCAGGAACCCTGGCGGCATCGTATCCGCAGGGTGAGAAGCCGAACCGCTTCTTCTTCGCTTATATTGCGTTTTCAAGCAGAAAGTATAGTGTATCCTCCAGCTTCAGGCAACTTCTCATCCTGCAGCCGCCTTACCCGAGTCGCCCGTAAAGCCTGCCCGCGAATCCCTTTTAATACCGTATAGGGGAAGGGTTATGTTGAAGGTGGTGCCTCCGCCCTTGGAGCTGTTCGCCCATATCTCACCCCCGTGGGCGTTTACCAGCTGCCTGGTGATGGAAAGCCCCAGCCCGGTGCCGCTCTGGTGCCGTGTCGAGGATGAGTCCACCTGATAGAATTTATCGAAAATCCTCGGGAGATCCTGCGCAGAGATACCGATACCGTTGTCCGATATCTTTATCAGGCAATCCGTTACGGAAGATGTCGCGCTAACCGTGACCTCTCCGTTTTCCGGGGTGAACTTGATCGCGTTGTGTATGAGGTTCATGAACACCTGGCTCAAGCGCTCGCTGTCGCCGCTGATCAGGGGCATGTCAGCCGGTATAGCCAACCTCAGGGTGATGCCCTTCTCTTTTGTGAGGTTGTCCAACTGCTGTGCCACTCCCCCGACAACCCCCGAGAGCTTCACGGGCTCGCTTCGTACTTTTATCGTCCCCGCCTCGATCCTTGACAGATCCAGGAGATCGTTAATGAGCATGGTGAGCGATTCGGACTGCCTCAACACAACGTCCAGGTAATGCTTCTGCTTTTCATTGACCCTGCCCACCCTCTCGGCCGCGAGCAGCCTCACGAATCCCTTGATGGAAGTCAGCGGGGTCTTCAGCTCGTGGGACACGATAGATATGAAGTCGGACTTCAAGCGGTCCAGCTCGATGAAGTCCGTGATATCGTGAAGCAGTATCACGCCCCCGCCGACTTTTCCTTCGCTGTCTTTCAGGGGAACCCATATGACGTTGAATATTATCGGTGGCTCCAGCTCCAGGACCATCTCGCTCCTCAGGCCTTCCCCTCCATGCAATACCCTTTCCAGCGCCTTGTGGCAGGATACCTCCTTGAACTTCGTGCCACAACGCAATCGCTCAAAGATCTCGATAAGCGGCAGCTGGTAATCCTCCTGCTTCAAACCCATAAGGCGCGATATGAACGGGTTTGCCAGTACCAGCCTTCCTCCCTCGTCGATTACCATAAGGCCGTCGGTGAGGCTGTTGATGATAGTCTCTATCTTCGTCTTGTCCTCCAGGGTCGTACGATACAGGGCGGCCTTTTCCAGTGCCATTGCAGCCTCACTCGACATGGTTAGAAGGATCCTGGCGGAGTCGTCGTCGAAAGAATCTCTTTTTTTCGAGAAACAGCTCAAGACGCCTATCACGCTCGAGCTGGCGAATAAAGGCACGGCGATCATCGAGGAATATCCTGACTCCTGCAGGTATGGACGGAAACGAGGGTCCTCTTCGATATCCTTGAGGATGACAGGAAGCACGGCCGAAGCAGACATATAAAGGGGGTTGTCCTTTTCCTGGCCCATCAGGCCGTTAATACGGTTCTCCTCCAGATTACGGTGCGCCTTAGGGTTCAAAAGCCCCTGCTGGTCGAGCAGAGCCACGGCAATGGCATCGTTTTCGACCAGCTCAGCTGCATTTTCGATGAGTACGAAAAGCATCTCCTCTTCGTCTAGCGTAGACGCGAATTTGAGTGATGTGGCGTACAGGGTGGACATCTCCCTGCGCTTGGTGTCGGCCTGGTCGTAAAGGTTGGTCAGATCCTGCTTTTCCCTTTCCTGCTCGCGTGCCTTGTTGATCACGAAAGACCCCCCCAGCGCTATTATCATGTATATGGGGACGGCCATGGCCATGTTCTTGAGGGTTTCGAGGGAAATGGACTCGTAAACAAGGGGCGCGAAATAGACCAGGCAGGTCACGGCGGTTATCAACATCGTCTCCAGCAGCTCGAAATAAGCGGAAGAGAATATGATCACCGCCAGGAAGAGCAGGGAAATACTGCTCTCGATACCGCCGGCCAGGTATACCATCACCGCTATCAGGATGTCTGTCGCCAGGAGAAGGGCGAAATAGGCGATGGGATGGTAACCCTCGTAAGGGAAATAGCGGTTTCCGAGGAACACGAGAACCGACAGGGCGATGAAAACGTAAAAAACGACAGACCTGCTGCGCTCGGAATATGGCAGGACGAAGAGCATGGTCGCTACGATAATGGTCAGCCAGAATATCGATGCTATGAAGCGTGTGGAAGACAGAAGCATGCGCACTCCCTCGCGCTGTTCGCCGCTCTCCGTCTTCGAATACTCCTGTCTTCGGGAAGAACTCGAGTTCATCTGCCTCAAGACCTCGCTGTAATCCTTTTAATCCCTGCGCCTCCGGTCGAAAACAAGATTACTGCCTTGCATGTTCTTGGCATATTTCTTCAGTTCCGCCGCGATCTGCGCCACCTTGCCCGGATGGTCCAAAGAGCGGTAAGTGTTATGAACTACGGCGATGCTGATGGTCATGATAGGAAAATTGTTTACCTTACCCTGCCGGTCGGTGCTGATGATATATCCCTTTTCGCGGTCATCCGGTGCGTACTGTGAAGGTATACGCGTATCGAACAACTTGATTATCTCCTGGGATATCAGGGGTGCTCGTTCCATCTCGGTGATCACGATGAAGTCGTCTCCTCCGATATGACCGACGAAATCATCCTTGACGCCGAACTTCTCCAGAGCATCCATGATAGCCTTCGTAGTCAGCTTTATGACCTCGCTCCCCGCCAGAAAGCCATAGCGGTCGTTGTAGGCCTTGAAGTCGTCTAAGTCGATGTAGCAGACGGCGAACTTCGCTCCCGTCTTTATACGCGCTTCTATGACTTCCTCAAGGGCTCGATTACCGGGAAGACCGGTTAACGGGCTTGCTTCACCGTCGCGGACAGACCGTCTGAGGTGCATGTTTATCCTGGCCTCGAGCTCCAGGGGATCAAATGGTTTGGTCATGTAATCGTCCGCACCGGTTTCCATACCCTTTATCTTGTCTTCCAGCATGCCCTTCGCTGTAAGCAGGATGATGGGGATATGGCTGGTCAAAGCCTCCCCTCGTAACCTCAGGCAGACCTCGAGGCCATCGAGATCGGGCATCATCACGTCCAGCACGATTATATCCGGCCTATCCGTCTCGCATATCTGAAGCGCTTCCCTTCCATCTCTTGCCACTACGGGGTCGTATTTCCCGTCGCCAAGTGTCTCCAGGATAAGCTCGCGGATGTATGGATCGTCGTCCACCACGAGGATCTTGTGTCTCTTGGTCCTCTCCAGGGTTTCCGCCGTTTCACCCCTCAGTATCTCGTCGAACAATTTTTCACCTCCGACACGGATCCCCACCTCTCCAGCGCGCACCGCTATGCATCGCAACCATGGAGTCCCCACGAAAAACATTGACGCATGGTCTCCTTCACCTGATGACCGGATCACCCCCATGCCTGTCGAGGATTTCCATGAATATGGATACTATCTCCGGATCGAACTGGCCTCCGGAGTTACGCTTCAGTTCGTCTATCGCCTTTTCCAGCGGAAGTGCGCGACGGTAAGGGCGGTCGGATCGCATGGCCTCGAAGGCGTCCGCCACGGAAAGGATGCGCGCGCACAGCGGTATCCCGTTTCCCTTGAGACCATCCGGATATCCCTTGCCGTCAAAGCGTTCGTGGTGATGAAGGATAATGGGCCTGGGGCCCTGGAGGAACTCCACCGGCTCAACGATGCTGTCTCCCAGCGCCGGGTGCGTCTTCACGTGAGAATATTCCTCGTTCGTAAGGCTCCCCGGCTTGTTGAGAACCCTTCCGGCTATCCCTATCTTACCGATATCATGCAGGGTGGCCGCGTATTTGAGCTTCTGCTTATCCCTTTCTTCAAGGCACATGGTATCAGCGATCATCATCGCGTATTCCGTCACCCTTTCGGAATGGCCGTGTGTATATGGGTCCTTTACCTCTATCGCTTTGGCCAGAGCCTTCACCGTGGAGAAATAGCTCTTTTCTATGTCTTCGTACAGGGCGGCGTTTTCTATGGCCATGGAAGCTTGTGCGGCGATAGCCCTTACCACCTCCACCTCATCCCTCTTCAGCCCAACTGCATATTTACAGGGATAGAAGAGCGCGAATAGCCCCCTGAGTCTCTCCTTGGAGCTCAGGGGGAACATGGAGACCAGGCCCACCCCATGTTCGTTCATTACTTCCCCGGGAAGCAGGCAGGCGGCTTGCGAGGCAGGAAGGAAGACGGGATCGCCCCGCATCAAGGTTTCTACCTCCAGGTCCTGCAGGCCATCTACGGTGAATCCCGCCTCTGTTCCGCCGCTCCAATGGCTTTCTTCTATGAAGCCGTAGTGAGCCGAGGGCTCGAATCTCTCCGCCTCCTCGTCGTGGAGGTAGATGATACACATGACAACGCCACAGAGGTCCACGGTCATCTGTACGACCTGCTCCAGTATCTGGCTTATATCCAGGGTGGAATTGATAGCCCTGGTTATCTCCAGCAAAGCCACCGTCTCCTTGATCTTTCTCTGTTCCCGCTCGTGCAGATAAGCGTTTTCCAGGGCTACGGCCATCCGTCTGGCAAACCTGCTCGCAAGTTCCGCATCACCGGCCGTGAAATCCCCTCTTTCCTTTCCGGCCGCGATCATTATGAGTCCCGTAGTGCGACCTCTCACCAGCATGGGTATAAGCAGCGAGGCTGCCGCCTCGATCCTTCTCGTTTGTTCTCCCAGGAACGAATCCTCTTCTCCTGGAACCCACCGGTGCGGTTCCCCTTTATGCAGCAGATGATGTGCTGCGGCCTCGTCCAGCCGCATGCAGGATCCATCGTCTCCGTGCAGAGCCTTTTCGCCTCCCACTAACGTCAGGAACCGTGAGGCATCGACTTCGAACATGGCGGCGTATGGGATGCCAAGGAGCTTTTTCAACCTGGCGAGCCCGATCTTTGTGAGCGTAGGAGGATCGAGTGTCGCCGCTATGGTATCCGGGAAAGCGTCTATCTCTCGCAGTTGCTGCGCCATGACTTCGCGCTTCCTTTCCTCGGCCTTCATGTAGGAGTCGAAGATCAGCGCTTGCGCTTTGAGCATGCCGCTGCTGATCCCGTTCAGGCCGAAGCAGTCATCGCCGCACTTGAGCCTGTCCTGTACACCCGAGATCAGCGCTTTGACGAATACGCTTGCCGCGCTCCAGTCGAGGCCGCACTGCGACAGACTAACGGCCAGCTCGCTCAGCCCCTTTCCCGCTGAGGATATCTCCTTCTCGTCCTGCTCCAAGGCGTAATCGAAGAGCATGGCCAATACCCGGTGGCAATCGATTCCTTTATTCGCCATTAGGCTATGTTCTGCGGTCGATAGCGCCTGCAAGGCGTGGTCCAGCACGTCGTCGCGCTCGCCTGCTAGCAGGGTTTTTTCTGACCAGATGGTCATAGTGGCTTTATTCTCCTGTAACCTACAAAAGCGCCGATGCTTCCATAGAGATTATCGGCAAGGCAGCAATCGTGTTTTAACTTTGCGGCTTATATTACTGTAGGGTAGCTTCAACGGCGCCGTAGATGGCAAACGGCGGTGCCGTCTACCCCCTCATATTCCTGCCTGCCGTGGTTTTAGAGAAGGGGCATTACCCATAGAGCCTTTGGTTATATCAGGGGTTTGATTTTTCCAGTCAAGGTCATGTCGGGGTGGCCATGGCTGCTTACCGCCAGCGCGGAGCGTACAGCCAGGGCCTTTCCCGGTAAAGGAATCCCCTCGTCAGCACGGACAATTACTCGCTAAAGGGCTGCCAGATCGAGTTCGATACTCGTGAAGGGGTTTATCCGTCCATATTGTATCAAGCAGGACAGGCGTTGCTTTTGCCCGTTCCCCCGGGATGGAAAGGCATCCGCAAGGGGAGCCTCTTAGGCCGTGGCCCTGGAGCTGAAATGTGGGGATGGGGTAGCGTGCTGCCCTCTTCCGCCGCGCCCTATTTTATCTCTTTCAGCAGATTGCCCATCTCCACTGCGGTAATTGCGGCTTCCCAGCCCTTATTGCCCTGCTTGGCTCCGGCTCTATCGACCGCCTGCTCAATCGTGTCCGCGGTAATGACGCCGAAAACAGCTGGAATGCCCCTGTCCAGGCTTACCCTGGCTACACCCTTTGAGACCTCGGAGGCCACGTAATCGAAATGCGGCGTCGAGCCGCGTATAACGGCTCCGAGGCATATCACGGCATCATAGATTCCGCTTGCAGCAAGCTTGGACGCAACCAGGGGTATCTCGAACGCCCCGGGGACCCAGGCGATATCCACATTCTCCATGTCGGCATCATGTCGCTTGAGGGCATCCAGGGCGCCGTCAAGCAATCGCGTGCTTATAAATTCGTTGAATCGCGCTACCACGATGGCGAATTTGAGCCCCGCTGCTACCAGGTGTCCCTCATAGGTCGGCATTGCGTTCTCCTTTCCTAGAAATCAAGGATGTGGTTCAGTTTATCCTGTTTTGTCTTTAGATAGGCGTAATTATCCTCGCACGGTTCCACTATCAGGGGTATGCGTTCGACCACTTTCAGCCCGTATCCTTCCAGGCCGACCCTTTTAGCCGGGTTGTTGGTCATCAGCCTCATCGTCGTAAGCCCGAGATCGGACAGGATCTGCGCCCCGATGCCATAATCTCGCGCATCTGGCGGGAAGCCCAGTTCCAGATTCGCCTCGACGGTGTCCTTTCCGTTCTCCTGCAGCTCGTAGGCCTTCAGCTTGTGGGTAAGGCCGATGCCCCGGCCCTCGTGCCCGATGATATACAGGAAGACGCCTTCCCCTTCCTCTTCGATCATCTGCAGCGCCATGCGTAATTGCAGGCCACAATCGCAGCGCAAAGACAGAAACACGTCTCCGGTCAGGCATTCGGAGTGCACCCTTACCAGTACGTTTTCCTTCCCCTCGACGTCTCCTTTCACCAGGGCGATAAGGTTGCGCCCATCTATCAGCGATTCGTAACCTATGGCGCGAAATACGCCGAATACAGTGGGTAGGCGCACCTCGGCGATACGCCTTACGAGCGTCTCATAGCGATTTCTATATCGTATGAGGTCTTCGATGGTGACCATCTTCAGGCCGAACTTCTCTTTTATCTTCGCCAGTTGTGGTACGCGGGCCATGCTGCCGTCATCGTTCATGATCTCGCATATTACTCCAGCCGGGAAAAGGCCGGCCAGCCTGGACAGGTCCACCGCGGCCTCCGTGTGGCCTGCCCTGCGCAATACCCCTCCGTCGCGAGCCCGCAGGGGGAACACATGCCCCGGCCTCGAGATATCCTCGGGCCTGGTTTCGGGGTCCAGTACCGCCTGGACTGTAACGGCACGGTCGTAAGCTGAGATACCCGTGGTTATCTTCCCTTTGGCTCCTATGGATACGGTGAACGCCGTCTCGTGCGTGGAGGTGTTTTCCGGCACCATTGGATGTATGTTCAGCTCGTCCAGCCGCTTTCCCACGCAGGGCATGCATATCAGGCCTCTTCCGTTCTTGGCCATGAAATTGATGGCTTCTGGAGTCACTCTTTCGGCCGCCATGAGGAAATCGCCCTCGTTCTCCCTGTCCTCGTCATCGACCACGATTATCAGCTTCCCCTCGCGGATGTCCTCTATGGCCTCCTCTATCGAGTTGAAAGGTCTCCCTTCGTTTACGCTCTGCTCTTCTTTCATCACATAAAACCTCCTTCAACGAGCTTCTCGCGCAAAGACGCATCGCTTTCCCCGGTATAATCTGTGCCGTTGATGCCGCGCCTCATATAGCTGTAAACGTATTTCGCCAGTATATCCACCTCGAGGTTAACCTCATCGCCGGGCTTTATCCCCCCCAGGTTAGTGTTTTCAATGGTATGGGGAATAGCGGCTACGCTGACCCTGCCGTCCCCCAAAGCGCTGACGGTAAGGCTTATCCCGTTAACCGCCACCGACCCTTTCTCGACCAGATAGCCCATGACCTGCGGGGGGGCGGAGAAAGAATACACACAACCTTGCCCGGATCTTTTTATCTCCGTCGCCTTGCCTACGCCGTCAACGTGTCCCTGCACTATGTGCCCCCCCAGACGTTCTCCCAGGCTGAGGGCTCTCTCCAGGTTTACCGCAGAGCCTCTGTCGAGACCCCCCAGGTTGGAGCGCTCGAGGCTTTCCTCGGATATATCCGAGACGAATTCCCCCCTGTTTTTCTCCACCACGGTCAGGCAGACGCCGTTTACCGCCACCGAATCGCCTATCTTTAGCTCGTCCCATATCGAGGAGCACGAAACGGATATCCTCGCCCCCGGCGCGAGCATCCTGATATCCCTCACGGTTCCGATCTCCTCGATTATCCCGGTGAACAACTTCAACCCCTCTCTATCATATCCGCCTCCAGGAGCAGGTCTTCTCCCAGGCAACTCGCTTTCCTCCACCTCATGCGCATCCCTTCTTCCGGATCGAATACTTCCCTTCCCTCTATCCAAGATCGCGCCTTCTCGTCCCCGAATATCTTCGGGGCCACGAAAAGGGATAGTCTGTCCACCAGGCCGCGTTCGCAAAGAGCGCTTACCAGCGTAGGGCCTCCTTCAACCAGGAGTTGAGCCACCCCCCTCTTTCCCAGCACCAGCAGCAGCTCATCGAGGTCCACTCTCTTACCGCTGCCCCCTATAACCTCGACTTCAACTCCCCGGTCTCGAAGCACTCCTGCCTTGAAACGGTCATGCTGGTGGGTGGTAGCCACCATGACCTGTGGCTCTTTTCCTTGTGCAATCTCGCATTCCAGGGGGATGGAAAGCATCGAATCCACTATCACTCTCAACGGGGGCTTCGCTCCACGCATGGGCACCATGCGCACGGTAAGCTCTGGGTCGTCGGCTTCAACGGTACCTTTTCCCACCATTACCGCGTCGCTCTCGCGGCGCATGGCATGCACCCTTCTCCGCGCTTTTTCCCCGCTTATCCATCTCGATGCTCCTCCTCGAGCCGCAACCTTTCCATCCGCCGTGATAGCCATCTTCACAATGACCAGCGGTATCCCGGTCCTTATATATTTTTCGTAAGCCTCGTTAAGGCGCGACGACTCGCCGCCCATAAGCCCGCTTTGCACAGTCAATCCAGCCTCTCTCAGTCTCTCCATGCCCCCGCCTTTTACACCCGTGTTGGGGTCCGTCGCTGCAATCACCACCCTTTCTATCCCCGCGGCAATGATCGCCTCCGTGCACGGCGGAGTCCTGCCGTGGTGGTTGCATGGCTCCAGGGAAACGTACATCGTGGCTCCGCAGGCATCTTCTCCCGCCTGCTTCAGCGCCTCCACCTCAGCGTGCGCAGTGTATGGCCCGCGGTGATACCCTTTTCCCAGGATATTCCCGTTCTTAACGACTAGCGCTCCCACCATGGGGTTCGGGTGCGCCATGCCCTTTCCTCTGCCCGCAAGGGAGATGGCTTTCCTCATGAAGACCCTGTCCTGCGAGCTTAATCCCGTATCCACTTCCGCTCCCCGTGAATCCAAACACTTCATGTCTCCGTGTGTCTCCGCCCTGAAATAATAAAGGGCACCGGGGAGAATACCCGGCGCCCAAAATGAACGCCTCAGGTCTTCTCCCATCCGGACTCTAACCGTCGGTGCCGGAATTTCGCCGGCTCTGCCTTGCGGCTCGCGGACTTTAACCGCCGGTCGGGGATTTCACCCTGCCCCGAAGACCGTTAACAATAAAATTATATGGCTAAAACATGTATGTTGTCCATCAGGTCCACCATGTTGCGGCCTCGAATGACGCTGGTTGTCATTGACATCCTCTATGCCCGGTCCAACATAGCCCTTATTCCCAGGGCTGCCTGGCGGGGATCGGGAGCGCCGTAAATGGAGGATCCGACGACGAGGATATCGGCACCGGCCTGCAATACCTCTTCCAGGTTGTCTATCTTTATCCCCCCGTCCACCTCGACCTCTATCTCCAAGCCCTGTCTTTCCGCCTCTTTCTTGAGGCTCCCTATCTTCTGCAGGGCCTCGGTTATCATCGACTGGCCGCCGAATCCCGGCATCACCGTCATGACCAGCACGAAGTCGATGAGCTCGAGATAGTCGAAGACCTTCTCCGCAGGCGTCTGTGGGTTTATCACCACTCCCGCTCGCTTGTTGTGACTGTGTATGAGCCCACATATCTCGCCGGGATGACGGGTTACCTCGGCATGAAAGGAGATCCAATCCGCTCCCGCGCTCACGAAGTCCTCTACGTATTCCGCGGGATGGGCGATCATGAGGTGAACGTCCAGGGGTATCCCGGTTATTGATTTTACAGCCTTCACCACCAGCGGCCCGAAGGTTATATTGGGCACGAAGTTGCCATCCATGACATCCAGGTGGATGACGTCAGCTGCTCCTTCTATGAACGACACTGCCCTGCGCAGGTCGCTGAAGTCTGCGTTCAGCAGCGAAGGAGCCAGTTTAACCTTTCTCACCCGGTTTCCCTCCCAAGGGCATCCTCTCCAGCGCTATATATGTTGGACTCTCTGGTCCCAGTATACTGCGATAAAGCACCACCTCGCCCGCATAAAACATGTGGTCGCTCAAACCCTCCAGCCCGGATGCCAGCGATTTCAGAAGGCACGTGCAGTCCCCGGGCTTCTTCATCCTCGCCAGGGTAATATGGCCTTTGAAGGGGCGTTTTTCTCTCTTCACTCCCACCCTTTCCAGACGCGCATCCAGCTTCCGCGCTACCGCTCTTGCTTCTTCCGCCGCCGTGGACATTCCCACCCACAATATGCGTGTTTTAGCGGCCGATGGGAAAGCGCCACAACCCCCGAGAGATGCCATGAAACCCGTGCATCTTTCAACCGAAGCCCTTATCTCCCTCACCAGGCTTTCCAGCCTCGCCTCCTCGTAATCGCCGATGAACTTAAGGGTGATATGGAGGTTGCCGGTTTTTACCCATCGTGCACCGGGGAGCATATCCCGCAGCCCTTCCATGCCTGCCGAAATGATCTCTTTTACCTCTTCGGGGATATCAAGGGCCAGGAACAGCCTCGGGTTTCTATCTGACATGCGGCAAATCCTCGCCACGCACGTGTAGATAAGCTATGGTCAGTAGCACCGTTGAAGCGAATTGCCTTACCAACTCGCGGTCCCCGGGAAGGCGATATTTCCACGCATAGGACCCCGCTTCATCCGATAGTCCGAAAACGACCGTTCCGGCAGGTTCGCTTTCCCCTCCGCTGTCCGGGCCGGCGATTCCGGTCAGCGCTATGCCTATATTAGACGCCAGTCTCTCCCTTACTCCCTCGGCCATGGCACGCGCCACCTCCTCGCAGACCGCCCCCCGCGAGTTGAGAAGGCCGCTTTCGACTCCAAGCAGGCCGCTCTTGGCTTCGTAGGTGTATGCGACCACTCCTCCCTTGAAATAATCCGAACTCCCCGGAACGCTCGTTATCTTCTCCCCCACCATTCCCCCGGTCAGAGATTCAGCGACCGAAAGCGTCAGACCCCGAGCGCGCAACTCCCTGCCCAGGTTTCCCTCCAGGGTTTCCTTGCCCTCTGCTACTATCCACGGCCCCAAAACGGCCCTGACCTTGTCTTCGGCCTCTTTCAAAAGGACAAGATCATCTTCCGCCGACAGTTTTATCTCTATCTGCCCCATCATGGCCCGGTATGATACCCTGATCCCCTGCATCCCGGGCAGGGCCCCTTCCACGACCTCCGCAAGCTCCGACTCGGGCCTCGCAGCGACTATGAGGTTTACGGTCACGCCTTTATGCCCTGCCTGGAACCTTTCGGCGAGCAACGGCATGACGTCTCCCTCTATCATGTCGCGCATCTCCCTCGGCACGCCCGGGACCAGGATGACGATTTTTCCGTCTCTTTCAACCCATTGCCCCGGAGCCGTTCCCAGCCGCGCTATAATCGGCACCGCTCCTTCCAGCAGGTCAGCCTGCTTCAAGTTGGTATGGGACATCTCGCGTCCCATAGCCGCGAAAAACCCCCTCAGGGAATCCGCGAGCGAGTTTTCCCTCCTCAGTGATATTCCCAGCGCTTCGGCCACCGCCTCACGGGTCAGATCATCACCTGTCGGTCCCAGGCCACCGGTCAATATAACCGCTTCTGAAAGCTCCAGGGCCAGTTTTAGCGCGCCCCCTATTAAACCTTTATCGTCTCCCACCACGATCCGTATCGGAACCAGCACGCCAAGGTCGTGTAATCTTTCCGTGATAAAGTCAGAGTTGGTGTCCTTGGTCCTGCCGTCCAGAAGCTCGTCGCCTATGGCCAGCAGCGAGCAGGTGTTCACTTTTATGCATCCTCCGGTACATCGAGGTAGTCTCCCGCCTTGAGAATATAGTCCAAACCGGAGTATAAGGTAAGGGCTACAGAAAGATAGACCGCCGCTTTTTCCACTGCTTTGTACGCGGGGTCGTCTCTCTTCATGATCGTCAGCAACACGGTAATGAGCTGCGAGTTCGTTTTCAGTTTTCCCCATATGCTCGCGGGCACGGACGAGCCCCGGGTGCCGGCATAGACGCGGAAAAGCGTGATGAATATCTCGCGCCCGATTATTACGCCAGGCACCCAGGATGGGAGTCTTCGCCTCACCGCAAGCATCACGAAAGATGTCGATATACAGATCTTGTCCGCAAGCGGGTCCAGGAACTGTCCCAGGCGCGTCTCCTTGCCCTGTTTGCGCGCAAGGTGTCCGTCAAGGAAGTCGGTAAAGGCAGCGGTCAGCACCGTAGCCGCGGCAAGGTCGTTCTTGAGGCGGTCGTCTTCGGACAGCAGGAATGCGATCAACGGCGCCAGCAGCACGCGAGAGAGCGTAAGTGCATTGGGAAGGTTCCAGTAGTCCTCGCATTTCAAAGTACTCGTATTGCTTTCACGCGCTTTCAACGATACCAATCAGGTCTATCCCTTCACTCGCCGTTATCCTTGCCTCACGCAAGGAGCCGGGCCTTAAGCCCTCCTCGTGCGGTATGAAGATAATCCCGTCGATCTCCGGAGCTTCGCGCTGAGACCTCGCCTCCCAGTATCCAGCGGCCTCGTCGCTTTCGCATTCCAGAAGAACTCGCAGCCTTCTCCCTATCATCTTGCGGGCTTTTTCCCGCATGATCTCTTCCTGCAGGCCAGAAAGCTCACCCAACCTTTCTCTGGCCACAGTCCTGGAAGCCCCTTTTCCCAGGGAATACGCGGGTGTTCCTTCCTCATGAGAATAGCTGAAGAGGCCCAGCCAGTCAAAACGCATACCGGCGACAAAATCCCTCAGGCGGTCGAAGGCTTGCCTGTCCTCGCCCGGAAAACCGACCATAAAAGTCGCACGTATCGCCACTTCTCCCATTATCGCATTGGCCGATTCTATCAGGTCGCGATGGGATCCGGCATCTCCCTTCCTGCCCATAGCCTTTAGAATCCTCCGGTCAACATGCTGGAACGGAAGGTCGAGATAGCGGCAGACGCGGCTGTTGCTCATCGCCCCCAGGACGTCTTCGTTTACCCCCTCGGGATGCAGGTACATGACCCGCAACCGCCAATCACCGTCTACCTTGCATAATTCCTCGATCAGCGTTGGGAGCGACGGTTCCCCGTAGATATCTATTCCATAAGAGGTTGTGTCCTGAGCGATGAGGATTATCTCTCTAATCCCCCTGCTCACGAAGTAAGCCGCTTCTTCCACTATTCCGTTCATATTGCGCGAGCGCAGGGGTCCCCTGATCGACGGTATGCTGCAGAACGAGCATCTTCTCTGGCATCCTTCTGCTATCTTCAGATACACAAAGCCCCTGTTCAGAGTCGAAGCATACTCCCTCTTCCCCGTTCCCGCTTTGCGCATAACGGGTTTACTTGTAAGCGTATCCATCAGCGTGGTGAAGTTTGCGTAATCCGGGAAATCTACGAACATGTCCACCTCGGGGAGCAACGAGGTCAGAGACTTTTTTCCATACCTGGACACCAGGCATCCCATCACCACCAGATATCTCGATCCATCCAGCCTGAGGTCGCTCAGGTCCAATATGGCTTCCAGGGATTCTTCCACGGCAGGGACGATGAACGAGCACGTGTTAACGAGCATCACGTCCGCATCTTGCGCTCTCCCTGCCATATGCCAACCTGAGCGCATGAGCTCAGACACGAGGCAATCGGAGTCCACGTCGTTCTTTGGGCATCCCAGGCTCAGCAGGTAGAAAGCCTTGTTCCCCTTCTTCATGACACGTCTCCTTTTTACGGCATTTCGAGCAAGAACATATGTCGCAGATAATCACGGATAGTATTCCTGAGGCCTTATCACTTGAAGAGACCGGCCATGCCCCCTGATGCCGGTCCTATTCTTCCCGAGTATTCGATTGGCCAGCCGCGTTCCTTGCCTCTCCAGTTCCCTTGCTTAACGGGATATCGCGATTTTAAGCCTTGATGGTTTTTATTTTCTCCGCCACCCCGCCTCCGACATCCTTTCCCGAAAAGAAGGATACCGATTTCTCGATCTTTTCAGCCAGGGAAGGCAGCTGATCGGCCGTCAGATCATCCGGCGTAGTGCCTATAAGCTCGCAGTTCTTCTTAACCGTCGCCTTGGCGATGAAATCCCCCACTGCCGCCGAGAGTATCTTCTCAACCTCTTGAGCTAATCTGTTGGCCACTATGACCTCCTACAAGTTTTCCTTTGGGTAGATTATACCAGAGTTGTAAATTGTGTTTAAATCGGGACAGCGTGGGCACGAACCTCACCCTACAGCCTGGGATCAATCCGGGCTGACGTTTTCATCTTTCGCCATCATTCGCCTCTTCCTCTCCTGCAGCTCTTCTGCCGTCATCAACACCGCTCGTGGCTTGCTCCCCTCGTAGCCTCCAACGACTCCGAGTTCCTCCATGAGGTCTACCAAGCGCGCGGCGCGAGCGTATCCTACCCGCAGCTTTCTCTGCAGGAGCGAGGCGGATGCCACCCCCGAGCCCACTACCACCTGTATGGCCTCCTCCAGCAGCTCGTCTCCGCGTGACCGCTCTCTTCTCCCGCCACCAACGCTCTCCATTATCTCGTCACGATAATCCGCCTGTCGCTGTCTCTTGATAAAGCCTATGATGGACGTTATCTCTCTCTCCGCGATGTAGGAACCCTGGACCCTTATCGGTTTCGAGCTTCCAGCGGGCAGGAAAAGCATGTCTCCATGTCCCACCAGCTTCTCCGCCCCCCCCACGTCGAGGATAACGCGCGAATCGGCCTGGCTGGCAACGGTAAAAGCTATGCGCGATGGCATGTTCGCCTTTATCATGCCAGTCACCACGTCCACCGACGGGCGTTGTGTCGCCACCACCAGGTGTATCCCCACCGCCCGCGCCATCTGCGCTATCCTGGCAATTGAGTCTTCCACTTCCGCCGGAGCCACCATCATCAGGTCAGCAAGCTCGTCTATCACCACGAGTATGTAAGGCATGTACGGGAACTCTTCCTCCCCTACCTCTTCTTTTCCCAGGCCTTCCCTCAGAGCGTTTCTGTAAGCGACGATGTTCTTGACGCCCGACCTGGAGAGCAACTGGTAACGTTGTTCCATCTCTCTGACCACCCAGGAAAGCGCTCCGGAAGCTTTCTTGGGATCGGTTATAACGGGCGTCAGCAGGTGGGGTATGCCGTTGAAGTGAGATAACTCAACGTACTTGGGGTCTACCATCAGCATGCGTACCTCGTGGGGAGGCGAAGTCACGAGAACCGACGCAACCATGGAGTTTATACAGCAGCTCTTTCCCGTCCCGGTTGCTCCTGCCAGCAGGAGGTGCGGCATCTCACGCAGATCTACGATGATCGGTTGTCCCGAAACATCCATACCCAGGCCTACTTTAAGGGGTGAGCCTGACTTCATGGCCTTAGGGGTGGCCATGATATCTCCCAGGGTCACAAGGTCCCTTTCCCGATTTGGTATCTCGATTCCGATAGCCGACTTTCCGGGTATGGGAGTTATTATCCTTATGTCCGGCGACGCCAGTGCATACGCTATGTCGTCGCTCAAGTTCAGCACCCGGTTGACCTTTACTCCCGAACCCAGTTCAACTTCGAACCTGGTAACCGTAGGTCCTCGCGTTACGCGCGTAACCGCTGCGTCCACTCCGAATTCGCGCAGCGTTTTCTCCAGTATCGCTATACTCTCATTCACGCTCTTATGCGATATCGGATTGCGGTCACTTGCCCTGTTGAGCAGTTCAAGAGGAGGGAGCTTGTATGCCTTACCCCCGTCTTTCTCCTGCATCTCAATGGCCAGTTGCCCCGTGTCCTCGATGACTATCGGCGGCGGCGCAGGCATCTCCGAGGCTAAATCCGGCAGGGCCGTCGCCTCCGGTTCTGCGTTCTCCCTGTCAACGGCCACCTCCCTCATTTTGGTTTCCGTAGTCTCCGACGTCCTGGAGGCGTCGCTATCCTTCGAGCGTGTCGAAACCATCACGGCCGGGGCTGTCCGGCTTGGCCTGCTCTGCCTTTTTTCAATTCGTAATTTTCGCCTTTTTTCCACTCTATCCTGGAATAGTTTAGATATCGTCAACCCTGTGAGCAGAAGAAAACCCACGACAAGCATCGCCGAAAGCAGGACGTATGACCCGGTTTTGCTGAACATCTTCACCAGCGGCCATGCTATCAATGCCCCCACGAGTCCTCCTCCACTCTCCAGGTTCGCCCGGGTGAACATAGCCTCGGCCTCCCCCACCCTTAGATGGAGCAACGCACATATGGCCATGAACATTACCGCCATCCCTGACATCTCGACCCAGGTTATCCGCCAGCCTTCCTTCTCGCCCGGTATCTCACCCAGCCTTCCCATAAGCAGGGCAATACCAATAGCAAGAAATATGAATGGCAGGGAAAAACGCACACCACCGGTCAGGTAAGAGAAGAACAGGTCGAGACCTCTTCCCACGGGCCCCAACGCCGTGAGGAAGAAGGCCAGGAAGAAGAGCGCCGCCAGGGTTATAATCGACACGCCGTATATCTCTCTCAGGTTGCGCGGCAAGCCCCGCTGCCTCGCGTTCTTTACCGGCCTTTTTTTATTAGCCGCGGACGCTCCCGCTTTGCTCGACGTTTTTTTTCTAGCGCCCTTTTCCTTCCCTGCCGACATATCAGCTCCCACTTGGCGACTCGCTTGCTATCCCGTACCGGATTATCCGGACCTGAACAAAAAACTCCTCCTATAAATCCTACTACTGTTTTCAACAGGGATTTGCCTATAACCTTTATCGTCCACGACAGCGCCCTATGGCTGCTCAGGGGCCCGGCAGTAAAAAAGCAGGGGCATATGGCTCTTGGAACGGCGGGCGGTTTTGCGGGCTTTTCCGTAATGCACGCACTCAGACAAGACCGCATTTTCCATGGAATTCATAAACAGGTATACGTGCACTTGCATCACCGTACCCGTGCCCGGTGGGCCGTTCCTGTTCTTTATGCCGGGCACTGTGATCGCCGCCATGGATACGCTCCGTACGCCGTTCCAGTTCAATGCGAAACATGTATCCTGCGTGTGCGGAGCTGAGGTCGCTACCCGGCTGTCCGTGCAGGTATGATCATGCGTTCAGAACGGGCGTTGCCTGTCTTTGCGCCAGTTGTCCATGGACTTGTCGGCTCCCAGGACATGAAAAACAAAATCGATAGCCCTGGGCATGCAGAGGCCCCTTAAAAAGGAGACCAGGAGCACGTTGGCGCGGGGAACGCAAATCTCGGCCTTGTTCTTTTTCACCGCATCCACAACGGCCTTTGAAACCCTCATCGGATCCTGCCAGCTGGTGATGATGGGCACCTTGGCCCCCTCGAACATGCCGGTGGATACGTACCCGGGATTCACTATGGTGAAATCCACCCCGCTACCGCGGGTTTCCATGCGAATGGCGTCCGTAATGCCGATGCCGGCAAACTTGGTGGCGCAGTAACCGCCCATCTTCGCCGTGCCCACTTTACCGGCTACTGAGCATATGTTAACCACGTGTCCAGACCCTCTTTTCACCATCTCCGGGACCACGGCCTGCATCATCCAGACATAACCCATGTAGTTGACTTCCATCATTCGCCGCACCGACTTCTCGGACAGCTCCAATACCGCGTAGCATTCGGTTATTCCCGCATTGTTGATAAGCACGTCTATGGGGCCGACCTCTGACATGACCTTCTCCGCTACTTCGAAGCAGTTGGAACGGTCCGATACGTCGAGCTTGTGGCCGTGCGCATCGCAACCATGCTGGCGCAATTCTCCCAAAGCCTCTTCCAGCCCCTGTTCATCGACGTCAGTGAGCACCACCCTGCAGCCTTCCCGACAGAAATTCTCCGCATGTAATCTTCCCATTCCGCGAGATGCCCCCGTCACCAGCACGGTTTTTCCTCTCAGTTCCTTCATCTCCATACCTTTCTCTTGCCTGACGACCCCTTATCGACTTCCTGCAACATATCGATCATCGTGGGTCAGCTCAGCTCCATGAGCTTGTCCAGCCCAAGTATTAGCCCCCGCAGTTCGGCAGATTTCCTGATTGCCATTATAACCCCGGGCATAAAGGAGGTGCGGTCAAGTGAATCGTGGCGTATGGTGAGTGTCTGCCCCATGCCGCCGAATATCACTTCCTGGTGGGCAACCAGGCCGGGAAGGCGCACGGAATGAATATGGATTCCGCCCACGTCCAGCCCCCGTGGACCATCATGTTCATCATGTTCATCCTGCATGTCTTCCTGCTCTCGTATAAGCCTGGCGGTCAAGAGCGCGGTGCCGGATGGCGCGTCCAGTTTTCCTGCGTGGTGTAGTTCGACGATCTCACATTGCGGGAGAAAACGCGCTGCGCGGCGCGCGAAATCCATCATCAGCACTGCACCGATAGCGAAGTTCGGAGCGATCAGGCATCCTGTCTCTTTCTGGCTGGCTAAGCTTTCGAAACTATCCAGGTCCGATGTATCGAATCCAGTAGTTCCCACCACGCAGGGCATTCCCTGCCCGAGGGCATAGCTTATGTTGTGTCTCGCGGCGGTAGCGATCGAGAAATCGACCATGACCTCCGCCCCACTCTCGTCCAGGCTCTCTACCAGGCCGGATACCGGCAGATCGCTTTCAATATCCGGCACCAGTTCGTCTACTCTCTTTCCCTCCCATGCAGGATCCACGGCGCATACGAGATCGAGATCTTGCTCCGCCGATACGGCCCTGCAGACTTCCCTTCCCATGCGCCCACCCGCACCGCAAACGCCTACTTTCATCAAAGCTCTCCCCCTCGAAAAAGGCCGCCGATGCTTTATATCGATATCATCATGTCATGCTGCGATCATGGAGCATACGCTAAATGCGGGCCTCAGCTGTTTCTTTATCAGAACAGGTGGCCCTGTATCTCTTTCCCCTCGAATGGGCCGATGGCCGTCACCACAAGCTTTCTCGAGCCGAAAATCTCTCTTGCCAGTTTGCAAACGTCTTCTTCCGTTACCTTGTCAATACGCTGCAGCAACTCGTCGAGGCTCAGTATCTCTCCCTGGCATATTTCGGCTTTCCCGAGGCGGGTCATGCGGCTGCCGCTGTCTTCCAGGCTCAGGACAAGGTTGCCTTTTATATGCCCCTTGGCCCGCTCGAGTTCTTCGGGGCTTATCCCCCTTTCCAGCATCTGTTCGATCTCCTCCTTTATCAACTCCAGAACGGCGGAGACGTTCTCGGGATTGGTCCCGGCGTAAACGGCCATCAATCCCGTCTCCACGTACATGGAATGATAGGAGAATATGGAGTAGGCAAGGGAGCGCTCTTCCCTTATTTTTTGAAAGAGCCGGGAACTCATACCTCCGCCCAGGATATTGTCGAGTATCGCCAGTATAAAGCGAGACGGGTGCTGCCTGGGCAGGCCTTGCGTCCCCAGAACGATATGGGCCTGCTCGGTAGGCCGGTTATAGACCACGGTATGGGGCCTTATCTGGGGCAACACGCTGTGCCTCTCGTGCCTCTCCTTACCTCCGTCGTTGTCCATCAATCGTTCCACCAGTTCAACCACTTCTTCGTGCTCTATGTTGCCCGCTGCAGCGACCACGGTGTTCCCGGGACGGTAGAAACGGCCGAAATACGCCATGATTTCCTCGCTGCCCAGGGTACGGACCACGTTCTGCTGGCCCAGTACACTCTGCCCGAGTGGGTGCGATTCCCATAAAGCCGAAACAAACAGGTCATGTATGATGTCATCGGGTGAATCCTCGTGCATGGCGATCTCCTCGAGGATCACCTTTCTTTCAGAATCCACGTCCTTGGGGCGCATGAGGGACCGCATGAGCATGTCCGTCATAACCTCGAAGGCGTCCTTGACCTTCTCGTCCAGCACCTTTGCGTAATAGCAGGTGTATTCCTTGGCGGAGAACGCGTTAAGCTCTCCTCCCATGGTATCGAATTCCTCGGCTATGCGTTTTGCGCTACGCCTTGATGTGCCCTTGAAGAGGAGGTGTTCGATGAAATGGCTTATACCCGAGAGCTCCTGGGGTTCATCGCGCGAGCCAACCCCCACCCAGAACCCCGTTGTCACGCTGCGCAGGTTTGGCATCCGCTCCGTGAGGATACGGATGCCTTTACTGCTGTCGCTGCGCTGGAAATGCTTTTCCATGATGGAACGGGTACCGCTACCAGTTCTTTCTGTCCTGTCTTGGACGGTTGGGATCTCCCTTATCCCTGTCCTTGCCCTGCGGCGGGCCGGACTGGTAGCGTGGCTGCCGTGAGTCCCTGCGCCCATCGGGCCTGCGCTCGTTACGGGGCGGTCCCTCGGGAAGATCGTCCGGAATCTTGAGGTCAATTGCCCTCAAGTTTATCCTTCCCATCTTGTCGATCTCCATTACCTCAACGTTAACCTTGTCTCCGACGTTGATAACGTCTTCCACGCGTGGTATGTGGCGATCGGCCAGCTTGGATATATGTATCAGACCTTCCTTGCCCGGGAGGATCTCTACGAAAGCCCCGAAGCTGGTGGTGCGGGTGACCGTTCCCTCGTACTGTTCCCCGGCTTTAGCTTCACGTATGATCTGCTCTACCATACGCCTGGCCCCCTGTGCGCTCGCCAGGTCTTTGGCGGTGATGAACACGCGACCGTCATCCTCTATGTCCAACTCTACGTCATGCTCGGCCATGATGCGGTGGATAACCTTGCCCCCGGGGCCGATAACCTCGCGTATCTTGTCCACCGGCACCTCGAATGTGACTACGCGCGGTGCGTAAGGCGATAGATCGCCTCTTGGCTCCTGCATGGTTTCCCTTATCTTGCGCAGTATGTAGAGGCGGGCTTCCCGGGCTTGAGCCAGGGCACGCTGCATGGTTTCAACCGTTATACCCTGTACCTTCATATCCATCTGCAGCGCGGTAATACCCGTATCGGTTCCCGCGACCTTGAAGTCCATGTCTCCGTACTTATCCTCGAAACCCTGGATATCCGTGAGAACCGATACCTTATCCTCTTCTTTTATCAGGCCCATGGCTATTCCAGCCACTGCCTTGTTGCCTTTCAGGGGCACGCCGGCATCCATCAACGCCAGGGTAGATGCGCACACCGAGGCCATGGAGGTTGATCCATTGGACGACAGGACCTCGGAAACAAGCCGGATCGTATACGGGAACACATCTTCGTCCGGGATGATGCTCACCAGCGCCCTCTCGGAGAGTGCCCCGTGCCCTATTTCCCTGCGGCGTGGACCTCGCAGCATGCCTGTCTCCCCCACGGAGAAGGGTGGGAAATTATAATGATGCAGGTAGCGCTTGCTCTCGTCTGGAGAGAGGTCGTCTATTTTCTGCATGTCACTGATGGGGCCCAGGGTAAGCAATGTCAGTACCTGGGTAAGGCCCCGCTTGAACAATCCCGAGCCATGAGTGCGGGATATCAGACCTACCTCGCAGGATATGGGCCGTATCTCTTCCGGGCGCCTGCCATCAATACGCATATCCTCTTCCAGGATCATGCGGCGCATGGTTTTTCCCACCATTTTGCTGAAGTATTCCCTGGTGGCCTCGATAAATTCTCCGTTCGCCCCCTCCATCTCGGCCGCCAGGATCATCTCGGTCTGCAGATTTTCCATGCCGCGATCGCGCTCCGTCTTGTCCAGCTGGTTACGTGCCGTATCCCTCACCAGTTGCTCGACGCGGGAATCCATATCGGGAAAACGCGTGCGCACGGCGTCAAAATCGAAGTTCCTGAGGTTAACGCTTCGTTTCTCCTTCCCGACCTCCCTCATCATCTGCTGCTGTATTTTGATTATCTCCCGGATACCCTGCTTCGAGAACTCGAGGGCATCAACCATATCTTCCTCGGGTACCTGGGATGCCCCCGCTTCCACCATTATCACGTCTATCTCGTTTGTATCCTTGTTCAACACTCCTGCAACCACGAGGTCAAGGCTGCTTTCCTCCAGCTCTTGAAGGGTAGGATTGAGCCTTGGCCCATCCGCGAACAACCCGACCCTGACCGCCCCAACGGGTCCGTTAAAGGGAATATCGGATATGCTCAATGCCGCAGATGCGCCGTTTATGGCCATTACGTCCGGAGGGTTTGTCTGGTCAACGGAAAGTATGGTGGCGATAACCTGTACCTCTATGCGCATTCCCTCCGGGAAAGTCGGCCTTAGGGGGCGGTCTATGAGACGCGCGTTCAGGATGGACTTTTCGGAAGGCCTTCCTTCACGGCGAAAAAAACCGCCCGGTATCTTACCTGCCGCATACATCCTCTCCTCTACATCAACGACCAGGGGAAAGAAATCGCGGTCCACCTCGTGCTTTGAGCCCATGGCGGTTACCAGGATATCGGTGCCGCCACAGGATACGACGACCGCTCCGTCAGCTAATCCGGCGAGTTTCCCGACCTCCAGCTCGGTTACCTTTCCGGTGATCTCCAACGAGTATTTTCTAATGTCTTCTTCGGTCATTTCTTCTCTCATCTCCATTCATTTCTTTTCTTGTCCTGGATGCGGGCTCCATCACCGCCTCAGTCCCAACCTCTCGATAAGCTCGCGGTAACGCTCCACATCCTTGTCCTTGAGGTAGTCGAGTAATCTTCTTCTCTTTCCTACCATTTTCAGCAGTCCTCTGCGGGAATGGTGGTCTTTCTTGTGCAGCTTGAGATGTTCGGTAAGGTCATCGATGCGCTTAGAGAGGATGGCTATCTGTACTTCTGCGGATCCCGTATCCTTTTCGTGAGACCTGTACTCCTCGATAATCTCGAGTTTACGATCGCTGCTGAGGGGCATGCCTTTTCACCTCCTTTATCCCCATGAACCCAAGAAGGAAGTCGGCACTCTCCCTACCTAGGTCCAGGTTTAGACGGCCCTCATGCCGCCTATACTTATTTCTGCTCGTTATCCTACCCGATGAGATGATAACACAGCGCTTAACTGGCGGTAAATCCGGCAGCTAATGCTGGTGTCTTCTCGTTTCCGGTATGTGGCCAACGATGTTCGTTCAGGCTCGAGAGCTGTTTCCCTTCTTTCCTTCAAATCTGTTCAGGGCGTTTCTCACGTCTCGTCCGATCTGGTCGACCAGAGAACGGGGGTCTGGGAACCTCTTCTCCCCCCGCAATCTGAACTGGAACGATATGCCCAGAAAGCGGCCGTAAAGATCCTCTTCCCAGCCGGGGATATGCACCTCGACTCGCCTCTTTACCTCCTGGTCGTGCTCGAAAGTCGGCACGTCCCCAACGTAGCTCACGGCCGGCAACACCTGATGTTCGAGGTAGGCCTGGCCGGAGTAAACTCCGTTTGCAGGAATACAGCGGTTGTCGTGGATCTCGATGTTTGCGGTTGGAAATCCCAGCTTCCTGCCTCTTGCTTCACCCCGCACCACCATGCCCTCGATCATGTAGTCCCACCCCAGTCGCTTTTTTGCTTCCTCAACCTCTCCGCGTTCGATCATCTTTCTTATCAGCGTGCTGGATATCACCTCTCCATTATCGCGCAGCAGGGGAACCGATATCGCCGATATGCCTAGGCGCTTCCCCAGTCCGTCCAGGAAAGCGATATCCCCCTCGCCTCCTTTTCCAAAATGGAAATTCTCACCCAGGACCACTTCACGTGAGTGCAACTCCCCCGCCAGCAATCCCTCGACGAAATCCTCGGCTGAAATAGACGCGAACTCATCGTCAAAATGGGCCATGAGCACTATATCCACATCAAGTTCTTCCATCAGCCTCAGTTTCTGCGCGCTCGAGGAAAGGAGTTTGGGGTGTTTCCCGGGTTTCAGTATCTCGAGAGGATGACGATCGAAGGTGAAAACCACGCAGCGCAGGCCCAGTTCCCGTGCCCTCTCATGTGCGATATGTATTATCTTCTGATGGCCGCGGTGCACTCCGTCGAACATGCCGATGGTCACCACCGTTTCGCTCATGTTCTGTGGTATAGCACCCGTACCCGGTATTATCTCCATTTCCAGATGTTCTCTTTTCTTTCTTCTTCCGCGCCCTCATCCCCGTTTCCGTCCGCGGTCTCCGGATATCTCCATATAGAGTAAATGCATGGACCGCCCTTTTCAATCTTCGCATAGACCAGACTACGGGCCTGGCTTCCCCTACATCATGCGCAGGGCACGGGATTTGTAAGGTTTAACGCTTGAGACCAGGTGCATGCCTATTAACTCGCCGGCGCCGAAAACGGCCACCACATCGCCATCGGTTATGCCCTCATCGGCTTCCTGCAATATGTCGGGTCCAATGGGCATGCCGTTGCGGACCACCTTAATGCCCTTCTCGGTTGCCTTTACGCGTTTATAACCCTGCAGCGCCGCATCCAGCGAAAGCGGAAACTCGTATCCTTTCAGCAAACGCTCCTTTAATTCCTCCAGGCTCAACGCATCCGCCACGTTGAACGGTCCGGAAGCTAAGCGTCGCAGCCTCGATATAGTCCCGCCGCAAGCGAGCATGTCTCCAATGCGAGCGGCCAGCTCCCTCACATACGTTCCCGGAGAGCAGGCCACCAGGAAATCTACCTCTGCACAGGCTCCACTCCTGCGGAATCCCTTCATCTCCGCGCTGTAAACCTGCACATGCCTGCTTTTCCTGGGTACATGCTCTCCCATGCGTGCATAGCGATAGAGCGGCTTGCCCCGGTACTTCACCGCCGAATACATGGGCGGTAACTGCTCGAGCTCTCCGACAAGCGAAGCGAGTGCCTCTTCTACCGCTTCCGGCCCATCCTTATACCCGTTATGCGACGTCACCTTGCCCTCGACATCCATGCTGTCCGTAGTCAAACCGAGCAGGATACAGCCCTCGTATATCTTGGGGTCACCCTGTATATAGGAGGCGAGCTTAGTCGCCCTGCCCGTAAGCACGACGAGGATTCCCGAAGCCAGGGGATCAAGGGTGCCTGTATGTCCTGCCTTGTCGATGCCCAGGATGCCTTTTACGGATGCCACAACGTCGTGCGAGGTCGGACCGCACTGCTTGTCTATCAGGAGGAAACCCGGCCTTTGCCACCTAAGCACGCCTGTCCTTCAGTCTTTCTACCAGGTCCGCTATACTGCCCTCGATATCCAAATCGGAGGTATAACCGGCGGCCATGGCGTGCCCGCCTCCACCCATTTTGCGAGCGATCGGCCCTACCTCGAAACCGTCACGAGAGCGAAGGCTGACCCTGACCTTACCGTCTTCCAGCTCCTTGAACAGGGCAGCTACGAGAGTACCGCGCACCGATCTCAAATGGTCTATGAGGTCCTCCGTCTCCGGCAGGATCGCCCCCGTATCAGACAGGTCCTGCTGGGTTATAAAGCTGTACGCAAGCCCGCAATCTTCCACTAATTCTACGCGCTCCAGAGTCCGCCCCAGCAGCCTGGTATAGGAAAGAGACTGGTTACCATAAACTTCATGCACTACCTGGAATATATCCGCTCCCGCGGACGCCAGCTCGTAAGCCATGACAAAGGAATCCGAATTAGTGTTGCGGTGCTGGAAACGTCCGGTATCCGTTACCAGGCCGGTGTATAGGCAGGTAGCCTCCCGATCATCGATTTTCCAACCCGCGCGTTTTATAACCCTGTAGATTATTTCCGAAGCAGACGAAGCCTTTTTATCCACGAGGTTGAAAGTCCCGTACATCTTGTTGTCCTCGTGATGGTCGATGTTAATAAGCGTCCCGGCCGAAAAAGCCGTTTCCTTCACCGGACCCAGCCGTTCCGGGTTGCTGCAGTCTAGTGCTATGAACAGCCCCAGCCCCGGCTCTATATCCCCCGGGTCGATCAGCAACTCCCTCCCTGGCAGGAATTCATATTGAGGCGGATATTTCCACGGTTCGGGGATACAGGGATAGACGCGTTTTCCTTCCTCGCGCAGGACCATGGCCAGCGCCAGCAATGAACCTATGCTGTCCCCGTCGGGGTTGATATGGGACGTTATGCCCGCTGCCTCGACTTCCCTCATCTTCGAGATGATGCTCTCGAGCTCGCTCATCTTCCTTCCTCTCCGAGCTCGCGCAGGATATCTTGCACCCTCTCGCTTATCTCCGGCCCGCGATCCAGGATAATCTTGAGTTCGGGCGTGTATCTCATTCGCACCCGCATTCCCAGCTCCTTTCGCAAGAAGCCCTTCGCTTTCTCCAGTACCTGCATGGCGGTTTCGACCTCTTCATCAGAGCCCATTACACTGAACCATACCTTTGCCTGGTGAAGGTCGGGGCTTACCTCCACGCTGGTAACGGTTACCAACCCCAGGCGCGGATCCTTCATCTCTTCCAGCAATATCTCACCCAGCGCTTCCCGGCAGGCCTCGTTGACCCTCTTTATACGATCGGGGATCACTTCTCTCACCTCGATATTAGAAAGAAAGCTATCAGGGTCTGAAGATGGTCACGGGCGATTCAAGGACTTCCGCTTTCCCCGCAGCCCTGACACTGCGATCGACATTGCTGAGTATCTTGCGCACAGTGTATTCGCTGTTGCTCACGCAGGTTATTCCCAGGCTGCATACCTGCCACAGGTCCTGTTTGTCCACCTCTGCAACCGCGACATTGAAACGGCTGTGTGTACGATCGATAATCGACTTCACTACCTGGCGTTTTTCCTTGAGGGTCCGGCACTGGGGCATATACAGTTCGATCCTCAGCGCTCCAACGAACATGGCGCCGCCCTCCTCAGGAGCCATCCGCCTCTCCGCCCCTCGGTATCTCGCGCATCTCGACGACCTCTATCACGTCGCCTTCCTTGACATCCTGGAAGTTCTCGAGGCCCACTCCACATTCGTATCCCGCAGATACCGAACGGACATCGTCCTTGAACCTCCGCAGCGAAGAGACCCCGCCTTCGTATATGATCGCTCCATCCCTCACGAGTCTCGTGCGGGAATTCCTGTTTATCTCGCCTTCCCTTACGTATGCACCGGCGATGACTCCCTGTCGCGGCACGCGGAAAACAGCTCTTACCTCGAGTTCGCCGACCTTTATCTCTTCAAACTCCGGCTTGAGCATGCCGACTAACGCCGCTTCCAATTCCTCCAGGAGCTGATATATGACACGATAAGTCCTTACTTCCACCTTTTCCTTTGCCGCCATCTCCTGGGTGCTGGAGTCCGGCCTCACGTTAAAGCCGATGACCACCGCGTTTGATGCCCTGGCGAGCATGATGTCGTTTTCGGTTATGGCCCCTACCCCGGAGTGGATGATGTTTACCACGATATCCCCGATCTTTATCTTGGACACGGAGTCCTTCACCGCTTCGACCGAGCCCTGGGTATCGCCCTTGATAATCAGGTTGAACTCCTGTACTTCTCCTTCCTGGATCTGACGGAATAGATCCTCCAGGGATAGTGTGCGTACCGATTTGCGATCATCTGCCGCCCTTTCCCTGGAAACCCTGGCTTCGGTTATGGCGCGCGCCTTGCGTTCGTCATCAACCACCGCAAATTCGTCACCGGCCTCGGGCACCATGTTTAATCCGAGGATCTCCGCCGGTGTTGAGGGCCCGGCCTCTTGCAATGTCCTGCCCTTGTCGTCCAGGAGCGCTCGCACCCTGCCATAGGCTTTACCGGCCATCAAGGCGTCGCCCCGCCTCAAAGTCCCCCGCTCTACCAAAAGGGTCGCTACCGGCCCCCTCCCCCTGTCAAGTCGCGCCTCCACTATGTTCCCGCTTGCAGGCGCGTTAGGATTCGCCCGGTAATCCTGGATCTCCGCTATGAGCAGTATCATCTCCAGCAGGTGATCCAGGTTCGTTCCCTGTTTTGCGGAGACGTCCACGTAGACCGTTTCACCGCCCCATTCTTCTGGAAGCAGGTTGAACTCCGTCAGCTGCTGGCGAACGCGAGTCGGATTGGCCTCAGGCTTGTCGATCTTGTTCACGGCCACAACGATTGGGACCTCGGCCGCTCGCGCATGATCTATGGCCTCTACCGTCTGCGGCATCACGCCATCATCGGCGGCCACCACGAGCACCGCCATATCGGTAACCCTGGCTCCCCTGGCGCGCATGGCCGTAAAAGACTCGTGGCCTGGCGTATCGATGAAAGTGATGGTCTTGCCCTCGAACTCGACTACCGAAGCCCCGATATGCTGCGTTATGCCCCCCATCTCCTCATCCGTTACGGAGGTATTGCGTATGGCATCCAGTAACGACGTCTTGCCATGATCCACGTGTCCCATTACCGTCACCACCGGCGGCCTCGGCAGCATGGATTCCGGCGCATCCTCTATCTCCGTCAACTCCTCGCCGGGCCGGGATTTTATCTCCAGCTCCACCTTCAGCTCCTCGGCTACCAGCGCCAGGGCGTCCTCTGAAATGGACTGGTTAACGGTTATCGTCTCTCCAAGATCCATGAGTATGGAGATTATCTGAGATGGCGTCTTGCCGACTCTCTGCGCGAAATCACGGACGGTGATGCCCGCCGGCACGCGCAGCTTTTTTTTCATGGGCTTGGTTCCAGGCTCACGCGGTAAGGCGGGTTTTTCCACGTGAGTTGAATCTCGTCTCCCTTCCCTGCTCCTGAGGGGTTGTCTTTGCTGCGACCTGCCCCCTCTCTTCTGGCCGGCCCTGTCTCTCGGCGCTTCCGGCTTTACCGTGGGTTGCCGCTGTTGCGGGGCTTTCGGCTTCGTGGCACGGCTTTCTCCTTCAGCGGCTGTTTTATGTCTCTCCGGGGTTGTCTCATGCGCCCTTCCTGTTCCTGCAGCCCCTTTCGTTTTAGCGCTATCCTGCACTGCCTGTGCCTTGGGTTTTGTGGCTGGCTTCTCCTGCTTTTCCACCTCACGTGCCGGAGCCGTCCTGGCCTTCGCCTTTGGCGACTGCGAAGGTGGCTTTGTTTCGACCTTGGCTTGTTCCCTGGCCTTGGTCGCAGTCTTCTTCTTCGTCTTTTCCTGCTTCTGAGAGGACAGCTTTTTCACGGCTGCCTTCTCAATCTCCTCGCTTATAGAGGATAGTGGGTTCTGGATATCCTCACCCATTGACTGCAGGACTTCCAGCAGTTCCTTGCTGGCAATCCCCAGCTCTTTAGCCAATTGGTGGACTCTCTTTCCCGCCATGCTCACTCCCTGTTTGGCCTCAACGAAGCTTTTTTCGATGATCTAGACTCCCCGTGCAGAAGATATTTCCTAAGGACATCGTATCAAGTCCCGGACGTGTCAGTACCTGCAATATCCTCATCCGGGGCATCAGCGGTTTTCATCATGACTTGATTCTCGCCGTCCGTTTCTACAGCCTCATCGCCATCTCCGGCTAAACCCTCCTCATCCTCCAGGCCCTCACGCTGAGTCCCCTCGTCACCTTCTTCAGCATGCGCCACATATCCTTCCCTCTCGTCCCTTGCCTGGGATTCGCTCTTGATATCTATTCTCCACCCTGTCAACTTCGCCGCCAAGCGTGCATTCTGCCCTTCCTTGCCTATAGCCAGGGAAAGCTGGCTTTCGGGGACGATCACTTCCGACAACTCCTCGTCTTCATATACGTTGACCTCTTTTACCTTGGCCGGACTGAGCGCATTTGAAACGTATTCCCTCGGATCCTCTCTCCAGGGGATGATATCGACCTTTTCGCCTTTAAGCTCGTTAACAACCATGCGTACCCGCGAACCCCTGGCACCCACACACGCTCCCACCGGATCTATATTGCGGTCGTTTGATACCACCGCGATTTTCGAGCGATGGCCGGGTTCTCTAGCCACCGCCTTGATCTCGACGTATCCCTCCGCTATCTCTGGTACTTCCAACTCGAACAGCCGCTTCAGCAATCCAGGATGGGTCCTGGATACGAGGATCTGTGGCCCCTTGCTCGTCTTCCGGACCTCTACGATATACACTTTTATCCGCATCCCGTGCTTGCACCTCTCCCCCGGCATCTGCTCGGAGACTGGGAGCAGGGCCTCCACCTTTCCCAGGTCAACAAGGGTATAGCGCTGGTCCGACTGCTGTACTATTCCGGTTACGATATCGCCGGTCTTTTCCCGGTATTCCTCGAACATGAGGTCTCTCTCGGCTTCTCTGATTCGCTGCAGTATAACCTGTTTGGCTGTTTGGGCGGCGATCCTTCCGAAGTTGCCGGGGGTGACTTCTTCCTCTTTCACCTCTCCGCTGTCTTCGTCGGCTATTTCCGCGAAAACGTGTATTGACCCCGTTTCCCGGTTCACCTCGACCCGCGCTTCCTCCTCGGTGGAATAATTCTTCTTGTATGCCGAGAGCAACGCCGCTTCCAGGGCCTGGATGATCGTCTCCGCATCTATGCCCTTTTCGCGCTCGATCTGCCGCAGCGCCTCAAGCCACTCCACATTCACTCGCGTTCCCTCCGTTTCCGCGCGTCACGCCTACCAGGGGGCATCGAAATAAAGTTTCGTTTTCTTCAAGGCCTGATAGGGAAAGGACATCTCCTCGCCATCGACGAAAACCGTAATACCCTCTTCGTCTGCTCCCTTCAGCCTGCCGCGTATTTTCTGCCGGCCCTCGAAAGCCTGACGCAATACTATTTCTACCTCCCTGCCCACAAAGGCGTGGAATTCCCTTGGTTTACGCAGCACACGCTGCAGTCCTGGCGATTCGACCTCCAGGTTATAGCTCTCGCTTATCACATCCTCGACATCGAGGTGGCGGCTTATCTCTTCGCTCATCCCCGCGCAGGTATCCACGTCGATACCCCCCTCCCTGTCGAGGCATACCGTTACCACCAGCCGCTTACCCCTTCTCTCGACATCAACCGATACAAGGCGCAGCCCCGCATCCGCCACCAGGGGGTCTATCGTTTCCTCCAGAAGGCTTTCAATATCCTTCAATGGTTGTACGTGCATTAACCGCCTCATCATCAAATAAAAAGTGGGCAATCGCCCACTCGGCTCCCTTGTTCGCTCTTATACCTTTGAAGTATAGCATATCCCGCTTTTTCCGGGCAACTTGCGTTTCAAGCATCAAATGGCCTTTTAACAGGTAAAATACAATCTCTTTCCAAGGTTCGCTCGCTCACTATCACTGCTCGCCCTGCTGGCCGGCGGGCGACCCGGCGTACATGGAATAAGCTATGGCCTCGAGGCTGTGCCACGCATATAATAATTAGCGTTATCCAGACGACAAGGAAAGGAACGTGGATTCCCATGGACAGGTTCGTGATGGAGAAGATTCGTAACGTTGCCCTATTTGGCCATGGAGATTCCGGCAAGACCTCCCTGGCCGAGGCCATGCTTTTCAATGCAGGGGTTATAAAGCGCATGGGACGTGTTGACGAGGGCAATACGGCGAGCGATTTTGACCCCGACGAGCAGAAACGCGGCATCTCCGTTAACGCGACCCCGCTGGTCATGGAATGGAAGGGTTACAAGATAAATCTCCTGGATACTCCCGGTTTCGCTGACTTCATGGGAGAGGTTACATCAGCTCTCAGGGTTATAGACGGAGCTGTTTTCGTGATATCGGCAGTCAGCGGAGTCGAGGTGCAGACGGAGCTCATTTGGAAGATGGCGGATTCGTACGGTTACCCCCGCATCGTCTTCGTCAACAAGATGGACAGGGAAAACGCAAGCTTCCAGCGCTGCCTCGAGCAATTGCAGCAGCTCTATGGCTCAAGCGTCATCCCCTTCCAGCTTCCCATCGGCGAGGAGCACGACTTTCGCGGCGTTGTCGATCTCATCACCGCAAAGGCCTATATCTATGAAGAAGACGGCAAGGCACGAGAGTCGGAGGTCCCGCAGGAGCTTTCGGAGCGCGTTCAGGAAGCACGCGAAAAGATAATCGAGGGGGCTGCCGAGTCCAACGATGAGCTCATGGAAAAATACCTCGAGGAGGAGGAACTCGATGAGCATGAGGTCTTGTCCGCACTTCTGAGCGGAGTTTCCAAGGGGGTCATCGTGCCCGTTCTATGCGGCAGCGCTACCCATAATATCGCCATCGATACCCTTGCCAATGCCATCGTCAATTCCCTTCCCTCACCGGCCCGTCTGGAAGAGATCCTGGGGACAAAGAAAGGTAGCGACGATGAGATCTCGTTTAAGGCAAGCGATGACTCTCCCCTGGCGGCTCTGGTCTTCAGCACCATTTCGGATCCTTATGTGGGAAAACTTACTTACTTCCGCGTGTTTTCGGGCTCCCTGTCCTCGGACAGCACGGTCTATAATCCCAACCGCGATAAAGAAGAACGCGTGGGGCAGGTGTTCATAATCCGCGGTAAGAACCAGATAGTCGTGCGTGAGATCCCGGCTGGCGATATGGGGGGGGTAGCCAAGCTCACGGACACCTCTACGGGAGATACCCTTTGCGATAAAGAGAACCCCATCGTGCTCCCGAGCATCGACTTCCCCGAGCCCATCATGTCACTCGCGGTGGAGCCGAAAACCAAGGGCGACGAGGATAAGCTATCCGTCGCTCTTTCGCGCGTAAGCGAAGAGGACCCTACTTTCCACGTGCGCAGGGATACTGAGGTCAAGCAGACCATAGTCTCCGGTATGGGCGAGGCGCATCTCGATATCATGATGGAGCGTATGGCGCGCAAATTCGGCGTGAACGTGAATACCGAACTCCCCCTCGTCCCTTACAAGGAAACCATCCGCAGGAGCGCCAGGGCCGAGGGAAAGCACAAGAAGCAGACGGGCGGACATGGCCAGTTCGGTATCGCCTGGGTCGAGCTGGAACCCCGGGAAAAGGGATCGGGGTTCGAATTTGTCGACAAGATCGTTGGTGGCGTCATACCCAGGCAATTCATCCCTTCCGTCGAAAAAGGAGTGCGCAAGGCGATGGATGAAGGTATCCTTGCCGGCTTCCCGGTGGTCGATATGCGTGCCACCGTCTACGATGGCAAGTACCACCCCGTTGACTCATCGGATATTTCTTTCCAGATAGCCGGTGCCCTGGCGCTGAAGAACGCCATGGACAACGCGGAGCCCTATCTTCTTGAACCTATAATGAACGTGGAGATAATGGTCCCGGAAGCATACATGGGAGACGTGATCGGCGACTTGAACGCGAAGCGAGGCCGCATACTGGGCATGGAGTCCGAGGGAGGGCTACAACTCGTGAGGGCTCAGGTTCCCATGTCCGAGATGTTGCGTTATTCCATCGATCTGCGTTCGATCACCGGCGGGAGGGGCACTTTCCGTATGAGTTACTCTCATTATGAGGAAGTACCGTCTCATATCGCCTCGAAGATAATAGAGGCAGGGAAGGAAGCCAAGAAGGAATGAGGCCCCGTCAGAAAACCCCGGTTTTATATGCGCTCTTGCGTTAATCCTTCGCCAGTAACGCAGTTGATCCTGCTGATGACCAGCGTCTGAAACCGCGCGCCCGACAAAGCCGCTCCGGTTCGGGTTTCTTCGTACGCGAGCATGCCTTCCCGGTCTCTGAAGGAAAACAGCGACCCTTCAACCCCTGGCAGGACACCTCGTTATTGCATCGCCCAGGGAAACAGGCCCGCCTAATGCTCTCCCGGGAGGAAAGCCCTGAACGCACGCAGCAACCTGTCGTACGTGTCCTCGATGTTCTCGGGCATAACCTTAGCGTCGCCTACCACGGTCATGAAATTGCTATCTCCCTTCCAGCGAGGAACTATATGCACGTGAACGTGCCGGTCAAATCCCGCACCCGCCACTTTGCCCACATTGATTCCCAGGTTAAAACCCTGGGGGCGCATTTCCTCCTTGATGACCCTGACGGCTGTTGTGGCGAGGTTCATCATCTCCAGTATCTCCTCACCGTCAAGATCTTCCAGCTCCCCCACGTGGCGGAAAGGGGCTACCATGACATGCCCGGTATTGTATGGATACAGGTTCATGATTATATATGCCGTCTTGCCGCGATGCAGGATAAGGGAAGCACGGTCGTCGCCGGCGGCGGGCTTGGTACAGAAGATGCATCCCTTTTCTCGTATGCTCTCGATATTACGCACGTATGCGTTCCTCCAGGGTCTCCAAAGCCTTTCCATGGATTAATCCAGTGCGCTCGACTTGCTTTTATCCGCCACCATCTTCATCACTTTCTCCACGAATTCTTCCAGGGGCATTCCCCTTCTCTCCAGGCCACTCCTGTCTCGCGCTGAAATAGTCCCGTTTTCCACCTCTTTATCACCTACCACGATGGAGAACGGTACCTTTTGCATCTGGGCGCGGCGGATTTTCATGTTAACCGTCTGACGGTCGTCGTCAACCTCGACCCTGAGCCCCGCTGCGAGCATGGCTTTTTCTACCTCCCGGGCGTATTCTATATGCCGATCCGCCACGGGAATCATCACCGCCTGAACCGGGGCCAGCCATAACGGGAACTCGCCGGCATAATGTTCGATCAGGACACCGAAAAAACGCTCTATGCCTGCCAGGACCACACGGTGGATCATAACCGGACGGTGTGGCTTGTTATCCGCCCCGGCATAAGTGAGGTCGAAACGCTCGGGCAGGTTGAAGTCAGCCTGAACGGTCGGTCCCTGCCATGACCTGCCGATGGCGTCCTTGAGCTTGATGTCTATCTTGGGCCCGTAGAAAACACCCTCCCCGGGATCCACTTCGAAGGGTATTCCCAGATCCTCGAGGGCTTGTCCCAGCACCGCCGTGGCTTTCTCCCATAGTTCGTCGCCTCCGACTGCGTTCTGGGGGCGCGTACTCAAGTAGACCTCGAAATCCTCGAATCCGAAAGATCTCAGGGAATAGAAGGCGAACTCCAGGCACTCTCCCACCTGCTCCTCCAGCTGTTCCTCGGTGCATATTATATGCGCGTCATCCTGGGTGAAACCCCGCACCCGCAAAAGACCGTGCAATACGCCCGAGCGCTCGTATCTGTACACCGTACCCAACTCGAAATATTTAAGCGGCAGATCGCGGTAGCTGCGTGGACGGGTCTTGTATATGAGCAGGTGGCCGGGGCAATTCATGGGCTTGACCACGTATTCCATGCCGTCCTTCTCGAAGTAGTACATGTTTTCCTTGTAGTAATCCATGTGCCCGGATATGTGCCAGAGTTGCCCCTTGAAGAGATGTGGCGTTACCACCATCTGGTAACCGCGTTTTCTATGCTCCAGCCTTAAGAAATCCTCAATCACTTCTCTGATCGCGGCACCCTTGGGGTGGTAGAAAACCACCCCCGGACCGGCTTCCTCGTGAAAGCTGAACAGATCCATCTCTTTCCCGAGCCGCCTGTGATCCCTGCGTTCGGCTTCCTGTAGAAAGGACAGGTAATCCAACATCTCGGATTCTACGTCGAAGGCCGTGCCGTAAATACGCTGTAACATAGGCCTTTTTTCGTCGCCCCGCCAGTAAGCACCTGCCAGGTTCAGCAGTTTGAAATAACGCAGCCTTCCCGTGGAGGCTAGATGCGGCCCCCTGCACAGGTCCACAAAATCTCCCTGCCGGTAAACCGATACCTTTTCATCGTCCATGTCCTCCAGGAGTTCCACCTTGTAGTCCTGCCCGAGGTCGCGGAAGAATGATATAGCCCTGTCACGCTCCCACACCTCTCTGAACAAAGGAAGGTCCCTCTCCACTATCTCCGCCATGCGCGATTCGATCAGCGGGAGATCTTCTGGCGACAGGCTCTGCGCCAGGTCAAAATCATAGTAGAACCCCTCATCGATGGCCGGCCCTATCGCATATTTTGTTCCCGGGAACAGCTCTAGTACCGCCTGGGCCATGACGTGGGCTGCGGTATGGCGATATACCTGGGATGCTCCCTCGTCCCCCCAAGATACTATCTCGAGCTTTCCCTCCTCCAGCGGGGCGGTGATGTCAACCAGGCTACCATTAAGCCTTGCCGCGATCGCAGATGCGGCCATCTCCGGGTCGATCTCGCTGATCAGATCCCCGACACTTTTCCCCGCTGAGGCCTCAACTTCGGTCGAACCCGCAATGACTACCTTCAATCCTCCTCCTAGCTGCTCCTGAGTATTATCTCCAATTCCAGATCATCGAGGTGGGTTATAGAACCTTCGCCGATGATCCGGGTGCTGAGCGACAGGTCGCTTCCTTTGTTGCTTAAATCCTCTCCTAAAAACGCCAGTATCTTCATGGCATAGGTAATTGCCTGGCGCCCATGGGCGTGAACGCGTGGGCACTGACCTTTGCCGAGTTGGTCTTCAAGGCTGCGCATGACCGCCGCCCCGTCCGATTCAGAGGTTATCGTTATCGCTTCAACCGCCAAGTTCTCATCTTCCTTTTGCCTGGTGGTTCTGGACTCCTCCTCTATCCTCTCGATCTCCTCTTCCGAGACCATCAGGGAATCGAGATCCTCGAAGACGAATCCACACCTCAAGCAGAACTGCGAATCAAGTGGGCTCAAGGAATAGCAGCTGGGGCAGCGCAATTTCGCCCCGCTGTGCTTCTCCTGCATGCGGCTCGCGGCTTCATCCACATCGCTCGACCTCAAGGAGACCTGAAAACGCGTGTAACACAATGAGCAGAACTCGGCATCGTCCGGGTTCTCAGCATGACATTTAGGACATTTCATGATTACCCCCGGGTATTCCCTTTCAACTCGGAAAGGCCCGGCACCCCGCGAAAGCCTTGGTCCCGAGAATGCCGTTTCTTTATCACCCTGCTGCCCGCTCTCCTAAGCGGCTTTTACCTTACTTAGCGGATGGTTCACGAGCCGGTTGATTCCATGACTCACCGTCTGTTGCTTTATGGTGGGCGCGGAGGGGATTGAACCCACGGCCTCTTCCGCGTCAAGGAAGCGCTCTCCCTCTGAGCTACGCGCCCATAACGCTAATATTCTCTGCGATTTACGCTCATTTCGCAACAGCGTTCAAAGTATGGTTAAGTTTAAGAGTTCGTGTCTCATGCCGAATTAACCACTATGAGCAGACGAGAGAACGTGGACTTATACGATAGCCTGTCGCGTAATCGCAGGCACCTGATATATGCCACCGCGCTACTGATGGCGGTCATCATGACCATTTCCGGTCTCGCGATACTCATCTTGCGCGACGCCTTTGATATAGCCATCAATTTCTGGTTCCTGTGGACCATGTTCTGGCTCCTCTTCGCGGTATATGTCGTGCTACGTTATGCCCTGGGGGGGATGTGGTTACTCAATGGCGTCAAGACACTTCCTGCCTCAAAGAGAGATATTTGTATCGATGGTTCTGTTATGGCCGCTGCCTTGGCCTCGGGTATGACAGGCCGAGTCCGCATTTTCGAGATCGAGGATGACGATATCAATGCCTTCTCCCTCTCCCTGCCCGATGCCAGCTTCGCCATCTTCCTGACCGAGGGAATAGCCTGGAAGGTCGAGGAAAGAGAGCGCGTGGCGATTATCGCCCACGAGATAGCGCATATGCAGGCCGGTGACACGGCTGTTCATACCCTGATAATACGAATGGCCGGGCGCAGGTCCCTGAAAAAGATGATAAGAGGCCTTCCGAACAAGGGTTTTGTTTTCGCGAGATACGTATCTACGTCGGTTATCGCTTTCCTGTTCGCGACGATTGTCTTTATAGAGCTGTTCGGCACCGCCAACGATCCCGGCCTCGGTCTTTCCCCGGCAGCATTCTTCTGGCTTTTCCTGTTATCGCTCTTCGTCATGCTGATGCTCTTACTTCCCCTGGCAAGCAGAGCCCTGCTGAGATTTTTTCTGGACAGGGACCGGGAATATAACGCTGATATGCATGCCGTCTTTCTCACCCGCGATCCAGATGCAGTATACAACGCCCTAAGGCTCGCGGCGGAAGACGTGCGCGACGTCATATTCCTGCCCGCGTGCTTTGACGCCCTGCTGTTCAATCCCGTTGTCGATTATTCCTCCTACAGGCCCTATCGCACCCAACCTACGATGTCGCATCGCATGCAGCGACTGTGTGAAGCCTTTCCCATGCTCATTTTGCAGGCTCAATCCAAGAGGCCCCGTTAGAGGGGCCTATATATCCTGGAGGCGGCGACCGGATTTGAACCGGTGATCAAGGTTTTGCAGACCTTTGCCTTACCACTTGGCCACGCCGCCATTTCTAAATGTCCGCATTATCGGCTGCGGCAAAAAGGTAGGCGATTTGACGCCTACCTGTTATCCTGGAGCGGAAGACGGGATTCGAACCCGCGACCTTCACCTTGGCAATCCGAAACTGCGTGCATACTGTGTTTCGCCATGTTTCGCGATTTCCGCCATAACCTGCATAAAAACAATTTCCGCTCTTTCTATTTTTAACCACGTTTCGCGTTGTTTTGCAACGACCTGCTAGATATTCGCTAGAAAGAACTCACATATTTATTATTGATAGTGAGCCATAAATTTAACTAGGACGAAACGGAACTATGACAACCCCGGAAGACAGAGATATTAAAGACTGCCCCAATTATGGTTTTCTTCGTCCCACTTGAGTCGCTCCTCTGGCCGTTCAACTGCCTCCAGTAGCCTATCAAGTGCTTGCTTTAGTACGTCTGGATCGGAGCTACATATCTGTAATCTTTTCGCTATCGACCCATCAGTGTCTCTAAATATTCGGAAGTCAATCTGTGTAGGCTCCGGAATCTTAGATATTTCTTTATTAGCGTTCTTACGATGCTTCAATAGAAGCAATATGCTGGCCCATAAAGCGTTAGCAATGACAGCAATTCCAATGCTCAATGCAATATTGGTGAAATCCACAATGATGCGACATGCAGGAACTGCGGCGAACTGATAAAGTCGCTGGATTCTAACTGGACCTAAACTAGTGAGTTTGCTTGCCGCCTTTTCAAGAATATCATCACTGAAATAAGCAGCGTCTGCAGCAATACTAAGGAAAGTACCGCTTCGCTTGGGGTCGATCGCATCAAGTTCTGCGATTGTCTCGCCGCACGTGAAGGAAATACCACCGGGTGCATTTATACTTGCCCAATCAGCTTCAATGGCACCCCAATCTGTTACATCGACTTCGAACTCTGCCTCAACGGCCTTTGTACCGCCAGGTAGTTCAATGACATCTGCACTGAGGCACTGAGCTTCCCACCGCTGCATGGGATCGTGATTGTTTACAAGAGGAATCAAATTCCCCTTGAGCTGTTCGACAAGCTGCCCTAGTACTTTTTCGGACAATCTAATGCCGCCATATGCTTTAATTGGTCTATTTGTGGCAACCAAGATCTTGAGCGTCTTACGTTCCCCGTGCATCGTTTGCTCCCTACAAAGTTCGCCATTCCTACATGGCCTATCTTATGTTACGCTTCGAGTTTCCTCAACATTAGTCATTCCGTCTTCTCCATACAAAGCGCCCTCAAGCCTGGAAACCGCTTGCTTCGCCTACCCCTCGAAGAGATTGCCGTAAACGTCCCAGGTCATCTTCGCGGAGGCGTGGCCCACCAAGGCCTGTATGGTCTTCACGTTCTCACCCTGGCTGATCAACATGCTGATGTAGCTCGATAGTATCTGATTTCATTGAAGAACCGGGATTCATCCCTGCTAAAACGCTAGCTACTCTTTGCGCTCCGCCAGAAGTTCTCCACTCGACCGCTTCTGGTATTTCGTTAAATTCAAGTAGCTGCTGCCCCCCTATTTCTTCAATCGCTTTTCGGACTTCTGAAGGTGTCGCGTAGAAATACTCCCTTCTCATATTGACCAGGTTCAGCCGCCGGTCTGCGAAATACTTGTGTAGTTGGTTTTCAAGACCCACAGCATCATCGGAGAAAATGAGCGCATGAACATCGAAGTTGAATGGTACACTCGCGTCCCCAAGCTCTCGCACCCGATCCATCGGCTCTAGCCTCCTGGTAAGGCCGATTTTTATAACATGTTCTCCAAAACTTCCGAAGTTTGATATTACGTATACGTATCCTGCCCTGATGTTGGCCTCTCGGTTTTCGATGCCTTCAATCGCCGCGCGGATTTCTGCCAACATAGATTCCATGTCTGCGGCCCCCTGTTCATCGCCCTTTTCACGGAGCTTTTCAAGGGTCGTCTGATAGTGAGACTGCTCCTTCTCCAACCGTCGCTTCTCCGCCTCTAATTCCCTTATAGCTTTCTCTTCTTCTCTTTGGCGTGCTCGTTCTTCCTTTAATCGCTCCTTTTCTTCCTCAACCTTGTAGAGATAGTCTGAAGTAAGCTCTATCTCGTATTTTCTCCAGCGATGATATTCGTCAGTAATACGCAGTTCTATCATCTTCCCAAGCTTGGCGATTGATTCGCGAGCCTTTTCCAGCCGTGAAATGGAAGATGCAAGCGTGTGAGGCTTGAGAGTTCTTACGATATTATCTGCCTCGGAATTATAAGCTCTTAGCATTAGCTTAGATAGATCATTTACGAACTTCTGGCCTTGTTTAGCAGAATTATTAAACGTGAAGTTCTTTATCGATGAAACAGCTCTACCTGATTTGACAAGTGCCTTTAAGTTGTCTTTGGTCTCAGCGAGTTTTCCCTTATAGGCTACTGCATCATCTAAAGGGTGCCTGTACTGGTATATACCGACTCCCTGCAAGATAGCCATCTCATCTGTCTCAACAATCTTGGCCTGGGCTTCCCTGACCTCTCGTTGCGCCTGGGTCAGTTGCGCCTGGGCGGTAGCCACCTGTTGCTCGGTCGCTGCAAGATTGGTGCGCATCGCCTCGACTTGCCGAGCAACCTCTACGGCTTCTACCCCCTTAAGGTACTCGACCCACTGTTTAAGATTGGCGTTCTCTGCCTCCAACTCTTCAAGCTTCTTTTTTCCAAAAACCATTGATTGTTCCTTTCTTTTATGTGTTGAATGTAACCCCCATCAACTGTAGCCAAAATCTTTTCTATTACCCCCCTCCAGTACATCATGTCCCAAGGGGGGCCAAGCTTAAACCTGGCTTCAATACACCCTCAGACTTACTGAGGCAGCCCAAGGCGGACGAACGTGTGAGGGTGACATGGGTATATTTGCTAGATTTCTGGAACGTTTAAGGGGCCTCGGTTTCCCGAGACCCCTTCTGACCTGGAGCGGAAGACGGGATTCGAACCCGCGACCCTCACCTTGGCAAGGTGATGCTCTACCAACTGAGCCACTTCCGCCTGCTTCACAACTCAAGATTCTAGCATCGCAAGGCGCGTTGCTCAAGGCTGTTCCCTCTACCTCCTGGCCTCTTTCTGCAACACCTTGCTCACGATGATCAGCCTGCTCGCCCGGTCCTTGAGGGCTCTTTTGAAGTCTATGACCATCTTTTCGAAATCAGGCTCCGGCTTATACGCGTATATGGTCTCCGCGCCATCTCCCGCCCTGAACTCGTGAGTCAGTATTCCTTTAGCGGTCATGCGCTCGAGAAAAGGCTCGATATCCGAACCCAACCTCCCGATACTCATGGCTATACTCGATGGAGATCCTACGGTATACGGGTTCTCGTGGAAAAAGAGGATCAGGTCCCAGGTTATAAAGGAGTCAACGTACTCCTCGACAAAACCGGCTACCTGCTGATCAAGGTTTTCGAAATCCAGCATCGCGGAATCACACCTCGCTTACCTTAATCACTTGAAAAACTCCTCGGCCTTCTTCAAGCGCCGCGTCACGTAAGGGTTGCCGCTCAATATGCCTTCCCTGCCCTCGAAGGCTGCCTTTACCTCTATGCCCGAGGGGGTTATCAGCATGCGGCGTATGCTTTTGTCATGGTCGGATGCGCGGTGTTTAAGGACAAACAGGGCGCGCTCGATGCTCGAGCTTATCTCAACATAGCGAAGCTGGATTATGGTGTCCACAATATACGACAATCCCGCCTCGGCCACTGACATGTTGCCGGTAATGAAGGCGTCCTCCTGGGTAACGAGCGCCGTGATCTCGTAGCGCAGCAAACCGTTGAGGAAGGTGTACATTATCTCACGCAGCTGCACCGGTTCCTGGGTTATGCGCTCCAGCTGCGTCATCGAGTCTACGAACACCCTCTTGGCCGAAATCTCCTCTATGGTACGATCGAAAATGCCTCCAGGCTGCTGTATCTCCCTCAGGAAGACGGCGGGCGTAGTAAATACAGTTCTCAGCTTGTTCTCGCGCTCGTATGCTCGCAGATCAAAACCAATCGAGACGGCATCGCGATAGAGCTGCCTCGGAAATTCCTCGAAGGTGATTATCAGTCCCGGCTCGTCATACTCCATGATGCCCCGGGATATGAACTCCATACCGATACAGCTCTTACCTGTTCCAGGCGCGCCCTTGATAACCGCGACAGAATTATATAGCAGGCCTCCCCCCAGCATATCGTCCAGACCCGCTATGCCAGTGGGGACCCTCAGCGAGTTGTTTTTCACCCCGCCTCGATCTTCCATGTCTATCCAGCCTCATTTCGAGCCTATCCAGGCTTTCATTTATTCTACAATATTAGCATAGCCCATATGTAGGGCTGCTCATAAGAGCGTCGTATAGGTGTCGGGGCGGCTTTCCGCCGCCCCGACCGGTTGAAGGACGAGATGCGATGAGGCTTTTTAATGCATAAAGCAGCGATGGCAGAAGGAGTCGTCGATATCCCTGCCCATCTTGCTGCAATATGCCTTGAAACCCTTGAGCTCCAGGGTCTCGCCGTCTCTTATTTCACGTAGAACATGGAGTTGGTCACACCAGAAAAAATCATCCAGCTCCAGCCTCGGCTTTCCTTTCAACAACCTCACCTCGTTTCTGCTGTTGAACAATTATATTATATTTTAACATTGTTAACATTAGTATAACTCAACCTCAATAGTTGTCAACCACTTTTTAGCGCTCTCCGCTAACGGCTTTTCGGGTTAAACGAAAAAAACAGCGCCTCTGATTGAGGCGCTGTTTTCCCTGACGTTAATTGATTCGCCTACATGCTTTCCACGAAACGAGGCTTCAACTTAGTCGGGTTCCAAATCGTGTAGATGCCCTCATCCGGGCAGTTCGGGAGGGGCTCATTCTCGTCCTTGTGCTCGTACTCATACCCGCACTTATCACAGTAGTACTTTCCGGCCGGAGCTTTTTCTCCCGTTGTCAGAACCTCTTCCGCCATCTGGTTCACCTCCGTGTTTCAACATGACGGGAGGCGTTTATATCCGCCCCAGGTACAGGCCAGTATTCATTTTGTTCCGTGGGTCGTTATTAGTCAACCCCACAATAGACATAAAAAACGTATCCAATAGCAGGCGTAAAACGCTCATGCGGCGCCGATAATGCGGCTTACGGTATCCAGCAGTTCGCCGATGGTAAAAGGTTTTATCAGGCATGCTTCTACCTTTATCTTGCCTTCCTTTTCGATCTCCTCCACCGCCCTTTTCATGGCCGATATTATTATTACCGGTATCCCCTCCATATCCTCCTGTTCCTTGATCTTTCTGTAAACCTCGACGCCATCCACATGGGGCATCATGAGATCGAGGAGAATAAGCTCGGGATTGATGGATTCCAGGCGGGGGATGATCTCGCGGCTTTCCGTGAAACCGGCCACTCGATAGCCATGCTTCTGGAGAATGATCGAGACGAGATCTATCATGTCTGGATCATCTTCGATATAAGCTATCGTCTTCATTTTTGCGAGCTCCTTTTGCTACCAGCGGCCACACTAATTCTATCGTTTACGGGGCCCTTTACCTTGAGTATGTTTCCATAAATTTCTACATCTGGTAAAATACCGCCGCCCGCCACCACAACTTAGAGTCCTCTCATATACTCCGGTCTCAACAGCTCTGGCCGCTGTATGGCAATATCAACCGCCTTAAGCATTTCCTCTTTATCCCTGGAAAGGACCCCTTTAAGCGGCAAATAATTCGAGGCGTGGTTGGCCCTGAACACACAGCTTGTGAGCTCGCAACCCTCCAGAAACAGCCGCAACTCCTGCAGCAAGGCCATTTGGTCGGGCAGAATGAATTCACCCGCCTGCTGCTCGCGGTACAATTGGGTTCCCGGCACGACCATCAGGGTGAGCGCGCTCAGGTAATCAGGATCCATGTTCGATACCGCCTGCGCGCTCTTTATGGCATGTTTCCGCGAACCGTCCCTTCCCCCCAGGCCAAGAAGCACGATTATCGACGTCTTCATGCCGCAATCCCTCGCCCTCTTGACGGCGCTTATCATGTCATCGCACCTGTCTTTCTTGCGAACCCTTTCCAGCACACGATCATCGCCGCTCTCCAGGCCGAGGTAGACTATATCAAGGCCCAAGCCGGCAAGCTCCTGCAGCTCTTCTTCTTTCTTTTCGTTGATGTCGCTGGCATTGGCGTATATGCCTACCCTCTGCAATAAGGGGAACGCCTCTCTCAGGGCGGTTAGTATCGTTTTGAGGTCGTCCGCAGCAAGGCAGAGCGCATTGCCGTCAGCGAGAAAAACCCTGCGATTGCCCGGGACCAGCGAGGACGCCTCCTCGATATCCTCCAGGATCTCGCCCAGGTCGCGGGGCTCGAATCTTATACCTTTATAGGTCGGGCAAAAAGTGCAGGCGTTATGTGAGCAGCCATAAGCTACCTGCAGGATAAAGCTACCGGCCTCGCTGGGAGGCCGGATGACCAATCCCCTGTATCGCATCCTTCTCCTTCAACCTTATGAAACGGGAATCCCGCTCATAGCGCATTACCAGTATAGCATGCACATTGTATGCGGTCGCGTGTCCGTGGCTTCCTCCGACTAGTCCTCAACTTCCTTTTCCCAGCCCGGCATTCCCCTTTTCAGCACCTCGCTCATGGTCCTGGGCCGGCCTCGGAAATCAGCCCAGGCCTGGTCCTTGAACAGCAATTGCTCGAACCGGTCGTAAAGACCTGATCCGACCCCGGGCCCTATGCGGGCCGAAAAGAAATTCGCCGAATCCAGGTTCACGTTTGGTTCGTCCGTCTCGTAGTACATGAACCCGGCCTTTTCCAGATATTCCAGAAGCATTCGGCGGTATTCTTGCTTGCTCAAGCCGCTTGCCTCGAGGTCCCAGTGCCATGTATAACCCGTGCATATCACGATCTTATCGTCAAAAAAGCGGTCACGGAGACCTTTCTCCATCATCTTGTTGGCTATTCCCATGCCGCGCCAGGCCTGGCTTACCTCGATGGCCATAGCTTCTATAAGACCCTGGCCCGACAGCTTACCCCATCTCTCTGCGGGACTCGGCGGAGCTATGGCCACAAAGCCGACGATCCTTCCGTCCTCGGTATAGGCAAGTATGACGTTGCTTTCCTCTCCACCGGCGATGCGCTCCAGAGCCTTTTTCTCGCGCGATGCCGGGTAATTGGGTGCAGCGAAAGCTCCCATGCCCTCGTCGAGGCTCAGGGATGCGATAAGTCCGGGCGATGCCTTGACGATGATTTTCACATGACCCTTAGGTGTTTCTATGTTATCCTCCAGCTTGCTCTCCTCGCCGGATCCGTGATCGTGTTCAGGCATCCTTATTTACCTCTGATCGCTTTCTGCCGCGTAAAGACTCCCCACTCCTGCTGCACTCGAGTTCAGTGGTTTTGTAAGGCGGACAGCTATGGTTTCCATGCCCGCACTGCATCGCCCTAGAGCATCCTTTTTGCTTAAACTATAATATACCCGTCCAGATGAAGTATGATCTGCAGAACGGAAACGGGTTATCATGCGCAGCATAAAAGCTCCTGGGGTTGGCGATAAGTTAAAGGGACTTGCAGGACATTCCCCCTGCCACAACATACATGCCATCAACCAGCTGGACCCGGATGTAAAGGAAAAGATATACTCGCTTCTCGTACCCGATAATATCTTCGAACTCTTCAATATTGACTGCGATACGTTCGTAAACGATATGGGCGAACGCGCACTCAGGGCCACCTCTCCGCGCCAGGCCGGTTTCGCCATCATCGAGGTGAGGGAGCATCCGGCCGATCGCGACTGCATATTCTTCCTGGAGATTGCGGACACTCCGTTTTTCAAAGTGGAGATAACCTTCCTCATCATCAATGATCCGGGTTCCCCACGCTTCAACACCGACATCGATGATGCCGGTCGCAGGACGAAGTTCGGAACTGCCAGACGCAACATCCCCGAAGAGATCAGGGCCATGCGGGCAGGACTGGCTCCAGGACAAATCCGAAAAGGTCTGCACCTGCTCAAGGAGTTCATGCCTCTTGTCCTGCAATTTCTATCCGCTATGGGGCAGGATATGCTGGTTGCGGAGCCGCTCACCTACCATGATGCCATCATCTTCGAGAAACATGGTTTTAACTATATACGTGGCAGAAAGAAGATGGATGCCATCAATCATGGCTTTCAACCCGGATGTAACCTCACGGCGAAATTGGACGGCAGCAGCCCCTTTCGCCTTCCCGGCGCCGAAAAAACGGTACGGGGCAGGAGTTGGGCGATACATGACGGCATAACGGGAGAGCCCTGGAGGGATATAGAGATGTACAGGTCCGTGAACAGTGCCGCTGACGTCTGCACTTTTCCTGGATGGGTTTATTGAATCCGTTGCATATCTGCAAATTCTTACCTTTCTGCAACATAACCGGAAAAGCCCGCGTCCTTTCTAATACGTACCGGCATGCGCCAAGCGGTATAATATTTACTGAGCAGGCGTTTATCGAGGTATACGGGTTACATGCCAAGAGGAGGAATGGATGTACGTCAGCGACTACATGAGTTACAAACCTGTCTTTCTTTCGCCTGAGGACACCCTGCGCAAGGCGCGGACTCTTATCAGGGAACACAAGTTGCGCCGCTTTCCCGTGGTCGACAGCGGAAAGCTGGTGGGAATAGTCACGGATCGCGATGTCAGGCAGGCGGACACCAGCTCAGCGGTAATGCAGGAAAGAAGATATGCCGAATACATACTCGACCGCATCCTGGTTGGCGGGATCATGACCCCCCACCCTATAACCGTTGAGCCAAACACGCCGCTGAAGGAAGCGGCCAAACTCATATTAGAAAACAAAATAGGTGGTTTGCCCGTGGTGAAGGGCAACGACCTCGTGGGTATAATCACCGAGACCGACCTTTTAAGGGCCCTTATTGCCTTCCTGGATGCACAATCCAGCCAGGCTAAAGATCAATGAGGTAAGGCCATGATAGTGGTCATGTCCCAGGACGCTAACCCCGATCAGATCGAAGCAGTGTTGAAAAAGATAGAGGATTTCGGTCTCCAGACCCACCCCATATACGGCGTGCAAAAAACCGTGATAGGCGTCATCGGCGACGACAAAACAAAGATCGTCGAGACCATGGCCGGCTACCCCGGCGTTGAACAGATAATCCCCATCCTCAAGCCCTACAAGTTCGTCTCGCGAGAGACCCACCCCCAGGATACGGTGCTGGATATTTCCGGTGTATCCATAGGGGGAAAGAAGCTGGCTGTCCTTGCAGGCCCTTGCGCCGTTGAGAGCCGAGAGCAGATACTCAACTCGGCCAGGGTGGTTAAAATGGCTGGAGGGTCGATCCTGAGGGGTGGGGCTTACAAACCACGCACTTCCCCCTATAGCTTCCAGGGGCTAGGGGAAGAGGGTCTGCGCTATATGGCGGATGCGCGCGAGGAGACCGGGCTTCCGGTGGTAACCGAGCTCACGGATCCCCGTAAGATCGATCTTTTCTGCGAGTACGCGGATATCATCCAGGTCGGAGCACGCAACATGCAGAACTTCGTCCTTCTCACGGAGATAGGTCTCAGCGGCCATCCGGTACTCCTTAAGAGGGGGCCCAGCTCGAAAATCGAGGATCTTCTGCTGGCTGCCGAATACATCATCAAGGAGGGTAACCGGAATATAATCCTGTGCGAGAGGGGTATCAGCACTTTTGAGACATATACCCGCAATACACTTGACCTCTCGGCCGTAGCCGCGCTTAAAAAACTCTCTCATCTGCCCGTGATCGTAGATCCCAGCCATGCGGTCGGTATCGCCAGCCTTGTTCCGGCCATGGCCATGGCTGCCGTAGCAGCCGGTGCAGACGGACTTATCGTCGAGATACACCCCAACCCCACCGCCGCTTTGTCTGATGGCCCGCAGTCTCTGGACTTCGAAACCTTCGGTAGCCTTATGGGCAGGTTGCGCAAGGTGGCACAAGCGGTGGGCAGAGACATATGATCCCTTCGAGCTCCCGGAGTCTCTCTTAGCGTGGCACAGGGCTTCTCTTTCAATGCCGTTTAACTTATATGCCTGCATCCAGCCGCGGATTTTTTCCGGCTTGGATTGCTGCTCTTCTTCTGTCGACAGGCCGGACCGGGCCTTATCCTGCCGCATCACTCATGCAGTATAAAAGGCAAGCCCCTGGGTCTCCATGATAGCCTGCACGAAATCGGCCTGCAGCTCCTCTTTGATGGGGTGCCTGATCATGAACATGTTGATGTCTACCCTCTGGTCCCTATCGTTGGTGCGCAGGGGGTTCATAATGGTCATATATTCATGAAGCCTGGCAAGGTCTGTATTGAGCTCGTTTACGAGGTTTTTGTCCTGGTCTCTGCACACCCCCACCAGTGACATCTGCGTCGCATATTCGAAAAATACTACGCGCGAAATGCCGATGACTTTATGCTTATAGGTGAAGCAGTAAACCTCCAGGGGCGATATTGACCGGGCTTCCACCATCTCCTTTGCATCGATGGTGCGGAAGCCGGGAACCTTCTTTTCCAGTATATCCAGGAGCGTTTCAGCCTCGACCCCCTCCCCGGTGAGGCAAGTCAATCCCTTGAACACAACGCCGCCTGCTATTATCGCCCGCGACTGCGCTACCCTGGAGGCGAGCAATCCCTCATTCAGCAGTTCGGTCTCGCATTCTTCCTCGACGCCTTTCTGAAAGCCATCCATGTCCACCCCGAAACTGTAGAGGTTTATCCTGTGCCATCCCTCCACCTCGTTATGTGCCAGGATGCCTAAGCCTGGCGCCTTGTCGTAATAGTAAAAGAATGCCTTGTGCTTGACCAAGCGTTTACTCTCCCTTCACACACCGTTCGAGTATATGGAGACCTCTGGCCGCATGCCTTCAACGGCCACATGCCTACCTCAATCAATATTTCTGTAGTCCTGCCTTTAATACCTTGATATTATCATTAAAAAAGTCCCCGTTCAGGAGGTGAAGCGTTTGTTCCGCTTTTACATCGGATGGCCGATCTTCAGGGTAGTCGCCATGTACTATCATTTTCGCAGCAGTGGATACGATAACGTGCCCCGAAAGGAGCCCCTTCTTGTTGTAGCCAACCACAACAGCCGCAAAGACCCCGCAGCTATCAACCTCGCTCTCAGGCGTCCAGTCCGCTACATGGCCAAAAAAGAGGCCTTCGATCCGCGCAACAGCCTTTTTGAATACCTCATGGTGCGCATTTTCTTTGCCTATCCCGTGGACAGGGAACGTCCGGGACCTGAAGCTATCAGGCGTACAATCTCGTATCTCGATTCCGGCGAATGTGTTGGTATCTTTCCCGAAGGAACCCGCCATAACGATGAGATCCTTCACCCCTTTACCCATGGAGCCGCTTATTTTGCCTGGAAAACGGGAGTGCAAGTGCTCCCTGTTGGAATAACCGAGGATAAGGGCAAGGATTATCACATAAAAATAGGCAAACCGTTCAAAGTTCCGGAACTGAAAGGCAGACCCCACAACGTACTGCCCCAGGTTACCAGCATCATCAGGGAACATGTCCTCGAGCTGCTTCCGGAACACTGGGAAGACCTCGCCGAGGAGGAGACCGACGACTGACGATTACCCTGTCTGCCTTACCACAGATCCCAGGATACACAGCCTGCGAGTGCGGAGCGAAGATCGTCACCCCCGGGCTCGGGAACAGCGCGTTATTGCATCAAGGCCTATTCCTCGGGACAATAGGGAGCGTCGCACCCCTGCAGCCAGAGATCTACGATCATCCCGAACAGGACGGGCACGTCGAGATTTGCTTCCTTGTCTACCACTGCGTCAATAACTGTAATGCGATCGGATGCTGCCGCCTCTTCCAGGGCTACCCTGATCTCATCGGGTGTCTCTACCCTTATCCCCCTTGCCCCCATGGACTCCGCAAGCAGGTCGATGCGTATCTCCCCGAACTCAACTCCACAATACCTGCGCTCGAAGGCGGCATGCTGCGCTCCCTTGATCATGCCCCACGCGCTGTCGTTGGAAACAATATCGATGATGGGCAGTTTCAAGCGCACTGCAGTCTCGATATCCTGGCAGTTCAACATGAAGGACCCATCTCCATGCAGGATATATACGGGGCGATCCGGATTTGCTATCTTCGCCCCCATGGCAAGCCCCAGTCCTACCCCCAGTTGCCCGGTACCTTTCGCAAACAGGTACGAACGGGGATGATAGACCCTGCCCGCGATGTTCGTCCACAGGGCTGTGTTGCCCCCGTCCATCACCATTATGCCGTCCCTGGCCAGAAACTCCACCGCATCGGTTATCAGGCGCAGTGGATGTATCGGCTTCGCATCAGACCTCGCCATCTCCTCATAAGCAGCCAGCGCCTGCTCCTCCATGTCGCGGTACGCCGAGACGAACTCCCTTTCAGGCGATGGGGCCGTCTCCTGTTTCACTTTTTCTATGATCTGACTGAGAACCATCCTGGCATCGCCGATTATGCCCAAGTCGAATTGACGATTCAGCCCTATGACCGTGGAGTCGATATCGACGTGGATGAATCTCTGCTCGGAGGGATCTCCCCACATGTTCGGCTTGCCCCAGAAGTCGAGTTCCGACATCGTGCATCCCACGTTGAGCACCAGATCCGACGTGGATTCGGCCATTATCGCCCCCATTCCCTTGGGAAGGAAAAGAAGGGGGTGGTCCTCAGGCAGAGACCCGCGTCCCGAAACGCTTGTCGTGACAGGTATCTGTAGATACTCCGCCAATTCGCGCACCTTGTCCCAGGCCTTGGAGCGCATGACCCCACCTCCGGCATGGATGAGAGGTTTCTCTGCCGCCAGGAGCATCTCCACCGCCCTGTCTATCGCTGCCGGGTCGCCGCAGGGTTTAACGAAAGTGCGATAACGTTCGGGAGAAAGGAACATGGATTCATCGACCTCGCCGTTGGCGAAAAGCGCGTCCACGTTTATATCCAGGTGAACCGGGCCCGGGCGTCCGCTTGTCGCCTCCCTGAACGCCCACTGCGTCATCTCCGCGATGCGGTCCCAGCGGTTCACCAGGCCGTTCCACTTGGTTATGGGCCGGAAAAGGGTCAGCTGATCCAGTTGCTGCTGTGATCCCTTAAAAGGATAGGAGCGGTTGGAATGTATCTGCGGCGTGATCACGACCATGGGGATGCTGTCATTATATGCGGTGTAGACCCCGGCCACCAGGTTCGCAGCACCTGGGCCCACGGTTCCCAGGCACACACCCACCATGTCGCTTGTCCTCGATACTCCGTCCGCCATGTCCGCCGCGACCGTTTCGTGATGGGTCATAATGAACTCCATGCCCCTTGGTCTGCCCACCCTGGCTATGGCGTCGGTAAAAGTTATGGGCTGCGCGCCGGGAACCCCGAACACCCATTTTACGCCCTCCGCCAGCAGCGCTCTTGCCAGGACCTCCCCGCCGTTCATCAAGGCCATAACTATCCCCCTCCTCTTTAAGCAGAGCCACGACATGACGATGTAAATAACGCTCAAGCAAAGCATGCAGTGACAAACAAGCCGATCCAGCAACAAGATTATATCGCATTCCCTCTATGGCAAAGAAAACGATTCTGGCTTCAGCCCCTTCGCTCGGTCAGTATATAGAAATATGTCTTCAGGCACGCGCCACGAAAACCAGGCGTCGCGTGCGCTCGCCCGCCTTGCCCAGGCCGGCGGCATCCATGATGTCGACCCCTGTGAAACCCGCCCTTATCAGCTCCTCATGTATCCAGGACGGGTTGTAAGCCCTTTCGCGGTGTATCTCGACCAGGTCGCCGCCACCCTCTCCCCTGTCCGTAAAGAAAAGCGTGAGCGTCGAGGTCATCGTTGCTTCGTCCCAGGAACTCAACCATCGCATTTGCTGGCCTTCGACCTCGAACTCCCATGCCTGCGTGTCGCTTCCCTCGCGCAGTTGCCAGGCCGTGTTCATATCGAAAAGAGCGTGCCCGCCGGCCCGTAACGCCGCGTGGAAAGAGCAGAACGCCCTTACGATATCCGCCTCGCTAAGTAGATGGTTAAGCGCGTCCGTCGAGCAATTCAGAAAGGTAACCCTCTCGGGAGGCTGCACGTATCGCATATCTTGCCTCATGCATTTTACGCCTCTGCTTTTCAGCGCAGCCGCCTCCCTCAACATCTGCGGAGAGAGGTCACATGCCAATACCAACCCTCCCCTCCTCGCAAGATAAGCGGCCACGAGACCGCTTCCGCAGGCTACGTCGGCAGCAAGCGAGAGGTCGAACCCGAACCTGTTCTCCAGGCGTTCGAAGTTCTCTTTCCAGTGCTCGAAAGCATATCTTCCGACCATGACGTCGTATATGGCCGCAGAAGTGGAGTAAGGTGCCAGGATACGCGTGCCCGGCGTTTCGCTTACCACTGCATGGTCTCGGTCCGTAACGGGGTGAGCGCAGGCGCGCCGTAAGGGGGCGTAGCGCCTTACCCGCTTATCCCTCCTCACGCGCTTCGCCCGCCCCCTCAAGTGACAAGCCCATAACCCTCGCCCTCTCGATGGCCCCTTCAACCTTGAGTATGTCCCCTGCTTCATCGACGCCAGAGAAGGTCAGGGAATCCCACCCCTTTACTCCTATAATATGGAAGAAATAGGCCATCGTGGGGCGCGTACAGTCGAACGTCTCCGGCTTATCGCGGCCGCAGCACGAGAGAAAAAACCCCCTGCGTTCTGCGAAAAATAGGGGGTCAACAGGGTCTTTTCCCAGAACGTAACGTACCGACCACAGGCGCTGGCAGCGGTCTATGAGCGCCTTGGCCTGGGCGCATATGTTCATGGAAAATATAGGGGCTGCCATGGCAACAGCGCCCGCCTCCAGGAGATGCGGGTAGATGGACTGCATGTCATCCTTCTGTATGCATTCCCCATCTTTGAAGCATTGGTTGCATGCGCGACAGGGGCGGATATCCATCCCGGCGGTGTAAAATCTCTTTACCTCGAATCCCGCGTCCGATGCTCCTCCCGCAAGAGCATCCAGCATCAGCGCTGTATTACCCCTGCGCCGTGGGCTCGTGTACAGGGCGAGCAGATAGCGGTTTTCTTCCTTCACCCATAACCTCCTGCAAGTTCTCTCACTCGCTTCTCTTACTCGCCGAATACCCTGGCCACCGCCTCCGGGTTGTCCTTCAGCCCTTGGAACAACCCGTTTATTGCCTGTGGATTCGCTGCCGTAACCGCCATTTCCTGCAGCGCATTGAGCTGCGGCCCCATCTTTTCCCGCCATTTAACATCGAAACGTGAAAGAGACTGCTCGGATGCATCGTCTTCCTGCAGCGCAAGCAGCGCTGTTTTGACGGCGTATTTTGCCGAACGGACTGCCGATGCGACCCCCTCCAGGATAAAAGGCTCCACGAAATTCCCCGCGTCACCCACCAGCATAACTCCCGCCGCATGGTTCTTCCCTATCTGCCCTGCGCTGGGCACCCTCCATCCCATCCAGCCCGACACCTGCTTTGAATCGCGCATCTTCTCACCATGGGGGCTCGTGTCCACGAATGCCCTCACCATCTCCTCGGCGTTCAAGGCCGAGTTCTCGTACTGAGACATCTGTATTCCGACCCCCATATTTACCACATCACCGTAACCGGGGTGAGGCGATAGGCAGACAAAACCAGGGTTGAACACGGGATCGTAATGTACTTCTACGTCCCGAAGGGGTGGGTTGCATCCCGAGTAGTAGGCCCTCCCGGCCAGGTATACCTGATCGTAATCGTCCTCGAAGAGCCCCAGCCTCTTAGATACCCAGGAATGCGAGCCGTCTGCTCCTATCACGATCCTGCACCTGAACTCCTTGAATTCTCCCTGGTACTTGGCTTTTACTCCACATACCTGGCCGTCCTCCTCCACCAGGTCGTATACCCAGAACTCCTCCCAGACCTCCGCCCCCACTCTCGACGCGTTGTTCTTCAGGATCGCATCGCCCACGCGGCGCGGACAGGTCAGACCTTTCTGGTTCGGCCCGTATATAGAAGTATAATCCGGACTGGAGAGCAGCACGCCGGGATATACATAGCCCGCCTCTAACAGTTGCTCGTAAACTCCCAGGTCCTCGTAGGTACGAGCGCCGAACGGACCATAGATATCGCTGCATGGTTTCTCGCGTGGGAATCTCTCCTTATCCACGAGGAGAACCTCTACCCCGGCCTGGGCCAGCCTGGAAGCGGCCGTGCTTCCACCCGGCCCCGCACCCACCACTATAACGTCCCATTGCGTGCGCATCATGCCTCACCCCCCATTATGGGGCTTCCCATGATCAAGACGTCACCTGCCGGGCATAACCTTGCGCATATACCGCACCCGATGCATAACTCATGGTCTATCTCCACGAAGCCGCAGCGCATACAACGTCTCGCATCGTCTTCGAGTTGCCTGCGAGTCGGCGGAAGATCGACCTCGTTGAACGAGGAAAGGGCCTCCCCTTTATCGAGGTGCGGTAATTGCAGCGGATCCGCTTTTTCCAGGCGAACCGGGAATATCTTTTCGCTCAAGGGCGCCTCTTTTGGCCCCCTCTCCCCCCTCCTGGAGTAACTCCCGGAAAGCATTTCATGTGCCGCCCTGGCCGCCCGCCTTCCGGACGCCATGGCCTCCACTACCGATCCTTGCGTGGTGACCAGGTCGCCTGCGGCGAATACCCCGATCCTGGAGGTGGCACCGGTTGAGGGATCGTACTGCAGGGTGCCCGCAGGATTAATCTCCAGTTCCATGCGCGATAAAAGGGAGGACTCCACCGCCTGCCCTACCGCAAAGATGACGTTATCGGTTATAAGGGTCAGGCCGCAGGACTGGTCGAGTTCCGGCCTCAGCCTTCCCCATGCGTCGCGATCTATGCTTTTCACGCGCAGCAATTCCAGTTCTTCCACCTTCATCCATTTCGATCTGATGTTCACCGGCGCATGCCCCGCTATCAGCTCTACGCCTTCTCTCTTTGCCTCCTCCACTTCCCAGGATAAAGCGGGAAGGTCGCTTTCCTCCTCTATACACACCATGGTAACCTCCGTGGCCCCCTTGCGCAGGGCGGTTCGGGCAACGTCGGTCGCCACGCTTCCTCCCCCTATTACCGTCACTTTCTCTCCCACCTCCACCGGGTAACCGCACTTCGCCGCGCGCATGAACTCCAGGGCATCATAAACGCCCTGATAATCGTGTCCGGGAATATTCAATCTCTTGCCCTGTCTCGCTCAAATCGCGAGGATCACGCTACGGTATCCGCTATCCTGAAGTTCCTGCAGGGTAGGTGAGATGCCGACACTGGCCCCGAATATCACCTCTATGCCATCTCCCAGGGCTTGCTCGAACTCCCTTTTCCATATCTCCTCGGGGAGCCTGAAGGCGGGAACCGCCAGGCGCAGCATACCTCCCGGCGCTGTTCCCGCCTCGAAAACGGTGACGCGGTAACCCAGAGAGGCGAGCTCAACCGCCGCCATCAGCCCCGCCGGCCCCAGACCTGCGATCGCTATTCTAGTATCGATATTGCGACGATAGACCCGCTTAGCTTGCTTGCCGTTCTGAAAGGCCCAATCCGCGATCGCTCTCTTTATGGCCCTGATGGGAACGGGTTTGTCTATGAGAACCCCGCGCTTGCATTCCTCCTCGCAGGGCCTGCTGCAAATCCGGCCCAGGACCCCCGGAAGGGGGTTTACCGCGCTGACCAGGTTCCATGCCTCCTCCCAATCACCGCGCGCTACCATGTTCACGTAACCTTCCGGATAATTTCCCAGCGGGCAAGCGGCGGCGCAGGACTTCGAAGTCATCTCGGCCATCTCCCTGGGGAACATCGTCGGGCTGTTTGCGCAGTCAGGGCAAAGGCGGCATATCTGCCGCTGCATCTCGCTTATCGCCTCCGTCGGACATACATCGAAGCATGTGCCGCAGTTAATGCACCTCTCGGTGGCTACATGAGGCGACGCATTTTTCTTCAGCCTCCTGTCCGTCCCTTCCTCCAGGCGCAGCGTCAATTCCATGGGTAACCCGGTTTTTCCAAGCATGCGATAATACCTCCCTCAACCCCTCCAGCCGTTGATTTTAGCACGTTGAAGCGAAGAGGGTTTCGTTTTAAAGAAAATGGCATTTCCATGGCCATGCGGGCGGTGTAACCGGGACTCAGGCCACGGGCCCCGTAAGCGACGCCAGTTCCCGGTAGAGCTTGTCCATTTGCTGGCGCATCCTCTGGTAATTACGCCTTTTATCATCGAGTTCCGCGGTCAGCCTGCGCATGTCTTCCAGGACGGTCTTCTCCTCTTTCTCGAGTTTATCGAGATCGAGGCGCACTTTTTCCAGGAGCTTTCCACGCGCTATCGCCGTGGCTACCTGTTTGGTCAGTGTATTGAGGAGGAAAAGGTCGAACTCCCCGAATGCCTTGTCCTTCTTGGTGTTTAGGTTCAACACCCCCTGCAGCTCACCCTGTTCGATAATGGGTACGCTCAGCGCGTCGCTCACCTTTCGCCTTGTGCGCAACCTGGAGTCCATGAGATCATCCAGCAGGAGCATACCTTCGCGCCTCTCGGCCACCATGCCTGCTATCCCTTCCCCAACCTTGCAGCTTGTCTTGCTTACGACCTCTCTGCGCAGCCCATATGCTGCCTTTATGGCCATGGTATCGCTTCCAGGTTGTTCGATGAGCATTATCGAGCCCGAGGTAGCCCCCATTACTTCTACAGCTCCTTTGAGTATGCTTGCCAGGAGGTCGTCCAGGTTCTTGAAGGACATGATCTTCTCGTTTAAACGCCATACGAGATCCAGTTCCTTTATCTTTTCGAGATAGCGCGTTTCTTGTTCTCTCTCATCTTCTTGCGGCATCTTAATCACCTCTAAACACGGGTGGTCTCGATCTTCCCTCTCTCTTTTAAGGCGCTGCGAGCTGGACTTGACCTGCCAGGGAAGCCCGGTATCGCATATGCTGCTTAAGAACCTCCGTTACCCTCTTCTGCCCTGCGAGCGGCTATGAGCGCCGCTCCCAGGGCTCCGATCACCTGGGGATCCATTTCCAACGCCTTGACCTTCACTCCCAGCTTCTTCTCCAGCGCCAGGATGAGGCCATGATTTTTAGCGCAACCTCCCGACACGGTTACTTCTTCCTCCAGGCCGACCTTGCGCACCATGGAGGCCAGTCTTGATGCTATGGCCTCGTTGATTCCAGCGGCGATATCCGTTATCTCGGCACCCTCGTTTAGCAGGGTTATCACCTCGGATTCTGCAAAAACGCTACATTGGCTGGTTATCTGGGCCGGGTTATTGGATTTGAGTGATAACTCCGAAAGATCCTGAAGCGATATCTCCAACACGCGCGCCATGGCCTCGAAGAACCTGCCGGTGCCGGCGGCGCATTTATCGTTCATGGCGAAATCGACTACCTTGCCCTTGGGGCTTATCTTTATTACCTTGCAGTCCTGCCCCCCTATGTCGATGAGGGTGCGGTCGGCGGGGTCGAGATGAAAGGCACCTAGTCCGTGACAGGTTATCTCGGATACGTTTTCCGATGCGAAAGGTATGCGTACGCGGCCGTAACCCGTGCCTACTATATATGCCAGCTCCGAGCGCGAGGGCAATCCGGCCTCCTCGAGGGCCTTGTCAAGGGCCATCTCGGCAGTCATCTCAGGACGCACGGCGCAGGGGATTATGGAATACCCATGCACCTCCCCGCCCCTCATGATCAGCGCTTTACCGGTGGTCGATCCAACGTCGCACCCTCCCACGGCCAATATCTCGCCCATGACGCTTTTCGTCTCCCTCCTGGCTTCACGGTCCTGCCCTAGTTGACCGGACTCGATGTAATTCTACCAGAAGGGCGCCCATTGTTACTCCGTGCGGGGTCAATCCTGCCTGCCTATTCTTCATGTCACTGCGTAGTGCTAATATGATTTTGTGCAGGGTTTTGAGGTAAAGTCGTTGAATAACGGTTTGAAGCGAACGGAGGTCCGGAGTTCCCGTGGATGTTACCTTCATAGAGGCCAGAGATCTACCTGACGCCTGGTTCCAGTGCGTTTACGGGATTTTTGAAAAGGGAAGGGAATATCGTATCGATCGCGGCAGCTTCAAGGGGAACCTGCGCATGGAATACGACTTCGTAGTGATCAAGATAAGGTTCCCGGAGACGCGCCCTTTAATACCGGATATTCCGCCCGGTATTGGCCTGCCCCCGCCCACCGACATGAACTACGTGCACGAATATCTGGACAAGCTATGCTCTTCTTGCTCCAAAGCGGAAAACGAGGATTATACCTATGGCATGTACCTCGAAGAGCAGGTTCAAGAGGTGATCCGCATTTACCGCGAGGATGGTTTTGCTACCAACCAGGCCTGCATGGCGGTCTGCGACCCCGAGGCCATATACCTCGAAGATCCACCATGCCTGCGCCAGATAGACACCCGTATCTATCCCGAGGAAAAAAAACTCCATTTCGTGGTATATTTCCGCTCCTGGGACCTCTGGGCAGGGTTTCCCAGCAACCTGGCGGGTATCCAGCTCTTGAAGGAGTACATGGCCGACGAGATAGGCGTAGAAGCAGGGGAAACGCTTGCCCTCTCCAAGGGCATGCATCTCTACGACTACGCCTGGGATATCGCCAAGGCGAGATTGGGCAAGTCCTGAACAGACGAGTTGTTGATCGAGCCTCGAGCGTTTTCGTTTGCCGTTGAAGACGCAAGGCTTGGAGTAAAAACGACTCCCTCGAACGTCTTTCTTCTTTGCTTTCACTATTACAGCATGTGTACTTCCTATATAATTGGCTGGAATCGCGACACGGAACTCCTCCGTTTCACGTACAATCATATTGGCAATAACGGGTAGCTTAAGGAGGTCGCATCATCGAGCCGCTCGCTTTAGAGCTAAACGAGATCATCCGCAACCAGGCGCCCTCGCTCTACGGCTCATTATCCGCCCTGGGCCGCGAGCTCTTCTTCCCCAGGGGCATCCTTACCCAGACCGCAGAGGCAAAAAGGGAGGCCAGCCGCTATAACGCCACCATCGGCATCGCAACCATGAAGGGCAAACCGCTCTACCTGCGAAGCCTGCGGAAATACATCAAGTATCTCAAGCCCGAAGAAACCTTTCCTTATGCTCCCACCACCGGCCTTCCCGAGCTCAGAAGCTTATGGCGCAAGCACCAGGCAGATCTCAATCCCGGCCTGGAAGGAAAGATCTGTTCCCTTCCCATCGTCACCAATGGCCTGACCCACGGGCTCAGCATATTCGCCGACATGTTCTGTGACGCCGGTGATATCCTTCTGCTGCCGGACATGATGTGGGGCAACTATCGCCTGATCTTCTCAACACGCCGAGGAGCGGATATACGCGTTTATCCGTTTTTCGATTCCGAGTACAGGCTGGATACACGCTCTTTCCGCGACGCATTATTCGCATACAAAGGCCGCAATAAGATACTGGTCTTGCTTAATTTCCCCAACAATCCCACCGGCTACACCCCCTATCCCCAGGAGGCCGCAGCTATAGCGGAAGCCCTGGTAGATGTGTCCGAAGCGGGCGCAAACGTGGTGGCATGCGTGGACGATGCGTATACCGGCCTCTTCTACGACGAGGAAGTATATTCACAATCGCTTTTCTCCCTTCTGGCCGATTCGCATCCGCGCCTGACCGCCATCAAGGTGGACGGCCCCACCAAGGAGGATTACGTTTGGGGGTTCAGGCTGGGTTTCATCACTTTTTCCCTCTCCCTCCCGGGCGAAACGCAGGCGGTTTACGACGCCATGGAAAAAAAGGTGGGCGGCCTTATCCGCGGCACGATATCCAAGAGCTCTACCCCTTCGCAGTCACTTCTCATCCATGCCATAAAATCACCCGGTTACGAGGAGGAAAAGAGAGAGAAATTCCACCTCCTCAAGGAAAGATACGAGGAGATGAAAAAGACCCTTTCCAGCCATGAATATGCGGAAGCTTTTCGCCCTTATCCGTTCAATGCGGGATATTTCATGTGCATTCAGCTACTCCATACCGACGCCGAGCGCCTGCGCAAGCACCTTCTGAACGCTTACGGGGTAGGCACTATTGCCATCGGTGAACGCGACATGCGCATAGCTTTCTCATGCCTGGAGCGAGAGCAGATAAAGGACCTCTTTGATATACTTTATACTGCCGTCAAGGATCTTGATATTCATGACCGTAAAAGCGGGAGGAAATAGATGTCTGAGCGGGCTTCTAATGCAGCGGATAGTGGCAATGGGGAAAACCGCAAGCGCATATATTTTGTGGACGTCACCAACCGCGATGGAGTCCAGACCTCTCGTCTCGGGCTCGCCAAGCTCGAAAAGACCATCATCAACATGCTCCTTGACGAAATGGGCATATGGCAAAGCGAATTCGGGTTTCCCACCACCCGGCACGAGGTCAATTACCTTCAAGCGAACCTTGCTCTCGCGGAAATAGGCGTCATTCATCACACGCGGCTCTCAGGCTGGGTGAGGGCACTTCCAGAAGACGTGGAGCTGGCTCGGAAGATGGTGCCGGATCTGAAATACATAAATATCTCCATCTCCACATCTGACCAGATGATACGCGGAAAATGGAGCGGCCGTTACGATTTCCAGGCTATCATCGACCTGATGCGCAGGGCGCTCGAGCGCGCCGGGGAACTCGGCTTCGAGTCCATAGGCGTCAATGCCGAGGACGCATCCCGGACCTCAGACGAGCATCTCATCGCTTTTGCGCGTGCCGCCAAGGAACTTGGCGCAGAGCGCGTGCGCTATTGCGACACCCTTGGATTCAACGACCCGTTTACCGTATACGATCGAATCAAGCTGCTGGCCGAGGAGACCGGCATCGATATAGAGCTGCATTTTCACAACGATCTTGGCATGTCGATAGGCTGCTCGGCAGCAGGCGCCAAGGGCGCGCTCGATGGTGGGGTAAACGCATACATCAACACCACGATCAACGGCATGGGGGAAAGGGCTGGAAACGCGGACCTGGTTTCGACTGTCCTCGCCATCAAAAAATCAACACTATTCGATGGGGAGGAAGTAATGGATGACTCCGTAAACCTCATGGCGGCCTGGAAGACGGCTAAATACACCTCATACGCTTTTGGCGTTCCCATACCGGTCAACCAGCCAGGGGTCGGAGAAAACGCTTTTGCCCACGAATCGGGGATACACGCAGACGGCGCCTTGAAGAGCAGGCGCAATTACGAGCTTTACGATTACGAGGAACTGGGCAGGGGAGAACCTGAGATCATCGAGACCGGCAGGAATATTACCCTGGGTGAGTACTCCGGCATCAAGGGCTTTCGCAACGTATACGAGAAACTCGAGGTTGAGTTCCAAAGCGAGGAGGAGGCCAGGGATATACTGGAGCTGGTGAGATATGCCAACGTAACCACCCAGAAACCCCTGGTGGAAGACGAATTGCTTTTCATCGCCCGTTATCCCGAGCTGGCTCGCAAGATACTCACCCTTAATCCGTAGCGAGAGCGACGATATAGACTAGGAGGGTTATACATGGTCAAGGTCTCCGATGAGGTGCTCCGAAAGCTCGCCTCATATTACAACCTGCACAAGCACGGCCGGGCATCGGACGAGATAACCCCCTGGATACGCAATATCAACAACATGAGCAAGATGGATCTCGAGTACGAGACCCGTGACGCCATACGGAACTGCAGGGACTTAAGGAGAAAGATCAACGAGTTCGAATACGAGGGAGAGCGTCTTATCCCCATAAAGAGCAAGCGCGAGAAGCTCATGGAAGACCTGCAGAGAGAATGGACCTACATGAGCTTCTATCTTTATACGTTATTTCTTTACTCTGGTATCGATGTCACCGAGGACGACTTCGACGAATACCTGCGCGAGGAGACGGGCAGCAGATCTTTCATCACCAACCTCTCCGCCCATCGCTGACGGGAACTCGGTCTCTTGCTCCGGCACTGCAGGAGCAGGGCATAAGCAGTACGCGCTCTCTTTCTTCGCAACATATCCGTATTGCCGTCACCGCGCCCGGAGTTTCCGTGCACATGAGAATGCTCGGTAATCCCGGCTGTGAACGCACCGGCTCGCCCCGTTTTTTATCGCCACACATTGGTTCTTATCCTTTTCATGGCCGATTCTTTCGCTTTGAATCTAAATCGATCACATCATGCTACCGATAAAATAGTATCCGTCTAGCCACAGCCAGAGAGGTGTTGAACTTGGATCCGCGTGAAATAGCAGAAAAAATAGCCCTGCTGATCAGCGAGAAGGGCTTTGTTTACGAAGAGGAGATCGCCTTGGAATTCGGTTTGGATGGTTTCGAACTGGTCAAAGCCAAGAACGTACTGTGCCGCTTCTACGGAATCGCCGTCGAGAAATGGCATAAAGAGGAGGGTGAGAGCCGACCCGCCCTCTTTCTGAGCAGGGAGTTCAGCGGGGGCGACGCGGAGGCCCTCATCAGCAGGGTGTTTCACGATCCCGACTTCAAGACCCGCCGCCGTATCAGGGAAGAGGAACGCAAGACCGAGATACGTGGGGAGGTAAGGGAACTCTTCGACCTACTGCAGCAGGAGTGGGGGGACAGCCTTGAGCGCAACCAGCCCGAGACTTGATATATTCCCCGTTACGCCACCTTCCGTCATTACAGGAAATGGAGATTAACCTCCAGCCTTCCAGGCATCGACCTCTCCCAGTCGAAAGACACCTGCCTGCCTCGCGAGAGAAAAGAAGCCGCTATGCCTGCAACAATGGGGTAGTTAAAGGGGTTCTCTATCCTTGCCCTCATCCCATCAGCGGTTGACTCCGTGAAAATGGGATTGCCCATGCCCCTATAGGCCATAAAGAAGAGGTCGCGTATCCTCTCCTCCGTGCGGCGCCTTTTCCATTCCAGGCCGGGCAGTATTTCATCCACCATATCCTTTATCTTGTTGGCCAGAAAGCCTTCTACCCAGTTCCCGTGTTCCGCCTTCAGCTCTTCGTATGCCGCGTTAATCCCCGCCACATCGATAAGCGTCACCGGCTCCCCGTTATGGGTATCCACCATTGAACCTCGTGCGAAGTCCCAGGTGAAGAAACTTACCTGGAAAGGCACGCCGCATCTACTGCAGCGTTTATAGCTTATGTATCCAGGTAGTGGAACCTCCCACGAGAAAGAATACCTTTCTATGGCCTCAAAGCGTTCGTTATCGGACACGGTCGCTTTGAATCTTATGTCGCCCCCCCTGTCGCTGATATCTATATTCGCCGCCCTGTTCTCCCCGCAATAAACGGCCCCCAGGATATCTCCCGCAAAGAAAGTCCTGTTATAGCACTGCGTGCAGGAAATGACCAGTTCCCTGCCCCTCTTGTAACTCAACAGGCTGGCGTCGGCCATGCCCAGGATACGGGCCTGATCGCACATGAGCTCGTAGAAGGGCCTTCTGGCCAGGGGGAACGCGGTAGCTATCTTTTTCCATCCCACCATAACGGAATCCACGTACTTGTAGGCATCGAAGGCCTTGGCATAGATAAAACTCTTCCCTACGTCTTTTTCCACTATGTCGGACGCTTTTGCCAGGATTCCGTCGATTATCTTCGTCTCTACGATAACCAGCCTCTGCGAGGTGTCGCGGCTGAGTATTCTCCCGTGTTCCTCCCAGATATGGTTCTTGGATATGGCATAGGGTACACCACATTCCTTGCAGACGCGCATGAACGTCGAGTAACGCGACAGTCCCTTGCCCCTTACCCACCTTTTACCGATCAAGCCATCAACAGGATATTGCCCACCGTTTTCCATTTATTTTCTCATTTCCATAACCATTTTTGACAGATACCTCGGCCCCCGCGTTCCGTGAGACTCGAAGCTTATTCATGAACAACCGTATCGTCACCCGCCGCTCTGCTCCTAGCCATAATCGAGGCGGTCCTGATCCGTCTTTCGATCCTCTTTCCCGGTTTCATAAACACCGCCACCAGAAACGCAATACATTTTATCACAACCCGCCTCGCTTAAATCATCCTTACCAGCTTCCCGGCATCACGTGTGCCCAGATGCGCATAATCACGTTCTTATCTTGTCCTGTCATTTATGTAGTATTAATCTGCCAGCGCGTGACCACCATATTGCTTGTTCTGCTTATATACGGCTAAATCTCGCTACACTCATCCGCCGCCGTGGTCCACGATCATGCGCAAAAAAAATGGGCCGGGTTTCCCCGGCCCATCTCCTTCTCGTTTTATTTCAGCTGGTCGCGCCCGAAGCCAAGTAAGCGCCTCGCGGTTATGAGCAGCTGTATCTGTCCCGTGCCCTCGAAGATGTCGTTTATCTTGGAGTCGCGCATCCACTTCTCCAGCAGCAGCTCCCTCGAATAACCCAGGGGGCCCATGAGCTCCACCGCCTTCTGGGTTATGCGGGTCACCGCCAGGCCGGCCTTAGCCTTGGCGATAGACGACTGCAGGTCGTTGCGCAGGCCGTTATCCAGCATCCACAATGCTCTCCAGGTGAGCAGGCGCGCGGCCTTGATATCCGCCTCCATCTGGATGACGTCCCTCTCCAGCGAGGTCATGCGGTTCGGGTTGATGCCGTAGCGCAGCTCCACGCCT
>CAYWXM010000024.1:0-193437 GCA_964462595.1 uncultured Actinomycetota bacterium
TCGTATCCGTATCGGCGGCGGGGCTCGCCGCCGCAAGCCTCCTCGTCTATCTTCAGGGTCTCCGCTCACGTATGGCCGAAAGCGGCAGGCTCGTGCAACTGGTAGTGGCGGCAAGGGACCTGGGTGCGGGAGAAGTGCTCGATCCCTCTTCGCTGTCCCTGGTCGATTTCCCCGACGTCTACCTGCTGCCCGGCACCTATACCGATATTTTCGCGGTAACCGGGTCAACATTGCGATCCAGCGTCAAGGCGGGCGAGCCCCTCCTCGAGAGTTCGCTGCTGGCACGGGGAGAAGGGGGCCTGGTCCTCGATTCGCTGGACAGGGGTTTCCGCGCCTATCCGCTTGCGGCATCCTCGGTTTCCTTCCCCGCCTCCGAGCTGCCGGCGGGCAGCCGTATCGATATCCTTGCCGTTAACGGGGACGGAGCGACCGCGCTGCTGGAGAACATAGAGGTGCTTCACGTGCACGGCATACCGTTTTATGTGGCCGGAGAAGACACCGCCGCCGTTTCCAGCGATAACGGGGGCGAGTGCATAGTGCTCCAGGTCACATGCGACGAGGCATGCCGCCTGGCCGCCGCCCAGGAGGGCGGAAAAATCGAGCTGTTGCTCCGCGCCCCGCAAGGGCCGTAAATAACCCGCATGGGTCCCCGGCCTGCAGGCAACCCGATGAACCCAACCCCCCCCAACCCGTCCAGGAAGAAAGTCGAGCCTGCCAGCCGTTCCTCTGCTGGTTCAACCTAAAACGCTTCAAGGCCGATAAATCAAGCGCGTAATCTTGTGGTGCGGGAGTGATAGCCATGGGCGGGAAAGGCCACGTTCTTTTGGCCGGCGGCGACGCAAAAGCTGGCCGGGATAAGGGGCTGCACTCGCCAGGCGTTCGTGTCTGTGTGGTGCGGGAGTGATAGCCATGGGCGAGAAGGGCCACGTTCTTCTGGCCGACGACAACAAGCTGGTAGTCAAGGTCACGACTTCCATCCTGGAACAGGCGGGCTACAGAGTGGACGTAGCCTGGGACGGGATAGAGGCCGCTATCAAGGCTTTCTCGCTCCTGCCCGACCTCATGATCCTCGATGTCGAGATGCCCAAGATAAAAGGATACCAGGTCTGCAGGCTGCTCAAGGAGGACCAGCTCACTTCGTGGATGCCCGTGATCATGCTCACCGGGAGGGAGCACCATAGCGACATGTTCTGGGGGCTCAAGGCGGGGGCCGACGCCTATATCACCAAGGGTTTCAAGCCCGAAAACCTGCTGGAAAAGGCTGGCGAATTGCTGTCCAAGGCAGGAGAATACGATGAGGCGAGGGAGCTCTCCCGCAAGAGGAAAAAGAACGTGACCGAGGACTACGTCATCGACAAGATAACCGACCTCCTGGACCGCAAATTATACGAGACCACCATCCTCAACGACATCGCCTCACTCTCGGGATCGCTCCAGGATTTCTCCGAGACCGTCAACTCCGTTTTCGAGATCCTGGGCAAGCTCTTCAATTACAATGCGGCCAGCCTGCTCTTTCTCGCCGAGCGGGAGCTGTACATCTACGTCAACCATCCCAGCACCAGGGAGGCGTTGGAGGAGCTGGCGCAGGATACATTGCAGGCGGCTACCGGATACGCGTGGCAGGTCAATGACCCTTCGCTCATAGAACGGCTGGTCCTGAACGAGGACAGGATCAGCGACACCGTCGGGGAGAAGCAGGCCAGTCCGGCTTACGTCCATATCCCGCTGACCGCCCACAAGACGGTGATAGGGGTGCTGGATGCAGCGGGTCCTCCCACCCCGGCCTTTCGCCGGGACGCTCCCGCCATCCTTAACCTGGTAAGCAACGAGCTGACTATGATCCTTGATAACGCGCGCCTCTACGAGGGCGCCAAGCGCATGGCTATCACGGATGGGCTGACCAAGATATACAATCACCGCTTTTTTCAGGAGCTCTTCGAGAAGGAGTTCAAGCGCGCCACTCGCTACCGCACCACTTTCTCCTTTATCATGCTGGATATCGACTTGTTCAAACGTCTGAACGACACCTACGGCCATCTCTACGGCGACGAGATACTCAAGGAAATGGCCAATCTGATCAGGGGATGCTTGAGAAGCATGGATATCCTGGCCCGTTATGGAGGAGAGGAGTTCGCGATCCTTCTACCGGAAACGGATCTCGAGGACGCCATGTTCACGGCGGACCGCATCCGCATGGCGGTCGAGAACCACGATTTTCCCCAGTCGAATGGAAAAGCGGTAAAGGTGACCGTGAGCCAGGGCGTGACTTCTTACCCGTCACCCGGCATCGAGAAGCGCTCCGATATAGTGGCCAAGGCTGATGCCGCGCTCTACGAGGCCAAGGAAGCGGGGCGCAACTGCGTGCGGCGCAGGGAATAGGGGGCCGTATCTTCGATCTTCGGTTTCCTTCCAGGAGTTTGTTTCCGCGGGCTAGTTAAAAAACCGAAGATCGAAGATACGGCCCCTAATCATTGCGGAGCATCCTCCACAGGTTGAGAGCGCTGTCCACGGCCATCTCCGTGCCTACGCCCCTGCCCCCCGCGTCGGCTCCCACGAGATAAAGGCCCTGCACGGGCGTAACGCTCGAGGGTCGCTTCCTGCCCACCTGGTGGCGGTTCTGCGCCACGCCGATGACCTCCCCGCTCCATCTTCCGGAGATCTCGGAGATGTAGCGCGTGTCGGTGCGGATTTTCCAGACGACGTGCTCCTCGAGGTCAGGGAACAAGTCCTGCATGGTGTTCTCGATGCGGTCGAGCATCTCGTCGCAGATCGCCTTGACCTGCTCGGGTTCGTCCAGCCCCGGAGGCGCCAGGGAGCCCGCGAGCACGAGCTGGCACCCGGCAGGCGCCAGGGACGGATCGGCTGCGGAGGGCACGGGCACGAATATGGCGGCCTGCCTGTCCACCAGGCTCTGGTCGCGGAAATCCGGGAAATAGCAGGAGAGGGGGGACTTGACGACCTCGGCATCCAGCGCGTACTTCACGCTTACCGCCCCGAAAGAGAGCCTCAGGCCATCCACCATGGACAGGTACTCATCGGGGAAGTTGTGCCGCCCGGCCAGGGCTACCGTCTCCTTGATCCCATTGTTGCTGATAACGATGTCGGCGGGGATGAAACCTCCCGCCTCTACTCCCCGCACCTTGCCGCCTTCCAGCACTATCCTCTCCACGGGGGTGGAATAGCGCAGTTCGCCTCCCATGGACTGCAGGGCGTCCAGGTAAGCCATGGGGACGGCACGCATGCCGCCTATGGGGTAGCAGAGGTTCTTCTCTTTGCTCTGGCCCGAGAAGCACAATATGAACTCCCCCGCGGATGCGGCCTTGCGGGAGATGCACATGTACATGCCCGTGAAGCCGTCGAGCACCCGGTTCAGCTGCTCGTCATCGACGAAGCGCGCGATATACTCCGCGAAAGAGGTCTCGTCCAGTTCCTCCAGCTCCTCGGGCGAGCGCTCTCGCGCCATGTCCTTGAACAGGGCATGTGCTCCCTCGCGGTTCTCGGGCAGCACGCCGATCTCCTCGAAAAGCTTCCGCAGGGATTCCTCTTCATCCATATTCTGGGATAATTTAGCGATACGACCACCGGTGGTGAACTCCATCGCGGTATCCAGGGCACAGAACCTGATCTCCGTCCCCACGATATCGGCGACCTCCCCCATCGGCCCCTTGTTCCCCCGGGCCAGCCAGTGCACGCCCGTGTCGTATATATAGCCTTCTCGCTCGAAGCTGGCGGCCTTGCCTCCCGGGTAGCTGTTCCTCTCCAGGACGGTCACCCTGGCGCCTTCTTTGGCCAGAAGCGCGGAGACGCTGGAGCCTCCCATGCCCGTGCCGATTATCACGACCCTTTTTCCTGCCAGTGTACTTGCCACCTTCACACCTCCTGACGACCGACGTAGCCGTTGTTCTCCCCCCGCACGAGCGTACAAGTTAACCTTTTCGTCCCAGGTTATACAAGCCCGTTTCAAAAAGCAAAAAGTAGAAACCCAAGATACCTTTGGGACCGCCGAACGAGGGGCTCGACGTTTTCTACTCGGCATCCTGGGTTTCTACCTACGTTCCGGACGAGCAAGCCTAAAAAGCGCTTCAGTTCAGGTTTTCCCCCGAGTTCAGCCGGAACGTTTCAATAATAACATTCTCCTTTCGAGTGTCAATAGGGTAGGGGGTAATATTGCCGAAAATAGTGTCAAATTACCATTAATAACCATTTTATCAGCGGCTTTGGACCTTCCTTCTCCATGTCCACCGGCCCCGAACGAACCGGCTTTAGGGTCGGAGCCCGGTCATATGGCGAGGCATCCACCTCTGCTCGAGGCGATCGCGTTCGCCGCTATGGCCGGGGCTGGTATCTTCCCCATTCTGCTATGATATATGGATAGAGCGTCGGGATGACAGAGGAGGTATGGATGGGTGCGTGGAACGTGAAGGGATGCCTTATCCCGTTGGTAACGCCTTTCGACGAGAGGGGCAACCTGGATGAGCCGGCCTTGAGAAAACTGGTCAAGTACCTCATAGAGGAACAGGCAGCCGACGCGATAATCCCGTGCGGCACCACCGGTGAATCGCCTACCCTCAGCCACGAGGAACACATGACGGTGATCGAGATCGTCAGGGAGGAGACGGTGGGCCGGGTGCCCGTGATTGCCGGCACCGGGAGCAACAGCACCGCGGAAGCCATCGAGATGACCGTAGCGGCGGAAAAACTGGGCGTGGACGGGAGCCTGCAGGTAAGCCCCTATTACAACCGCCCGAGCCAGGATGGGATCTACGAACATTACAAGGCCATAGCCGAGAGCACGTCCCTGCCCCTCATCATCTACAACATCCCCTTCAGGACGGGAAGGAACATAGAGACAAGCACCATGCTGCGCCTTTCCGAGATCGACAATATAGTCGGGGTGAAGGAGGCCTCGGGTGACATCCTGCAGGTAAGCGCCATCATCGAGGAGTCCCGCAAGGCGGGCAGGGAATTCTTTGTCTATTCCGGCGAGGACCCGGTGAGCTTTCTCGTGCTCTGCCTGGGGGGGCAGGGCTGTATAGCCGCTGTCGGCCACGTGCTGGGGGTGGAGTTCAGCCGCATGTGCAGCCTGGTTTGGGAAGGGAAGGTGGAGGAGGCGCGCGAACTGCATTACCGGGTGCTGCCCCTGGTGCGCGCCCTTTTCTGCGAGCCTAACCCCACCGCGATCAAGCAGGCCCTCAACTGGATGGGAGTCAAGGTGGGGGGCATGCGCCTTCCGCTACTCGCCATGACTGAGAAGGGAAAGGAGACCTTGCGCGCGGCCATGGTCGAGCTGGGAAAGGCAGCGCCCGAGGATTGTGTTTGAAAACCCCTATGACAGGAGGTGGGTAAGATGTGCAGGGAGGGTATAGACCTGGTTACCCTGAAGGTAGCCCTGAAACATAGCGCGGACCGTCTCGAGCAGGAGAAGGACCACCTGCGTCAATGGTCCTACCTGGCGTCGAACGTCAACCTGGGGGACGTTTCCTCCCAGTTGCAGGAGGCGCTGGAGCGAGTGACCGGCGGCGAGGAGTTGGTAAACGCCTGCGTACGCGCCCTGGCGGAACTGCAGGTGCAGAGGCCTACGAATGCGGGAACGGGCATCACCATCACCCCGGTCTAGGCCGGTATGTAACAAGCATCGGGCCGGGGATCAACCGCCGGCTACCCGGGGAAAGAGCGACACCTCGTCTTCCGGCCCCAGCCTGGTTCTTCCGCCCTTCATGCAGCCGATGTTGCGGCCGTTTACCAGCACTATGCAGCTCTTCATGTAACGCGAAGCGCCGCTTCCATATTTCCTTTCGATTTCCTTCATAACCGCCGCTACGGTGGGAGCCGAGCTATCGTAACCCGGCTCTCCCGTCACTTTGCGCAGCATGGTGAAGAACTTTACCCTGGGCATAGCCGCGCGCTTTCTCGTATACCGCTGGATACTCTCATACGTATAAGGTCTTGGCGATATCCCCGAGCCCGAGTTCCTCCAGGCGCCTGCGGCTGGGGCGCCCTTCTGCGTCTATCTCCCTCAGTGAATAGAAGTCCTGCAGCATCTCATCGAAGGCCACGGTCTTGCGCCTTCTCTCCTCCGCATCCCCAGACTCCAGTTTCTTACGGCGGCCCGAGAACCCGGGCAGCTTGTTCATGGAGGTGAGCATCTTGTCCATGTTGGGGTAGAGGTACTTGGAGAGGATGCTGGCGGTGAAGTTGATCACCGCGTCTACCTTCAGCTTCTGCAGGGGAGCCAGGGACATGAACTGCGGGTACACCGCGGAGTGGAGGCTGGGGGTGACGCCCTCCAGGTGGGGCTGCAGTATGCGCCGCGGCAGCTGGTCGTCCTCGCGCGTGACCCCCATGAGGTTCCCCAGGGCACGCTTGATATACCAGATGCGGTCTCCCGCCCGGGTCAGCTCGTCTATGGTGTAGTTGAAACCGGTCAGGGGGTTGAGCATCATGGCCATCTCGGAAAAGTGCCCGCCCGCTGCGTTCCAGGCGTATTCGCAGATATTGGCCGAGTTGGCGATGACCCCCTTCTTCTGCGCCGCCACCGTCTGCGCCGCCTTGCCCTTGGCCTTGTAGGGCCAGGTCCTCTTGGCGCCCAGCTCTTTCAGCTCGAGCAGGCCGAGCTCGATGTAGAGGTTGGCATCGGCGCAGTGGCATGCCCCCCGGATGGAAGTGGCATAGGTGAGGGCCATGGCCCACAGGCCGCGGGGGTCGTGCATGGGGCATTCCAGCCCTTTGACGTGGATGGCCATCTCGGAGCCGCCGTACTTCTCGGCCATGGCCCGGACCCCCTCGGCGAGATCGTCGCCGATACCCTCCCTGCGTGCCGTCTTTTCGATCAGTTCCAGCAGGACCTTCGGCTGGCCCCATCCCAGCTTAATCCCGCCGGTATCTTTCTCGCTGATCAACCCGGACTCGAAGGCCTCGGTGGCATAGGCAAGGGTGGAGCCGCACGAGATGACGTCCATGCCCAGGCGGTTGCAGAGCTCGTTGGCCTTGTTGTTCGCATCCCTGTCCTCCATGAGCTGCAGGGTCCCCAGGGCGGCCGCGGCCTCGTACTCCGAGCCAGGACCTTCCTCCATGGCGTAGGGGCCCGACTTCACCTCGACGATCCTCTTGCACGAGATGGGACAGCCGAAACAGGAATGGTTCTTGGTGAGTATGCTGCTGGCCACCGCGGTACCCCCGAGATTTCCGGGACCTTTATCCCAGTAAGCCATGCGCCAGTTCTTGGTGGGTACGTCCCCTATGGCCATGCCGTACTCCATGTGCACGTTGGAGCCGAAATTCTTCAGGCCATCGGCCACCAGGCTGTACTTCAGCAGTTCGTTCATCTTGTCGCGAGCTTCCTTGAAGCCCGCCTCGTCGGCCACGGGCACTTTCTTGTTGCCGCGCACCACCACCGCCTTGAGCTTCTTCGAACCCATCACCGTCCCCATGCCGCACCTTCCCGCGGTGGATCCGCGGTCGTTCATCACGCATGCGAACTTCACCAGGTTCTCTCCAGCCGGACCGATGGAGATGACCTGGGCACGTTTATCTCCCACCTCGCCTTTTAACAGTTCCTCGGTCTCGTAGTTATCCTTTCCCCATAGGCCCGAGGCATCCCTTACCTCCACCTTCTCGTCGGTCACGTAGAGGTAGACCGGTTTTTCAGAAGCCCCGGTCACGATGATACCGTCGTAGCCGGTCTTCTTGAGCTGGGGAGCGAAGTGGCCGCCCATCGATGCCTCTCCCCATATGCCGGTGAGCGGAGAACGGGCGCAGATCTCGATGCGCGAAACCCCGGGGAGGGTGGTCCCCGAGAGAGGGCCGTTCATGATCATCAAGGGGTTTTCCGGGGAAAGGGGTTCAACCTTCCAACCCTCGTTGTCGAAGAACCATTTGGCAGCCAGGCCGCTTCCTCCCAGGAAATCGCGGTAGAGCTTCTCCTCCAGTTCAAGCTCCTCCGTGGTCCCGGTGGTGAGATCGACCTTAAGCACTTTGCCCCAATTTCCTCCCATCATGGCCAATACTCCTCCCTTTTCTCCTGCCAGCCCGGGTCGCGGGCGAGCAAGCCTTACCAGGTATTGATGTCTGCTTTACTTAAAGGCAACCGGCGAGACGATGTCCTTATCCCCGTAGACCCCCGCCACGAAGCCGCCGTCGTGAGCAAGAACATTATAACAGAGCTTCCGGGGCATTCCGTCCACTGAGGAATAAAAGCTTTGCATTGAAAGTTACTTTATGGTAGCATGACTTCCTGATAGGTCTCCGCACAGAGGATAAGGGTGCGGAACTCCTTCTGGGAGCCGGGACTTTCCTCCCTAATGAATCCGCAGATGAGTTCCGCGAAGAGACCCTCCTCAGCGTGACCTCATCCGTGTTCCGGTTCTCAGGCCGGAACACCTCCCTCCCTGCTGACCCCGGTTTGCCGGAAACCGGGGTCCTATTTCATGCCGTTATTCATATCGCGAAGCTGCGGGTGATGAACTCGTGCAGCGTCTTCCATGTCTTTTCCTTCTGGCCATCGACGCTTCCCGAAAGCAGGACGGCGATACTCTGGCCCATGCCGACCAGTGCGTAGGAGATGGTCTTGAGGTCCTTGAAGGGAAATATCTCGCCGGATTCCACGCCCTCCCTTATATCCTCCTCGATCCTTTGCGCCAGTTTTTCGTAGACGTCCTTGAGTTGCTCCATGAGGCGCCTGTTTCCCACCGTCTCGCCCAGGAGCATGTAAATGAGTTCGCTCCGCTCGAGGTAGAGATCCAGCAATTCCTGGCCCTTGATCTCAATACGGGTCACGAAATCAATTTTTTTCTTCTGCGCCAGCTTGTCGTCGATCTTTTCCATCGTGTTGCTGATAAGCCGCTTTATCACCTCTACCAGGATCTCCTCTTTGCTCTCGAAGTATACGTAGAAAGTCCCCTTGGCGATCCCCGTAGTCTGCACGATCTCGTCGATGGTCGTGCCGTGGTAACCCTTGGCGGCGAAGAGCTCGGTGGCGTTGGAGATGATGCGCTCCCTGCGGTCCACGACCTGCTTCTCCGGCTCCGGTTCACTACTGGCCTCGGCGGATCCCGAACTCACTATCACCCCGAACAGGCCCGAGATATCCCGCAAAGACATGCCGTAACGCGAACGCAGGTGCTCTATCATGCGCAGCCTCTCCAGGTGATGCTCTCCGAACATCGCTCTCTCGTCCGGCTGGGGCAGGATGCCCTCCTTGATATAGCGACCGATCTGCGTGCGGCTCAGAGCCGATCCCGCATCCGTCTCGTAGGCCTTTACCAGACCATTGAGGTCCCAGCTTTTCTCTTTCTCCGCCATCGATCAACTGCCTTTTGATCCATCACTTTCCTGCGAATATGAGACATCTGAAAAAGATATCGGAAAACGACTGGCTAGTCAGTCATATAATAATATCCATCGATAAACCCTGTCAACGATGCAGTGGACTGCGCGCCGCAAGGCCGCCAGGCATGAAACCCATGATGCAGTTTACCCTTCTCGGCAGATGGGAATATATTTCCTGAGGAGGTGGTCCGCCATGACCGCAAGCGCGCTGGTGGTGGACGACGACAGGTTGTTGCTGCGCCTTATAGAGATCAACCTGACCAAGACCGGCATGGAGGTCCTCCTTGCCGACAGCGGGAGAGAGGCCTTTCGCCTGGCGCAGGAAAAGAGGCCGGACATAATCCTGCTCGACCTCATGATGCCGATGATGGACGGCTACGAGGTAATGCGCCTCCTTAAATCCTCGGACATCACCAAGGATATTCCGGTGGTGATGCTCACTGCCAAGTCCAGCCGGGGCGACCGAAACAGGTGCGAGGAGATGGGGGCCGTCGCTTACATAACCAAACCCTTCAACCTGCAGAACCTGCGCAAAACGGTCAGCAGCATAGTCGAATATGCCTCACGTGTTTTTCCAGAATGAGCTTTCTGGAGAGGCAACCCAACCGGCTCGCGACCCGTAGCTATGGGGTCAGGAACTTCTGGAACAGGACCATCTGCTGGAGGTTCTTCAACGCCCCACGTATCTTGAACCTGCCACCCCTCACGGCTTTTATCACCTTCTGCCCGTCCTCGCTCTTGAGCCACTGCAGCATCTGCTTGCCCTTGCCGGCGCCGGACAGGCTCAGCAGGAGAGCCAGCTCGGTCCCGATATAGATGTCCACCTCGTCGATGACGCCGTTTACCACTTCCACGTCGCTCGACTTGAAGATCATGGTGGCGGCCATCTCCAGGTTCTCTATGTCCTGGATGGCCACCGAGACATTCATCCTGTCGGCCAGTTTCTTCTTGGACGGATTCTGGAGAAACCCCTTGACCATCTCGCTCATCATGAAGGTCAGGGGGCCAGGCTCCGCGTCCCGCAGGGTGACCGTGCCGCTCCCTGGAGGCAGCGTCTCGGCTTTTTGCCTGGATGCCTGGGCGGCCACGGCCCCGCCCCCGACTAGGGCCAGGATCAAGGCTCTTCTCCTGCGCTTTCGCGATCTCTCCCTCTTCACTCCCTTCTTGAGCAGCTTTGACTCCTTCTCCGCCATCTTTTTAATCTCTCTCCTGCCCACCTCTTCCTCCTTTTACTCAGCATGCATTTCAGGATCGGCGACGAACGGGCTGCGGCAAACGGGGGCCTTCCCCGGCTCGTACAAAACCCCGCTTGCTTTTCCCAGCCATATATCACGCGCCCGGCCAACCGCATCAGGTGAAATCTCGTGGCATCCCCCCGGCGCATCCCTCATATTCTACCCATTATCCGGGCGGGTAAATCCCCGCCTCCCTTCCGCAAGGAGTCCGGCCGGCATGGGCAGAACCTCATTGGCTGGCCCCGTCACAATGCCGTACGCACGGGTCCGCATGCAGCGCACCGGCAGGGTTGAGCGGATCGGCAGGCCCCCGATTCCGGCGGGGTGGAAAAGGGGCTTCATCCCCTTAGCTACCGAGCATGACCGACACACAAGCGAAGAAGCCCGGGAACCGCATTCCCGGGCTTTTTCCCTGGCGGAAGGGGTGGGATTTGAACCCACGGTGCGGTCTCCCACACAATCGCTTAGCAGGCGATCACCTTAGGCCAGCTCGGTCACCCTTCCGGAAAACCTCTCCGCCCTTCTCAGGCACAAGACCAATTATAAGGCCCGCCACGAGGGCTTGCCATATACCCCGGGCACATTTCCTCGCCCCAGCCCACAGTGCGGGCTCGATCACGGGCAGCGAGAGCGGGAAAATCGCGGACCTTTTCTTCATCCATCTCACGCCGAGAGCAGGCCGAGCTCCCGGTCCGGACTCCACGCACAGGAAGCGCGGGGTAACGGTCCGTGCGGCGCAGGATGCGGCTACGTGCCTCCTTGCCCGGTCCTGGTTATACGGTCGCAGATCAACTCGCCTCCGACGCATACGTTCTCCGGCGGGTTCTCTTTGATGGTCACCACGTAAGCCTGCCTCGGAAATCCGTAGGCCTTCTCGAGTGCGTCCGTTATCTCCCTGGTCAGTGTCCTCTTGGAATCCAGGTCCTCGATGATCGGGCCATCAATAGTGACGTTCGGCATCTCCCCTCCTTTCAAGGCCATGTACCTGTCCCGCCCGTGGCGGGGGAACATGTATCTCCGTCACTATATATGTTCCCTTTAGAAGGCACCGTATAAACGAGGGATCAACTGAGTGGCTCAGGGCTTCTCCTCCAGGACGGCCGCGGTCTGTTTCAGCTCACGGTCCCGGTAATAGTCGATGGTAATGGTGTCGCCGACCTCGCGCTTGCGGATCTCGAGTACCACCTCGTCCATGGATTCCACGGCCGTGCCGTCTATGGACACGATGATATCACCGGTTTCCAGTCCAGCCTCGTCGGCTGGCGCGCCAGCGACGACTCGCTGCACGATGGCGCCGCTATCGATGGGGAGATCGTACTGTTCAGCCACGTTAAGGGTCAGGGTGGAGCCGGTGAAACCGAGCCAGGGATGGACGGCCGACCCGCTCGCGATCAGCTCGTCGATCACCGGCAGGGCTGCATCGATATCTTTATAATACAGTCAGGATATTAGCCGGCGGGTGTTAAGAAAATGTGAAGATAATACGGTGCGGGGCAGCGCCATCTTAACCCATCAACGATTCGAAAAGCCACGTGGAGAGGTAACGCTCGCCGCACGAGGGGAAGATCACCACCAGCAGCTTGCCCTCGCTCTCTTCCCGCCTCGCCACCTGCAGCGCCGCCCAGGTCGCGGCGCCCGAGGATATGCCGGCGAGGATGCCCTCCTCCCTGGCCAGCCTGCGCGCGGTCTCCCCCGCGTCCTCATCGCTGACGGCGATGACCTCGTCGATGAGGTCCATCCTGAGCACGTCGGGGATGAACCCCGCCCCTATCCCCTGTATCCCGTGCGGTCCCGGCTCACCTCCGGAGAGGACGGGTGAACCCTCGGGTTCCACGGCCACCACGTAAAAATCGGGTTTTCTCTCCTTGATGGCCTCCGCTATCCCGGTGATGGTACCCCCGGTGCCCACCCCGGCGACCAGGATATCGACCCTTCCCTCCGTGTCCTCCCATATCTCCCTTGCCGTGGTCTCCCTGTGTACGGCGGGGTTGGCGGGGTTCTTGAACTGCTGCGGCATGAATCCGCCCGGCGTATTTGCCAGCAACTCCTCGGCCCTGGCGATAGCGCCCTTCATGCCCTTCACCCCCGGGGTCATCACCAGTTCCGCCCCCAGGGCGGCAAGCAGCTTCCTGCGCTCCACGCTCATGGAGTCGGGCATGGTAAGGATGAGGCGATATCCCCTGGACGCGCACACGAAAGCGAGGGCGATGCCGGTGTTGCCGCTGGTCGGCTCGATGATAACGCTGCCCTCGCCGATAAGCCCCTTGCCCTCCGCATCCTCGATCATGCTCACGCCGATGCGGTCCTTGATACTGGAGAGGGGGTTAAAGAGCTCGAGCTTGGCGTATATCTCCGCCCCGCACCCCTCCGCCATGCGGTTGATCCTCACCAGGGGGGTATTCCCGACCGTCTTCGTGATGTTCTCGAACATCCTCAGCTATCTCACCTCTTCAAATGAAAGGACATTTTTAGAGATCCTGGCGGAGAGGGTGGGATTCGAACCCCACGAGACCCCCCAACGGTTTTCGAGACAGAGGCATCATTGATCGGCAATAATCTTCATCGTTTGCCCCATATCAATCGTCCGACTCCATGATGATAGCATACCGCATCTCATTGCTCAGGCCGTATCCTCCAGCGTCCCGGCCTTGGCCGGCGCCTCGGCATGGCGCCTGTCGACCCAACCCTTGGTCCTCTTCGCTATCCAGACCAGGCTCAGCATGATCGGCACCTCCTCCAGCACGCCCACCACGGTGGCCAGCGCAGCCCCCGACTTCAGGCCGAAGAGGGAGACGGCAACCGCCACCGCCAACTCGAAGAAGTTGGAAGCGGCGACGAAACCGGCCGGGGCGGCGACCTCGAAGTTGATCCTCCACAGCCAGGCCCAGCCGTAGCTGAAGGCGAAGATGAAGTAGGTCTGGATGGTCAGGGGAACAGCGATCATTATGATGTGCAGGGGGTTCTCCACGATCGTCTTCCCCTGGTAGATGAAGAGGATGATCAGGGTTAGGAGCAGGCTCACCACGGTGACGTTGCTGAGCTTTTTCAGAAACACGTTCTCGAACCAGTCCGCTCCCTTGCGCTTTAACAGGTACCTGCGGGACATGTACCCGAAGAACAGGGGGATGACCACGAAGAGCACCACCGAGATGATGACCGTGTCCCAGGGGATGCTGATGCCGGAGACCCCCATGAGAAAGACGACGATGGGGGCGTAGGCGAAGAGGATGATGGTGTCGTTGATGGCCACCTGGATCAGGGTATAGGCGGGGTCGCCGTCGGAGAGGTAGCTCCAGACGAAGACCATGGCGGTGCAGGGGGCGGCCCCCAGCAGGATGGCGCCGGCTAAGTATTCCTTGCCCAGGTCGTAAGGGATCCAGGCCCTGAAGATGACCAATAAGAACAGGCTCGCGAAGAGATACATGGTGAACGGCTTCACCAGCCAGTTGGACGCCGTGGTCACCACCACGCCCTTAGGCTTCTTGCCCGCCTGCAGGATGCTCGCGAAGTCTATCTTGAGCATCATGGGGTAGATCATCAGCCAGATGAGCACGGCGATGGGTAGCGAGACCTGGGCGTAGGTCGCCTTCTCCAGGGCGTCCGCCGTGGCGGGCAGGAAGTACCCGATGATCGTGCCTATGGTTATACAGATCACCACCCAGATGGAGAGATAGCGGTCGAAAACGCTTAAGTGTTTTTTCTCCCCGGTGGCTATCTCGCAGGCCTCCTCGGCTGATTTGGGGGCTATAGTGCCTTCGATGCATGCCGGGACCATGGGATTCTCTTTATCGATATTTTGCTCTTCCATGGTCATCCTCCTGGAGCTATCGTGGACATTTCCAGACTATTCATCGCATGTCTTCTCCCCAAGCTTGCCGCGATGTCCCAGGTGGCGCAGAAAGACGTCCGTAACGCGGTCCAGCTTATCCTCGGCCACCGAGTAGTAGGAAGACGTTCCTTCCTTCCTTACTCTCAGGATCTCGCTCTCCTTCAATACGTTAAGATGGTGGGAAGCCAGCTGCTGGGAGATACCCAGCTCTCCTTCCACCTCGCACACGCATCTCTCGCTCCGCAGGAGAAGGCACACGATGCGCAGGCGATTGGGGTCGGACAACGTCTTAAGGCTATCCGCCAACTCCACGATTCCCGGGTCTTCTACGCATCTCAATTCCTTTTTCATGCTCTTCCCTCCCCCGATCTTTAACCAATATATGTTTTTACTAACCATAATTTGTGTATATAACCGACGGCTGGGCATTGTCAAGCATGTCGGTCAACTACGGAGACCGCCGGTACCCCCTTCGAGAACTCGCTCTCTCTTGCCTTCCGTCAGTATGAGGGTTAAGCAAATAGGCCACCGGTGATGCCGGGGCGGCACTTCGCTATCAACTTATTTCATTTTGTACCGTGATATCATGAGAAAGGCTCCACACGTAAACGGAGAAGAAATGCCGTGTAGGCAACTTTTGCCACTATCTTAGACAAGCCATCACCTGTAGATTTTCCAAAAGCAAGAATCGGTTAACGAAATACCCGGTTGCGCATAGTCTGGCGGAGAGGGTGGGATTCGAACCCACGAGACCCCTCGCGAGGCCCAACGGTTTTCGAGACCTCATCGCCCGAAATAAGATATTTCCTGGAAAAGCGCGCTTTCCTGAAGTGCAAGTTAACAGGTACTACCATTAATCCTTTACATTATTTCGCCGTACTTGGCACTATGTTTGCCACAATTCGGCCACAATCCGAGAATATATAACCGCCCTATGAACCCCGAACACAGAATATGTTACATCTTCGCTGGTATATAGACCTTCTTAATTCGTATCAGGGCTTTGTATTCTGGTTCCAGGTTTTCATAGTTCTCTATAAGCAGGTCAACGAAGGCATCACGGTCTATCAATGTTACTGGTCTAGTCGACCTCTCTGGCTCAGACAAACCGTCTCTCGTGAAACCTCCTGTAGAAACAAAGAGCCCGCTTTCACCATCCCGCAAGGTGGCAATGAAGTTGCGTAAATCAGGGCCAGAAGCTGCAGAGGTTCTGTGTTTAACTTGGACTTTTATACGCGGGTTCTGAAAGCCAAATGCATCCGGGTGGGCTATAATATCGACTCCACGGTCCGGGCCAGGTGGGCTTACAGCGGTGCGAAAGCCCATCGACCTTAGCAGTGCCGCAACGAGGTCCTGAAAATCGTAAGGGTTTATGCTGCTGATAGCATCCGAAATCGACTCGTCTGCTTTTTCCTTCACATCATCGTAAAAAGGTGTTGCAGCTGCTTCTTCCTCCTCTTCAATAATTTCTGTTGGTACGCTCTCGCCCTTAATCAATCCCTCGATTTCCTTCATATGCTTGTCGAACCTGAAAATGGTTAAGGTGCTTCCCAGCACATTTTTAACGGGGGATATCTTTTTCCTTTCATGGCTCCATCCTCTCAGAACTTGGAGCCTCCAGGAAAGTAGGGGCGGTTCACTTTTTACCTTTCGTGAACACCTGACCCTATGTGTTTCTTGAACGGCTGGAATGATAACTTAACACACACGGTTTTTAGTCTATTGCTCTATTATGAGGAGTTTCCTCATGGGGCTTCAAGTCCCCCTCCGACACCATCATATAAGACCCCGGCGACAAGCCGGGGTTCTATCGTTCTGCGGCAGGCAGTCCGCGGTTTTTCCGGCCCGGTGGTCCCCTCCCAGGGAAGGAGTTCTCATGATGCGTTCCATTCCTCGAATATCCGTACCGCGTCAACAGCATCATTTCCCAGGGCATCCAGCCCGAACCTGTCGACGAGTTCCTGTGTCGTGCACGCTCCCCCGATAGCGATCTTGACCTTTTCGCGCAGTCCGGCCTCGCGGATGGAGTCGACTATCTCCCCGATGGAAGCGATTGTCGGCGTGATGAGTACGGACATTCCCACCAGCGAGGCGCCGCTCTCCTCGAGGGCATCGACGACCCTCGATTCTGGAACGTCCACACCCAGGTCTATGACCTCGAAGCCGGCTGATGTAAGCATGGTGGCGACCAGGTTCTTGCCGATGTCATGGACGTCGCCTTTTACCGTGAAGAGTACGACCGGCCCCTTGCGCGCGGCGGCGTCTCCCCTGATCATGGGCTCGAGGATCTCCATTGCGTCCTTCATGGTCTCTCCGGCCAGCACCAGATCCGCGAGGTAATACTCCTCCGCCTGGAACAGCTCTCCTATTTCCTTCATGCCGTCTCCCAACCCCTTCAGAGCGATGTCCAGGGGAGGAGTACCGGCATCGAGGGCTTCTCTTACTACCGGCTTGATGTTCTCTATATCCAGCTCGACCAGGGTCTTCCTGACCTTTTCAACGGCATCCACCCGCTCCACCTCCATGTTTTTGTTCGGCCACGGCACTGGGAACATTATAACGAGTATTTCCCATATGCACCTCCCATCGACAATATTCCACTATTCTGCGGGCCCTTCCGTTACGCTTGATGTTTTACACCCTGTCAATTGTACCCAAAGAGAGCTGACTGCTTTGCTTATCAGAGGGGGTGAGTGTCCGGTAAGCCAGTGACTAATACATACTACCTGACATTATCTCTTCCATTTTCGCAAGCGCTTTGCCGTAGGAGCCTGGGAAGAGGTGGCCGTAGACATCCATGGTCACTTGTATAGAGAGGAATACCACCAGCACTACTTCAGCAAGAACCCGCAGGAGCCCTACTGCCGGGCGGTCATATCGCCGAAACTCGCCAAGTTGCGGAAGCGGACCGGTTGACGGCGCTCACTCGCCGAACCGCACCGCTACCCGATATCCCGCATCTCAAGAGGTCATGGACGGCTTCGGGTTGGCGGCGAGGCGCTCCAGCTCTCGGGGAGACGGCTCGCGGCGTGGCCCGGTCCAGTCGAAGCCCTCCAGTACCTCCGGGTTGAGGATATGCTCCGGCGCCTTGCCCCCGAGCAATGCGCGCAACTGCCCCGCGGCGATCTCGCCCTGGTGGGCTCCTATCTCCACCGTGTTTCCCCCGATATGGGGGGTGGCGATGACGTCCTCCCTTCCCGCCAAGCGGTCTCCCGAGCCCGGCGGCTCCACCGCGAAGACGTCGAGGGCTGCCCCGGCCAGCCGGCCTGATTCCAGCGCTTCGGCCAGGGCCGTGTCATCGACGAGGGAGGCGCGCGCGCTGTTGATCAAAAAGGCCCCTTCCTTCATGCGCGAGAAGGCCCCGGCGTCCATCATCCCCTCAGTGGCCGCCACGGCCGGGGCGTGCAGGCTGACGAAATCGCTGCGCTCCAGGAGTTCCTCGAAGGAGACCTTCTCCGCGCCCGCCATCGCCCCCGCCCCGGCGTCCACGCCGGGGTCGCAATAGAGTACCTGCGCGCCGAATGACCCGAGCCTGCCGGCCACCCTGGCCCCCACGCTGCCCAGCCCCACCAGCCCCACCGTCTTGCGCCAGAGTTCCCTGCCCTGGAAGGCAAGGTAGGCTTCCCCCATCCTGGTTATGTCCCCCGCCTCGATATCATCCCGCTTGAGGAAGGCTGCCGCCTGCGGCAGCTTGCGCGCCAGCATGATCATGCAGGCGACTACCAGGTCCGCCACCGCGTCCGCGTTCCTCCCGGGCGTGTTGGCCACGGGTATACCGAAGGCGGTGGCCGCCTCCAGGTCCACGTTTACCGCGTTGACGCGGCAACAGATTATCATCTTAAGGTCCGGCAGCCCTTTCAAGGCCTCGAAGTCCACGATGTCCATCTCGGTCACGAAGACGTCGAAACCATGCAGCGCCTCCACGAGGCCCTCGCCGTCGTCGTAGACCATGCGGTTCTCCCGCCAGGGGCGGAAGGATACCTCGCCCATCCCCTGTAACTCTCCCAGGGCCGCCTCGTCCAAGGATGCAGTCACCAGGATGCGCGGGCGGAAATACGCGAGGGCCTCGGCCTCCGCGGGAGTGCGGCCGAGCATGGCCATGGCCATGAGGTTGCCCATGTGGCCGTCGCACTCAGCGCGCAGGTCCACGGCCTCCCTCCATCCCGCGTAGAGGCCCTGGTATTTGCCGGAGTCCTCTCCCGGCTCGTGCGTCCTCTCCAAGTGAGAGAGGACGCGCGTACCCTCGGCCAGGTCGCCGAAGAGTCCGGCCCCCACCCCCGCGCAGATGGCCGCTCCCAGCGCCGAGACCTCCGGTGTGGAAGGCACCTTGACCAGCTTACCGGTGACGTCGCTCACTATCTGCGTCCACAAGGCGCTCCTGGACATGCCTCCCGCTACAGTGATAGCCGGTGGGTTAAGGCCTGCCACCTCCATTACCTGCTCCAGGTTGGCACGGAGCGAATAGGCGATCCCCTCGATCAGCGCCCTGGCAATATGGCGGCGGCAGCTCGCGGCGTCGGGGGTGACCATGTGGGACATGGTCAGATTCCCGAGCAGGATGTTGATGGTCTTGGCATCGAATATACGCGCGCCGAAGGTGGAATAGATGCCCACACCTCCCGGTTCAGACGCGCCGCTCTCCTCGAACAACAGCCCTACCGGGTCATCACGGTCGGGATACAGAATAAGCGAGAGCCATTCCAGGACCTTACCCGTGAGCAAGCCGTTACTCTCCAACACGTAGAGTCCCGGCACTGCATGGCGTCCGCTCCAAAGCCGGCCATCGCCATCCAGGAGGAAGTCTGCGGTGACGAGCTGGACTGGCATCCCGGTGCCGGCCATCACTCCTATGTCGCCTTCCTTCACGCATCCCGCTCCGAGCAATCCGCTCTGGGTATCAGCGCCCCCGGCTGCCACGGGTATGCCCGGCGCCAGCCCGAGATGCGCCGCTGCTTCGGCTGTAAGGCTACCGATGCGATCGCCTGCATCCACCATCGCAGGGAAAATCCCAGCCGGCAGCCCAAGCGATGCGATGAGTCCGAAGTCCCAATCGCTTACGCGGTTATCGAAGAGGAGTGTTTCGCCTGCCTGCGACCTCTCCGCGCGGAGTTCCCCCGCCAGACGGTACGCGACCCAGTCGGACAGGCTCGCCACCCGCCACGACTGCTCCAGCAGCCCCGGAGCATGCTCCTTCAACCACAGCAACCTGCTGCCCATGAAGATCGGGCTGGGCCAGTGGCCCCCTGCTTCGTGTACCTCTTTTCCTCGCTCCGCCCCCAAGGCCAGAGCCTCTCCCAGGGCACGAGCGTCCTGGTTGGGAGTGGCGAACAGGGCTCGGCCGCCGCGGTCGAGAAGTACCGTGGTATTACGCATGCTGGTGGACGCCAGACCCAGCACATCCCCCGGCCCGGCTGCCGATTCCTCCATGACATTACGGGACGCTTCCCCCAGCTTGAGCCACATATCCTCAAGGTCCATGTCGTATCCCAGACCAGCGGTGCCGGGTGCAACCGCGTAGCTCCAGCTCCTACTCGCAACCGATACGTCCTGCGAGTCCAGATCTATCAGTAGACATCTTCCGGAGCCATTGCCGAGATCGAAGGCCATCACCAACCTTTTATCCATGAGCTATCATCTATTCCTTGACAACTATGGGGTAGTTACCGTACTTGCGCGCGGCCTTGATCATGGCCAGGTAGTTCTCCGGCTTGCACCCGGGATGGATGGTGTTGTCCGAGCATAATACATACCCGCCTCCGGGGGCCGCCACGGCAATGGCGTCCTGCACTGCTTCCTCGACCTCCTGTTCGGTGCCGAAGGGAAGAAGGTACGAGCAATCGATGTTGCCGAACAGGCACAGCCTGTCACCGTAAAGCTCCTTGACCTTGGCGATGTCCATGCACTGGGGCTGGATGGAATGGAAGCCGTCGAAACCGGCCTCGACCAGCCGGTCCATGAGCGGCCACATGTTACCGTCGGAATGTTTGAATATGAACTTGCCTCGGGAATGAACGAAATCGACGATCGCCTTATGGTAAGGCATGACGAACTCGTCGTAGTGGTCCGGGGACATGAAGGTTGACTTGTTATATGCGAAATCGCCGTCAAGGCAGATGACGTCGGCCCCCAGGGAGATCCCGATATCTAGCGAGGCGAGCACGTAGTCTGTGGTCATCTTCATGATCTCACGCACGAAATCCGGGCTCCTGCGGATATAGGGAAAGAACTTCTCCATACCCCCCGTGAGGTTCCGGCTCAACTGGAAGGGCCCGGGGTTGATCAAGATCTGTGCCAGGTCGTCTCCAAAATGTTCCTTGGCGGCCACCAGCATGAGGTAATCGGATTCCTGGGGTCGATATGCGGAGAAGGAGGCAAGATCGTCCGGCCGGCTCACGGGGCCACTCTTGATAACGGACTCTCCCACTGGGCTTAACTGTAAAGTACAGCCCCAGGCGTCCCTGATGAAACCAGCGCCAGCTGGTTCCGAGGCGATCAACAGCATAGAAGGGAAGCCGTCGATTTCCAGCTCCTCTATAAGGGTAAAGAGAAGGCCCAGGAGCTTGAGCTTTTCTTCTAATGTCATGTCGTGAACCTGCTTCGCGGGCGGAAGGTCGTCGGTAAAGAAAGCGCCGATATTAATTATCGACTGCTCATTGAAGGCCATCTCCCACACGGGGACCCTGTCCGGCTCGATATGCAGGAAGGCTTTCTCGATCCTCTCTTTCCCGGTCATGGCCAGTCCTTTCCTCTATGAGTTTCCCGAGCAACCTGAGCCGATAGACGATCAACATGATTATACAGGACCCGCGTCGGTGGTGACCTTTGCCCCACGAAATCCCAGCTTTAGAAGGCCGTCGAAATCAAGCCCCAAACGCCCGTTTTTTCTTCACCCATTGGGTTTACTCCTTATGACATACCTGTTTTACCGATAAGCTTGTTCTGATGCATTGTTAAGCAAAGTTAGCTAGTAGTCCTTTGAAGTTTGAAATGAGAAATGCCTTAGCGCATCTTCCCATCTTGTCTCCTTTGCTGCCCATTGCTCTTCAAGGTCAAGTGTATTTTGAATCTTCTTGGCAACTTCTTTGGGGTAGGCTGGCGGAGAGGGTGGGATTCGAACCCACGAGACCCCTCGCGAGGCCCAACGGTTTTCGAGACCGCCGCATTCGTCCACTCTGCCACCTCTCCGCCTCACCATTATAGCGATGTGCGGGCGGCGGTTGAACCAGAAGCGCCTTTACGGCTAAACGTTTCGCGGATGGCCGCCAGGAAGACGGCCTTATCGAGAGGGAACCCTGTTAAGGAAGGTTTTTCATCCAGCATCGATGGGCTGCAAATTGCGCAAGAATGCCGGCATGTAAAGGAAGGGCCTGACCGGTGCGCGTGCGTTATCCGGGGGGTTTGTCTCCGTTGCGCCTGGATTCGAAGAACTTTCGCAGTATATCCTGGCATTCCTCCTCCAGGATGCCGTCGGTTATATCGATACGGTGATGGGTGGTCTCGTCGCTAACCAGGTTGTAGCGGCTGCCCGCGGCGCCCAGCTTTATATCCCGGGCCCCGAAAACCAGCCGGGCCACCCGGGCCTGCACGAGGGCCCCCGCGCACATGGGGCAAGGCTCGAGGGTCACGTAAAGGGTGGAGCCATCCAGCCTCCAGCCGCCTAGGCGGGCCGCTCCCTCCTGCAGGGCCAGGACCTCGGCGTGGTCCATGGGGTTACCCGTCGCCTCCCTGCGGTTATGGGTAGAGGCGATTATCTTCCCGTCCTTTACCAGCACCGCCCCTACCGGGATCTCTCCCTCGTCCGCCGCGGCGCGGGCTTCCTCCAGCGCCACGAGCATGTATTCCTTGTCTTTCAAATCCTGCCCATTCCTTTTTTTGTATGCATCAACCGTGTTTCCTGCTTCTTTCATCGTAATAATCGGCGAGAAGGGTTAGAATATCTTCGCGCGTTAGTTCATTTCCGAAATAATCGTGCAGGCGGCCGCCGCGTCCCCATAGCGGTTGCTCGCCGAACCAGGCTTCGGGCGGGGCGTCCGTATCCAGCCCGAGCCCCTCGCGGGTGCTCAGTTCGCGGTACAGTTCCCAGCCCCGGGCAGCCTTGTCCATCATCTCCCAGACCTCCAGCTCCACGCCGGTAACGGCGGTATAGAGGTCGCGGATGAGAGCGGCGTGGTAAAAGCGGTTTATCTGGAAGCGGTTGCATATGCCGAGGGAGCTGAAGAGGCTGAACCAGTCCTGGGAGTAGCGGGTCAGCCTGCCCACGTTCATGCCCCCGGGAGGGGAGAAGATGCGCCCCATGGCTTCCTCCCCGACCCCCATGCGCTCGGTCAGGCGCCGCAGCCGGTCCTCCGGCATCCCCGGCACGTAGGTCGCCGAGCCCGCGCTGGCCGAGGTCGGCCCCCGCGGCGATACTATCTGCTCGAATTCCATGGTGCCCAAGCCGCTTACCCGGGGGTCATACAGGCAGTCCTGATCCTTGACCAGCATGCTGTAGCGGCGCTTGTCCTCGCCGAAGAGCTCGAACGCCCCCCGCCAGCCACGGGCGAAAGCCTCGCCGATCTCTCCCTTGCCCTCCGTCACCCTCATCGCCAGCTCGCGCAGTATCTCCGCCCCCCTGACCAGCGGTATGCCTTCCGCATCCTTTTCTCCGATTATGCCCTGTTCCTGCAGCTCCAGGAGGAAGGCAGCCTGCCAGCTCAAGGTCATGAAGTCCAGCCCCAGATCGTCCAGGAGGGCCAGGGTGGAAGCGGCTTCCTCGGCGTCGCGCATCGAGAGGGCGCAGCCGATGATGGCGGCATTGAGGAAAGAGGTGGAGTAGACGCTCTCTCCCGTCGACGGCAGGTACAGCTCGTCCTTGTCAGCGAGGAAACACGAAGGGCAGGATATCCTGCGTTTCTTCAGCTTGAGGTAGGCTTGCGGGCCGAAGCGCTCGGTCATCTCCCGCAGGTCCTCCTCGCTGGAACCGTAGGGGAGGAGCTGGCTGGCGTACATGGGCCAGGCGCCGATCATCCCGAACTCCGCGGCGGCCTCGCGCATATCGAATCTCTGCAGGCGCTCATGAAGCCCAGAGACCAGCTCCTGCAGGCGCGAAGAATCGGCTACCTTCACCCCGCCGCCGCCCTTGATCACCAGAGCCTTGAGGTTCTTGGATCCCAGAACCGCAGCCATACCTCCCCGCCCCAGGGTGGCGCTGCCGTCTATCATGGCCAGGGAGGAGTGCACGCCTCTCTCCCCTGCGGGGCCGATGGCCGTGACCGATGCGCCTGGAAAGCGATCCCACAGGTCTCGCGTCGTCTCCAGGATGCCCCTGCCCCATAGGCGTTCTGCGGCAAGGAACTCGACACGATCGTCTTCAATGTGCAGAATGGTTGGCTCGGAGGCCCTTCCCAGGACGATGAGGTGGTCCAGGCCCGACCATTTCATGTGCGCCCCCAGGCCCATGCTGCCTCCCGCCGACGCTACCGCCCCCGTGAGCGGCACGCGGGTGTTGACCATGACCCGCGAGGAGCCCGGGACCAAGGTCCCTACCATCGGGCCTGCGCCGAAGATGACCGGGTTCTGTGGCGAGAAGGGGTCATTGCCGGGGCTGGCGTATGCGGTGAAAAGGCGGTTGTTGACCCCGAAACCGCCCAGGTAGTCCCCCGCATATTCCTCGGGGTAATCCTCCAGCGATACCTTTCCGCGGGTGAGGTCGACGACCATCAGGCGCCCGCTGTATCCCCCCTGCATATCACTTCCCTTTCTCTATCGCCCCGTAGGGACAGTACTTCGCGCATCGCGCGCACTCGTCGCAATCCTGTGTAAACTCGGCTTGCGTCAGCGACCCGTCCCCCCGCAGCACGATGTAGGCGAGAGAAGGGTTGCATTCCCCATGGTGCGAAAGCGAACATACGAGCTGGCAGGTCATGCAACCCGTACATTTCTCGGCATCATGTACCATTTCATCTCTCCTCCCACGAGCCTGTTTTTTCCTCCATCCCCATTCTATACTCTTTCCGCATCAGCGCTCAGCCGCTAAAACCCGGCACGAGCCTTAAACACCGCTAAATAACCCTTTTCCGGCGTTCACTTCAGTTAAAGAAAGCCACTGACGATAAAAGGACAGCGACTATACGGTAACCTTTCCAAAGAGGTACAGTTTCATGCAAGCAAAGTCCGGGAAAGAGATGCGCAAGCTCCTGGTGGCGGTGTCCGTCACAACCCTCGTGTTGGTCCTGGCGGTGATCGCTTATTTTATGATCGACGTCATCGTCACAACTAACAGCAATATCGAGCGAAACAAGGAGCTGGTGATCGAGCAATCCGTTTCAAACCTCACCGAGATCGGAAATGAGATCAACGGCATGATCGGCAGCCCCGAAATAATCAACATGTTCAATCAGGAACTGATAAATGACATCCTTTCCGGTAACTGGGAGGTTTTCTACGGCTTTATCGGCGATGCCGCCATCAACCTGTATCCCATCCAATACGTGGGGGTGATCCGCGGCGGCGAGCTGGTATATTCCGAGACCAAGACAGATTATGGTGTGGACGAGGACAAAATGTCCACTCAACCACCCGAAATGGATTTCGAGACCCTGGACGCGCTGGGCGACGAGGAGGGCTTCTTCGTCTCCGTCTTCTGGCCCATCGACCTGAGCGTCATGGGTCTGGAGGATTTCTACGTCAATATGATCGTCGACCGTACCGATGACATGGCTTCGGTCACGGCGTATTTCGAGGACCAGAGAAACGACTTGATCTTGAGGCTCTCCATCGTATCGATCATCGCCATAATCCTCTCCCTGCTGATCACCACCATCGGCTTGCGCTATTTCACCCGCAAGTATGTCGTGGAACCTATCGAGGAACTTAACCGCACGGCGGAAGAGATATCGGGCGGCACCTTCAAGGGGGAAGTCGAGGTTGACCCGGACAGTGCCTACGCCGCCTTGCAGGGCCTGCTGCGCAGCGGCCAGAAGGTGCTGAGCCGCATGGACGACGAGATGCGGGACTAATACCCGGATAGTAATCCGCATGCAGGGATAAAGTTTCCGAGGCCTGGAAACGATATATCATAGGGGATTGCGGATTACGGGATGCCGGCAGAAGGCATAGGGAAACAGCCGGTAAGGTCATCGCCGTTCGAGGCGGAGAATAGCGAACAGGAGGAAGTCTTTGGCGAACAAGCTCGCGCAGGAGATAGAGAAGATACTATCCGACGCGGTTGGCGATTTCATTGCCAGAGCCACTGTGAAAAAGAACTGCGAACTCATAGGAACGACGCCGGATACCATAACCGCCGACAAGCTACCGGAACTCGCAGAAAAGATAGACAAATCGGTTTCCTTCTTCTCGGGCAAAGATGTAGGAAGCGCTCTGGCGGACAAGATCCGGGCCATAAAGGTTTGAACGTAAGTTGTGGACTTTTCCGGCGGCCTCCGGCCGCCGGTTTTTTTATACCGGCGCGGCCGCAGGAGCGTATGCGCCGAGAAGCTCGCCGCTTAGGACACCTGGTAGAAAGTCTTCCCCTCCCGGGCCCGGGCCCGGGAGGAAAGCAGCCCGTCCTTATCCATCTGGGCCAGCATCTTCATCGCCTCCGTGTAATTGACGCCCAGGGCCTTGGAGACATCGTCCGCCGTGCACGGCCTTCTCCTTACCATTTGCATGATCTTTTCCGGGTTGAAATCCTGCGAGGTAACGGCGCTCGCGTGGGCAAGCCCGCCCACGGCCTCGGCACCCCTTCCCACCACGGCGGCAAGCCCGGCCAGCTCGCTGTCGCCAACGGCCTGCACGTTCACTTCCGAAGGCGGCCTGACCACGGTGCTCAGCTGTATCCTCTCCGGCGCTATCCTGTCTATCAGTTCTCCCAGCCGGCTCGCGTGCTCCTCGCTCGAGTTCACTCCCCTGACCACCATCACCTCGAGCCACATCTCACCCTGGAACCTCTCCCGGAACGATACCATGCCTTCGACCACCCCCTGCAGGCTCAACCCGGCGCAGGGACGGTTGACGGCCTGGAAGGCCTCCTCGTCCGCGGCGTCGAGGGAAGGGACCAGGAGGTCCGCCTTGACGCAGGCCGCCGCCACGTCTGCATCCCCCAGCAGGGAACCGTTGGTTATAATGGCGAGGGGAAGTGAGGTCATGCGCTTGATGCCGTCCACGATACGCTCCAGCTCGGCGTGCAAGGTGGGCTCTCCGGAACCGGCTATGGTGACGTAATCGACCCCCGATACCCTTTTCAGCCTGTCCTTCAGTTGAGCGAGCACCGCTTCCGACGGCACGTATGCTTCCCTGCGAGTCGTCTTCCTGGTCGTCGCGCCCAACTGGCAGTAAACGCAATCGTAATCGCAGACCTTGCGGGGAACAAGGTCGACCCCCAGCGAACTCCCCAGCCTTCTCGATGCTACGGGGCCGTAGATATAGACTTTTTTCTCTTCCATCCCGGGTTAATCTTCCTTTCGAGTCCCTGCCCGCCTTCTCCTCCGGTCACGGCGCGGTTGCCGTATATCGTTTCAATACTAGCAGCAATTAGTTATTATATATATGCCAATAACGGAGAGCCGCGTTACGTGGCGAAACGTATCGTTGAAGGCAGCATTACAAGCAGTACGAGAGGTGTAGAGATGGAAGACCCGTTCGAGAAACTGCAGCAGATAGTGGACGAGGATATGCGGCGCACATATTCGGAGGCGGCCATAGATCATGCCATGAACCCGCGCAACGTGGGGAGGATGAAGGACGCCGACGGGTGGGCCAGACATACCGGTCCCTGCGGCGATAGCATGGAGATCTGGATACGGGTGGCAGGGGATGTCCTGGAGGAGGCGCGCTTCTTCACCGATGGCTGCGGCACCAGCGCGGCTTGCGGCAGCATGATCACGGAGATGGCCACGGGGAAGAACCTGCAGGAGGCGCTGGAAATAGGGCAGGACGACGTCCTGGAGGCCCTTGGCGGTCTCCCCGAGGAAGACGAACACTGCGCCCTGTTGGCCGCCACCACCCTCAAGCTCGCCATAAGCGACTATCTCAGCCGCTGCAGGGAACCCTGGAGAAAGGACTACGACCGGCGCTGATGCGCTCCGGACGGTCACGGCAGCGGCCGCTTCGATCGCGCTTGCCGAGCGCCACGCCGGCGAGGCAAAAGGCCGGGGACCGGCCCCGGCCTTTTTGTATGGCACGCCCGGAGGGATTCGAACCCCCAACCTACAGATCCGTAGTCTGTCGCTCTATCCAGTTGAGCTACGGGCGCGTGCACATATCATTCTATCACAGCGTTTTGCTGCTTTTATTGGCGGAAGGGGAGGGATTCGAACCCTCGAGGCAAGTTTCCTCACCCACACGATTTCCAGTCGTGCTCCTTAGGCCAGACTCGGACACCCTTCCTCGTCGATGAACGCCGCCCACCGCGGGCGCTTAAACATTATAGATGGGCGGACGGGCGCTTTTCCAGCAACCCTTACGGTCGGCGCGCGATGCCCTCAGTCACCCTCTTCCCGCTCGGCCAGGATCATCTCCACGGCCTTTCCTGCTGCGAGCCCCACGACCCTGGAACAGTGATCCATCATGCCCGTCTTGAACGCTTCCTTCAATTGGTCCGGGTCGTACAGGTTATAGGTGCGTCCCATGAGTTTTTCCTGGATATCGTAACAACGGCAGCTTCCATACCTGCGCAGGAAATCCTCGTGTAGCTCCTTGCACATGAGGTAGGACTTCATGGGCTTCATCATGTCTTCGTGGTCCTTGCGCTCGCGGCCCAGGACGAGGCCGATAACCATGCAGCCGCCGGTGAGCGCGCCGCAGGAGCCGTCGCCGGTGAGGCCTATGCCGTCGGCCAGGCCGCTTGCGGCCTTGAACACGCTTTCGTTATCTATGCCCAGCGCGTCGAGCATGCCGGCCACCACGGACTGCGCGCAGCCGGTGCATTTACGCTCGTATTCCTCGGCAAGACGATCCGCTTCCTCCGCCATCCCCTTCTTTTCCTCTTCGGCCATGTCATCCCCTCCTTGGTACGCTTCCCGACATCGTTACCCGCTATTCTATACGGACTTTACCATGCGGTCATCGTGCAGGGAATGACCCCACCTGCCCTAGCAGTTGTCCGCCCTGGAGCGGCGATGATATAAATGGGTTATCCATCTCCGCGCCGCGACAAGCGAGGCGGTTCTATTGAATGTGAGGTCGCCGTGGCGGTAATAGGCATCGACCTGGGTGGGACCAAGACGGCGGGAATAGCGTTTCACCAGGGCAGGATATTGGATAAGCTCCGCCTGTTCACCGATGCCTCCTCGCAGGACAGCGTGATAGCCGGGCTGCTGGACGTGTGCTCGCGCCTGCGCGAGAGCTCCGCGGAGTTGGGCGTGGACGTGGACGCAATCGGCCTGGGCATAGCCGGATTCGTGGATTTCAAGCGCGGCGTGGTGACCGAGGCGCCCAACCATCCCCTGCGCGACGCGCCGGTGAGGGACATCCTCGAGGAGCGGTACGGGCTTCCGGCATTCGTGGACAACGACGCCAACGTGGCCGCGCTGGCAGAAGCGCGCCTGGGGGCGGGCAGGGGTTCGCGCTACCTGGTGCATCTTACCCTGGGGACCGGCATCGGCGGGGGTATCATCATCGACGGCGACGTTTACCGGGGCGCCCTGGGGACGGCCGCGGAACTGGGTCACATGATCATCCGCGAGGACGGTCCCCTCTGCAACTGCGGCGCGCGCGGATGCCTGGAGGCCATGGTTTCCGGTGTCGCCATACACCGCCGCGTGGAGGAGCTGGCCACGAGCGGCCGCTCGTCGCCCATGGTAGAGGAGTACCTGGCCGACCCCGATGAATTCGACGCCGAGGCGGTCAGCCGGCACGCGGGCGCGGGAGACAGCCTGGCCGAAGATATACTGGCGGAGGCAGGACGGCACCTGGGCACCGGCATCGCCTCCCTGGTGAACATCTTCAACCCGGACGCGGTGACCTTGAGCGGCGGCCTGCTGGGTTGCTTTCTCTATATGGAGGCCTCCATGCGCCGCTCGTTCGAGGAATCGGCCATCGCCATAAGCCGACGCCACGTCCGCATACTTACCAGCACCCTCGGGGAAGAAGGCGGCGTGCTGGGGGCGGCCTTGCTCGCCATTGAGGGCCGCTGATATCTTCTGTCCTTCTTGCGCAACCGGGTCTTTTCTTCCACGGGCCCCTCGAGCGGCGTTTAGGCAGTATATCATTCCTTCCTCGCCCTCAAAAGACTGGCACCCACGGCTTGCAGGCAAACGAAGACGCGTCTCTCCTGCAAGGTCGGGTGCGATCCATCAGTCTTTCCGGAGAGGATGGTACAATATCTCCTGAGATGCACGAGTCAAAGGTAGATGGCATAGCCTTCATGGCGGGGCGCTGGCCTCTGGACGCGGGCCTTCCCACCGTCGTGTTCATCCACGGCTCCGGGGGGTCGAGCGTGCTGTGGCGCGCGCAGGTGGAGGGGCTCGCGGACAGGATGAACGCCGTCACCCTGGATCTGCCCGGGCACGGAGCCAGTGAAGGCGAGGGCATGAGCTGCGTCGAGGATTACGCCGCCGCGGTCCAAGGGTTCATATCTGCGATAGAGGCGCCCATGCCGGTTCCCTGCGGCCTCAGCATCGGCGGCGCCATCGTGCTGCGGCTGCTGCTGGACTCCCCAGGGAAATACGTGGCGGGCATCGTGGTGAACTCGGGGGCGAGGCTGAGGGTCATGCCCATGATCTTCGAGGCAATCGAGAAGGATTATAAAGGCTTCCTCGACGCTGCCCCCGCATTCAGCATCTCGGAGAAGACGGACGCATCGATGATAGAGCCCCTCTCGCAAGCGATGGCTGCGTGCCCTCCCGGCGTCACGCTGGGCGACTTCAAGGCATGCGATTCGTTCGACGTCATGGAGAGGTTGGGCGAGATAGTGGTACCCGTCCTCGTCCTGACGGCGTCCGAAGACAAGATGACCCCCGGCAAGTACGGCGCCTTCCTGGCCGACCGTATCAGCCGATCGTCACTGGTCAACATAGAGGACGCCGGTCACCTCTCTCCCATGGAGCAGCCGCAAGCGGTAACGGAGGCTATCGCGGAGTTCGTGTTTTCGCTCTGACGCTACAGTCACCGCTTCTCCTGTGTGTGGCGGACGTTCCGTATCGACGGCAGGTATAAACACGCGGTGTAAGGGGGTACGACCATGGTGAATGTAGGTGTCGTCCAGTTGCGGGCCGAGCCGCTCGACGTCGCGGGCAACCTCCTGCGCGCGGAGCGCCATATCTTCGACTGTGCCACCGCCGGGGCGCAGTTGGTCGTGCTCCCCGAGATGTTCAACGTCGGATTCTGCCTCGGGGAGTCCCTGATGATGGTCGCGGAAACCCTGGAGGGAAAGACGGTCGCCTGGCTCGAGGAACAGGCCTCCCGGCACAATGTATTTATCACCGGGAGCATCTACGAGTACCACGAAGAGCATTTCTACAACACCATGGTGATGGTGGGCCACGACGGCAGCCTTCAGCACTACCGCAAGAGGAACCCCACCTGGTCTGAATCCGCGGTGTGGCGCCGCAGCGACGAGCCCGGTCCGGGTATATTCGACACGCCGTTCGGGCGCATCGGGGGCGTGATCTGCTTTGACTCTTTTGCGCGCGAAACCTACGAGGGCTTCAGGCGCAGCGGCGTGGAGGCTGTCGTCATAATCGCACTTTGGGGCGCCAACCGCTCGCGTTCCTTCTTCTGGCGCCCCGACCTCTTCCTGTCCGGGAACGCGCTCATGCGCTGGTCGAAGGTGGCGTCCCAGGACGTCCCCCTCAGTTACGCGAGGGAACTCGGGGTGCCCACCGTATTCGCGAACCAGAGCGGCACCATACGCATGGCCAGCCCGATCCCGTTTCCCGACTGGCCCGTGCAGAACTCGCACTACGATTTCATCGGGAGCTCCCACGTCCTGGACGCCCGGGGAGAGGTGATCGCCAGAGCCGACGAAAGCGTGACCGACTCCTCCTTCACGGCCCCGATAGAAATAAAGACCTCCGAGCACAGGCCCGGGATCGAACGGGTGGACATCCCGGCGGACTACATGAATAAGGACTATTACTTCGTGCAGCCGCCCCTCGACTGCAAGCTCTTCCAGGTGTGGTTCCTGGGAGGCCTGGTCCCCAAGGAGTACGAGGCGCGCCGCCTGCGGCACATGGGTCTGTATTCCGGTTGATCCCCCGATCAGGCCTGATCGGGGGTATCTCAGTCCTTCCTCGTCCTCAAAGAGAGAACGGCCAGGGTAAGAAAGATGCCCGCCATCAGAGTCAGCGCCAGCAGGTCCAACCATATCTTGCCCAGGCCCCAGCCTTTGAGCATGACCGCACGGCAGGCGTCAACGGTGTAGGTGGGGGGGACCAGGTAGGAAAGGGGCCGCAGCCACGCCGGTATGGCCTCCACCGGCCAGAAGATACCCGCCAGAAGGAAGGCCGGCATCATGACGAAGGGGATCACCTGGATGGCCTGGGCTTCCCGCCTGGCCGTACTCGAGAGCAGTATCCCCAACGCCTGGGAGACGATGGCCAGCAGCGCGATGGCCAGGAATGCGAGGAACACGTTGCCGACCACGCTGATGTCGAAGACCAGGATACCCACGAGGAGCAGCAGTACGGCCTGTCCTATCCCTATAAGGCTGAAGGCAAAGGCGTAGCCCAGTACTATATCCCGCTCGTTCAAAGTCGTGGCCAGCATACGCTGCAGTGTGCCCGAGGTCCTCTCGCCCACGAAGGTTATCAGGGTGAGCAGGGTGGTGATCATATACACCGCAAAGGCCATGATGCCGGGGACGAAGAAGTCCATGAACTTCGCGTTCTGCCCGAATACAACCTCGGAATCGACTGCGACAGGCATCTGTATGCCAGCCTGTTCCACGGTCGTGAGCAGGGCTTCGTTCAGCGCCTTGGTGACGGCGTTGGCGATGTTTACATTGCTCTTGTCCAGCAGGAGCTCGATGGCGGCGGATGATCCGGAGGAGCGGCCCTCCATGCTCGAGAGGACGCTCGAGGTCAACTCCGCCGGGAAAACGATGGCCGCGTACGCATCCCCGTCCTCCACCATCGCCAGCGCCGTATCGCGGTCATCGACGTACTCCAGATCGAGCACTTCCTGGTCCAGGTTGGAGATGAGCTTCTGCGACAGCGACACGGTGCTTCCGCCGGGGGCGGCAGCGCCCTGATCCTGGTCCACCACCAAGACCTTGACGTCCTCGACCTCGCCGCTGAATGCCAGGCCGAAGACGAACATCACGAAGACGGGGGCTAATACGATGAGAGCCAGGGAACGCTTGTCGTTCCTGAGGTCCCTGAGGACCCGTATGGTAACGGTGAGTAAGCGCGCTTTTCTCATCGTTCCGCCCCCCGCTCGCTGCCCGCGTAATGCATGAACGCGTCCTCGAGGCACTCGGTGCATGTTATGGTCATGAGTTCGTCAGGCTTGCCCTCGGCTATGAGGCGGCCGTTATGCATGAAACCTATGCGGTCGCAGCGGATCGCCTCGTCCATGTAATGCGTGGTTATGATGATGGTCCTCGCCCTGCTCTTGATCTCGTTGAAATAATCCCAGAACGATGCCCTGAGCTCCGGGTCCACCCCCACGGTGGGCTCGTCGAGCAGCAGCAGGGGCGGCACATGCACCAGGGCACAGGCCAGGGAGACGCGGTGTTTCATTCCCCCGCTGAGGTTGGCGACCATCTCGTTCCTCCACGCAGCCAGGTCGATGAACTCCAGCAGTGTCTTCTCTCTTACCTCGATCTCTTGCCTGGTGAGCCCGAAAACGCTTCCGAAAAAGGCCACGTTCTGGTGCACGGTGAGGCCGAGATAGAGGGCGGTCTCCTGGGGCATATAACCGATCTCCGCCGCGATACGGCGGTCGGGGACCTGCTTTCCGTTGATATGGGCCTCGCCGCCGCTCACCTTGAGCAGCCCGCACAGCATCTTGATGGTGGTGGTCTTACCGGCCCCGTTGGGACCCAGCAGGCCGTAGATCTCCCCTTTTCTCACCCGCAGGTCCAGCTGGTCCACGGCGGTGAATTTCCCGTAGCGTTTCACCAGTCCCCGCGTCTTCACCATGTACTCTTCAGCTTTATCGTCCACGGCCAACTCCTCTCAGCTCGCGCCGGTCTCACCTGCGCCGGGGGTGTCCAGGCCGAGCGTCTCCTTTGCTATCCCCACCTCGTCCTCATCTGGGGGCTGTACCCTCTCCGGGCTGCCGCGATGGTAAAGGGCTTCCGCTATCAGCGCCATGGGGATGAGTACGACCACCGTCGTCACCAGGCGCGTCAAGGTGAACTCCCAGCCCAGGAACTGCAGCTCCGCCAGTTCCTGGGGCAGTTTTATGCATGCCCAGGCGGACAGGAAGAGCATTACGTTCGCCACCCTGGCGCCTTTTTTGAGCAGCATGGCCGCGAGCGGAAAGGCGATGTAGAGGGGACCGGTGGGCAGCGCGCCCAGTATGATCGCCAGTACGAGGCCCCCGGTGCCGGAGCCCTTGCCCAGGTACTTGACCACGATGCGTCGATCCACCCATACGGCGAAGAGGCCCATGAGCACCAGGAGCGCGGGCATGATAAAGGCCATCTCCTTGAAGAACTCCCAGGAGGCGACGAGCGCTTTCTCTCCCTTGTCCTCGAAGATAAGGCAGAGGGCATAAAGCGACACGACGGAAACCACCATGGCGACCACGTCCCACTTGATCCTCTTGCGCAGTGGCACCTTCCGCGTTTCCATTTCCAGGCCGGACTCGCTATCCATCTCCGTGACCTCCTTTCCAGCCCCTCAACCTACGACCAGGCCGACTATCACGGCGATGACCATCGCCGCCGCGAGGCTGAACCCGTTGCGCAGCAGGGCGAAACGCTTCCCCAGCTCCTTTATCTCCAGGGGCAGGAACACGAACCCCACCATGGTCAGGGTGGTTATGAAAGCGGCCGTGGACATCATGCCGGCCCCCATCTCCAGGAGGGATTTGGCGAGGGGGAAGGCGATGAGGGCGGGGATGAAGAGGATTGAGCCCAGCGCACCTGCTATCAGTACTCCCAGGAAGCCGCTCTCCGCCCCGATGGTCACGGCGATCCAGCGCGGCGGTATAAAACCGACTATGAGGCCGATGACCGCGATTATCGCCAGCACGCTCGGGGTCATCCTTTTCGCCGCGTTCGACGCCACGGCCATGGATATCCTCGTCTTGTCACGATCCTTGACCAGAGACAGGACCAGGCACACGGCCACGAAAGCGTTGATGACCATAGCGGTAGTGGACATCCTCTTCACCCCACCTTCTCGCAGAGGGCGATAAAACGCATGAGGAGGTCAGCCCTTTCCCTGAAAGCCTCCACCCAGGCGGCAAGCCTCTCCTCGCCCGAGGTGGTGACCTCGTAAACGCGCTTGGAGGGGCCTGACTCCCCGTGTTCCCAACGCGAACGCACCAGGCCCTGCCTCTCGAGTTCGCGCAGCATGCGGTAAACTGCCGCGGAATCGGGGGCAGGACCAGGAAAGGGCAGCTTGCCGATGTCTTCCGTGAGTTGATATCCGTAGCTCGGGTTCTTGCGGATGAGGTAGAGCACCCGTGGCTCGATAAACCTCTTCTGAGGCCCCTCTCGCACGAACCTCTCGTGGTCGAGGGAGTCCGGCACCGCGCCCTTTCCTCTCCTTCCGCCTTGCGCCGTTTCCGCCATAACTATCACCCCTGCTATTTACATCTATATGTCATTATACATATAACTGTAATTAACATCTCACTTGATGTCAACCCCCGGACTCACGCGATCCATCGAGAACCGTGATAACGGTTGATATATCTCATAAGAAACCGCGACAGGATGTTTCATGATGAGAGAAAGTAGAGCGTTGATGGGAGAGTGCCCTCATCGATGGCATCTTGAGGAAAGGGGTGATGCGAGATGGATGCATTTACAGCTCTGCTGGCCGATTGCGTTAACGGAATATCCCACTGGGGGACGGGAGGTTGGATCTGGATGGGACTCATGATGCTGGCCGGAGTAACATTGATAGTCGCCGTGGTTTACATGCTTATCAGGGGGTTTACACCTTCACCAGCCGGAGGCGCACAAGCCGCTCCCTGGCACAGGGAGACTCCGCTGGAGATTGCCCAGCGCAGGTACGCCGCGGGCGAGATAACGCAGGACGAGTTCGAGAGGATACGGAAGGATCTGGGCGGCTGAGCCGCGTAAGACCAGCCTAGAGTGCTTGCCAGCGGCGCCGAGCCTGAAGATCAACCCCATGTTCGCAACCGGACGCGGGGACACGATAACAGGTTCGGCGCCTTTCCTTGTCCGGTACTCTATCGTCCTCGCCCCCCGTTATGCGGGCTCGGGAGGGCCACCCTGTAGTAGAATCATGCTAACGGTGCTCGGCTTCAATGATGGTGGATGCCGGGGAGGCGAGGAAAAGCGTGGATGAGCTGCGAATCAATGTGGAAATGCTCGAGGAGTTCGAGCGCAGCCTGGACCCCAGATATCCGGAGCGCAGCCGCATACCCGCCAGGGTGCTGGGCTACGGCGAGATCAGCACGGTGTTCGAGATACAGGCGGAGGGGATGGAGGGATATGCCTTCAAGCGGCTGCCTATCTTCAAGGACCGGGGCGAGATCGAACCCTACCTGGCCAGCTATAGGGAATACAACCGCATCCTCGAGGAGGAGGTCGGACTGTCCCTGCCGGCGTATGGGCACGTGGAGTTCGTGTCCTCCAGTGGACGGCCCGTTTTCTATATAGTCCAGGAGCAGCTTCCAGCCGCGTCCATAGGGAACCAGGCCATCCACAGCCTCCCCGACAGCCAGGTGCCCGTACTGGTGAGGATGATACTGCGCGAGATGAAAAAGGTGTGGGACCTCAACCGCGTGCGTGACGACCTGGAGGTGGCCATAGACGGCCAGGTGTCCAACTGGTCCATCGCCTCCTTTGAACCGGGATCACCCCGTGTCGATGAGAGCACGCGTTTCCTGTACATGGACACCAGCACCCCCCTGTTCCGGGTAAGGGGCGAGGAGCAGCTTGATCCGGAGCTTTTCCTGCGCAGCGCCCCTTCTTTCATGGTGTGGATGATCCGCCTCTTCTTCCTCGAGGACGTGATGACCCGCTATTACGATTTTCGCCTGGTGACCATAGACCTCATCGCCAACTTCTACAAGGAGCAGAGGGCGGAGCTGATCCCGGTTCTGGTGGAAACCGCCAACGCGTTCTTCGCGGAGGAGGCACCCGACCACGGGGTCGAGCCCATCGCGGAGAAGGACGTATCCTCCTACTACCGCGAGGACAGGCTGATATGGTCACTCTACCTCTTCCTGCGCAAGCTAGACCGCTTTCTGCATACGCGTCTGCTGCGTCGGGAATATCCTTATATCCTGCCGGGAAAGATAAAAAGGAAGTAGCGAGACCGCGTCGCCGGCTCGGAAAGATCTACGGAAAGATAAACGTGACGGCAAGCAAGCCCAGGCCTTAAGGGGGACGGAAAATGAGTCTGATCGGCCAGGATCCCAAGCAGCAGGTAATCGAACGCTTCGCCCGGCACGTCTCCAGCGGCAAGGCGAAGTTCTTCCAGCAAGTGGGTATAGACTTCGTCTTCGCCCGCCGGGAAGGCATATACGTGTGGGACCTCGACGGCACGCGCCTGATCAACTGCCACTGCAACGGCGGGGTCTTCAACTTGGGGCACCGCAATCCGCGCGTCATCTCCGCCTTGAAGAAAGCCCTGGAGGAGCTGGACATCGGCAACCACCATCTTATCAGCGAGCACCGCGCCCGGCTGGCCGAGAGGCTGGCTGCGCTCTGCCCCGGGGACCTCAACCGCGTTGTCTTCGGCGTGGGGGGCGGCGAGGCCATCGACACAGCCATCAAGCTCGCCCGGGGCCATACCGGTCGCCCGGGAATCGTATCCGCCATAGGTGGGTACCACGGCCACACCGGCTTGTCCATGACCGCCGGGGACCCCAAGTACAGCGCGCCCTTCGAGCCCCTGCCGCCCGGTTTCTCACGCGTGCCCTTCGGCGACCTCGGGGCGCTGGAGGAAGCGGTGGGTACCGGCACCGCCGCGGTCCTCTTCGAGACCATACCCGCCACCCTGGGCATGCCCATGCCCCCGGAGGACTATTACTCCGGAGTGCGGGAGCTGTGCGACCGCTACGGGGCGCTGATGCTGATGGACGAAGTGCAGACCGGCCTGGGCAGGTGCGGCGCCGTCTGGGGTATCGATACATACGGCGTCATCCCCGACATACTGGTCACCGCCAAAGGGCTTTCGGGCGGGATCTACCCCATCACCGCCACCATCTACGACGACCGGCTTGATACCTTCTTCGAGGAGAACCCCTTCATCCACATCTCCACCTTCGGGGGATCCGAGGTGGGGTGCTACGCCGCCCTGGAGGTGCTGGACATCCTGGAGGAGGAGGGCTTCCTGGAGCACGTGAGGGACATGGCGGGCGTGTTCCGCGAGGGATTCGCCGAGCTCATGGACAGACACCCCCGGGTCCTGGTGGAGGCGCGGCAAAGGGGCCTGATGATGGGCCTCAAGATGGCGGGCGATTTCTGCGGTCCCCTCATGACCCTGGCGGGGTTCCGCCACGGCATACTCACCATCTACGCCAACAACGATTCCTCCGTGAGCCAGATCCTGCCCCCGCTGATCATCGAGGAGGAGCAGGCCCGCGCAGTGCTGGAGGCCCTGGACGCCATGCTGGGCGAGGTGGAGGCGTCGATGGAAAGCGCCTAGGGCGGGAGAGGAGCCACATCTTGTCTCTACCGCGCCACTTCACGATCTGACCCCAGACAAAGCAGCGCAGTGCGGCGATGGCCGCAAGACCCGCGAACTTCAGTCCAGCAGCTTCTCCTTCAGCTTGCTTTCGAAGGCCGGCAGGTCCTCGGGCCTCCTGGAGGTGATGAAGTTGCCGTCTATGACCACTTCCCGGTCCACGAACCTCGCTCCCGCCTCCTCCATCTCCTCCTTGATGCCTGGGTATCCGGTCATGGTCACCCCATCCACCAGCCCGGCCGCTGCCAGCATCTGCCCGCCGTGACAGATGGCGGCCACCGGCCTGCCCGTAGCGGCGAAGCGCCTTACGAATTCGACCGCAGGCACGTATTTGCGCAGGTGCGCCGGGGATTTTCCCCCGGGTATCACCAGGGCGTCGAAGTCTTCCGCGCTTACATCTTCGAAAGACTTCTCCACCGCGATGGTCGTCCCGTGCAATCCCTTGACATCGCACGCGTCCCTGCCGACCGTGACGACCTTGGCCCCCTCCTTTCTCAGGAAATCGATCGGCCCTGACGCCTCGCGGTCCTCGAAATGCTTACCGATCATAACCGCGACCTTCCTGCCGTTCAGATCCATGCTGCAACCTCCTTTCCGCCCCATGGCCGTCGGCGTAAGTATCGACGGCTTCCACTTCGACTTTCTTTCGTCAAGCGTGCGGAGAGCGGCTCGCCGGTTTCAGGAGACGGGCGTTGAAGGCGACGATGATGGTCGAGAGCGACATCAGCGCCGCCCCCACCGCCGGGCTGAGCAGGATACCCAGCGGATAGAGTACCCCTGCCGCCAGCGGGATGGCGATGACGTTGTACCCCGTAGCCCATCCCAGGTTCTGGAGCATCTTGCGGTAGGTGGATCTGCCCAGGTCCAGGACGTCCGCCACGTCACGCGGGTCGTTTCTCACCAACACGATGTCGGCGGCCTCCACCGCCACATCGGTGCCGGCCCCGATAGCGATCCCCACGTCGGCCTGCACCAGGGCCGGGGCGTCATTGACCCCGTCCCCCACCATCGCCACCTTCGCGCCGTCCTGCTGCAGCTCCTTTATCTTGTCCGACTTCTCATCAGGAAGAACCTCTGCGAAATAATCGGCCAGGTCAAGCTCACCGGCCACCCACTCCGCCACCTGGCGAGAGTCGCCGGTCAGCATCATGCATCTTATGCCCGCGTCCTCGAGGCGCCTGACCGCCTCCCTGGACTCGTCCCTGATGACGTCCGCCAGGGCGATTGCACCGGCAGGCTCGCCATCGATCAGTAGGTAGACGACTGTCTTACCCTGTTCCGAGACAGCGTCGATATCCTCTGAGCCGCTTATGTCGATGCCTTTCTCCTCGAGAAATCCCGGGCTCACAACCACCACTTTCCTCCCGTTCACAGAGGCCTCCGCTCCCTTTCCCGGGATGGCATTGAATTCTTTCAGCTCCCTTATCTCGATATCCCGTTTCCTCGCCTCCTCCACGATTCCCCTGGCTATGCTGTGCTCCGAGCGCGATTCGACCGACGCCGCCAGCTCCAGCACCCCTTCCTCGTCCATGTCCCGAGAGAGGGAGATCACGTCGGTGACCCCGAAGCTGCCCGTGGTGAGTGTACCTGTCTTGTCGAACACCACCACCTGCAGCAGGCGGGAGCGCTCGAAAGCGGAACGGTCACGTATCAGCAGGCCGTTCCTGGCGGAAAGCGTGGTGGACACCGCCACTACCAGGGGGATGGCCAGGCCGAGCGCATGGGGGCAGGTGATGACCATGACCGTCACCGACCGTTCCAGGCTGAAATCGAAAGCATGACCGATGATGAGCCAGACCGCAAAGGTCAGCGCGCCGGCACTTATGGCGATCACCGTGAGCCACATCGCCGCGCGGTCTGCCAGGTCCTGGGTATGGGAACGGGCTTCCTGTGCCCTGCTCACCGTATTTATTACCTGAGAGATATAGGTGTCCGCGCCCGTCTTCTCGATCTCCATCTCTACCGAGCCGTCCTGGTTGACCGCACCCGCCATTATCTCGTCTCCCTGGCTCTTGGTAATCAGCTTCGACTCCCCGGTGAGCATGGAAAGGTCCACGCTGGTCTCTCCTTCCAGCACTTTCCCGTCCACGGGTATCTTCTCTCCCGGCTTCACCAGCACGCGGTCGCCAGGTTCGAGTGAATCGAGGGGCACGTCCTCGACCTCGCCGTCTTCACGCACGCGGTGGGCCTGTTTGGGAAGCAGCTCCACCAACTTTTCCAGCGCACGGGAAGCTCCCATCACCGAGCGCATCTCCAGCCAGTGTCCCAGCAGCATGACGTCGACCAGGGTGGCCAGCTCCCAGAAGAGGATTTTGCCCTCCAGGCCGATGACCACCGCCGCACTATATATATAGGCGACGCTTATCGCCACCGCCACCAGGGTCATCATGCCGGGTTCCCGCTTCACCAACTCGTCCTTCATGCCCTTGAGGAATGGCCAGCCTCCGTAGATGTAGACAATGGTGGAAAGACCCAGGAGTACGAATAGATCGCCTGGGAAGTTCAGAGCGTCCTCTATGCCCAGCCAGTCCTGGATCATGGGTGAAAGGGCGAGGATGGGCAGGGTAAAGGCCAGGCACACCCAGAAGCGCCTGCGGAAATCAGACACCATTCGGGCATGACCGCCGCCGTGATGCCCTTTTTTCGCGGAACCCTGCCCGTGCTCGTGCCCGTGGCTCTCCCCGCGATATGTACTCCCGCCCGGCTCCTTACTATCCGGAACCCCCGCATGTGATGCGTGGCGCCGGCCTCTTTCATCTGTATGCCCGTTGTCTCTCATACGTTTCAAGATTCCCCGACATTCCTCGCGGGAAACATAAAGAGCTTGGGAAATGCAAAAAGCGGGCGTGAGGCGGCGCGGGGAACGTCCCGGGGAAACCAGCCGGATGTTTGCAGGCACGCTCCAGGGGTCACTATTACTATGTGTGCTCCTCGCGTGCACCCGCGCATCGAAGACATCGTGAAGGGAGGAAAGATGGGCCAGCGGGAACTTGAGGGCAAAAAGGAGGAATCCATATCCTGGCACGCCCTGTCCCCGCAGGAAGCACTGCACAGGCTCTCTGCGGACGCAGAGGGGCTTGATGAAGAGGCCGTGGAGGAAAGGCGGGAAAGATACGGCAGAAACACCCTTCCCGGCAAAAAGCAGCCCTCCGTCTTCATGGTCTTCCTGCGCCAGTTTCTCAGCCCCTTCATCTACATCCTCACGGCTGCTGCGGCCCTCTCCCTGGCAATAGGCGAGACCAAGGACTCGGTTTTCATCTTCGCGGTCCTTCTCCTCAACGCGGTCCTGGGGACGGTCCAGGAGTGGAAGGCGGAGAAAAAGGCCACCGAGCTTCAGGAACTGCTCATGATCGAGGCCAAGGTGCGCAGGGGAGGAAGGGAGAAGGTGGTCGACGCGGATGAGCTTGTTCCCGGCGACATCGTCACGCTCGAACGCGGCGACAAGGTGCCCGCCGACCTGCGCCTCCTGGAGGAGAAAAACCTCACCATCGATGAGTCGCTTCTCACCGGAGAATCCATACCTTCCGAAAAGGGCATCGAAGCACTCGAGGAGGATACCTCGCTCAACGACCGTGATAACATGGCCTTCGCGGGCACGGTGGTCACGGCCGGAAGAGCCAGAGCCCTGGCCGTCGCCACGGGCATGCGCACGGAGGTCGGCAAAATAGCGCGCGAAGTAGCGCTTGCCGAGACGGGCAAGACTCCCTTGCTCGTCAGGATGGAGAAGTTCACCAGGCACGTCACGTATATCATCCTCGCCGCAGGCATAGTTTTCGCCACGCTGAACATCGTGCGCGGCGAGGAATGGAGCGAGACCCTGCTGCTGACCGTGGCGCTGCTCGTCTCGGCCATCCCGGAGGGACTGCCCATAGGGGTGACCGTCGCCCTGTCCATCGGCACCAGCCGCATGGCCGAGAGAAACGTCATCGTTAGAAAGCTCTCCGCGGTAGAGAGCCTGGGGAGCTGTACGTGCATAGCCTCGGACAAGACAGGAACCCTGACCATGAACCAGCAGACCGTCAAGATCGTTGCCCTCCCCGGTTGGTATACCTTCAGGATATCCGGGGAAGGCTATAACGGCGACGGCGAAGTGATACCGGAGGGCGAAAGTGAGATCGACGAAACGGCGAGGGGGGGCCTGCGGCGGCTGGCGCGTGCGGCAGCGATCGTAAACGACGGCTATCTCGACCTCGACGGCGTGCGTTGGGAACATCAGGGCGACGTCATGGACGTGGCACTGCTGGCCATGGGCTACAAGCTCGATATCGACCCCCGCGAGGTCAGAAAAAGCGTCGAGGTCGTCGACGAGATACCCTTCGAGTCCGACCGCAAGTACGCGGCGAAGCTGGTAAGGGACGGCGCGGTGCTGAAGGTGGCCGTGAAGGGAGCTCCGGAAACGCTGCTCAGCTTCTGCAGGAGCGGCAGCTGCGGTGAAGGGAAAGAGGAGCTGGACAGGAAGAACGTCGAGGACCGCGCGAACGCCCTGGCGGAGAACGGCTACCGTGTCATCGCCATCGCGGAGGGCGAGGTGGAAGACATACCGGAGGACGGCTTAGAAGATAAGAACATACCCCACCTCACCCTCCTGGGCCTCGTGGGCATGATGGATCCCCTGCGGCCGGAGGTGAAGGAGGCGGTGGAAAAATGCCACGGGGCGGGGGTAAATATCGTCATGATCACCGGCGACAACCCCGGTACCGCCCTGGCCATAGCCCGGGAGGCGGGCATCGCCAGCAGCTGGGAGGAGGTGGTAACGGGGAAGGAGCTGGAGGAGCTGGATTCGCCGCGGGATCCCGTGACGGTGGAACTGGTCACGCGGAGCAAGGTCTTCGCGCGCGTATCGCCGCTGCAGAAGGTGGACATAATCGAGTCGCTGCTGGAAGCCGGGAATTTCGTGGCGGTGACCGGGGACGGCGTGAACGACGCACCTGCCCTGCATAAAGCAAATATCGGTATCGCCATGGGTTCGGGGACGGACGTGGCCAAGGACACCGCGCAGATCATAGTCGCGGACGATAACTTCGCCTCCATCGAGTCGGGCATCGAGGAAGGGCGCTTCGCATACGACAACATACGCAAGGTCATATACCTGCTCATAGCCACGGGCCTGGGGGAGATCATACTCTTCATTCTGGCCATCGCCCTCGACCTGCCCATCGCGCTCCTGGCGGTGCAGCTGCTCTGGCTCAACCTGGTCACCAACGGTATCCAGGACGTGGCCCTGGCATTCGAGGCGGGAGAACCCGGGGCCATGCGCCGTCCCCCGCGGGACCCGCAGGAGAGGATCTTCAACGGCCTCATGGTCCAGCAGACCATGGTATCCGGCATCACCATAGGCCTTATCGCCTTCTTCACCTGGTGGTGGCTGCAGGGCGCGGGTTGGGAGGCCGGCGAAGCGCGCAACCTGCTCCTGTTGCTCATGGTCCTCCTCGAGAACGTGCACGTCTTCAACTGCCGTTCTGAATACGATTCCGCCTTCAGGGTCCCGCTGAGCAGAAACTGGCTGCTGGTGGGCGGCGTGCTGGCGGCGCAGGGCATACACATAGCCTCCATGTACATACCCTTCATGCGCGGGGTGCTGGGAGTGTCGCCGGTGTCCTTCCTGCAATGGCTGTACATGTTCCTGCTCGCCCTCATCCTGTTGGCGGTCATGGAGGTCTTCAAACTGGTCAAGCGCCGGCTGAGAAAGTCCGGCACCCGGGATGAACGGCTGTCCGGCACTGTCTCCGCCGCCGCCCACGACCGGCCGCATGTTTATCCTCCCGGCGAAGCGGGAACCATCACGAACGGAGACAGCGAAAGGGATGAACGTCTCCCGGATGGAGGTGCCGATATCGCTGAAAAAAGCGGGGAGAATTATAAGTAACTTAGTTATACCGGAAAAGAGACCGTTTGACGTATCCGCAAGCTATCGCGCCAGGCCCGTCACACCCTGCCGCGGCGGGGGAAAAGACCCGGTTTCGGCGCCGTGAAGGAGGTAGGAAGTGAAAGCTCGCGTAAAGGAAAGGGAAGAGATAGCGGAGGGGACCTTGCAGGTCGACTTCGACCTGCTGGGCAAGACTATCGATTTCAAGCCTGGCCAATTCTTCAATATAGACCTGATAGATCCGCCCTACGACGACGAGAAGGGTGCGCACCGCCATTTCTCCATCGTCAACTCACCGAACGAGCAGGGGATCATCACCATGGTCACCCGCCTGCGGGACACCGCCTTCAAGAAATCGCTCGCGGACATGCCGGAGGGAAGCGAGGTGGAGATCGGCAAGATCGGAGGTGAAGACTTCACCCTGCCCGACGAGACGGACAGGCCGCTTGTCTTCATCGCCGGCGGCATCGGCATTGCGCCCTTCATCAGCATGATCAGGTATGTAATGGAGGAAGGGCTCCCATATGATATAACCCTCATGTATTCCAACCGGGAAAGGCGATCGGCGGCCTTTCGCGACGAACTCGAGAAAAGGGCGGCTGAAAACGCCCGGCTGGAGCTTATCCTGATCATGACCAAAGATCCTTCGTGGCAAGGCGAAACGAGGAGAATAGACGGGGAACTGATCGCAGAATACCTGGACAACCCGGCTTCGAGGACGTACATGATCGCCGGACCTCCGGGCATGAACAAGGGGATCTCCAGCGGGCTGGAAAAAATCGGGGTCCAGAAAGACCATATCCTGGCATCGAACTTCGCCGGTTACTGACCTATCCTTGCTCGCATACCTTTCTCGAGGCCGAAAGGACCCACCTCGCCGCCGTGCTCGGCCCGGCGCAAGCGGAGACCCGGGCCATCAAGCAAACCCGCGCGGGACCAGGTGATGAAAACTACCCGGGGAGGATTATTCCTCCTCCATCTCGACCAGGTTCCCCTCCGTGAACAGATAGTCCTTGAGCTCGTGAGAGAGTTCGTCGTCCCTCCTGCGCAACCACTCCAGGAGCATCGCCGCGTGTTCCTTCTCCTCGTCCCTGTTGTGAGCGAGTATCTGCTTGAGTTCCTCATCCTCGCTGGCGTTGACCCTCTGGTTGTACCAGTCGATGGCCTCGAGTTCCTCGATCAGGGAGACGATGGCCCTGTGGTGGTCCCTGGCCTCCTCCGGGATCAATTCGATGGGTTCGTGGTAAGCTTCCGCCATTTCAGATCACCTCTTTCCGTTCTTCTATTCCCTCGCCTCTTTTTGTCGATTACATCAAGATAACATGACCTGCTGCCTCCCCGGCCAAGGATGTGCACGGTCTCGCTCCGATTTCCTGCCGTGCGTATACTCGCTTGAAGCCAGGGTCTTTGGAAGTAAGATTCCCAGGTATCGCGCATGTCAAACATCTCGCGCATACATCCCGTGATTATGCGGGCACCACGCCCGGCGACCCGTTTCGCGGGGCTCTATCACGGGAAAGATTTACGGTAGTGAAGGACGGGGCCGGGATACCCTCCCGGGCGGTAGAGCGGTGGCGGGCTGGCATCAGACAGGCAGCGCCTCTCCCCGGGCGAGCGCGGGAACAACCGGGGCGGCGGGAAAGCAGGCGGAGCATGAGATCGAGCGCAAGGATCCATATCGGGACGTCGGGATGGCATTACGACCACTGGAAGGGCCCGTTCTACCCGCGGGAAACGAGTGGCCGCGATATGTTGGCATATTATGCACAACACTTGGAAACGGTGGAGATCAACAATTCTTTCTACCGGCTCCCGGGTGAGAGGACGCTCGCGCAGTGGAGGGACACCGTGCCCGAGGGGTTCTTGTTCGCCGTCAAAGCCAGCCGATACATCACGCATATGAAAAAGCTCAGGGATTCCGAGGAGCCCATTGCGGCCTTCATGGAACGCATGCGCGTCCTGGGAGACAAGCTCGGTCCCATACTTTTCCAGCTTCCGCCTCGCTGGAAACTCAACCTCGAGCGCCTGCGGTCATTCATCGATATGCTGCCGCAAGGATACCGCTACGCATTCGAGTTTCGCGACCCGAGCTGGTTGGACGGCGAGGTGTACGAGGTCCTGTCGAAACGTAACGCGGCCTTCTGCATCTACGAACTCTCGGGTTGGCTCACGCCCAGGAAAGTCACCGCGGATTTCGTCTACGTGCGCCTGCACGGTCCGGGAGATGCCTACGAAGGAGATTACGGCCAACAGACCCTCGCGGGATGGGCGGGAGCCTTTTCGACCTGGTCGAAAAAAGGCCTTGACGTTTACTGCTATTTCGACAACGACCAGGGCGGATACGCTGCCTTGAACGCCTTGAGCCTGTGGAGCATGCTGCGGGACTGACCGGCACCCCTCCGCTCAGGCAAGGGCGCTGCGTTAACTGAAGAAAATGCGGATGCGCGGTTCCGGCCCGGGCGCCGACCGGCAGCGGCCGCCGGACCGCGTAGCCTTTGTCTCCGCTTTTGGTTATTCTTTAAACGTAAGAGGGTATTAACAATCTTGTGGTCTTGTAAGGGTAAGCGGCCTTAGGAGGTAATCAACTTGGAATTCGAAGAGATCCATAACCTGTTGGGAGAGGAGGCCGACAGCCTCCTGGCGTTCGATGCTCCCAGGATATCCAGGGAGGACCTGCACCTTCCGGGCCCGGACTGGATAGAGAGGATACTGCTGCCCTCCGACCGGCCGGCACCCGTGCTCAGAAACCTGTCGTCCATCTTCGAACACGGCAGGCTGGGGGGTACAGGTTACCTGTCCATACTGCCCGTCGACCAGGGCATAGAGCACTCCGCGGGCGCGTCTTTCGCACCCAATCCCATCTACTTCGATCCGGAGAATATCATCAGGCTGGCCATCGAGGCGGGTTGCAATGGCGTGGCCACCACTCTGGGGGTGCTGGGAAGCGTGGCCCGCAGATACGTCCACAAGATCCCCTTCATACTCAAGATCAACCACAGCGAGCTTCTGAGCTACCCCAATTATTACGACCAGACGCTCTTCGCCCGGGTGGAACAGGGTTTCGAGCTGGGCGCCGTGGCCATAGGCGCTACGGTGTATTTCGGCTCGCAGGAGAGCCGCCGCCAGATCCTCGAGATAAGCGAAGCCTTCCAGGCTGCCCACGAGCTGGGTATGGGCACCGTCCTGTGGTGCTACCTTCGCAACGAAGCCTTCAAGCATAAAGGGAAAGACTATGCCACCGCGGCGGACCTCACCGGGCAGGCCAACTATTTGGGCGCCACTATCGAGGCCGACATCATCAAGCAGAAGCAGCCGGACAAGAACGGGGGCTACGTGGCTCTCAACGCATCCGGCGTCTCCTACGGCAAGTACGACGAAAGGATGTATGGCGAACTCTGCTCCGACCATCCCATCGATCTCACCCGCTACCAGGTGATCAACAATTACATGGGTAGGGTGGGCCTGATAAACTCGGGCGGTGGATCGGGCAAGGACGACATGGCCGCGGCAGTGCGCACGGCGGTGATCAACAAACGGGCCGGCGGCATGGGACTGATCAGCGGCAGGAAGACCTTCCAGAAACCGATGCAGGAGGGTATAGGGCTGTTTCATGCCATCCAGGACGTCTACCTGTGCAAGGAGATCACCGTAGCCTGATGCGGCGAAGCGTCCGGCACACGGTTGAAGCGAGATAAGGCGACAGGTGACGAGACCCCGTACCTTCCTTCAACGGGAAAAGCGCAGGTAGTGAAGGGCACGGCGGGATCGCACGGAAAGGAGAGCCTTGAAACGCATAGCGGTAGTAACCAGCGGTGGAGACGCGCCCGGCATGAACGCCGCGCTTAACGCCGTCTACCAGATGGGTAAAGACCTGGGGATCGAGGTCATCGGGGTCCTCAGGGGTTACGAAGGACTGGTGGAGGGAGGGTTTATTCCCTTCGATCCCCATCAACTGAGGGAATACATGAACCAGGGCGGGACCATCCTCGGCAGCGCCAGGTTCGAGTCCTTCAAGGAAGAGGAAGCCCAGCTCAAAGCGGTCCATAACCTGAGAAAAGAAAACGTCGAAGGCCTGCTGGTAATCGGCGGCAACGGCTCCCAACGCGGCTCCCACGCCATCCACTCCCACGGTTTCCCGGTGATCGGTATCGCCTCGACCGTGGATAACGACCTCTACGGCTCCGACGTATCCATAGGCGTGGATACCGCGCTCAACACCATCATCGATTCCCTGGACCGTATCGGCACTACGGCCGACGCCCACCGGCGCGCTTTCCTGGTCGAGGTGATGGGCAGGGACTACGGTTACCTGGCTCTCATGTCGGGCATCGCCAGCGGTGCCGAGGTCATCGTGACCCCGGAGTTCGAGATGAAGCCCGAGGAGGTGGCGAGGGAACTGCATATGGCCCACGAGCAGGGCAAGAGGTATGCCATCGCCGTGGTCACCGACGGGGCCAGGAACAGCGTGGAGAAGATCGCCGAGTACATAAAAGAGCATCCCGAGGAATTCGCCTTCGAGCTCAGGGTGACCATCCTCGGCCACGTGCAGCGGGGCGGCTCACCGACGGTATTCGACCGCTACCTCGCCACGCGCCTGGGGTCCTCGGCGGTCCGGGCCCTGCAGGACGGGAGGCAGGGGGTGCTCACAGCGTGGAAATGCTACGAGGTCGAATACGTACCGCTGCAGGAGGTCATCTCCAGGCGCAAGCAGTTGAGCATGTCCCTCTGGCGCCTGGCCATGATGCTGTCAAAATAAGGGAGCGAACACCGGCGGCGTGAAGTCTCGAGCTCATGCGCTGTCGAGCTTGCGCGAGGAGACGATGTCCACCCCGGTGCCCAGGATATCGCGGTAGATAACCTGGCCGTCCGACACCGGGGCCTCCACCACGACATCGGCCAGTGACCTGACCGCCTCCTTGACCATGGACTTGGGGATAGACGAGGCGCTCACCACCGGTAGCAGCGGCAGCACGCCGCCCGCCACCTTCACCGTGGTGCTTACCATGCGGCGCGGGTCGCGGAATTCCTCCTCGGCGTATTTCTCTCCTACCTTGCAGCTGGCGCCGCTTATCTCCAGGATCTCGCCGTCCTCCTCGGTGAGCTCGATGCTGCAGCTCAAGGGACATTTAATGCAGGTGAACTCGTGTTTTTTTCTCATCTCCGCCCGTCACTCTTCCTCATCGGTGGTAACCACCTCTATGGTGATATCGCGCATGCCGCCCGGTGCCTTGCCCGCGTCAACCTCCGCGTGCACCATCTCGGGCGGGCGTACCATCCTCACCTTGTGCGAATAGACCTCCTCGCCCCCGGTAAGCACCTTGGCCCTTACGGCCTTTTCCGGATGCTCCACGCGGAAAAAGAAATTCACGCCGCGGTCCAACCTGCCCACCAGCTGAGGCACCACGAATTTCACGTTTCTCCCCGGGCTGACCCGCATCACCGCCTCCCGTTTGCGTCCCTCGAGCACGTATTCGGCCGCGCCCCTGCCCGCCGCTTCGGCGCTGCGGGTGACCCAGTCCACGAGGTCGAACACGCTGACCACGTTGCCGCAGGCGAAGATGCCGTCCACCGAGGTATGCATGGTCTCGTCCACCACCGGGCCGTTCGTGGCCGGGTCCAGCTCCACGCCGGCCTGTTTGGAGAGTTCGTTCTCCGGGATGAGGCCTACGGAGAGAACCAGCGAATCGCAGGTTACCAGGCGCTCGGTCTCCTTTAACGGCTTGAGGTCTCCGTCCACCCCAGCCACCGTCACCGCCTCGACCCTCTTCCTGCCGTGTATGAAGGTGACGGTGTGCGACAGGTGCAGTGGTATCTCGTAGTCGTGCAGGCACTGCACCACGTTGCGCGTAAGCCCGCCGGGGTGGTCCATGAGCTCGTAAACCCCCTCCACCTCCGCTCCCTCCAGTGTGAAGCGGCGGGCCATGATCAGCCCTATGTCTCCCGAGCCGAGGATCACCACCCGCCTGCCGGGCATGACCCCGTCGATGTTTATCTCCCTCTGGGCCGCTCCCGCGCAGATCACCCCCGCGGGGCGGTAGCCGGGTATCATCACCTGGTGGCGCGTCCTCTCGCGGCAGCCCATGGCCAGTATTATGCTGGCGGGCTCGATCTCGAACACCCCTTCTACGGAATTGACCGCGGTTATGCATCGGTCGGGCGTCATCTCCAGGACCATGGTGTCGAGCATTATCTCGATGCCCGCTTTCTCCACGCGGTCGATGTAGCGCTGCGCGTACTGGGGGCCGGTGAGCACCTCGCCGAAGACCATGGAGCCGAAGCCGTCGTGTATGCACTGGGGGAGGATGCCGCCCAGCTCGACGTCTCTCTCTATGAGCAGGACGTCGCGCAGCCCCGCATCTCGCGCCGCCAGGGCCGCGCCTAGTCCGGCCGGCCCCGCGCCTATCACCACGCATTGCGGCCTCCTGGGCACGCTCATACCGCCTCACCCCCCAGGAAGTCCTTGGCCTCGCCCAGGAATACGGGGGAGCCTTCGCCGCTCTTGGTCACCGCGGTGATGGGGATGCCCAGTTCATCGGCCAGGATGGCCGCCACGCGGTTGCCGCAGAAGCCGCCCTGGCAGCGGCCCATGCCGGTGCGGGTGCGGCGCTTGACGGCGTCCATAGTGGTGGCGGGGATGATGGAGTGGATGGCGCTAACCACCTCCATCTCGGTGACCGTCTCGCAGCGGCAGATGATGTGTCCCCAGCGGGGATCCTCCGCGATGAGCCGGTTGCGCTCCGCGCCGGAGAGCTCGGAAAACTTGGGGGGTACCGGGCGTAGGGGATCGAAATCCTTCCTGGGTTCGCGCGGCAGGCCCAGGTCGCGCAGCATCTCCATCACCATCTCGGCTATGGCGGGCGCCGAGGCCAGACCCGGCGACTGGATGCCGGCAACGTTGATGAAACCCCTCACCGCCTCGGAGGGACCGATGATGAAGTCCTCCTCCAGGGTCGGAGCGCGGATGCCACTGAAGGCGGAGATGAGGGCGTCCCTGGGAAAATCGGGGAGCAGGTAGTAGAACCTCTGGAAGATCTCCTCTATCTCCTCGGCGGAGATGGAGGTATCGTACTTGTCGTCTGTCTCGATGGCGGTGGGGCCCAGTTGCAGGTTGCCCTCGTCGGTAGGCATGGCCCCGCCTCCCTTGCTCTGCGTGGTCTTCTGCCCCGGCAACCTGAACTCGGCCACGCTCGAGCGCACGTATTCCTCGGTCACCTGGCGGTCGAAGAGCAGGGTGGCTCCCTTGCGGGGATGGATAACGAAACCGCCCGCCCCGGCCATGTCGGCCACCTCGTCGGCGAAGACCCCCGCCGCGTTCACCACCATTGAGGTCGCGATCTCTCCCCGGTCCGTGATCACCGCCTTGACCTCGCCGCCCTCCACCCGAAATCCCGTGACCTCGGTGTCCGTGCAGACCCGGGCTCCGTTGATGACGGCGTGTTCGGCCAGGGCTATGGTCAACCTGTAGGGGCTAATCAGCCCGTAGGTGGAGTCGAAGACCCCGGCCACCGCCTCGCGGGTGATATGGGGCTCCATGTTGAAGACCTCTTCCCGGGTCAGCGGGCGCAGGCCGGGTATACCGGCCTTCTCGCCGAAGGCGATGATGGCCTCGGGTATCTTCCTTACGAGGATCTCCTCCCTCTCGGCCTCGCTCATATTGCCCGTCTCGTCGGGCGGCATGGTGCGCTGGGTGATCACGATGATCAGCCCGTGGCGCTTGAGTTCGACCCCCAGGCCGCGCACGAACTCGTCGTAGAGCTGGTTGCCCCTCACGTTGAGCTTCTGTTTCAGTGTCCCTGCGTCCTCGCCTATGCCCGAATGCACCTCGGCGTTGTTGGCCTTGCTCGCGCCGCAGGATACGTCGCTCTCCTTCTCCAGGATCACTATGTCCGAGGTGTAGCGTGCCGCTTCCCTGGCGATGGAACACCCGATGACCCCGGCTCCCACTATCACCAATCCCGCGCGCGAGGGCAGGGAAGGCCGTTCGATTCCCATATCCGGAGCCTCTCTCTTTTTAACCATCCATATACGGATGTATTGATGCCAGGCCTGTACGGAAGCTGCCAGCAGCTTCCTTAACTACTCTACGTTATTTTGCGCTTTTGTCCAGCTACATGCGCCTTCGCGCCGCCTGCGCCCCTCTTCGGGGCCCCTATATCGGATTGCGGCGCCCGACCGATTGACGCGCGGCATACCAGCATGTCACCGTTTTGCACTATATTATTACTATGGAAGATAGTAGCCTCACGCGGGAGGAAGAGAGGGTGATCATCCACAAGGGAACCGAGCTTCCCTTCAAGGGAAAGTACACCGACCTTTTCGAGCCCGGCACATATGTATGCAAGCGTTGCGGGGCCGCGCTCTACCGCTCCGAGGACAAGTTCCATTCCGGCTGCGGCTGGCCAAGCTTCGACGACGAGATAGCGGGAGCGGTGAAGAAGCAGCCGGACGCGGACGGCAGGCGGACGGAGATCGTCTGCGCGGCCTGTGGCGGGCACCTGGGGCACGTCTTCGAGGGAGAGAGTTTTACCCCCAAGAACACCCGCCACTGCGTGAATTCCATCTCCATGAGGTTTATCCCGCATGATAATGCAGAATAGCCACGAGACTATCGTCCTGGGTGGGGGATGCTTCTGGTGCACAGAGGCACTGCTCATCACCATAGTGGGAGTCTTGCGGGCTACGCCCGGCTACGCGGGAGGCAGGCTCGAGGACCCCACTTACAGCGAGGTCTGCCACGGGGAAACCGGGCACGCCGAGGTGGTCGAGGTGGAATACGACCCCGAGGTCGTCTCCCTGGAGGAGATACTCGCCGTGTTCTTCGCCACCCACGACCCCACCTCCCTCAACCGGCAGGGCGGCGACGTCGGCAAACAGTACAGGTCGATAATCCTCTACGACTCCTACGCTCAGAAACTGAAGGTGGAGAATTTCATGTCCGAACTCGCACGTGAATACGATAAGCCCATCGTCACCGAGGTCAAGGAGCTGGAGAGATTTTACCCCGCCGAGGAATACCACAAGAGATACTACGCGAAAAACCCGGATCAACCCTACTGCCGCACCGTCATCTCACCCAAGCTCGCCAAGCTGAGGAAGAAGACGGACTGATCCCGTTCGCCCGCACGGGCAGACGGTCCGGCTTCGACTTACGAAGGGGCATTGCACCCTCTAGCCCCGTCCTCCCATCTCCGCACGCCTTAACACCCATCGCCCGCCCAATCCAGAGACCCGGCCATAATTGCGGCGTAGGTGGGGTGCTCATATAACTGTACAGCCCTTCGATCAGTCATCTCCGACCTCCTCGTCCGGCCGTATCTTTCCTACCTCTTGCCCCTGGCCGCGCCGTAGATGGTGGTGCCCGCCACGGCGAACAGGAGGCCCAGGCTGAATACGATGGGCCACACCGGCACGGATTCCTCCTCCTCCTCCTCCAGTTCGAAGAGGGCGTCGGCATCCTCTGCAAGGAAAAACCCCCTGACCTCCTCCCACTGCTCGCGGTAGAGCCGCTCCTCCTCCGCCCCGGCCTCGAACAGCATCACCTCGCTCCTCAGCGTGAAAAAGCCCTCTGGAAACACTTCCTCCAGTACCCGGGTCTCGAATTCGCTGCCGTCCTCGTCCTCCTCTTCCCCGACTGCATCCTCGCACTCCTCGATGTCGGCGAAGGTGAAGCCGTAATTCGCGAGGGTGAGGTCTTCGACGCCGGTGCCGGGGGGCACGTCGACGGCATATGCGCCCCTGGAGACGCAGGCGGTCATGTACTCCATGATACCCTCCATCTCCGGGGAGGGGTTGGTCCAAGACACCGCCAGGTTTGCGCGTTCCGGGATGTCTTCGGACCAGAGCCGGGAGATGCCCAGCTGTACGGCCCGGAACGCTATCACTTCGTCCAGGTCCAGCTCACCGTCGGGATATTTCTCACCGTCTATGAGCATCTCCATGGGCACATTACCCTTGAAGTAACCACGCACGTCGTTATCCTCGATAGCGAACTTCAGCAGCTCGCCCTGCTCGTCGAAGAGCCAGATAGGCTCCAGGTCCTCCGCCTCCTCCGCCTCGCCTGCGCCCGGCGGCACGTCGGCCGGCGCCGCCGGCGCCCGGGACAGCAGCAGGGCGAAAAGGGCCGCGCAGGTCAGGGCCGCGCTCAAAGCCTTTCTCTTCCGACTCGTTCCTTTCATGCTCTCGCTTCCTCCTTCGATATCTCGAGGCGCCTCAGCGCTATCGCTATATGAACAAGCTGCCTATCTGGTAGATGAGCGTGGCCAGCAGCCAGGCCAGGGCCGTGGTATATGCACCGGCGAAGATGGTCCACTTCCAGGAATTGGTCTCCTGCTTTATCGCAGCCAGCGTGGCCGCGCAGGGCACGTAGACGAGGCAGAAGACCATGAATGAAAAGGCGGTCAAGGCCGACCATCCCAGCTCGAAGCCGATGACGTTGCCCAGTCCCCCGATCTCCCCGGCCCCCGCGAAGAGCACCCCGAAGGTCCCCACCACGACCTCCTTGGCCAGGAGGCCGAAGGCCAGGCCCACGGCGGCCTGCCACTGCCCGAAACCGCAGGGCTTGAAGATGGGCGCTATGGCCCTGCCCATGGGCTCTATGGCGCCCACGTAGTCCAGGAACCATACCAGAACCACCGCCACGAAGATTATTGTCCCTGCCCGCACCAGGAAGAGCTTTCCGCGCTCCCAGGTATGCACCGACATGCCTTTTAAGGTGGGCAGGCGGTAAGGGGGAAGCTCCATCACGAAGTGGCTGCTCTCGCCGGGAAGGAGCCTCTTGCGGAAGATGTAGGCCATGAAGACGGCCAGGACTATGCCGATCAGGTACATAGACCAGACCACCAGCCCCTGGTTGTTGGGGAAGAAGGCCGCCGCCAGAAGGACGTAGATGGGCAGGCGCGCCCCGCAGGACATGAGCGGGTTCACCAGTATGGTTACGATGCGGTCCTTCTCGTTCTCGATGCTGCGTGTGGCCATGATGGCCGGCACGTTGCAGCCGAATCCCAGCAGCATGGGGATGAAGGATCGGCCGTGCAGGCCTATCCTGTGCATGAAACGGTCCATGACGAAAGCCGCCCGAGCCAGGTAACCCGAGTCCTCCAGGATGGAGAGGGCCAGGAAAAGCAGGAAGATGATGGGCACGAAGACCAGCACCGATCCCACGCCGCCGATCACCCCGTCGGCCAGGAAGGAGCCGAACCATCCTCCGATGCCCGAGGCCTGCTCCGACAGCCAGCCGAAGCCGGTCTCTATCCATCCCATCAGGGGGGCGGAGACGGTGAAGGTAAGCCAGAACACTCCGTACATCACGACCGCGAATATGGGCAGGCCGAGCCAGCGGTTGATGACCACCCTGTCCACCTTGTCAGACGCGGTAAGCCTGTCTATGGGGGGCCTTTTCACCACCTCCTTCACCAGGCCGCTTATGTAGCCGTACCTGGACTCGGCGATGATCGTCTCCACGTCGTCGCCATAAATGTTGCGCAGGTGAGCCAGGCTCCTGTCCCTGGCCGCTATTATCTCCTCCGGACTCAAGCCATCACCTCCTGCAGCCTCGTGGCGGCGTCCTCGTCCTCCTCCAGGAGCTTTATGGCCAGCCATCTCGAGGAATACGCCCCGAGCTGTTTTTCACTTCCGGAAATCATCTCCTGCAGGGCGTCTATCTCCCTGTCCACCTCTCTGCCGTAGCTGATTTTCAAAGGCTCTCTCCGGTTTGTACCACTCGTCGCGGCCCTTATGGCATCGAGCAGCTCATCGGTTCCGTCGTTGCGGGAGGCCACCATGGGGACCACCGTGAGCCCGAGGTGGCGGGCAAGGGCGGCCGTATCTATCTGGTGCCCCCTGTTCTGCGCCGCGTCCATCATGTTCAGGGCCACGACGACGTTGGCGCCCATCTCCAGCAGTTGCACTGTGAGGTACAGGTTGCGCTCCAGGTTGGAGGCGTCCACGATATCCACCACCACGTCAGGGTGCTCCTCCACTATGTAGTCCCGGGCGATGACCTCGTCTATGGAGTAAGCGGTCAGGGAATATACGCCCGGAAGGTCGACCACCTTGATCCTGTATCCCCCCGTAGCGCATACGCCCTCTTTCTTCTCCACCGTCACCCCGGGCCAGTTGCCCACGTGCTGTTTGGCCCCGGTGAGGTTGTTGAACAGGGTGGTCTTTCCCGAATTCGGGTTGCCCACCAGGGCAATGGTCATCTCTTTCTCCATCCCTTATACCTCCTCCACCATTATCTTCATGGCCATGCCACGGCCCAGCGCCAGCCTCGATCCCTTGAGATCGATAAGAACCGGACCCGCCCCCTGGCAGCTTATAAGCCTGACTTCCGCCCCGGGGGTGAGCCCCATATCGGCCAGCTTTCTGTCCAGGCCGCCGCCTCCCCTCAGCCCCACGACCCTCACGGCGCCGCGCGTGCCCGCCATGGACAGGGGCATTACCCTGCGGCCTCCGGCCGCTCTCATGCCGTGGCGGCCTTGATAATGGCTGTAGTCTCTTCCAGGCAGCTCGATCACCTCAACTTTCGCCGCCGACCCTGACGCGTATTTTCGCCGCTTCCTCCTTGCGCAGGGTCAGGTTATATCCCTTTATCAGCACTTCCATGGGGTCTCCCAGCGGAGCCATGCGCACCACCTGTACCTCCGCGCCTCTCACCACCCCCATGTCCAGGAGGCGCCGGCCAGCGCCTCCTCCGCTCTCGATGCGCAGGATGCTGCCTCTCTCCCCCGGCTTCATCTCCTTAAGCAGCTTTTCCGCCAATTCGCACCTCCCTTTCGGCTCAATGTTAGATTTATCTAACATTTATCTTAAAAAAATAATCGTCACCCCTTGTCCCCGATACACCTCTTGACACACTCCTCGGGCCGCTTCCCGCTCTGGTAGTAATAAGAGAAGTTCTCCAGCCATTCCGGCTTGCTGGGGGCCTCCAGGACGAACTCTACGAAGCTGGTCAGCCTGCTGTCCGTCTCCGGGCTCAGGCTGTGCTCTATCTCGCAGGCGTCGTGCCGCGAGGTCTCCCCGTCCACCCCCAGTATCTCGGAGATGAAACGCGTAAGGACGAGGTGGCGGTGATAGATTCTCTGCGCGATCTTTCTGCCTTTCTGCGTCAGCTTCACGTCCCCGTATTTCTCGTGTTTTACCAGTCCCTGTGAGGACAGCCTGTCGATAGCCGAGCTCACGGTAGGCATCCTTACATCCAGCTGCTTTCCGATTGTGCTTATCTGCGCCGTGCTTCCATCTTCGCTCAGCATGTAGATGGCCTCGAGATAGTCCTCCATCCTGGCGCTCTGTTTCTTCCTCATCCCTTTTCCTTAATGTTAGACAGTTCTAACTTTAATTAGAAGATTCTCTCACAAGCGTGGTTTGGAGTCAAGCCGGCTGCGGGGACCTTCTCCGGGATATGTCTCCTGGCAAACCCTCCGATTCCTTGCGTGATCGATCCGCGGGGGAGACAACAGGGCGCCGCGTCTTTCACTTCCCGGACTTCAAGGCGAACCTCACGTTCCTGAGCGCCTTGTCGGCGGCCTCCCTTACCACGATATCCTCGTCCCTGGTAGCCTCCTCCAGCTTCTCCAGGGACCTTTCGTCCTTCAACGTGCCCAGGGACTTGATCGCGCCTAGCCGCACGTACCTGTTCTCGTCCTCGAGAGCCCCCATGAGTGCTTCGACCGCGCCCCTGTCGCCGATGGCCCCCAGCGCCTCCGCAGCCTTCCACCTCACGTAATGGTGTCCGTTGCGCAGCTCCCTCGTGAGGGGCTCCATAGCCCTGGAGTCGCCTATCCTTCCCAGAGCGGCCGCCGCCCTCCACTTCGCGCGCATGGTGCCGGTCTCCAGAACGCGCATCAACGGTCCCACCGCCTGCAGACCCATCATCCCGCATGCCTCCAGCGCCCCCCAGCGCACGCGCAAGCGCTCGTCGCCCAGCGAGTCCACAAGTGGGGCGATGGCCGGCTGACCTATCTTGACCAGGGCGTCCAGCGCCCGCTTGCGTATGCGCAAACTTTTACTGTCCATGGCGTCTATAAGCGGCCCGACTGCCGCATTTCCGATCTCAGCCAAGGCTTTCGAGGCGATCCACCTGACGTTAATGTCATCGTCCTTCATGCATTCTATGAGGGGGTCGATGGCTCTCTCGTCCCCCATCCTTCCCAGTACGCCGGCCGCCTCCGCCCGCGCGTACTTGCTCTCCGATCCCAGGGCCTCGAGCAGCGGCTCTACCACCATATTCCCCATCTCGAGCAGTGAATCCGCGGCGGCCCACCTCACCTTCTCGTTTTTATCCCCCAGGGTCTTTATGAGTGACAACGCCGCGCGCTGGCTTCTTATCCTTCCGAGCTGCTTGACCGCTTTCAATCTTACGGCGGTATTCTCATCGCCCAGCGCCCTTACGAGCTCCTCGGTCCGATCCATCTGAACGATGTCGAACGGGTCCATATCAAACACTGACGGCGCCACTCCTTCCCGGCCTTATCGTAAACAATGCCCCTCGCGGAGGGGCTCGACATATGTGCGCTCGTTGAAGATCTTTATAAAATTATTCCCTTCATGGACGGGCGCAAACAAATCGCAAGTGTGAGCGAGAAATCTTCCCTTTGATCGCGAAGCACCTTACAGTGCTTTGTCCTGCGGGATGAAGATGAGGGCTGCTGACACAATGCCCGGCGGGAGATAACGCGTCGCGTCATCGCCGTAGAGCCCGCTCCGCGGATATCGGGTCTTCAGGAGGTCATGGAGGGTTTCGGGTTCTGCGCCAGGAGCTCCACTTCCCGGGGCGAAGGCTCACGGCGTGGACCGATCCAGGTAAACCCCTCCAGGACCTCGGGGTTGAGGATGTGCGCGGGCACCCTTCCCCCGAGCAACTCGCGCAGCTGCTGCGCGGCGATCTCCCCCTGGTGAGAGCCTATCTCCACCGTGTTCCCCCCCACGTGCGGCGTCGCGATGACGTTTTCTTTTGCCACCAGGCGGTCGTCTGAACCTGGCGGCTCCACAGTGAACACGTCGAGGGCGGCGGCGCCCAGCCTGCCCGACTCGAGCGCCTCCGCCAGCGCCTCGTCATCGACCAGGGAAGGCCTCGCGGTGTTGATAAAGAAGGCTCCCTCCTTCATGCGCGAGAAGGCGGCGCGGTCCATCATGTTCTCCGTGGCCTCCACGGCGGGAGCATGCAGGCTCACGAAGTCACTGCGCTCCAGCAGTTCCTCGAGGGAGACTTTCTCCGCCCCGGCAAGCGCCCCTTCCCCCGCGCCCACGGCGGGGTCGTAGAAGAGCACCCGCGCGCCGTAAGGCCCGAGCCTGCTGGCCACCCGCTCGCCCACGCTGCCCAGCCCCACCAGTCCCACCGTCTTGCGCCACAGCTCCTTGCCCTGGTACGCGAGGTACGCCTCGCTCATCCTTGCCATGTCGCCTGCCTCGACGTTCCCCTCCTTCAGGAAGGAAGCGGCCTGCGGCAGCTTACGCGCCAGCATGACCATGAAGGCCACGGCGAGGTCCGCCACCGCGTCCGCGTTCCTGCCGGGCGTGTTCGCCACCGAAACGCCGAAGGCGGTAGCCGCCTCCAGGTCCACGTTCACCGCGTTGACGCGGCAGCATACGACCATCTTCAGATCCGGAAGCCCCTTCAGCGCCTCGAAGTCCACGATGTCCATCTCGGTCACGAAGACCTCGAAATCCCGCAGCGCCTCAACCAACTCCGCGCCACCGCCGAACACCCTGCGGCTCTCCCTCCACGAACGGTAGTTCACCTCGCCCATCTCGCGCAGTTCGTCCAGCGCCTCCTCGTCCATGGAGGCGGTGACCAGGATACGCGGGCGGAAAGCGGCGGGCGCCTCGCCCGCAGCCGGGGCGCGGCCGATCATGGCCATGGCCATTAGGTTGCCCATGTGCGCGTCGCATTCGGCGCGCATGTCCACGGCCTCCCTCCAACCCGCGTAGAGCCCCTGGTATTTTTCGGAGTCACCGCCGGGCTCCTGTTCCCTCTCGATGCGGAAGAGCCGGCCGGCGCCCTCTGCCAGGTCGCTGAAGAGCCCGGCACCCACGCCGGCGCAGACTGCCGTCCCCAGCGCCGACACCTCAGGGTTGGTGGGCACTGCGACCCGCCTCCCCAGGATATCCGCGATCATTCCCGTCCACATGGCGCTTTGCGCCATGCCGCCGCCCACGCTTACGCTCGTGGGCTCCAGGTCCGTCGCCGCCAGCACCTGGTCGAGGTTGGCGCGGGTGGAGTAGGAGATCCCTTCCAGAAGCGCGCGGCTGATGTGGGCGCGGCAGGTGGAGGCGTCGGGTGTGACCATGTGCGACATGGTAAGATTACCCAGCAATATGCTGGTGATGCGCGCGTCGAACACCCGCGCGCCCAGGGTGGAATATATCCCTGCGGCGCCGGACTCGGACGCCGCAGCCTCGGCGAAGAGCGCCGCGACGGCATCGCGGACACCCGGGTAGAGTATGCGCGAGAACCACTCCAGCACCGTTCCGGTGATCATGCCGTTGCTCTCCACCAGGTAGAGGCCGGGCACGACGTGCCTTCCGCTCCACAAAAGGCCCTCGCCGTCCAGCACGTACGAGGCGGTTACCTGCTGCACCGGCATACTGGTCCCCGCGCTTATCCCCACCGCGCCCTCTTTCGTGCATGCCATACCCAGCAGGCCGCACTGGGTATCCGCGCCGCCCGCCGCCACCGGGGTTCCCGCCGCCAGCCCCAGGTGCCCGGCGGCCTCCTGCGTCAGGGCACCGATGCGGGTACCGGCATCGACCGTCTCGGGGAAGAGGGAAGCGTCCACCCCCAGGGAAGCGATGAGTTCGCGGTCCCATTCGTTTGCGCGCAGGTCGAAGAGGAGGGTCTCGCCGGCCTGTGACCGTTCGGCGAAAAGCGTGCCGCCCAGGCGCAGGCCGACCCAGTCCGACAGGCTGGCCACCCGCGCCGCCCGCTCCAGCAGGTCCGGCGCGTTGTCCCTCAGCCACAGCAGCCTGGTGCCGGTGAAGAGAGGGCTGGGCCAGTGGCCGCCCGCCTCGTAAACCTCCATGCCCCGCTCTGCGGCGAGCATGAGCGCACTGCCCAGGGCGCGAGCGTCCTGGTTGGGGGTGGCGAAGAGGGGTTTGTCCTCACCATCCAGCACTACGGTGGTGTTGCGCATGCTGCAGGCGGCGATCCCCCGGACGTCACCCGGCTCCGCCCCGGACTCCCGCATGACCTGGCGGGACGCCTCGCCCAGCTTGTTCCACATATCCTCGAGGTCGAGGTCGAACCCAAGGCCGGCGGTATCCGGAGCGACTGGATGCGACCAGTTTCTCTTCGCGCTGAAGGTGACGCCGGTTTCGGTTTCCGCGAGCAAGCACCTGCCGGAGCCGCCGCCCAGATCGAACGCCATCAGGAACGACTTACCCATGGCCTCCCCCCCCGGCGGTCAGGACCATTCCCTGGCGATGGTCTCCACGGCGATCCTGGTGCTGGGACCGTCCCCCCGGGCCACGTTGACCCCGCATCCCGCACCGACGATCTCCGCGATCTCGGCCACGTCGCGGTTAGTGAAACCCGGGCAGAGCATGATGGAGGTAACGCCCTCATCCGCGGCGAGCCTTCCGCAAACCTCCTTCGCCTGTTCCTGGTCCCTCACCACGTTCACGAAAAGCTTGTACTTGGGCGTCTCGATCACGCACCTGTGTTTCTCGGGATCCGCGTCCGGCGCATGAGCGACCAATGCGGCTACAAAAGCCATGTCCAACACCTCCTGACATCCACGGAGCAGGAATCAAGCCTACTTGAACATATTACTTACGCCGCTCCGGGCGTGTAAACAGCGGCGAGACGGTGCCCTGCAGAGCCTGGCCCTGGTCTCGCCGGTCCTTGCGTTCATCCCGTCGCAGGCTCAGTTCGCTCCCGATAACCGCCATGGTCAGCTGGAAATGGTGAGCAGGCCCGTTCTGGACGACCTGCCCCACCTCGAGGCGAAAGCGAGGAGGGGAACGGCGAAAAGGACGGCGAAGCCGGCCAGCATAAGTACCTGCCACCCGAGCTCGCTCCATCCCTCCTCGTATATGGAGATGCGAAAGATGGGGTTGGCTATGTAATAGGTGGGGAATATCCGGGCTATCCACTGCGGCCAGCTGGGAAAGATTATGAAGAGCGCCGGGGCGATAAGGAAGATGCCGAACGCCTTTATGTAGGCTACCAGTATGGTCTGGTCTTTGGAGAGCATGCCGAGCAGGAGCCCCCATTCGACACCGAGAAAGGATCCCAACAGGAAAACGGTGAGCACCAGCAGGGGCTGGGCAAAACCGACGGTCAGCAGCATCAGGATCACTCCCATGATCAGGGAGACGATGACACCGACCGCTCCGAAGGCGATGAGTATCTCCGGAAGCGTGACCGGGGTGACCAGCAGCGCGGCAAAGGTCCTCTTTTCCTTCTCGTTTACGATAAAGGAGGCCGTCAGCATCAGGCCGCCGAGAAGTATGACGTAGATGGCCATGAAGGGCAGGAATATGTCCATGAGGGAGAGCGCTTTCTCCTCCCCCAGGCTCACCACTTCGAAATTGACCTGCGGCACCCCGGGAGATAAGGTCCGTACCGCGCCGGTCAGCTCGGCCAGGGCTATCGCCCTGTCCTTGGCCAGGCTCTCTCCGTTTACGAACAGGTCTACCGGCGTCCTCTCCCCCGCCGCGATCCTCGCCTTTACATCCTCGCTGAAGGCCACCCCTACGTCGGCCTTCTTGTCTTCCACGAGTACGACGACCTCATCGGCGGAATCAGCAACCAGCAGCTCGACAGCCTGCGTGCCCTCGAGCTCCGCGACTATCGCCCCATCCCCTCCCTCGTAGACGGCGACCTTCGGCCTTGTCTGCCAGATGCCGAAAACGAGCTGGAATATGCCCGCGAAGAGCAGCGGTCCCAGTATGGTAAAGATGATGTAAGGGTTTCTCGGGTCCAGGCTCTTTCTCATCATGACGAGGATCCTGCGTACGCTCATGCCAGCCTCCTCCTCAGTATCACGGACCCCAACGCGAAAAAGCCCAATGTGAACAGGGCGATGTAGACGAGGGACATGGCGTAGTCGGAGAGTCCCATCCCGTAGTTCAGGATGCCGTTTATGGGCTCAAGCAGCCAGTAGGTGGGTATGGCCCTCAATACGGGTGAATCGAAGCCGGGGTATATAGCCAGGAAGCCGGGTATTATCAATACCACCATGGGGATTACGGATATCATGGCCATGGAGATGAAATCCCTGCTCAACGCGCCCACGATAAACGCCACCCCCACCATCATGGCGGCGCCGAGAAGAAGCAGTACGGAGATGGCCAGCCAGGTATCCGCCGAGATCGCTCCCAGGAGCAAAGCCATCAGGAACCCCAGGAAGAACGTGTTCAGGATACCCGTGATCGCCTTTGCCGAGATGAAATCCCGCAGGGTCACCGGAGTGACCAGGAGGGCCATGGCCGTTTTTCTCTGCACCTCCTCCATGAGCAGATTCCCCAGGCCGAACAACTCGAGGAGAAGCACGAAGGAGATGAGAACGACCCGCAGCCTGTCCTTCATCGGTATCTGCCGGCCCGCCATATCCGGGCCTATCACCGTCGCCCTGAAATCGGCCGCAAGCTCGTACCCCATGAGGGCATAGCCGATCTCGGCGGCAATGGCTTCACCTGCCTCCGCCACCTCCTCCGGGGTCTCGGAAGAGACGTACAGGACCAGCTCGGGTTCCCGCCCGGAAACGATAAACGACAGGCCGGCGCTGACCTCCCCATCCTCCACCATCCTCTCGAGGTCCTCCACCGACTCCGCCCATGCCAGCTCCAGCCCTTCCTCCGCCTCTTCCTCGCCCGCTCCACCCAACCTCGCCGCGATTTCGTCCTCTCGCCCCTCCAGGCCGAGCTCCGCGGCGGCTTCCTCGCTCACCTCGAGGTAGAAGCCCATACTGTACACCTCGTCCACGTCCGAGGGCAGGATATAATACATCAAGGCATAGACCACGATGAACAGTACCGAGATGACCGCGACGAAGCGGTTGCGCAGGATCTGCGCCAGGTCTTTCTTTACGATGGCGATAATACGGCTCATTCCAGCTTCTTCCCCGTCACCCGGATGAAGATGTCCTCCAGCGTGGCCTCCTCGGTGTGCATGTCGAGGACGTCGTAGCCCGCCAGTATCTCCCGGACGCGCGGTCCGGTCTCTTCGTCCTCGAGGGGCAGCTCCTCTTCCGCCAGTTCGCCGTCTGAATGGAACCTGATCTTCAATATCCTCTTACCGTACTCGTGCTTGAGGTTCTCCGGGGAGTCGAAGGCGGCGATCCTGCCGTCGCTTAAGAAGGCGACACGGTCGGAGAGCTTGTCCGCCTCCATCATGTCGTGGGTGGTGAGAAACACCGTGACGCCCTTGGCTTTCTCCTCCACGACCACGTCGCGTATAGCCTCCGAGGACACGGGGTCGAGGCCGTCGGTTGGCTCATCCAGGAAGAGCACCTTGGGATTGTTCACCAGCGCCCTCGCCACCATCAGCCTCTGTTTCATGCCCTTGGAGTAGTTCGCCACCTTGTCCTTGCGCTCATCCGGCAGGCCCACCCTTTCCAGCAAGGCCGCCGGTTCGAGCTTCTTTATGCCGAAAAGGGACGCGAAGAACCTGAGGTTGGCGGCGGCCGACATGTCCTCGTAGAGGCTTTTTTCCTCGAAGCACACCCCGATTTGCGCCTGCACCTCCTCGCGCTCCTTGACCATATCCCTGCCCAGGATGGTGACCCTCCCGTCCTGGGGGGCGAGCAGCCCGATGAGCATTTTCATGGTGGTGGTCTTGCCAGCGCCGTTGGGGCCTAGGAAGCCCAGCACCTCCCCCTCGCCCACGCCGAATGAGATATGGTCGACGGCCAGCAGGTCGCCGTAGGAATATACGATGTTCTCGGCCGAGATACGATCCTCACCCGCCATTTACCTCACCCTTTCATCTCGCCCGCGTTCCCGCCCCTCCATTTTTATCGCCCATCCTCCAATTATTATGTCCTAAAGAGCTCTGCTTTACATATATACAGGGAAGACCAACCTCCGGTAGGCGGGTATGCGGGTGGTAAGCTATATGGTAAGGGTATAAGGGGGTGAGGAACGAGGGAAATGCCAAGGCAACCGCTTATCCGAAGTAAGGAGTCCGGGGCCCGGATGTGATAGATTCTCATAAGAAAGGTACCTGGCGCCGATGCGGCGTTGAAACCGGATCCCGGGCTCGAGTCCGTTCGTCATCGCCGGGCCCGATGATCCTGAGCGGGTGATCTTATGGCGGAGGAAAAGAACGATATCCAGGCCATGCTGCAGAACCAGGCCTGCGACTACATGGCGAAAAAACTGCGCGGTGAGGGGGAAGTGGTGGTCAGGGACCCCGCACGCCTCGTGGAGATGCTCGCCGACATGACCGCCACGGGTTACCCGGGCATACTCGTCCCGGCCGAACACGGCGGCGAGGGTGGAAACCTCGTGGAGGCATGCATCGTCATCGAGGAAGTGGCCACCGGCGAACCGACCCTGGGCCTCATGCTCCTCCATCACCTCGCCTGCACCCTGGCGCTGGTGATGTGGGCCGACGAGGAGCGTAAGGCTCTCTTCCTTCCTCCCCTGGCCTCGCTGGAGCGTACCGGCGCCGTGGCCCTCACCGAGCCCGAGGCGGGCAGCGACTTCTCGTCCATCAAGGCAAGGCTGGAAAGGCGCGAGGGGGAGCTGCTCCTGGAGGGCAACAAGTGCTTCGTCACCAATACGGGAGAGGGCATGGAGAGCTACGTACTGGGGTTCTTCAAAGAGGATTCGGGTCTGGCCTGCGTCCTGGTACCCTCCTCCGCCCCCGGCTTCCACCTCGCCCACCATTACCGTTTCGCGGGCTGGGAGGGGATGCCCAACCACGCGCTGGTCCTGCAGGATTGCACCGTTTCCCGGGATCACCTCATAGCGGAGCGCCTGGAGGGTGAGCGCTTCGAGCGCTGGAACGACGCCGCCAGCCTCTTCGTCTCGGCGGCGGCGACCGGCATGGCCAAGTGCTGCATGGAGGAGGCGATACGCTATTGCAGCGAGAGGACGCAGTTCGGGAAGAAGCTGTTCGAGCACCAGTCCATACGTTTCCGCCTCGCGGACATGGCGGTTCTGACCACCACCATGCGGACGGGCCTTCACCTCGCCGCCTCCAGGATGGACGAGGGGCTTTCCCGCCACGCCGATGTCTGCATGCTCAAGCTCTTCGCCACGAGCAAACTGGAGGAGGTCGCCTCTTCGGCGATGGAGATGGCGGCGGGGTATGGCTATACCCTGGACAGCAGGCTCTCCTGGCTTTACAGGGACGCGAAGGGTATGCAGCTCTTGTGGGGAACGCGCGAGATGATGCGCCTGGAGATCGCGACTTCCCTAGGTATGCTCAACGATGCAATGCCCGGATGAATTCCCGCAACCCTAGGTCAAGCCCCGCCCCGCCAGCGGCGGCCGCCGCGGCCTCCCTTGCCCACGGGCATCTGGCGCGCTGCGCTCCTGCTGAGAGAGCTGTTGTTTCTGCCGCTGTCGTGCAGCGAGATGCGCCCCGCCAGCCTGATCAGTAACCTCGACAGGGCGGGCAACAGCACCGCCGCCGCCGCTATCCTTTCCGGTTTGGCCAGGGCGGACCGCCCGCGGGACACGGCCGGAACGGGCCTAGCTGTCGCAACAGGGGTTGCATCGCCGGCGTAAACCCGGTCCGGCTGCCTGGAACCGCCGGACAACACCGGCACTTCTTCATATTCGAAGATGGCGTTCTGCGGGCATGCCTGTGCGCAAGCGCCGCAAGAGGTGCATAATGCCTGGTCTATCTCGGCCACGCGGCCTTGCATCGAGATGGCCCCGGTGGGGCAATAATCGAGGCAGATAGCACATCCCGAACATTCATCTTCGTCAACCACGTACATGGATACCGCACCTCCAGCAATCGATCCCGCGCCCATCAATGGTCGCAGGCGTTATCTCCCAACTCCAAACCGCCCTCCAGGTACTGGTTCACTACCTGCAGGGGCTCGACGGACGGCGCGCCGAGGATGACTTCCACTCCTCCCTCGTTGAAGATCTGCTGCGCCATCGTGCCCATTCCCCCGGCGATAACCGCTTTCACTCCCCTGTCCGCCAGCCAGCGCGGAAGGAGCCCCGGCTCGTGGGGCGGCGACTCGAGCACTTCTTTCACCGCCGCCTCTTTTCCGTCTTTCACCTCCACCAGGGTGAAAGTTTCGCAATGGCCGAAGTGAGCGCAGAGGACGCCGTCCTGGGTGGGAACGGCGTATATCTCCGATCCATCCCGGCTACCGCCCTCGGCACCCGGCACCATGCCGGCCTTCTCCTCGTCGCCCCCGGGCTCCGGCTTCGCCGGCGGGGTTTCCCCTTCGGACGTCAAGGCGATCACCTTATCGGTTATATCGTCCAGTATCCCGGCTACTCCCGGCACGTCGCGGTAGTGGCCTTTCTTCGCCCCGCCGCGATCGGCCCAGGCGGCGAATTCCTTGTCCAGGGGAAGCGAGGCCAGCAGTTCCACCTGCATGTCGGAGGTCATCTTCTCCGCTCCACCCCGGCCGAAGATATCGATCCTCTCGCCGCAGTGCGGGCAGACCAGGCCGCTCATGTTCTCCACTACCCCCAGTATGCGCATGCCGATACGGCGGCAGAAGACTATGGATTTGCGCACGTCGGCCATGGCCAGTTCCTGCGGGGTGGTGACGATCAGGCCCCAGGCATCCGGTATAAGCTGCGCCACGCTCAGGGGCTCGTCGCCAGTGCCGGGGGGGGAATCGATAACCAGATAATCAAGGTCACCCCAGTGGATGTCCTCCATGAACTGCCTTATGGCATGCATCTTCAGGGGACCCCTCCAGATGACAGCGCCGTCCTTGTCGTCCATGAACAACCCGATGGATATGACTTTCAGGTTCCCGCCTACCATGACGGGGTTGATGCCCTCTTCGTCGCCGGTCGCCCTGTCGTTCACCAGGTCGAAGATAACCGGGATGCTGGGGCCGTGGAAGTCGACGTCCATGACCCCCACCTTGTAGCCACGCTCCGCCAGGCCCAGGGCCAGGCATGCCGACACCGAACTCTTTCCCACCCCGCCTTTTCCGCTCAGCACCATTATCTTTTTCTTAACCCCGGCAAAATTCGGGTGCTCCGAAGGTTTTGTCTCCTCGTTATCCTTACTTGATGTCAAGTTACGTCACATCTCCTTTCATCATCCTGTCATTATCTTTACGCATCGTTTTCATACTGCTTGTCAAACCGGGGCCGGTGGACCCGGTGCGGATCATCCTTCAGGCGATCCCGCAAGTATGACATCACCGCTTTTTCCACTTCCTTCTCGTCGGTGGTTATGGGCAGCGCGTCCCTCCTCAGAAGTCCAACGTATGCGTTCTCTCCCATGCCACGACATATTACCACACGCACGTCCGGAAGTAGCTCCTGCATCAATTCCCAGCATCCCGCCTGGGTATCTTCCGTGCTGCGCTCGCATTCCTTGCAATTCACGCGCAGCTCCTCGTGCACGATCTTCCCTTTTCTAACCGTGTACACGACGAAGAGGGGCGCACAGCCGAAGTGTTCCGATATGCGCTTCCCGTCGACGGAAGCCACCGCAACCTTGTACTCGCTGTGATAAGTCATCGGCGCTCCCTGGACTTCCTTCTCCAGACGCGCCATTTGGGCTCGATCCAGAGATAGACACCGAGTACGGCGGAGAAAATCCCGGAATATATATGCAGTTTTCTCAGAGTCCTCTTCTTCGGCATCAAGGCTTCTCTTCCTCCAGGAATATTATGATATCTTTATTGTACCTCTAAGGGCATATTATATATTATAATTAGCATAAGTCTAGTAATTATATCATTGCTCGTGGAATAGCATTACAACATCTTATCCACCTGCCTTTACAGCAGAATGACATTCGGTTAATATGATTATGGGCATATGCCTTATTAAAAGGCACGGCGAAGAAGCCGTGCCGGAAGCATGGAGGTGAGATAAGTGATCGGACTCGGAAGAGGCCAGGGAAGCGGGAGGCCACGGGGTGGCCGGGGAACTCTCGGGACCGCCGTCTGCCGTTGCCCTAAATGCGGCTATACCGAGCCGCATGCGCGCGGCGTTCCCTGCACCCAGAGGAGCTGCCCCAAGTGCGGCGCCCGGATGCTGGGAGAGAATTGTTGACCATCCCACGCAAGGCGTGGCTACATAGACTGGAAGAAACGACGTTGAGAATGTACGCTGGACCTGCCGTGAATCGGCCGGCCTGTTTGGCCGCATGATGGCCGGGCGCGGCGAATGCGTACGTAAACTCGAGAAAGAGGGGTATTGAGACATGAAGATCGCATTATCATCCACGGGACCGGATTTGCAGAGTACGGTGGACCCCCGCTTCGGGCGTAGCGCGTACCTCATTTTCTACGACACCGAAACGGGAGCCTGGGAGGCGATGCCCAACACCAACCGGAACGCAGGCGGCGGGGCCGGCATACGTACGGCGCAACTGGTGGTCGACCGAGGTGTCGAAGCGCTGGTCACCGGCAACGTAGGACCCAACGCCATGCAGGTCCTCTCCGGACAGGTCAGGGTGTATACCGGTTTCTATGGCACCGTCGAGGAGGCGATAGAGGCCATCAAGTCAGGCACGGCATCCGACACGACTTCTCCCACAGTAGGAGATCATGGCGGCATGAGCATGGGCGGCGGAACCGGCATGGGCGGCGGTACCGGAATGGGCGGCGGCATGGGCGGCGGTATGGGCGGCGGCATGGGTACTGGCATGGGCGGCGGACGCGGCGGAGGCCGCGGACGCGGCGGAGGCCGCGGCGGCGGCATGGGCGGCGGAAGAGGAGGAGGGCGTTGGTAATATCGGTAGCCGCCGGTAAGGGGGGTACAGGTAAGACGCTGGTGGCCGTCAACCTGGCACTTTCCCTGCAGAGAGCCGGGATGCAGACCATGCTCGTAGACGCCGACGTCGAGGAGCCCAATGACCACCTTTTCGTAAAACCCGTCATCAAGCTGAAAGAGGAGGTTACCATCGGCATCCCCCGTATAGACGACGATCTCTGCAACCGCTGCGGCGAATGCTCGTCATTCTGCGCCTATGGAGCCCTGGCCACGACACCCGCCCGCGTTATCCTGTTCGAGGATCTCTGCCACGGGTGCGGGGGCTGTACGCTCGTATGTCCCATGAGCGCGATAAGCGAAGAGGAACACCCGATAGGAGTAATAGAACAGGGAAAAACACCGGAGGGCATGGATTTCATGCACGGGATCCTGAAGATAGGCGAGCCCAAGGCCAGCCCCATCATCTCCGCGATGAAAGACCGCCTCGACCCCGAGGCCATGAATATCATCGACTGCGGGCCGGGGACGGGTTGCGCGGTCATGACCACGGTGCAGGGCTCGGACATCTGCCTGATGGTCACCGAGCCCACCCCTTTCGGGCTGCACGATCTGCTCATGGCGGTCAAGATGGCGGAGGCGCTCGGCGTTCCCTCGCTGGTGGTGGTGAACAAGGACATCCCGGGAGAAACCGAGGTAAAGAAGTTCTGCGCCGAGCACGGCCTGGAGATAGCGCTTTCCATCCCCTTCTCCATGGAAACCGCGCGCCTCACCTCCACCGGCATAAACCTGGTCGACGCGGGGGATGACTGGCAGCGCAAGTTCTTCTCGCTCTACGAGCGCGTCGCCCCCATGGCGCGGAGCGGGGGTGCCTGAGATGAAACAGATGGTCGTCTTAAGCGGCAAGGGGGGAACGGGCAAGACCACGGTCACCTCTTCCCTCGCCCAGCTGCTGAAACCGATAGTCATCGCTGACTGCGACGTCGAGGCGCCCAACCTGCACCTGCTGCTCTCGCCACAACGTACGGAGTCGTCCATGCTCAAGGTCTCCCGCAAGGCGAGGATAGACCCCGAGCTCTGCGACGCGTGCGGGCTCTGCGCGCAGCATTGCCGTTTCGACGCCATCCCTCCTTCAGAGCCCTACGTGGTGGATACTTTCCGCTGCGAGGGTTGCGGCGTATGCGGTTACGTCTGCCCCAGGGACGCCATAGAGTTCTTCGAGATAGACGGGGCCGAGCTTTATAAGGGCACCACCCCTTACGGCCCCATGGTCGGGGCGGAGCTTGAAGTGGGCGAGGAAGCCTCGGGTAAGGTGGTGAGCAACGTAAGGACCGAAGCGGAGCAGATAGGCAAGGACACCGGCCTGGCACTGATCGTGATCGACGGCTCACCCGGTACGGGGTGCCCGGTGATCGCCTCCATGACCGGCGCCGACCTCGTCCTCATCGTAACCGAGCCGTCGCTCTCGGGGCTGCACGACCTGGAGAGGATACTGGAAGTCGCGGAGCACTTCGGCATCCAGACCCTGGTGTGCATAAATAAATGCGACATCGTCCCCGAACTGGCCGACAGGATACGGGAGAAGTGCCGCGATGTGGGTATAGAGGTGGTGGCCGAGATCCCGTTTTCCAGGGAGATAGTGGAGGCCCTGCGCAACGGGCAGCCCCCCATCGGAAAGGTGCCGCAGGAGGTGGAGCAGCCTTTTCTGCGTCTCGCGGAGGTGGTGAGGAAGTACACGGGCTGATATCCTCCGGCCGTGGGAGTGACAAATCGGCCCCCTTTCACTAATAATGAGTTGCCGACATAAATCGTGCTTGAGGGAAGTGAACACTTGGCAAGACCCGTGAAGCCCAAGCTGGTGGGGGAAGCGCCCCGGACCGATTACTTCAAACCCCGGGGGATCCCCGTTGGCCAGCTGGAGGAGGTTAACCTCACCATCGAGGAGCTGGAGGCCCTGCGCCTGGTGGATCTGGAGAGCATGTACCAGGAGGATGCGGCGAGAGAGATGGGCGTGTCACGCCAGACCGTCCAGCGTATGATCACCGAAGCCAGGGCTAAGGTCATCGAAGCCCTGGTAACCGGCAAGGCCCTGCGTATAGAGGGGGGCAGTTACATCCTCAGGGAAGGGGCGGGGCAATACCGCTGCGGGCGGTGCGGATACGTCTTCCCATCCCGGTACGGGAGAAAAGGCAGGGGCTGGAGGTGCCCCACCTGCGACTCCAGCGATTGAACCGGCCAGGGCAGCGGTTTCTGAACGAACCGGCCACAGCGCGGATGCGTTCGCCTCGCCTGTGAACCCCCGGCGCCACAAACGGAAAGAGCCAGACGCGGGAGAAACGGATTGGAAGAGATAACCTGCCGGCCGATAGGATTCATCCATTCTCCCTTCACGCTCAACCACGGCACTCCCATCCAGCCCGAGGGAGGCAGCGATGTGGAGTCTACGGTAGAGGTGCTGGAGGAATTCGCGCCGGGTCTGCGCGATCTGGAAGGCTTTTCCCACGTGATCCTGCTCTACCATTTCCATACCTGCACGTCCACCGCCCTGACGGTCAAGCCCTTCATGGACCGCGAGGAGCGCGGCGTCTTCGCCACCCGGGCCCCGGTGCGCCCCAACCACATAGGCATAAGCGTGGTGCGCCTGGACCGCGTCGAAGGCAACCTGCTCTACATAAGGGATGTGGACATCCTGGACGGCACGCCGGTTCTGGACATCAAGCCATACGCCCCGCACATCGACTGCCCGGGGGCGACCCGCATCGGATGGATGGAAGGCAAGGAATCCCTGAGCGGTGACCTGCGCGACGACGGCCGCTTCCTCTCCTGATTTGCCCGGTTTTCCGCTTGTTTTCAACCCGTAAATACTTATGTTTTTGCATGCACCTGCCCCTTACGCGATAATGCAAGGAAGATGCAACTGACCGGGAAAGGTAACCCTGATGCTTAAGAAAAGGATAGCGTCCCTGGCCGGGGAAGCCGGCGGGGGGCTCCGCCTGGGCGAGGTCATCGTCGGCCTGGGCTATACAATGGCGTGCCTCGCGGGCGGCGCCTGCGGGCTTGCTTATACCCTGCGGGAAGAGCTGGAGCGAGGATGCGACGCCTACGAGGAGGCGGGGAGACTTTCCGGCAGGGAACTCGAGGAGGTCTTCGCCTGGTTGGGCGCAGGCAACATCATCGCTTCTTCCATCGCCCTCGCCGCGGCCAACGCGGTCCTCCTGCCTCCCGCGGATTGCCACGCAACGGACCTGTGGGGCTCGCTGCGCCTTCAGCCGGGGGAGAGCCTGGCCACGGCGGGGAGGTTCATCCCCATGGAGCCTTTGTTCGAGGAAGCGGGGGTCGAGCTCGCGGTTATAGAGCAGGGAAACGACCCCGCCCCACTGCGCACCTGCGACGTGGCGCTCATCACCGGCACCTCCATCATCAACGATACGATAGAGGGGCTCCTGGCCACGGTCGAGAGGGCGCGGGAGGTCGTTGTCCTCGGCCCCAGTACGCCCTATGCTCCCGCCGCCTTCTCCGGCACCCCGGTCACCCTTCTCGCCGGATCGACTATAGCGGATATGGACAGGGTTCGGGCCATAGTCAGGGAAGGTGGGGGGACGCAGACCATGGGCAAGAACCTGGGCCGTTGGGTGGCGCGGATAAGGTAGGCGGGCGCGGGCCCGGCGGCCCTCCAGATGCGGCCCGCGCTTCTCCGGATACGCATGTTATACGCAACCGGTGGCCAGGTAGGGATGACAGGATATACCAGGCCCCGGACGCGCGGAAGAACACCCCAGTAATATAACGCTGGCAATAAACCTTTTGCCGTCTACGCCTCGTCTTCTCAGCTTCCCCTGAAACGCGGCTCGCGCTTTTCCAGGAACGCCTGCGCGGCCTCCCGGAAGTCGTCGCCGCTCAGGGCGAGCAGCACCTGGTCGCTGTCCATGTGCATGATAGCCTCGTCGAGTGCCCCGGAGATCGCGTTTACGCTGCGCTTTATCATCTGCAGGGCCACGGGAGGGCGGGCGGCATATTCCCGGGCCATGAGAAGCGCCCTCTCCATGAGGGTATCGGGAGGCACGACCTCGTCCAGGAAACCCCATTCTCTGAGCACGCCGGCGGGCAGTTTCTCCGCCGTCATCACCCAGCGCTTTGCGCGGGCCGGCCCCACAAGTTGAACGCACAGCGGCAGGCTGACCCAGCTCAGGGGAATGGCCAGGCCGCTCTCGGGAAAGCCCACCCGGCAGTCCTCGGAGCCGACGCGGAAGTCGACGGCCGACGCGATGCAGGCCCCTCCGCCCAGGGCCAGGCCGTTGATGACGGCTATGGTCACCTGGTCTATCCCGCGCACGGCCCTTATCATGCGCGGCCCCACGTGGTAGCGCCGCTGCCTTTCCAGCAGGGGAGCGGTCATGGAGAGGTGGTGCTCGGTATCCTTGAGGTCTATGCCCACGCTGAAATGGTCGCCCGCCCCGGTGAAGACCACCACCCTGGTATCCAGGTCTTCGCGGAAACCCAGGGCGGCGTCCTCCACCTCACGCATCATCTCCACGCTCAGGGCGTTGCTGGACTGCGGGCGGTCCAGGGTGACCACGGCCACCCCGCCCTCGCGGCTCACGGTCAGGTTGCCGTACTCCATGGTTCCATCCTCCATCAGCATAAACTTCGCCGCAGCTTTCCGTGCCCCGGGTCAAGTCGGCGCCACTCCTTCGAGGCCGCACATCCATCATGATGAGATTATATGCCTTTTGCAGCTCATAGAGCGCGTTTTGAGCTGCCTCTCCTATCCCTGTCCCGCCCTTACCGTATTCCCGGGCGTGGTTGGTTATGATATATATCATATTGGATAGCCGTATATTATGGTGAATTATGAGTATATGCTAATTATTAGTTAGGGAAAGGGGTAGCCATGAGTTTAGAAAACCCGACTCTCGATTTCTTGACCTACCTCATCGAACAGTGCATCAAGCAATGCGGCCTCGACCCGGAAAAGACCACGGTTAAAGAATTCATGGAGATCATCGCCCGGGAAGAGGCGCCCATAGGGTTCTAGGCGTGCAGGCAGAAACGTCGCTGAAATGATATCCGAGAAAAACGGTCCCGGGGAGGTCAGTGCTGCCTCGGAAGGGAGCACGGAATCACCTTTCGAGACCCTGGCCGATAAATACGACGCCTGGTTCGACCAGGAGGGAAGCCTCATCTTCGACATCGAGGCCAGGGGCTTCCAGGAGATCCTGCCCGCCCTCCCCAGGCCCTGGCTTGAGATAGGGGTGGGGAGCGGGCGCTTCGCGGAGGCCCTGGGGATAGACAGGGGGGTAGAGCCCTCGCGGAACCTGGGCAGGATGGCGGAAGAGCGGGGCATCGTGGTGACGGCGGCCAGGGGCGATGACAGCGTTTTCCCGCAAGCCTCTTTCGGGACCGTATTTCTCATCGTGACCCTGTGCTTCCTGGACGAACCGGCCGCCGTCCTCATGCGGACGGTGGAGATCCTTAAAGCCGGGGGTAAGCTGGTGCTGGGCCTGATCGTGGAGGAAAGCCCCTGGGCACGTTTCTACCTCGAGAAGAAAAGGGCGGGGCACCCTTTTTACCGCATCGCCCGCTTTTTTGCTTACCAGGAGGTCCTGGACCTCCTGCAACAGACCGGCTTCGAACACGAAAGGACCATATCCACTCTTTTCCAGGCGCCCGAACAGGTGGAAAGCATGGAACAGCCCCGGGAGGGTTTCTTCCCCCAGGCGGGGTTCACGATAATGGTCGCCGGGAAAAAGCCCTGAAGCGGGAACCCGTATCAGGCCCTTTCCCTGAAACGCCTCACCAGCTCATCCATCCAATCCGCCAGCCTCACGCCCTCGGGAGCATCGTAGGAGGGAAGGTGGGGTTTCAGGTCGATCACCGGGCTGCCGTCGATGGCGTCCAGCCCCCTGACCTCGAGCACGTTTCCCTCCCGCCCCAGTAGCTCGACGGTGGTCGAGCACACCGGGTTGGGCCTTACGGGGGAGCGGGTGGCGAAGACCCCTACCGCGGCGATATCCTTCTGGCCGGCCGGGTGCACTTTTTTTACCCCGCGCCCCCTTTCGTCCGCCAGGTGGGACCAGAAAAGGACGATCACGTGGGAGAAATCCTCAATACCATCAAGACATTCCGCGTATTCGTCGTAGATGACTATCTCCGGCTCCCTCCACCCCGGTGCCCCTCCAGTGCCGTTCCATTCGCCCATGTGCAGGTCACCGCTTTTCATGGCCAGCACGGGGCTGGAGTGCCCTCCCCTGATCACGCCCACCGGCCTTATTTCGATGGGCGGCTCCACCTTATCGGTCATACCCATTCCTCCCGTCCCTCACTCGGATTATCGCAGCGCTGCCATGTCCATGCTTCCCGCGCGCATCTTTGCCACGAGGTATTGCCTCGGCAAGCCTCGGCACCACCCCGATACGGGCCATGCGTTCCTGGCCAGGCTTCGCGACAGGTTAAGTACCTACACGTAGGCGGAGAACCCCTTGCCCAGCAGCTCCCGCCCCACTACCAGTTTCTGGATCTCGGTGCTGCCATCGGGGATGGTGAGCATCCTCGCGTCGCGGAAATATCTCTCCAGGGGGTATTCATCGGAAAGCCCGATACCGCCGTGTACCTGTATAGCGTCGGAGGCGACCTGGACCGCCACCTCGCAGGCATAGCCCTTGGCGAGAGACGATGCCATGCGGGCCTCGGGATTGGCGTTCATCGAGAGCGTAAATGCCCAGTAAGCAAGCAGCCGTGAGGTGACCGTCAGGGCCTTCATGTTGTAGAGTTTCTCCTGTACGAGCTGCATCTTGCCTATGGGCTTGCCGAACTGCTTTCTCTCCCTGGCAAACTTGATGGAGGCGTCGAGGGCCGCCTGGGAGATACCGGCCGCGGCCAGGGCCATCCCGCTACGCAGGAAGGCGAAGATCATGTTCTCGGGAGCCATGTTGCCCATCATTTGAGCGAACTTGGAATTCGCCACCCTGGCTGGATCGTACCTGTCGCCCATAAGCTCCTTCAGCCTGTCACCGGTCATGGCCGCCGCCACCATGTTCATCACGTTGTTTTCCTTGGGAACCATGCAGTCTTCGAAGAATATCTCCCCGGTGGGGGCGGCCCTCCATCCGAGCTTGTGGAGGTCGCTGACCTCGTAGGGCGACTGTTCCTTCTCCACCAGCAGAAAGATCCTCTCTCCCTTTTCGTCGTTGGCGACCAGCATGCACAGGTCGGCTACGGGAGAGCTGGTTATCCAGGTCTTGGTGCCGTTGACCACGTAGAAATCGCCGTCCAGCACGGCCGTCGTGCGCATGGCCCGGTTGTCCGAGCCCGCCTCGGGCTCGGTTATGGCGTAACACCCGATGATTTCGTTCTTCATGAGCTTAGGGAGCAGGCGTTCCCGCATATCGTCCGTGCCGATGTTTACCAGGGCCGCGGGGAAAGAAAGCCCGACCAGGCCGGCCGCGGCCGGCCACACGCGGAAGGTCTCCTCCGCCATGATGCCCACAGCCAGTGGATCGCTCGCCATATCGGACATGCTCTCGTAATCGAACCCCACGCCGATCTTGCTGAACCTTCTCATGACCTCCAGGGCCTCTTCCTTGTTCATGGGCCCCTTCAGTTCCTGCTCGTCCACCAGGGGCACGATCTCCTTGTCCAGGAACTCCCTCAGGCTCTCGCGGAACATCTTCTGGCTCTCGTTGAATTCGAAATCCATCTTTACCCCTCTCCCTCGATACTTTCAGCCTTTACGGCCAAGCCCGTTAACTCCGCGATTCGAGGATAACACAACGGTATCGCGCCGTGCGGGCCGCCGTACGTAAACAGGATACTTTAATCCCCGGTCGCCTGCCCTTACCGCAGGGGTGCCGCTTCCTGCCGGGCGCCATATCCGCTTATAATTGCATAACCCATCGCCTTCGGCGGGCGGTAAAGCGGGGGCCAAGCTCGGCTGGAGTGATACAACACGGAGGGGAAGATGAAAAGATCGACTAAGCAGATCATTAAACTGCACGGCTGGAGATTGGACCGGGCCATCCACTATTACATCTATTTCAGGTTTTACGACCTCTACGTCAAGATCGCGTTATACGCCACCAAGGCCATCGTCGCGCTTTTCTCAGGTTTCGAGCTCACCGGGGCCATAGGAAAGTTCATCTTCGACCGCTACCACGCCAAGATCGTGTCTCGCGGCGATGTGACCAATATCCTGGAACTGGGCGAGGGCATCGACCTGGGCCCCGATACCACCGGGAGGATCGTCCCCTTCAAATACGCCAACAACCTCGTCCTCAAGGAACCCGAGCACATCGCGGTCATGGACTGCGCCTGCAAGTTGGCCCTGAACGCGCCCTGCACGCCGGTCAACTGCTGTATAGCGGTGGGGCAGCCGGTGGTGGATTTCTGGATGGAGCACTGCGAGAAGTTCCACGCCAGGAGGATAAGCAAGGAAGAGGCCCTGGATATAATACGCGAACTCCGCAGCACCGGCCATATCAACCAGGTCTTCTTCAAGGTGGCCACCGGCGGGAGCATGAGCCTGATCTGTAATTGCTGCCCCAAGTGCTGCGTCAGCATGCAGGCCACCCAGTTGGTGCAGCATATAAAGGGGGCGGGGGACCTCTCTCAATCGGTGGCCTCGGGTTACAAGGTGAGGCACGACGAGGACAAGTGCGAGCTGTGCGGGGACTGCGCCGCCGTCTGCCACTTCTCCGCCATCGACGTAAAGGACGGCCAGTGGATATACCACGAGCATGCCTGCATGGGGTGCGAGCTCTGCGTAGAGAGATGTCCCCATGGTGCCCTGAGCCTGGTCTACGAGGGAGGGGACCTCATCCCCCTGGACATGGACATGGTCAAAGGCGAGCTCGGGCGGTAGGGGGGGTCTGGGCAGTGGCGTGGTAGAATAGCGCCGTCTGGCGGGGGAAATGGATGGTGTCAATGTTTACCCTATGCAAGGAGGCTGACGATGGCTGATGAGATGCCGCATGGAGATGTGTATTACAGGTTGCGGCAGTATCTCGACGAACTGCCGGCCGGGTACCCGGAGACGCCGACCGGGGTGGAGATTAGGCTGCTGGAAAAGATCTTCGCTCCCGAGGAAGCGGAGCTGTTCCTCCACTGTAAGCTGGTGGCTGAGACGCCCGCTGCGATAGCTGAGCGGGCGGGGATGCCGGAGAGCGAGGCCGCCGCGATGCTTGCCCGCATGGGGAAGAAAGGCCACCTCTTCCCGGTAGAGAGCGGCGGCAGAACGCTTTACATGGCGCTCCCCTGGATGCCGGGCATCATCGAGACGCAACTGAACCTACTGGACGAAGAATTCGCCCACATGCTGCTGGAACACAACAAGACCTACTTCCCGAGCTGGACAGCCCTGAACAACCAGATGTTCCGGGTCGTCCCGGTCAACTCGGCGGTGGAGGCCACGCCCGTCGTCGAGACTTACGACAGGATACGGGAGCTGGTAAAGGAGCAGAAACAGATATCCGTGATGCCTTGCCTGTGCCGCTCCACGCAGAGGACCCTGGGCCATGACTGCGGGCGCCCCCTCGAGTCGTGCTTCGTGTTCGGACCTTACACGAAACACTTCGTTGAGAACGGGGACGGGCGCTACATCAGCGTGGACGAGGCCTTGGACATACTCGACGAGTGTGAGAAGGCGGCGCTGGTCCTGCAGCCGGTGAACGCCCGCGAGCTCAACGGCATGTGCACCTGCTGCTCGTGTTGCTGCTTCATGCTGCAGAACCTCAAGAACCTGCCCAACCCGGCCGAAGTTGTGCAGTCTTCGTTCCAGGCAAAGATAGAGCCCGGACTCTGCAGCCTTTGCGGGAGTTGCCTCGAGCGTTGCCAGACGGACGCGCTCGTCGAGGGCGAAAGCTCCATGGAGGTAGACCTGGCGAGGTGCATCGGCTGCGGGCTATGCGTTTCCAGCTGCCCCGAGGGAGCCATATCGCTCTTCCCCAAGGGCGAGACCCGCGAGGTACCCACAAACGTATTCGATACCCTGACCCGTATCGCCAGGGAACGCAACCAGCCCTTCGGCAAGTTCAACTTCTTCATGAAGCACACCTCGTCGCCAGCGTTCTTCCGCAACTGGAAGCTCCTGGACAGGATCGGCCTCGCCCGCCCCATCGTGAAACAGCTCGAGAAACGGGGCTTCGTCTAGCCAGTTGTGCGCCAGGCCAACAGACTCCCCTGCCGGGGTTCGGCCACTTTGCGTTCCTTCACGGACTTCTTAACGCTTCTTCGTACTAAAGCTGGTGCCAGATGCTTTGAGGTTTGCGCCCCCATGCGTGTCTTCCCGTGCCCGCATCTTCCGTCTCTTCCCTATCTACTCCGCTTACCACCAGAGAGACATTGATACGCAATCAGTCAGATCTATCATCATCAACCTGGGTTTCGAGGGCACAGCCGCGGGGTAAAGCGCGGCTGATTGCCGTATGTTACAGCGTATGATAGATTGAGTCTGATGGTGTGTCGGCTTCTATTTTCATTTTTTACATAGTGGTTTTCCAGCGTAAAAAGGAAGGCGTGCGCTTCCACGTATTCCATTTTCTTCAAGGAAGCGGCGCTACCGGCACTCGAAGCGGGGCTGGCGGAAAAAGGAGGTCGGGTCATGGATTACGGGGTCGTTAAGGGGTTTCCTTCCACGTCCAACAACGATTACCAGCTCAACGTACCAACCATCTTGAGGCATGCGGCGAGGACATTCTCCGAAGTAGAGATCGCGTCCAGGAACCTGGATGGCAGTATTTTCCGGTACAATTACCGGGAATGCTACGAGAGGGTGTGCAGGATGGCCAATGCCCTGAAGAGCCTGGGCATAGGGCCCGGGGACCAGGTGGGTGTCCTGGACTTCAACACCCACCGCTTCGCAGAACTCTTCTTCGCCATATCCGGTCTCGGGGCCGTTCTCCTGCAGCTAAACCCCCGCGTGTCCATGCAGGACCGCAGCTACATCATCAACCACAGCCAAGCCAAGTTCATATGCGTCTCGGACCTCATGATCCCCCTGCTCGAACCCATAGCGCCGGAGCTCAAGTCCGTCGAGGGATACATGATCATCACCGATAGGCCCAAGGACCAGTTCGAAACCCAGCTCAGCCCGCTGTATACCTTCGAGGAACTCCTGCAGGGATCAGATGCCGAGATAGAATGGCCCATGATAGACGAGACGTCGGCCTGCACGGCATGCTATACCACGGGGACCACCGGCAAGCCCAAGGGGGTATACGTTTCCCACCGCGCCCTCTACCTGCACACCCTCGCCGTGGCCATCAACCTCTCCCTGAACATGCACGACGTCATGATGCAGATAACACCCATGTTCCACGTGTTGGGCTGGGGCGCTTTCATCACCGGGCCCCTGTTGGGTGCCAAGATAGTGTTCTCGGGAGTGTACACGCTGGAGATGACCAATATCCTGGTGGACCTCCTGCTCTCGGAAAAGGTCACCGTCACCTGCGGGGCCCCGGCCATCTTCATGCCCATGCTGGAAAACATAAGGCAGATGGACCCCAAGCCGGACCTGAACGGCCTGCGCATGGTCTCCGGTGCCAGCGAACCCCCCCTGGCCATGATGAAGGAGTACTGGGAGCTGGGCAAGGCGGAGGTCATCCACGCCTACGGCGCTACCGAGACCACTCCGCTGGTGTCCATCAACCTCACCAAACCGTCCCTGGAAGGGCTGCCCGAGGAGGAGAGATGGGACCTGAAGCGGAAGCAGGGCCTGCCCGTGGTGGGAGTCGACGTCAGGCTGGTGGACGAGGACGGCCGGGACATGCCCTTCGACGGGGAGGCGGTGGGAGAACTCCAGGTAAGGGGCCCTTGGATCACCTGCAGCTATTATGACGATCCCCGCAGCGCGGAATCCTTCACAGAGGACGGGTACTGGAAGACCGGTGACGCTGCGACAATCAACCCGGACTGCTATATAAAGATCGTCGACCGCTTCAAGGACCTGGTCAAGAGCGGAGGCGAATGGATCTCCACCGTGGACCTGGAGAACACGATCATAGCCCATCCGGGGGTGCTGGACGCGGGGGTCATCGGTATTCCCCACCCGGAGTGGGAGGAAAGGCCGCTTGCCCTGGTGGTATTGCGGGAAGAATACAAAGACAAGGTCTCAAAACAGGATATACTGGACTTCCTGGCTCCCAATTTCGCCAAATGGCAGCTCCCGGACGATATCCTCTTCGTGGAGGAGATCCCCAAGACCTCGGTGGGCAAGGTAGCCAAGAGGATCGCCCGGGAGGAGTACGGGGACTATTTCACTAAACAGGCATAAGCCGGGGCAGCCGGCCGCCGGGGCAGGCCCGGGTTCCCCTTGACGGGCTACGGCGCCCTCTGAGCTTCGAGATCCACCATGTGCAGAATGCCTGCCGAGTCCCCCAAGGCCAGGCCCTTGCCCGAGGGGTAGAAGCTCGCGCACCTTATCTCTTCCGCAAACGCCAGGTCCACGAGCGGCTCCGCCGAAGAGCCGTCCCGCAGGGAAAGGACCGCGTTCCACCCCGTATCCTCATCGAGCGGGGAAGGCCTTTTGCCTTTCCGGGCATAGGCCAGGAGGCCGCCATCAGGGGACACCGCACAGGCCGTGATATCTCCACCGCCATCGTCCCAACTTTCCAGCAGCCCGGGCGGATCGACCTGCAGTATACCGAGTTCGCCTTCCTCCGTGCCCATGAGCAGGCGATCGTCGGAGGGAAAGAAAGCACAGCAGCACGTCTGCCCCGCGAGCTGGTTGAAATCGCCGACGACCTCGCCGGAAAACGCGTCCTGCAGCCGAAGGCCGCGCTCCCTGTTTCCCATGGCGAGGATGGAACCGTCATGGCTCAAGGCCAGGAACCGGCTGGAATAACTGCTCCCCAGTATCCTCCCCAGGAATTGCCTTTCGTGTATTCCAAAGGCCCAGAGCCTGTCGTAGTCATCCGCCGCGTATAGCGTGCAGGTATCGGGCGAAAAGGCGCAGGAAAACATGGTTATCCCGCCCGGCCACAACTCATCGAGGCAATCTCCGCTCGCCGCATCGAAAAGCCCGAGGGCGGGCTCGTCTCCAGCGGTAGCTACGAACATGCCGTCGGCGGACCAGGCACAGCCATACAGAGGACCGCAGTGGACCGGGAGCACGTGGATGAGCTCTCCCGTCTCGGCGTCCCATATCCTGGCCTCCTTGTCCCGGCTCGATGTAACGAGGCGGGAACCGTCGGGAGAGAAAGCGCACCCGGAAACGGCTTCCGAGTGTGCGCTGACCATAAGCCTGGGCTGCAGCTTCTCCACACCGCCATAGTATCAGGGTCAGCCGGGGCGATTAAAGGATATCAATAATAGGTCCCCTTGGTGCGGTAATTCTCGCGGCGCTCGCTGGCTACGTGGCGTGATAATATGTCGAATTCATCGCGGTTTTCCCTATACATCCGGTACAAGTCTCGTGCCTGTTGTGGGAGCACGATGATCAACGATTTCCTTTCCAGTTCCTGGAATATATAGTCCATCGCCTCTTCCACGGTGATGGCATCTGGCGGCGGCGTGAGGGCTCCGAAGATACCCGTGATGACGTTGCCGGGGTTAAACACGCTGAAACTCAACCCTTCGGTCTCCAACTCATATTGCAGGCATTCGGTCATGGTGATGACCGCGCTCTTGGTGGCCGCGTATAACGCCTGGTATGCAACGGGCAGTAACCCTCCCGCGGACCCCGTGTTCACTATGTGCCCGAAGCCCTGCTCGCGCATGATGGGGATCGCGGTGTAGGTGCCGTAGATGACCCCCATCAGGTTGAGGTCCAGCACGAATCTCCAGATGTCGAAGGTAACCTTTTCGGTGGGTATGGTCATCCCCACCCCGGCGTTGTTGAACACGAAGTCCAGATGCCCATCGTGCGTTTTGGCGCCCTTGATGAGGGCTTCGACCTGGTCGAGTTGGGTGACGTCGGTGAGCATGGTGTACGCTTCTCCCGGATATTCGCGGTTCAGGCGCTCCGACTCCTTGGCGAGGTTGTCCTGGTCTATGTCCCCCATGAAGACAGCCATAGCCCCTTCAGAGAGCAGCTTCTCGACCAGACCTAAGCCTATGCCCGAGGCGGCACCCGTTACTGCCGCGACCTTGTTCTTGAAATACTCACTCATGTCACCCTCCTCTGTTATAGCTCACTGGCAAGGTCTCCACGCAGGTTCGTCACCATCTTCGCGAAAATGCACTCGCGGTACTCGAGAACCGGCAGGTCGGCAAGGGCGTTGATGATTCCTGCCTGCAGGGGATTGAACCGGGGGTCCGCTTTAGTCCAGGCGACTTTCCCCGTACCCCTGCTACCGGAAAGGTACGTCGCATCCACCGGATAAACGGTGGCATGGGAAAGGGCCGCGCCCGGCCTGCCGATTTTGGGGATATAGCGCCACCCGAGCTGGTTGACCCTGCTTTCGGAGGTCATGGCGGCCAGTTCCTGCTCGGTGAGGGCTTCGCCCAGGTCCAGTTCAAGCTCCAGGAAGACCCTGCCCTCATGGCTCGCGTTCGCCGTGATGTGCCCGTTAAGGTCGTGATGGTCGGGGATGTCCGCGAAGATCTTGGGCATGCCCGTCTCTTCTCGGCCGCCGAGTATCGGCGCCGCCTTGTTCTCCCAGATGACCAGAACGAAGGCGCCTTCGGTCCCGGACGCGATATGCCTGGCGGGCGTCATCAAGGCTATCAGCGAATAATAGCCGCCGTTCATCCACTGTATGCCGCAGCACTTCTGATAACCTACGCTTATGATCGGGTCTATGATCTCGAACGCATCGGGCACGTACTGCGAGAGCGCGTTTCCGTCAGTCAGGTAGCTGATGCTGATGCCCGTGACGTCATCGTACTGGAGGTTGTGCAGGCCACCCCCCGGGACTCCGCCGAAATGAGCCGGCATGCGGTACGAAAAGCTCTCGTCGAATACAAACATCCGCGCCTCCTTTTTCTCGCGCCCCTCCCTTACGCCTGGCTGGCAGCACCCTCCAGGCCTCCCCGCATCTTGCCCAGGACGACCAGTACGTGCAGCAGGTACAGAAGAATACCCCCGTTTATAAAGAGGATAACACCCAGCACCAGCCCGGGGATCAGTTCGGCGACGAAGACCGATATACCGAACAATATCGTGGTGACGTTCAATACGAGTTGAGCCACGAAAAGCCTCTTCATTATCGCGGGGACCTTGCCGCGGGGCTGCTCGGATCCTTTCAGAAGAGGGAGACCTGTCCGCCACAATCCGACGATGCCGCTTACGATGTTGGTCAGACCGATGAGGATCATCAGCGGTATGATAAGTATGTCCGGAACGATACAGGAGGTGATCCCGAGCGCTGCCAGTACCGTTCCGAGTATTATCACCGCCCACGAGCGAGTAAAAGTCCCTATCGGCGTATCGCCCGACGCCAGCATCTTGAACGCGATGAGCACCATCAGCAGCCCTACCTGCGCGCTCCCCGAAAATGGGAGCATACCGAGGTTAACCGGGATCAGCAGCCATCCGAGAAGCAGCATCAAAACGCCCGTGAACAGGATCAAGACCTGGTCGGTGGACAGGGTGACGTCTTTCCTGGACGGTTTCTCGGCCTCCGGGTACTCCCGGTAGACCTTACGGAGGACGATGGCCAGGTAGATGACCGACGCCCCGAAGGCCAGGACCGCTGCCGCAGTCGCGCGCGTGGTCAGCAGGCTCTTCCTCAGTATGAGCAAAGCGGAGAGCATCGACAGCACGTAGACCGCGGAGCACGCCGCGATCAGGTGTTTGAAGACAGCTTCCCCCAGGTTTATCCAGGTCCGGAGTTTGTCCCGGGAAAGACACATCTGCAAAAGCAATATCAGCCCTCCCGGACCGAGAAAAATAAACAGCAACAGGCGGGGAACCAGGTTTATGATGTCGGGGATAAAACAAGTGAAGATGCCAACCGCACCTATCACCACGCCGGCGGTTATCAAGGGGACCGACCTCCCCATGTCCCCAAACGGGGTCTTGCCGAGCGTGGTGATCTGTAGGGCGAAGATGACCAGGATCAGCCCGTAGAGACCGTTTTCGTAGTAAGAGATGTTCCCGTCAGCTATGGGAAAAAGCAGGACGCCGGCTATCAGCAATGCCATTCCGGCGATCAGCAGGAGCACCACTTCTAAGGGAAGATCTGCTTCCTTTGTTATCCATCCTTTATTCACGGCTTTTTGTCTCCTGTGTTTATTTGTCTAACGTCTATAATAACAAACACAACAAATGAAGCAGAACGATAAGCGCAAGCCTGCTACTCGCGAGAGCTTTTCTATCAAATATGTGATGAAGCTTGCATGTTCATATACACGAGGTGTTGTTTCAACATTAGAAATAGCCCTCCGCAAGCATCCGATACCTTTCCAGCAGATGTTTATGATATCAATCTGAACGGCATTAAAGTACCGGAGGGGGCGGGATGCGAACCCGCGCCCTTCAAACCATCCTCCCTCGCCGAGGGTCATCACGTGTAAAAAGCGGGGACAGAAGCATACAGCCAACCTTCGCCACCATTATATTCAATAATTGATCCGTATGCGCTGGAAAAAGCCGCGGTTTCTGCTGCATGGGTAATGGTCACCTCACGAAAAGCCAGCCTAAAGGCGCCTCTCTCGCCCGCTCACTTTCTCGAGACCATTTTCCACGTGCGAGAGGTGCTTGAACATCTCCGCCCGCGCCGCCGCTTGGTCGCGCGATCTCAGGGCCTTTACGATGGCGCGGTGATCGCGCAGTGTGCGCTGCCGCACGGCGGGGGATTCCGCCGTGCGGCGGCGGCTGTACAGGCTGAGCTGGTTCACCGAGGACATGAACAGCTCCAGGATGGGGTTGCGGGCGGCGGCGAGGATGCGGTTGTGCAGCTCCAGGTCCAGGCGCAGGAAAGCCTCCGGGTCGTCCACCCGCTTCTTCGCCTCCTCCACCATCTTTTCCAGCTCCTCCAGCTCGGAGGCGGTGGCGTTGGCGGCGGCCAGCTCGGCGATGCCGGTTTCCAGTATCTTCCTGGCCTGAAAGAGGTCGTGATAGGTGGAGTCGTCCAGGGTGAAGACGGCGTCGAGGTGCTCGACCAGCTTCTTGGGCTCCAGGGAGGCGATATAGTTCCCGGAGCCCTGCCGGTTATCGATGATGTTCATTATCTGGAGGGCGCGCAGGGCTTCGCGCAGCGAGGGGCGACTTACCCGCATCATGCCCGCCAGCTCGCGCTCCGAGGGCAGGCGGTCCCCGGGGCGCAGGTGCCTCTCCTTGATGAGGGCCAGGATGTTACGGGCGATCCTCATGGAGAGTGTCTCCCTCTCCATCGCCCCGAAGAGGTCCTCCCGCGGCCCCGCCTCCCCCTGCGTCACTTCGCCACCCATCCGCAGTCCACGAGGAGGTCGGTGCCGGTGATAAACGAGGCCTTCTCGCTGGCGAGGAAATAGACCGCCTCCGCGATCTCCTGCGGGGAGGCCCAGCGGCGGAAGGCCTGTTCCGCCTCCCTTATCTTCTTGACCTCGTCGTAGGGCAGGCCGGTCTTGCGGGACTCTATCTCTATGTCCCCGTGCAGCATGGGGGTGTCCACCGAGCCAGGGCTCAGGGAATTCACGCGTATGCCGTAGGGAGCCACCTCCCAGGCGATGGCGCGGGTGAAGGCGATGATCGCGCCCTTGGTGGCCCCGTACACGGAGTGGTCCACCTGGCCCACGTGGCCGGACACCGACCCCATGTTCACGATGGAGCCCGACCCCTGCCTCTTCATCACCGGGATGACGTGCTTGCAGAAGAGGAAGGTCCCGCCCAGGTTGACGTTCACCACGCGCCGGAAGTCCTCCACGGCTATCTCCTCGACCGGCCTCACCAGCACCACGCCGGCGTTGTTCACCAGCACGTCTATGCGGCCGAAGCGCTCTACGACCTCGCTCACGAAGGCCTCCACGTCCTTCTCCTCGGCGACGTCTCCCATCGCGTGATAGCACGAGGCCCCCGCCGCCCGCGCCGCCGCGGCCGTCTCCTGCACGCCTTCGTCCATGTCGATGACGGCGACGTCGCAGCCGTTACGGGCAAAGCCCTCGGCCGTGGCCTTCCCGATGCCGCTGGCGGCACCCGTGACCACGGCCAGAACCTTCTCTTCCATGTCTTATCCCCTCCCCTTGATGCCCAGCATGGCGCGGGCTTCCTCCACCGTGGCCGCCGGCCGCCCCAGCGCCTCGCCCATGCGCCGCGCCTCCTCCACCAGCTCGTGGGTGGGGGCGACCTCGCCCCCGCGGTTGAATGGGTTGTCCTCCGTCCCCACCCGCACGTGGTCCCCCCGGGCTATGGCCGCCGCAAGCACCTCCGCCTGGCCTTCCCCCATCACGCTCACCGTGCACGCGCACCCTTCCGGCATCTGCCTGCGGCGGTAGAGGTATTCCTCGATGGTGGGAGGCGACCAGGTCCCGCCCGGCCAGCCGAAGAATAGGGTGGTGACGTAGGGCTCGGAGAGCAGGCCCTGTGCGATGAGGTAGCGCAGGTTCCAGATGGAGCCGGTGTGCCATACCTCGAACTCCGGCACCACGCCGGAATCGGCGCAGGCGCGTGAGTAGGAGGCCAGTTCCTCCTTGGTGTGGAGGATGTTGAAGTCCTCCTGCGCGAAGGCCTCGTCGTGGTGGTTGAGGATCACCGAGATCATGTCGGCCCCTAGCGCGAAGACGTCCGCGCGCTCCACCAGGGTGGTGCTGGACATGCCGCACTGGATAATGGTGTCGCACTCCCGCCTGATGGCCGGGATGACCTCTTTCCAGCGCCCCTCGGCGTGGGTGTGGCAGACCGCCGCGCCGTTCTCCAGGCACAGCGCTGCCTCGGCCGCTATGTCCTGCGGGGTCCTCGGGTATTCCACCTCGGGGTGCATCCAGCAGATGTTAGCGGTGGCGGTGATGATGAGCGGTGTCACGTTCTCTCTAGTCATGTCTCTCTCCTCCAGCGGTTTGGCCCGGGTTCACGCGCCTTCCCGGCCCATGATGTGCTTGTCAAGGGTGGTGATCCTGCGGCACCCCTCCGCGGTGACCACGTAGCAGTCCTCCACCCCGATGAGGGTGTCCCGGAAGGGTTCCCATGCCTCGATCTCGAAAACCATGTTCTTTTCGAAGCAGCCCTCGGCGACCTCCATGGTCCCGAAGAGGTGCTGCTCCTCGCATTCCAGGCCGATGCTGTGGCCGACCACGAAGGTGAGCCCCTCCGGGCGCAGGGTTTTGTAGTAGGAGACGGCTTCCTCGTTGAGCTCCCTGATGTTCACCCCCGGCCTCACGCCGCGCTCGTAGAACTCCTGCAGCTCGACCAGGCTCTCCACCAGTTCCCGCGCCTCCGGCGGCACCGGGCCCAGCACCACGTGTCGGTTCACGTCGGAGACGTAACCCTTACACACGGCGCCGAAGTCGAAGCGCAGCATGTCCCCCTCCCCGGCGACGGCGCCCAGCCCCGGGGCCTCGGGGTCGGACCCCCCTATACTCAGGGTGAGGTGATCCCACCCGTCCGCGCCCTCCTCGAGCATGGTCTTCTTGCCCAGCAGGAGGAAGTCGTTGTCGCTCATCCCCGCCCGGGCGGCCTCCACGCAGGCGGTGATAGCCCGCTCGGTGATGGCGGTGGCTTTCTCGATGAGGGCGATCTCCGCCTCGCTCTTTATCACCCGCAGGTCGAGGAAGGCCTGGTCGGCCGCGACCACCTCGAGGTCGGGATCCTTCTGCGCGAGGTGGTCGGTGAGGTACTTGGGGGCGGTGGACTCCACACCCACCCGCCTGCCCCGCAGGCCCCACTTCTTCAGCTTCGACCACACCGCCCTCCGCGCTTCCCTCTGCCCGATGATACCCTTGTACTCGTTGGCCCAGCAGAACTCATCCACGCTCCTGAACAGGGCCCAGTGGAAGAGGGCGAGGTGGCCGTCCCTCCTCAACAACACCACGTTGGGGTACATGTTCCTGAGGGCGAAGAGGATGGGGTTGGGGGCGGACGGCAGCGTCGGCAGGCCGCTCAGGTAATAGACATTGACGGGGGAGGTGGCGATGAGGAGGTCGAGGTCGTGCTTCTTCATGACCTCCTCCGCCCGTTCCCGGTCGAATCCGATGGGCTGCATGCGTTTCACCTCCGGCAATCCGGGGCGGGCCGGGATGTGCTCCCCCAGGTCGCGGTAGAGACTCCCGGTGCCCTCCTTCTCCGCCAGTTCCATCAGCTCTCCCCGCGTGGCCGCCTTCCCCGTGCGGGCGGAGAGGTAGCCCATGAGCACGCAGGCCACCGCGCTCCTGGCGTCTTCGGGAGAGAACTCCGGCTCCCGGTCCTCCCGGATGCAGCCGGCGAAGTGCTCGTCCTCGTGCCGCACCGATATGGTGTAGTAGTGGGGGAAGGGGCCGTGCTCCAGGTCCGGCCCGTACCATTTCCTGCGGTGCTCCCCCATGGCCTTACTGAAGGAATAGATGAGCACCGGCCTCTCCCAGGCGTGGTTCTCCAGGATGGTCCCCTGCGTGCCGTAGATCTCGAGGCTGTTGAAGGGCGTGGTCTGCTGGGTGAAGCTCACCACCACCTCCCCCACCGCACCCCGGGAGAAACGGATCATGGACAGGGCGTTGTCCTCTCCCTTCTCGGGCAGGTTGACGCCCTGCCTGGAGAGCATGGCCGTGACCTCCTCCACGCGGTCCTCCAGGATCCACTCCAGGGAGGCGAACTTGTGCGCCCCCATGTCCATGAAGCTGCCGCCCCCCGCCTTGATGATGTCGCCCTTCCATGAGTCGGGCTGGCTCAGGCCGGCGATCTCGTTCACCCCCTCGTAGGCCCGCACCAGGAGCACCTCGCCGATGAGTCCCTCCTGTACCGCGTCGTGGATGTAACGGTGGGCGGGCAGGAAGCGGTGGTTCTCCGCCACCATGAGCTTCACCCCCGCCGCGCGCGCCGCCGCGGCCATGGCATCGCAGCCCTCCAGGGTGGTGGCCATGGGCTTCTCGCACAGCACGTGCTTGCCCGCGGCCGCGCATGCCGCCACCACCTCCTCGTGGTAGGCGTGGGGGACCGTCACCAGGACGGCCTCGATGCCGCTCGCCAGAAAACCCTCGAGGTCCTTGTAGGGGGTTATAGCGTTTACGCGGTAGCGCCTGGCCATCTTCTGGGCGTGCCGGTAGTTGACATCGTACATGGCCGTGAACCTCACCAGGAGGGACGCCGCGCAGGAGTTGCCGTGGAAGCTCCATGCGCCCCCCAGCCCGATGACGCCGAAATCGACGGCTTTCATGGTGCTCATGCTCCTCATCCCTCTTTCTCGCTCTCCCGCCGCGGCCGCTGCGCGGCGCGTGGCTTGCGGATACGGCCTCGCGCCTTTCCCGGGCGCTAGTCCATCTCGTCCTGCACCAGCTCGAGCAGGTCCTTGAAACGGATGGCATCGCTGATGATGCCGTCAACGTCGAGGTCACCGCACATGTAAGCCGCGGTGGCGTCGAGGCTGCCGCTGAAGATGCCCAGGGCCACCTCCTCGTCCATGTTCAGCACGATGTCGGGGTTGGGAAGCGAGCCCGACCCCGCCTCGAAGGCGCGGTCGCGCACGCTGAGCCAGCATACCGGCTTGCCCTCCACGTTGATCTGGAAGCTGCGGTCGAACCCCTCCACCTCGTCCTGGATATCCTCGGTGTGGTTGGAGATCTGGACGAATACGGTGAAATAGTCCCGCATGTCCTCCATGCCCAGGGTGTTTTCCTCGATCTTCTGCAGCACGCGGTCCTGGAGGTCCTCGTCGATTTGCTGCTCGCTGCCCACTTTCCACTCCATCTGCCCCCTCCTTCCCCGGCGCGGCCCCTCGTCCCGCGGACAACCCGAACCTTCGGTGGTAAAATGGTAAGACCACCTTAGCAAAAAGAGCCAGGGCAGGCAAGCCCTCCGGGGTAACGATGCAACGGCCTGTGGAGAGAAGTCTCGGAGACCGGTGTCCTGATAGGTCCCTGACGGTAGAAGGGCAGCTTCTGGTAAGTGAACCGCAGACGAAACGTACTGATAAATCTATGGCTGGTATTTTCTGGGACAGTGCCCAACAATGTGCGCATGCGATGAATGAAGCACCGCTCCAACCGTTGCAAGGAATACTAGGTGGCGGAGGGGGCGGGATTCGAACCCGCGAGCCGTTGCCGGGCAATGGTTTTCAAGTACTCCCACCCGCAATTATGGTATTTCCTGGTACTTCTGCAAGTTAATAACCTGCATATTTATCAATATCAGTGTCCTCGCATCGCGCTGTTTCGCGTTAATCGGCGCTGACTTGGGGCCAAATTGGGCACACCCTGAGGGATTGGATCTGCACCTTCCTCGACAGATTGACAGGCCAAACAGAACTGGTCAGACACGATTACCTCTGGTACTCGCCGGGCAACCTGCCCCTCGCGAATTCCAGCAATCGATCCGCCCGCTTCACCGCTTCGCTTGCTTCCTCCTCTGTAAGAGCCCTTGACTCATACTCCACCACACTCTTTTTCCTGATGAGCCAACGCAGATCCTCAGCCACCCCTTGCGATTCCTCATCGGTAAAATGCCTTAGGAACAGATCCACCGCATCATCGTGTTTCGGTCCTGCCGATCTAACACGCACCATAAAGCCGGTCAATGCATCGTTTGCAGATATCGCCATATGTATGGCAGCAAGCCCCGTCGCGTCCCAATTGCCCTCGGAAAAAGAGGCATGCATAGACCTCGAGAACTGCAAGGCTTTCCTGAAATACTGAGGGATCTCGTCTCTATCAACGTGCCTGGTTCTCACCTTGTTCTCTCCTCTTCAGTCCCAGCATCGAGCGTCGGTGCCCCCCTCATTAGCAGTCGTAAAATCATGCATTACTTCCGAGACGCACGGGGCTGGTGCTTTTTCTCGAATCGTGGCAGGTGCTTCCCCGCCTCGATATGCCTCAAGCGCGGGTTCCTGCGCTCAAAATCCACGAAAATCACCGGTTCCTCGCCGAACACCTCGGCCCACATTCCTCTCTTATCCTCTTTCCCCTGCAGCCTTCCGAGTTCCGTCTCGGTAGCCAAGAATGCCGATACGGGGCTTCCAGAAGCCGCAGCAGTGGCATTGGAGACGGACGAGATCTTGCTCTCCACAACAGGCTTGGAACCGTCTTTGAGGATGAGGATCATGTCGATATCGCTATCGGGCCTCTCTTCCCTTCTGGCCACACTGCCGAAGATGATAATGCCCTCCAGGCTATCTCCCAGCTCCTCCTTGAAGTCCTTGGCCACCCTGGCAAGCGCACTACGTTCCAGATCGAAAAGCTTTTTAAGCTCCTTCACCAACATGTGTTCCTCGTTCAAGGAGTAAAGATGAGCCCTTGCCACATCCCTTCTATAGAGCAATCCGTTCGCCTCGAGATCACCAAGAGCCTTGATGGTATAGGTTTGAGAATAGCCTGCAAGCTTGGCTATCTCTCTACCGGTATATTCGCCACCACTCGTACAGAACAGGCGCAGTATACGCAGCTTGAGTTTGTTCCCCAGCACGTCGTCTAAAGCATCTTCATATTTCATAGCCCTAGAATAGACTATATAGTTTACACGTGTCAACTATAGTGTTCATATTCCACCCATCCAATACCCATAAAAGGGGAGGGATTCGAACCAGCGGAGGTTAATGGTTTTTGTAACCAATGCACGCCTTTCCATGATAGTCTATGCCGGATTGCTTAAGTCGTTGACCTGCAGGTCTGCAATTCCCATTATCTGTGTATCTGCTTATTGAACGATATCTATTGCTTCACAATGGACCCATTTTGGGCACAGTCCGTGAAATCCGGATTTCACAGTCTTTTAGGATTCACAGACTGTTGATGCAAAAGAGCACATCAGATGGCTTTTAGTGGCGGAGGGGGCGGGATTCGAACCCGCGAGCCGTTGCCGGCCAATGGTTTTCAAGACCACCGCATTCGTCCGCTCTGCCACCCCTCCAGACTCAATTGTAAAGATGGGCGCGCGGTTAGTAAATCGTGAGGATGCTGCCGGCGGGTCAGTGAGACGGGCATCCGGCGCGGCGTTTCTCGTGGCGAAACGGGAAGCCCGACGACAGCTGTGGACATCCCCCGGCCATGGCCGCGTGAGGTGTACCCCGATCAGGCGGTTATCTCTTCCATACCCCGCATGTAGGGGCGCAGGGCCTCGGGGACCTCCACGCTGCCGTCCTCACGCTGGTAGTTCTCGAGGATGGCGGCCACCGTCCTGCCGATAGCCACCCCGGAGCCGTTCAGGGTGTGCACCAGGCGCGACTTGCCGCCCCCGGAGGGCTTGAAGCGGATATCGGCGCGGCGGGCCTGAAAATCGGTGAAGTTGGAACAGGAGGATATCTCCTTGTAGTCACCGTACGAGGGCAGCCATACCTCGAGGTCGTAACACTTGGAGGCGGCGAACGATAAATCGCCGGTGGATAGGATGACCACCCGGTAGGGCAGACCCAAGCGGCGCAGCACCTCCTCGGCGTTATCGGTAAGTTTTTCCAGCTCGCCCGAGGAGGTATCGGGGTGCACAAACTTGACCATCTCCACCTTGTTGAACTGGTGCTGCCTTATGAGCCCCTTGGTGTCCTTGCCGTAGGACCCCGCCTCGCGCCGGAAGCACGGGGTATAGGCGCAGTAGTAAATAGGCAGGTCGTCCTCGGCCAGGGTCTCGCCGCGGTAGATGTTGGTCACCGGCACCTCGGCGGTGGGTATGAGGTAGAGGACGTCGTCCTTGCAACGGTACATCTCCCCCTCCAGCTTGGGAAGCTGCCCGGTTGAGAACATGCTCTCCTCGCTAACCAGTATGGGCGGGAAGACCTCGGTGTAGCCGTGCTCCAGTGTGTGCAGGTCGAGCATGAAGTTCACCAGCGCCCGCTCCAGGAGCGCTCCTTTTCCCTTGAGCAGGGTGAAGCGCGACTCGGCTATCTTCACGCCGCGCTGGAAATCCAGCATGTCCAGGCGCTCCCCCAGCTCCCAGTGCGCTAGCGGCTCGCAATCGAAGCGCCTGGGCTCACCCCAGCGCCTCACCTCCTGGTTGAAGCTCTCGTCGGCTCCCACGGGCACCGACTCGTGCGGGATGTTGGGTATGCGGATGAGAATCTCGCGCATCTGCGCTTCCACCCCGTCCAGCTCAGCCTCCAGCGACTTGATGGCATCGCTGAGGGCGCCCATCTCTTCCCTGAGGGCGGCGGCGTCCTCCCCGTCCCGCACGCGCCTGCCTATCTCCTTGTTGCCGCGCTTGTGCAGGGTGCGCTTTTCCTCCAGGTCCGCCAGGATGGCACGGCGGCTTCCGTCCAGCCCCACGAGTTCGTCCAGGGGCAGCTCGAGGCTGCGGTCCCTCGCCGCCTTGCGCACCTCTTCCACGTTCTCGCGCACGAATCTAAGCTCCAGCATCACCGGCCTCCTCGCGGTACGCGGGATATGATCCCAGCAGTTTCACCCGCGGCAGTTTGCAGGTGAGGCATTTCAGGGCCGAGGCGACCACTTCGTCCTCCTCGTGCCCCTCGCAATCGATGAAGAAACAGTACTCGCCCAGCATTTCCTTGGTGGGGCGGGATTCTATCTTGCTCAGGTTGATGTAACGGTAGGCGAATTCCTGCAGTATCTGCAGCAGCATGCCCGGGCGGTCCTGGTAGATGAAGCAGACCATGGAGGTCTTGTCGTCCCCTGACGGCGGCATCTTCTCCTTGCCCAGAAGTACGAAACGGGTGCGGTTGTCGGGATGGTCCTCCATGCCCTCGCGCAGGACCGCGAGGCCGTACAGCTCCGCCGCCAGCCCGCTCCCGATGGCGGCCAGGGGCTCGTCCGAATCCTTGACCCGCTGTGCAGACTCCGATGTGCTGTTCGCGGCCTCCACCTTCACCCCTGGAAGGAGTTCCGCCAGGTGCCTGCGGCACTGCGCCGCAGCCTGGGGGTGGGAGACCACGCGCGACACCTCGTCCATCCTCACGCCCTCGCGGGCCAGGAGACAATGCCGCACCTGGCATACCTTCTCCCCCTGGATGAACAACTCGGCCTCGAAGGCCAGGCTGTCCAGGGTGGCGTTCACGGAACCCTCGATGGAATTCTCGATGGGCACTATAGCCTTCTCCGTCACGCTGTCCTCTACCGCCAGGATGGCCTCCTCCACGGTGAAAAAAGGGATGACCCGCTCGCAGTCGAGCCCGGGCCAGTTGCGCAGCGCTTCCTCGGTGAAAGTCCCCGGCGGCCCCAGGTAGGATATGCTGCGGCAGCCCGATGTCGAGCTCAGATCACCCAAGAACCGTCCTCCTCCCTGGAGGAAATGCCGCCTTCTTCCTGCGCTGCCTCGCCGTCGAACGGCTTGGTTGCGCGCCCCCTCCTGGAGCGGATAAGGGGCGGTTTCACGCTCAGCGCCTTGTGCAGCGATTCGCTTTCCTCCCTTGACAGCACGTGGGAAGCGGCCCCGGCGCGCACCGCCTTGGCGTAGGTACGGTTCTCGTTGCGGCCGTAAATAGAGGTGAAGATGACGCCGTCTCCGTTTTCGTCCAGCAGGGTGGCGGAATAGCTCAGCTTCCCTCCCATGTCCTCGAAGGCATCGTAGCGCACCACAGCCACGCGCTGCAGCGTACCCGCCAGGACATCGGTGAGGTAATCCTTCTGTTTCGCCTGTTCATCCAGGAGGCGGTAGAGGTCATCTATCTGCGTGGCTTGCGTCGCCACCTTGTCCACCAGGCTCGTTCCCTCGACCCCGCGCTTGAGTATGGTGACGCTGCGGCGCATGAGGGACAACTGGCGGAAGAGCACGAAGATGCCCGCGATGAGCAGCAGGTCCACCAGGAACAGCAGGATGATGAACACTCCCGCGTTGTCTTTTATTGCGTCCATGTTTAATGCAACGCCTCCTTTCAAGAAAGAGGATATCATACAGAAGGCCTACTTGTAGCCAAAACCGGAGCCCGGCCCGGCCCGCGCCCGGAACCCACGAGGAACTCTCAAGTATTCGCCCGGAGAGGCTTGTAAGCGGACAGCGTGGAACCCGCATTCCCTCGGGTTCCACCCCAATAACCGGCAGAGACGGCCGCCAGGGACGCGGCGGAGAAAGAAGGCAGCTCAGCGTGCATGAATAACCGCCCGCGGCGGCGCTCGTCGCGAAAGCCCCGCGCTCACCCCTGGTGCTATACTTCTTATGAGGTCGAGGTGTGGGAATGGATGCCTATCTGGAAGGAAAGCTACTCGGACTGCGAGATATCCTCGCATCGTTTGAATCCGCCATCGTTTCCTATTCGGGCGGTGTCGACTCCACCCTTCTCGCCTTCCTCGCCCGGGAGGTCCTCGGGGAACGCATGCGGGCGGTAACCTTTGCCTCTCCCCTGTTGCCGCCGCGCGAACTCGATCGCGCCGCGAACGTGGCCGCCTCCCTCGATTTCCACCTGCAGGTGATAGAAACGGACGAGCTCTCCCTCCCGGGTCTTGAGAACAACCCCCCGGACCGCTGCTACGCATGCAAGAGGTTCCGCCTGCAATTGCTGCGGGACATGGCCACCGAAGAGGGGTGGGAGGCGGTACTCGAGGGCAACAACCTCGATGACCTGGGCATGCACCGCCCGGGGCGGCGAGCATCGCGGGAACTGAGCGCGTCCAGCCCCCTCGAGGAGGCGGGCTTGGGCAAGGCGGACGTGCGCAACCTGGCGAGGGAATTGGGCTTGCCTAACTGGGACGCCCCTTCCCGCCCCTGCCTGGCCACGCGATTTCCCTACGGAATGGGGCTCGAGCGCGATCTCCTGCGCACGGTGGATACCGCGGAGGAGGCACTGGAGGCCATGGGTGTGCGCGAGTTGAGAGTCAGGGTGGAGGCACGCGATGCGGTACGCCTGGAGATAGGCGAGAGAGAGATGCCGCTACTTGACGAGAAGGACAGGCGTGATAGGCTGGTGGCAAAGCTGAGGGCTCTTGGCCTGCGGCAAGTCAAGCTGGACCTGGAGGGTTTCCGCAGCGGCAGCATGGACGAGGGGCGTTCCGCCGGGAGATGCAGCATCCTGTACATCGAAACGGGGATCGGGGAGAGAACGGAGCCTTAAGACAGACATGAAGACACTGTACCTCGACGCTTTCGCGGGTATCAGCGGAGACATGATGCTGGGCACGCTGGTCGATCTCGGCGTTCCCCTGGAAGTATACCGCTCCGTGGCCTCCGAGCTGGGCTTGAGCGAGGTCGAGATAACGGCGGACAGGACCGAGCGCAAGAGCGTCGGCGCGGCCAAGGTGCATGTCTATGCCCCCGAACGCGGGGTGGTGAGGACTTACGCCAACATCAAGGGCCTCATCGAGCAGAGTTCGCTCGCGCCGGGGGTCAAGGAAAAGAGCCTGCGCATCTTCGCCCTCATAGCCGAAGCCGAGAGCCGCATCCATTCCCGCAGCATCGACCAGGTGCATTTCCATGAGTTGGGCAGCGCGGATACGATGGTGGACGTGGCGGGGACGGCGGCGGGACTCGAGCACCTGGGGGTGGAGGAGTTGCTGTGCTCTCCCCTTCCCATGGGAACGGGCATGATAAAGACCCATCATGGCGTGATGCCCATACCCGCCCCCGCGGTGGTGGAGATCCTGAAGGACGTGCCGGTGTATTCCAGCGGCATACCCACGGAGATCGTCACCCCTACCGGCGCGGCCATCGCGGCGGCCCTGGCCGCGGAATTCTGCCTGCTGCCGCCCATGCGCATACAGGCGGTAGGCTACGGCGCCGGCGACCGCGACCTGGAGATACCCAACCTGCTGCGGGCTTTCCTGGGCGAGCGCGCGGGCGCCGCGCGCGGGCGCGCCCGCGAAAGGCGGCTGGTGTTCGCGGCCAACATCGACGACATGAACCCGGAGCTGTACCCCTACGTCATGGAGAAGCTCTTCGAGGCCGGGGCAGAGGACGTGTGGCTCTATCCCATCCAGATGAAGAAGAACCGGCCCGCTATCACCCTCAGCGTGCTCGTGCCCCCCGCGCGGGAGGAGGATATAAAGGAAGTGATGTTCGCGGAGACCAAGACCCTGGGCATGCGCATGTCCGAAGTGGACAAGGAATACCTCGACCGCGAGATAATCCAGGTCGATACGCCCTTCGGGCGACTGCGCGTCAAGCTGGCGCGCCAGCAGGGCCGGCCGTTGAACATAGCCCCGGAATACGAGGACTGCCGCAAGGCCGCCGCCGCATCGGGCGTGCCGCTCAAGGACGTCTATGCCGCCGCGGAGGAGGCGGCGCGATCCCTGCTGGCGGAGGAGGAAAAAGGCAAAGATTGAGGAAACACGGGAGGTTATCACCGCATGTACGTCGGAGTCATTGGCGGCCAGTTCTGCAGCGAGGATGAGGAACGGGTGGCATACGACCTGGGGGAACTGCTGGCCAGGCAGGGCGCTATCATCATCTGCGGCGGCCTGGGCGGGGTCATGGAAGCCGCGTGCCGCGGCGCCAAGGAAGAAGGCGGCACGACCATCGGCATACTTCCCGGCCCCTTCCGCGGCGACGCCAACCCTTACGTGGATTACGCCATCGCCACGGACATGGGGCAGGCGCGCAACGCGGTCATCGTGCGCACGGCGGACGCGGTGGTGGCGGTGGGCGGTGAATACGGGACCCTCTCGGAGATAGCCATGGCCCTGAAGATGGGCAAGAAAGTAGTCGCTCTATCCAGTTGGGAGATCGCCAGCAAAGGCTCGCCGGACGATAAGATCGTCCGTGCCGACAGTCCCGAGGCGGCCGTGGAGGCCCTGATGGGGGCGAACCGCTAGGCGGCGGCACCACTCGTATACGTCGATCTACGCGGGAGACGGCTGCGTGCCGGACGGACGGCCGTCAACCTCCAATCCGGGGTATGGTCTGCGAGGCATGTGGCATGAGCAGAACCTTTCCCCCGGGAACGCTGTCCATGGCCTCGCGCAAGGCGTCCGCTATGCTCGCGTGGGGGACGATCCCGATGCGGCTTACCACCTCGGGGTCGAGGCTCGAGACCAGTATCACTTTCCTGGCCTGCCGGTAGAGCATGGCCGCGCGAAAGACCACGAATCCGGCAACGGTGAAGTTTCGCCGCAGCTCCGCCTCTATCTCGTCCGCACCCCCCAGATCGAACCAGTGGTGGAACTCGTAAGGGCCAAGGCCGTCCGAGCATTCCCCCACCATGATCAGGACGCCCTCGCCATCGTCTCGCAAGGCTGCCCGCGCATTGGCGTTGGACTGGAAGGCCTGGTAGAAGGTAAGGTCCATGGGGAAACCTCCCCGGGAAGCGATCACGATGTCGGCTTTTGCCGGTATATCCACCCGGAAGGCCTCGGAGACGAAGGCGCAGCCCCTCTCGTGCGCCTCGGCGAGCTCGCCCGCGAAAACGCCCAGGAAAGAGCCCTCTTCGCTGAGGACGAAGTTGACGATGAAACGCGGGCCGAGCATACGCGCTGCGGCCAGCATGTCCTCGTGCACGGGATTGCCCGTGAGCACCCCGGGCCGGGCCATGGGATGCGTGCCGCCGCCGGGCACGTCGCTCAGGGCGCGGCTGTGGTTGGCGAGGACGGTCGCGAGGCCGGACATCCCCGGCAGCACCGCCTTGCGCCCTCCGCCGTATCCGGCGAAGGTGTGGGGCACCACGGCCCCGGTGAGGATCACGTGGTCCGCCTCCACCGCGTGGCGGTTCACCCATACCGGGGTTCCATAGGGAGTTTTTCCCAGGTAGCGCAGCATGGACGGGTCCCGCGCGTCGTGATTCACGATCGGGATATCGGGGGGGAAATCGTCCCCCACTATGGCACGGATGCCTTCGTAGCCGGGCATGCCGTGCGTCCCGTTGGCTATGATCACGGTTATGTCGCGGTTCCCGATGCCTGCGCGGTTGAGGGCGCGCACCACCAGGGGAAGCCAGCGGCGGGACTGCACCCACAGGCGGTGGAAATCTGGGCAGGCTATGGCGACCTTATCGCCGGGCCGCACCAGCTCCGAGAGGGGGGGCGAGGCTATGGGGTCGGCGAGCGCCTCCCCGAGCGCCTTCTCCAGGTCGGGCAGGGGCTCCGCCGCCACTCCCTCCACCGTGCCCAGGTAGAGGTGGTCGGGCACCTCGAATTCCTGCTCTCCCTTGCCGAATCCCCACGTTAAATCCATGCCTACTACTCTAGCAGATACGGTCCCCGCCCAGACATGACGAGCTGCGCTCTCAATAGTGTTCATCGATTATCGCTCATCATCCGGAAATTCATATATGTCGTCAGAGATGTGGTTAAGATTCTCCGGTTATGGTAAAGACTTCGCCATTCAGATACCACAAGAGGCCAGGAACGCCGAGTACGTGCCGCCCGGTTCGCCGATTGATCTGCAATAAGGGAAATGGTGTTTTCCGCTGTTCCAACAGGTACCGGTATATCCAACCAACAGACACAAAGGCGTGCTCTTGCGCGTGAGAATCCCCCTTCATAGCGGCATATATAAAAGGATAGAAAGTATACTAACCGGTAATATGGGCCGCTCGTAAGTCCCGGCCCACGACTCACGCCAGGTCTTCCTCCAGGAGGGTGAAAAGCCGGATGGCGGCCTGCTTGTCCAGGGGCTCGTTTCCGCTGCCGCATTTCGGAGAATGGATGCAGGAAGGGCAGCCCTCCTGGCAAGGACAGCCCCGGACCATTTCTCGCGCCGATTTGAGGTGCAGGGAGGCCAGCTCGTATCCGCTGGCGGCTATGCCTACCCCGCCGGGATAGGCGTCGTAGATAAACACGGTAGCGTGGCCCGTATCGGGGTGGAACGCGGTGGACATGCCCCCGATATCCCAACGGTCGCACATGGCAAACAGGGGCAGCATGGCGATGGCCGCGTGTTCCAGGGCGTGCAACCCGCCGGCAAGGGCGTATTCGTCCAGGCCCAGTGCCGCCAGGCGGCCCGCGGGCAGCGTGTACCAGAGGGCACGCGTGCGCAGCACCTGGGTGGGCAGGTCGAGGCCCAGGGTTTCCAGGATCTCGTGGGTCAGCAGCCTGCGCCTCTGGTACGCATAGACCTTCGTGGATACCTCCACCTCGCCGTAATGTATCGAGCACTTCCGCGCCGGGCCGGAGCCGCCCCTCTCCTCGACTATCACGCTGACGTCAGTGTTGTCCATGGGGTTGGTGTAGAAATCGATCTCCTCGTTGCGGACCAGGGCCACCAGGCGCTCCAGGTCGAGCTCCTCGACGAGGTAAGATTCGCCCTGGTGGAGATAGACGGCGCCAGGATGGACGTGGAAGAAACAGGTGGCCTCCTCCGCCGTACCCAGGAGGCTGCCGGTGTCCGCCTCCACGATGCTCACCAGCGAGCCCGATGCGGAACGCAGGTTCACCTTCTGGGCGGGGGAGTCCAGGCCCGCGTAGTACCATATTTTACCTTTTGATCTCAACACCTCTTCCCGCCCCAGTTCCTCGACCACGCGCCACATGGCGGCGCCGAAGTATTCCTCGTCTTCCTTCCTCAAGGGCAGCTCGCGCGCCGCGCAGGCCAGGTGCGCACCCAGGATACTTTCGTTCTCCAGGTCGATCACCGCTTCCTCGCAGGGAGATCCGAAAAGAGACTCCGGGTGGCGCATGAGATACTGGTCGAGGGGGTCGTCGGCACCCACCAGCACCGCAAGCGATTCCCCCTGCCTGCGGCCGGCCCTCCCCGCCTGCTGCCAGGTGCTGGCGATGGTGCCCGGGTAACCGTTCATCAGGCAGGCTTCCAGCTCCCCGATGTCCACTCCCAGTTCCAGGGCGTTGGTGGTGGTCACCGCCAGCAACTCGCCGCCCATGAGACGCCGCTCGATCTCCCTGCGCTGGCTCGGCAGGTAGCCCCCGCGGTAGGAGGCCAGCCTCTCCGCCAGCTCTCCCTCGCTGGAGTCGAGGATGCGCAGCACGTAGCCGTAGATGAGCTCCGCCGCCTTGCGGGAACGGGAGAAAGCGATGGTGCGCACCCCCAGCCTCATCAGGCGCGTAAGCAGCTCCGCCGTCTCCAGGTTGGAGGAGCGGTGGATCTCTCCTCCCGCCATGCTCAGGATGTCGGGCGGATTCCACAGCGCGAAGACCTTTCTGCCACGCGGGGAGTAGTCGTCCTCAACCGCGTCCACCTCCAGGCCCGCCAGCCTCCCGGCATGCTCGGCGGGATTGGCTATCGTGGCGCTGGTGAAAAAGAACTGCGGGTGCGATCCGTACAAGGCAGCGATGCGCCGCAGCCGCCTCAATACCTGTGCCACGTGAGAGCCGAAGACGCCGCGGGCGACGTGGGCCTCGTCCAGCACCACGTAGCGCAGGTGACTGAAGAAAGCGCCCCAGAGGCGGTGGTTGGGCAGGATGCCGAAATGCAGCATGTCCGGGTTGGAGAGCACGATCTGCGACTCGCGCCGGATCAAACCCCTGAGGTTGGAGGGGGTGTCCCCGTCGTAGGTGGCGGAGCGCACCTCGCTTCCCTGCAGTTGCTTCAGGCTGCGCAGCTGGTCCTGGGCCAGGGCCTTGGTGGGGAAGAGATACAGCGCGCGCGAGGAGGGGTTTTTCAGTATCTCCTCGTAAACGGGCAGGTGATAACACAGGCTCTTACCGCTGGCGGTGCCCGTGGCCATGATCACGTTGCGCCCCTTACCCACCAGGCGCAGGGCCATTGCCTGGTGGGGATAGAGCCTGCTGACCCCCAACCGCCCCAGTGCTTCCAGCAACCTGGGGTGCAGGTTCTCCGGCATATCCACGTAATAGGCCTCGCGGGCGGGGATGACCTCCAGGTGGGTCATGCGGCCGCCCTCACCCCAGCCCGCCGATATCTCCTCCAGTATCTCCCTGAATCCCTCTCGCAATACCCGCTTTCCCTCCGATCGCTTGCCGCTTTTCCGGCCCGCCCTGCGTGCCGGCTTCGAAACGCCTCCTTTTTCGGAAGGCAGCGCCGACGCAAGCCGGCATGTACGAGCCCTTACCCCAACGTTCAACCCATCCCCGGTTTTAGGGGGCTTTCCCTAGATTGTAGATGGCCGCTGAGACATCGGCGCTTGATGGCGGCCTGTTATGCCCTGCCGCGCAGTAACCGGGAACCGCAGCCCGGAGGCTGGAGGTTTTCCGGCCGCCCCGGCGATGCAGCGGCGCAAGCTGCGGGGTAAAAGCGGTCATCCCGTGGCGGGGACGTAGACCATGGAGAAAACGTTGGCGGCGTTCATGCTCTCGATACGCGAGGAAAAAGGGGGGAGCGGCGGCTTGCCGGCGCTACACGATCGACTACTCCACCTTCTGGCCTTCCTTCACCTTTCCGACTCCCTCGACGACGATCCGCTCGCCCTCGTCGAGTCCCGAGACGACCTCGAGCCACTCCTCGGTCCTGTCTCCCGTATCGATCTCGCGTCGGTAAGCCTTGCCTTCCTCTACCACGTAGACGTAATCCGTCCCGTCCTCCTCGAGCATGGCGGTTATGGGAACGGCGATAACGTCGGTCTTGCTCAGCACCTTGATGTCCACGGTGGCGTTGTAACCCAGGCGCAACGGTATCTCGGTGCGGTCCATCTGCACCACCACCGGGAAGATCGTGGTGCCCGACGAGCCGGTTTGCGATCTGACGCCCACCTGCGTCACCTTGCCGCTGAAGGTGACGTCGGGGTAAGCGTCGAGGTAGATCTCGACCGACTGCCCTTCCTGCACGTTGGGCACGTCCGTCTCCTCCACCTGGGCCATCACCTTCATGTCCTGCAGGTCTACTATCTGGAACGCCGTCTGGCCCGCGCTCAGCTCGGACCCCACCTTGAGCTCGGTTCCCGTGTCTCCTCCCCCCCCGAAAAGGCTGCTCATATCGGCACCCAGCAGCCCGCTCAAGGCTCCCATGCTCGAGGTCAACGAGCCGAGCCCGCCCAGCATCTCGGAGAGTAGATCCGCTGGCATGATGCCCGTCGTCTCCGCAAAGACCACGTATCCCGACACCGTCGCCGTGATATTCGGGCTCTTTGCCCCCTCCATGACGCGCTGATAATCATAACCCGCGGCCTCGACGCGCGCGGCGTCCGCCGCGGCTGCGGAGGAAGGGTATCCCGAATAGGGTATGCTCGGGATGCCCGGGCGGGATGACGCCTCCTGTATATAGCTCTCCCTTTCCTCCGCCAGCAGGGACTTCAGGTATTCCTGCTGTTCCGGGGGAAGGAAGGGCATCAGAGCCGGCATCACGTCATAGAAGTCGAGGACCATCTGGTCGATCTGGCCCTGCATCTCCACGAACACCTGCGAGGCGTATTCCATGCCCTTGTACATCGCGGTGGAGTTGGCCCACTGGCCCTCCAGAAGATCGCCTATAGAGGCGCTGGTGAGATAATCGGCCTCGGCCTGCGCGACCTGGGCCTGCAACTCCTTCTCGTTGAGGGTGGCCAGGACATCCCCGGCGCTCACGTAGTCGCCCTCCTTCACGGGAAGCGCGACGATGGTCCCCCCCACCAGCGGTTTTACGTCCGTAGGCTGTGCAGCCTCCAGGGAACCCACGGCCGAAACCACCTTGCTCACGTCTCTCCTGGTGACCTCGACCACGCGCACGCCTTCTATCGAGCCTCCGAAGCAACCCGAGCAAAGAACGGCGATAACAATGATCAGGGAGGTAAAAGCCGCCACCCGTCCTACTCTGCTCATCGCGCTCACATCCATGGTATAGAAGGTTTTTAACCAAGCTCGTCTACTGACCGCGCACCTTAATATATAACCGGCGATGTTACGCGTCAATGCGACCCGGCGATACGTCATCGCGGCGTGCGCATGCTGCCGGGTATGAAGTCCGGACAGAGCCTTACGTCATGTCCTTTCCGCGGCGGGCATGTATGAGCGGGAACCTCTTCCAGCCTCGGCCCCGAGGCTCAGAGCAAGGAGAGGGCGAGTAATGCGGGCACGGTCAAGGCGATCTGTCTCCCTGCCTGCGGAGCCGCGGCGGGCTGGCTGATGAATAGATTCCAGTTATAGCAAGCGGCGCATAAGAATGCCACTCCCAGTATCGCGGCGAAACAGAGCAGAAAGGTGAACAGCCTTCCCCAACCTCGCGGAGGAGCGATAAACCCGGCCGCCACGAGCAGAACCCCGGCGGCGGTGATGATCCAGAAGGCCAGACCTGCCCCGGCGTTTGCGGAATCTCCCAGGAATACCCCTCCCAGTCCCACCGCGGTGTCGACACCTATGCCCATCTGCCTCAAGGGAAGCAGGGCCTGGAAAAGAAGGTACGCCGCCGGCAGCAGCACTATACAGCCGGCGAGTATGAACATGGGGCCTCTCCCTACCCGCACGGCCAGAAATACCAGCGCCAGCGCCAGCCCTATGGCCGCAACCAGGCCGACGGTGAAGAACTCGGCTCCCTCGTAAGGGAGGATGCCGGGACCCCCGAGCAGATCAGTCCTGCCCGGCGTGTACGCCCCCTGGTGAGCGAACATCGTGATATCCAGGCCCTTCTTCCATGTAAAAGAGCCCACGGCGTAGGAGAGCGCTATGGCGACGGCTCCCGCCCCGATCGCCAATACCGCCAGGATGTCGGCGATCGTAAATGATTTATCGCCCCGCGCCCTGGCCGCCCGGGACATCGCGTCCGGGTGGGCGGGCTGAGCTGCTGCGGCCACCTGCGTGGCCGCGGGAAGAACCGCGGTCTGCTGAACCTGCGGCTTCCCCGCCGCGGGGCGCGACAACGCAGCCTGCCGCGCGCCGGTTACGGGCAGGGGGCTGCCGCATTCCTGGCAGAATCTGTTTCCCCCCGGGTTGGGAGCATAACACTCCGGACATATCACCTTTCGTTCCCGCTTGGATGCCGCAGCCATAGCTGCAACGGGCGCCATGGACTGAGTTCTGTCCTGGCTCTGAGCCGCAACGGTCTCGGCCGCTGGCTTGAGCTCCTCGCGCGGGGGCGCCTGCGGTAGAGGCGCGGGGGCGATGTAATCCGCCTCCGGCGGTATGTAGTACGAGGTTTTAGGGGCCGGGTACGGGGCGGGCCGCGGTGGGGGAGCGGCGGGCGCTTTCGGCTCGGCTATGATCTCCTCCACCACGGATTTCATCTCCGCCGTGGGCGGTGGGGGAGCGGCGGGCGCTTTTACTTCCGGCGCCGGAGGTGGTGGGGGGGCGGCGGCATCGAAGACGAACCCTCCCGGTGAGGTGATCCGGGAACCATCCCCTGCGGCACCTCCCGCGGGCTTTGCCCCACTGCCGGCAGGCATGACCGGAGTCGGCCCCTTTGCCGCGGGTGGCCTTTCCGGGGGGCCGGGTACGGGGCCAAGTGCCTCACCGGACACCGTCGAAGCAAAAGATGCGGCATGACCACCCGGCGGTCTCGCGGTCTCCTTTTTCTCCACCTGCGAGAAGGGCATGTCGGGAAGCGGTGCCCCACATGACATGCAGAAAACGGCATCGGATTTATTCTGCGCACCGCAGATCGGGCATTCCATCACTGGCGAACCTCTCCTCTGCTTTCGTCCATTAAGCCTTTGCACTCATGATAAACCTGGCCGGTTCCATTGTTAATCCGACGCATTTTTTAAGAAAACCGTTTCAAGTCGTCCGGTCTCCTAACAATAGTTTTCCAGTCACCCGAGAATATCCTTTCGCGCTTACGGGCGCGCGCGAAAAACCGCGCCTCTCCGCCTTGCAGCGGGCGGACCCTCGTCCTTGACTCCAGGGGATTACGGGTCACGTGCCCCATATGACCACCAGGGGCAGAAAAAAGGCCACGAAGTTGTTTATGGCATGCGCGGTTATGGGTGACCACAAGTTATCGTTGTATTCGTACAGGAGGCAGAATATGGCCCCCGCAAAGGTCCTCCCCAGCAGGCCGAACACGCTCATATGAACGGCGGAGAAAATGAAGCCGTTGAGCAGGACCGCCCCCCAGAGGCCGATACGGCTGCGCATGGCCGGATAGAGATAGCCGCGGAAAAACAGCTCCTCGCATATGGGAGCGGCAACGATGATGATGATCCCCGCTATGAGGATGTCGACGCCGGTTACGTCCTTCACGTTTACGTCGAAAAACCCCTGCAGCCATTTCTCGACTTCCACCAGGTCCCCGAGCATACCCTGGGATACCAGACCGCTGGCCACGGCGAGCCAGAACGCGAGGGAACCTCCGACAAACCCGAGGCCAAGGCTGGAAGGGAGGTTGCGGGCGTTCAACCCCAGCTCCTCGAAGGCATTGCCGTAGCGGGAGACGGCAATAAATGCGAAGGCCAGAGTGGATGAATAGAGCAGCAGCGAGACCAGGAGCTGGGCCGCTCCCACGGATATCTCCTCGCCCTGGCGCATCATATAGGTCATCAACCCGTTGAGGACGAAGGGCAGGGGCAGAAAAGCCAGGCCCGGCCAGAGCTGCCATGGCACGGCTGCGCGCCTGGGCGCTTCGCGGGCCCAGGAGGCAGGGTCCTCGCATCCGGGTCCCCCGCGTCCCGGCACGTACGATGCGAGATAGCACTTCTCGCATATGCGCTTTTCCCCCACTATCCTCTGGCACCCCGAACAGATCAAGGCTCCGCAAACGCTGCACCTGGTAACGGCCCTTACCCCGGGATGATAGGCACAGCTGGCAACCATCCGCGCACCCAACGGCCCCCCCGTACCGGTGGCTCCGGGAGGCGGTGAGCTAACGGGCGGGGTTTGGGCCTGTGGCGAAGGGTAGGCTGCCTCCCTTGACACCGCCTCGGAGCGGCGCCGCTGCTGCTCGATGCCGGCGCACTCCGAGCAAAAGGCGCGGGCGCCGATCTCGACTACGCATTCCCCGCACAGGTATCTGCCGCAGGTCGAGCATCGCGCCACTGCCGGCCTCTGCGGATGCGTTTCGCAATGCGGTCGTTGCATCTTGCCTCGAATCCATCTCTCGGCCGTCTTAAACGTATTATCGGCAGAAAGGTCACCAACCTGCGAGCAGGCTGATCACGGTCACCGCCAGGTTGTAGAGGGCGTGGGTGATGATGGGGGCGGCGAGGGAATCCGTTTTCTCGTACAGGTAGGCTAACACGATACCCACCAGTATCAGCGACACCATGAACAGGGGTTGAAAATGCAAGATGCCGAAGACGGCTCCGTTGAGAACGATGGCATAAGTGGGGCCGAGGCGCCGGCGGAGGGCAGGGTAGAACAGGCCGCGGAAAAACAGCTCTTCGAAAAGCGGGGCCAGCACGACTACCACCACGAGCACCAGGGCGAGGTAACCGCCGCCCAGGTCCTGGAGGCGTTCCGACTCCGCGGACACCGGGCCCCGGCCGGCTATGAGATAGAAGATGTAATAGATGGCTACAAAGACCCCGTAGCTCATGGCCAGGGCGGCCAGGGCTCCCAGCCCACCGAAGGCGAAAGTCCTGGGCGGCTTTCCCCACTGTAATCCCAGTTCCTTCCAACCACGCCCGTGGCGGTGTGGAATGGACCATACGCACGCGGCGATGAGCGGGCAGAAAACAAGGGCGTAGGCCAGGTAGTTGAAGAACAGGGGGTTGTCCGCGAAGATAAACAGGATCACCCCGACCACGTTGTAAAGGCCGAATATCACCAGCCAGGCGACGAAGACCTCGAGCAGCCCCCAATCCGCCCTCCACCACCTTCTCTCCCGCTCGTCCTCCGGCTCAGGAGGCTTATAGGGCGGAGGGGGAGGCACTGGATACGGATACCCGGGGTAAACGGCTGCCGCGCACTCGCGGCAGTAATGGCGGTAGCCCAGGAATCGGTCGCATTCCCGACATACGGGCCGGCCGCAGGAGACGCACATGGCCGTAGCGGGGCGGGACTCGTGCCAGAAGCAACGCGGGAGGTTTCTTCCTCCACCTCCGCCGCCCGCTTCCTCGGCCATCTAAGTCCCCATTATCAGTTCCGCGATCTGCACGGCGTTGAGGGCAGCACCCTTGCGCAGGTTGTCGCTCACTATCCACATGTTCAGGGCACGGGGACAGGATAGATCGGCGCGTATCCTCCCCACGTAACAGGGATCGGTGCCGGAAGCATCGATGGCCATGGGGTAAAGGTTGTTCCCGGGGTCGTCCGCCACCTCCACCCCCGGCGCAGAGGCGAGAATGCTCCTCGCCTCGTCGGGCGTGATCTCCTCCTCGAACTCGACGTTAACGGACTCGGAATGCCCCACGAAAACAGGCACGCGCACGGCGGTAGCGGACAGCGGGAGGTCGGGAATGCCCATTATCTTCCTTGTCTCGCCCACCATCTTCATCTCTTCTCTGGTATACCCCCCGGGCATGAAGACGTCTATGTGCGGCAGGCAGTTGAAGGCTATGGTGTGGGGGTAGACCCGGGCCGACGGCCTCTTCCCTTCCTGGGCTTCCCTGGTCTGTACCTCCAGTTCCTCCACCGCATTCTTGCCCGTGCCGGACACGGACTGGTACGTGGAGACCACCACCCTGCGCATGGGCGAACGGTCGTGCAGGGGCTTCAGCACCACCACCATCTGGATGGTGGAGCAGTTGGGGTTGGCGATGATGCCGCTATGGACGAATGCATCCCCCGGGTTCACCTCCGGCACCACCAGGGGCACGTTCTCGTCCATGCGGAAGGCGCTGCTGTTGTCCACCACCACCGCCCCCGCCTGCGCGGCAATGGGTGAAAAGCGCAAGGACACGGCCGACCCCGCCGAGAAGAGTGCGAGGTCGATGCCGCGGAAGGAATCCTCGTCCAGCACCTGGACCTCCAGCTCCTCCCCCCGGAAGGACAGTCGCTTTCCGCGCGAGCGTTCCGAGGCCAGGAGGCGCAGCTCGCTCACGGGGAATTCCCTTTCCTCGAGGATATCCCTCATGGCCTTGCCGACCATCCCGGTCGCTCCTGCCACCGCTACCCTGTACTGTCCAGCCATTTCTCTCCTAAGCCCTCATCACCACGCCCTTGTCCAGGCCGAACTTTTTGTGTATGGCCCTCACCGCCTTCTTCAAATCTTCAGCCTGGATGACGCAGCTTATCTTGATGGTAGACGTGCTGATCATCTCGATGTTGATATCGTTCTCCGCCAGGGCGCTGAACATGTCCGCCGCCACGCCGGGGTGAGTGCGCATACCCGCCCCTACCAGGCTTACCTTGGCGATGCCTTCGTCCACGGCCACCCCGCCCGCCTGCAGCTCTTTCGCCACCCGCTCGCTTATCTCGGCGGCTTTGCGCAGATCCTGCTGCGAGACGGTGTAAGATATGTCGGTCTTCTGGTCCTCGCTGACGTTCTGGATGATCATATCGACATTTATATTCTCCGCCGCCAGGGCCTGGAATAGGCCGGCAGCTACGCCAGGCCGGTCCGGGACCTCGAACACCGTTACCTTTGCTTCCTCGGTATCGTGGGTAACACCGCTTATTATGGCCTTCTCCATGCGCTCGTCGCTCTCGGAGATCCACGTACCCTCTTCCTCTGAAAAACTGGACCTCACATGCATCACCACCCCGTAATTCCTCGCGAACTCCACGCTGCGCAGCTGCAGCACCCTGGCTCCGGTCGCGGCCATCTCCAGCATCTCGTCGTAGGAAACGCGTTCGAGTTTGCGCGCTTCCGGCATCAGGCGCGGATCGGCAGTGAAAACGCCGTCCACGTCGGTATAGATCTCGCATACGTCCGCCCCCAGCGCCGCCGCCAGCGCCACCGCTGTCGTGTCGGAACCGCCCCTGCCCAGCGTGGTTATCTGGTCGTCGATGGAGATGCCCTGGAAACCGGCGACGATGACGATATTTCCCCTCTCCAGTTCCTCCAGTATACGGCCAACCTTTACGTCCAGGATCTTTGCCTTCGTGTGGGAGCTGTCGGTCACTATTCCCACCTGGGCGCCTGTGAAGGAGATGGCCTCGTAGCCCAGCGAGTGCATGGCCATGGAGAGCAGGGCGACGGAAATCTGCTCTCCCGTGGCCAGGAGCATGTCCATCTCCCTTTCCCTCGGGTTCTCGCTTATCTTGTGCGCCAGGCTTACCAGGCGGTCGGTGGTATCCCCGAGCGCGGAGATGACCACCACTACATGGTCGCCTTTTGACCTGGTCTCGGAGACCCTGCGCGCGACGTTCCTTATCCTCTCGGTGTCGGCTACCGAGGTCCCGCCGAATTTCTGCACGGTTATCTTCACCCGCAACCGCCTCTCCAACGCCCTGGTAAAGCGTTTCCTTGCAGCATAAATAGGTTTGTTATCCTTCTTTTACGCTCGCGCACTTACCCTGTCAAGCCGGCGATAGCCGCAGACGCCGGGTGTTTTGCATCGCGAAAGCGGGAGCGCCGCCCTCCGGTACGCATGGCGGTCCCCGTTCATAGGCGTGTCGCGACTTCACGGGGTCTCCACCAGGCCGCAGGGCTTGACGCGGGCCGCAAGGGTACGCTCGCCTGGGAAATTGCGGATGATAAGAGCCCGGCTTCAGATATCGAGGCGTCCTTTGAGGGCGCGGCCCAGGGTCACCTCGTCGGCGTACTCGAGGTCGCCTCCCACGGGAAGGCCGCTGGCGATGCGCGTGGTCCTGACCCCGAGCGGCTTCAGGAGATCGGCCAGGTAGATGGCGGTGGCCTCACCTTCCACCCGGGGGTTGGTGGCTATGATGACCTCCCTTACGTCGTCCTTGCGCATGCGCTCCAGAAGTTCCCTCACCTTGAGTTCCTCCGGCCCTATGCCGTCGATGGGCGATATGGCGCCTCCCAGTACGTGATACAGCCCGCGGAATTCTCCCGTACGCTCCACGGCCACGATATCCTGCGGCCTCTCCACCACGCAGACCAGCGAAGCATCCCTGCGGGTATCCATGCAGTATTCACAGAGTTCGCCCTGTGCGAAGTTGAAACAGCGGGTGCAGAAGGTGACCTTTTCCCTGGCCTCCACGATAGACTCCGCCAGGGAGATCGCTTCCTCCCTGGGAACCCTTAACAGATGGTACGCCAGGCGCTGCGCGGTTTTCTGCCCGATGCCGGGCAGTTTGGACAGCTCTTCGACCAGCCGCGCGATGGAAGGTGTGTAAAGCAACGGACCCCCAGTCAGAGGCCGGGTATCTTCATGCCCTTGGTGAAAGCGCCGAGGCGCTCTTCCGCCAGGTCACGCGATTTTTTGAGTGCTTCCGAAACTGCAGCCAGGATCATGTCCTCCAGCATCTCCACGTCCTCGGGGTCCACCGCCTCGGGGTCGATCTTTATCTCCATGACGTTCTGCTGGCCGTCAGCTACCACCTTGACCATGCCTCCCCCGGAGGTGGCCTCTACGCGTTCGTCCGCCAGCGCCTCCTGCGCCTCCATCATCTGCCGCTGCAGTTTCTGGGCCTGCTTCATCATTTTCTGGATGTTACCGTTCATACCCACCTCCGCGATTCCCGGACGCCCGGCGGCAAGGCCTCGCCTCATTCGCCCATCTTTATCTCCTCGATCATTTCCGCCCCGAAGACGTCCTTCACCAGCTTCACCTTGCCGGTATCGTGCATGTCAGCTCTTTCTTTCCCTGCCTTTACCTTCTTTTCGGGCGCCTCCTGAAAATCCCGTCCGGCGCTGGACGTCGCGTCGTGGTCCAGCCCCCACTGGCCGGGCCTTCCTTCTCCCGGCTCGGCCGGTTTGACCTCCTCGCCGCAGGGTTCTGACGCGGGCTTTTCCACTGCTTGCGGCTCTCGCGTGATGCCTTCTTTCGCGCCCTTTTGCGCTTCGAGCGTGGCGTCTTCCTCCGCTTCCTCGATTATGGTCCTTACCCGCACCGCGATCCCCAGGGCCTCTTCCAGCGCCTCCTCGAGGACCTTGCGATGGTCCTTTTTTTCGATTTCCCCGCGGTGGAAAGAACGGTCGGCAGGAAAAGATATCACCAGCTCTTCACCGGCCAGCTCCAGCGGTTTGCCTTCCAGAAGGAAGGCATGGGTTGTGACCTTTCTCTCCTTGACTTTCTCCTTTACCACGGGCCATGCCCTTCTTATGGCGGCCAGATCCAGCTGCGCCACACTCTCCCGCCCCACGGGAGCCGCCTCTGCTTGCGGCGCGGCCTCGGCGGCGCCCGTATCCGTCTCGACCGCTTTTTCCTCCGTATCCCTCGAGATATCCGGCCTGGGCCGCTTTTCTTTCGGGCGATGGACTCCGGGCGCCTTTGGCGTTGCTTCTCGAGGCGCTTCGCTCGCGCGCCTTCTGGACATCTTCTCGACTTCGCCCTCAAGCTTTCCCAGGCGGGCTGACAGGGCAGCGGTAGAGGTATCGAGTTCGCTGCGGGCCATCCCTATAAGCGTTCCCTCCAGCACCAGCCGTGCCGACGCGGTCGCCTGCATCTCCCTTATCGCCTCGCGCAGGGATATCACGAAATGGAGGGCACGGTCCGGGGGAAGGCTATCCGCCTGCCGCCGGATAGACTCGAAAGCGGCTTCGTCCACCTCCAGGTCCTGGGGGCCGAGGTCTGCATGCTGCAGCAGGAAAACGCGCCGGAAGTGCTCCTGGGTTTCCCGCGCGAACTGCACCAGGTCCCTGCCCTCCTCGTAGGCCCTCTCCACCAGCGCGACCGCCGCAGCCGCATCGCCGGAAACAAGATGGTCTCCCAGCTCCGCCAGCAGCTCGTCCTCCACCAATCCCAGGAAACCGGCCACTCCTTCCTCGTCCACCACCCCGTCACCGTAGCTCATGACCTGCTCCAGGATGACCAGGGCGTCACGCGCGGACCCCCGGGCCCTTCTGGCGATCAGCCGCAGGGAGCCCTCGCTTGCCTCGATCCCTTCCGCCTCCGCCACCTTGGCCAGGTGCGACGCCAGCAAGGCCGCCGGCACGCTGCGGAAATCGTAACGCTGGCAGCGAGACAGGATGGTGGGGGGCATCTTGTGTGGTTCGGTGGTGGCCAGGACGAAAACCACGTGCGGCGGTGGTTCCTCCAGGGTCTTGAGAAAAGCGTTAAAGGCTTCTTTTGTCAGCATATGTGCCTCGTCCAGGACATATACCTTGACCCGCGATACGGCAGGAGAGAACACCACCTTTTCTCTCAGCTCCCGAATGCTGTCGATGCCACGGGTGGAAGCGGCGTCTATCTCTATGACGTCCACCGAGGTTCCATCCGTTATCTCCCGGCAGGAATTACAGCGATTGCACGGGTTCGGCGTGGGTCCCTGCTCGCAGTTCAAAGCCTTGGCCATGATCCGCGCCGTGCTGGTTTTTCCCGTACCTCTCGGGCCGGAGAAAAGGTAGGCGTGGGCGAAGTTGCCGCTGCGCAGCGAGTTGGACAGGGTACGGGTTACGAACTCCTGCCCGATTACCTCCTCAAAGGTCTGAGGTCTCCATTTCCTGTACAAAGATACGTATGCCAAGGCCCACCACTTCCTCGGGCCAGGGGATCCCCGGCTGATCGTGTTTAGTTTAGATTAGTGTGATCGTGCACCCTTCCTCGACTTCCGGCCCCAAGCGCTACACAGGTAGTTAGCTCCGGACAGGTTGATCTGCGGCACACGAGAAGGTTTGCTTACCGCTGCTTCCTTCCGGACCTGACGGGGTTCACAAGTTCCCGTTGCGCAGGACCCGACCTTCAACACCACTTTCCTGCGCGCAATACTCAAGACCGAAGAGCCTCAGTCGGGGATTCGGCCCCGCTGTAGCGGATTGCGGGTTCAGGGCACCGCTAGCTCCCCGCTTAGCACGATCACAGAAAATAGTATAGCACGCGCGGCTGACCTCAACAGAAGGTCCGGTCTCAAGGGGTAAGCTGCCAACGTGTATAATAATTAAGGCGTAACGATCAGGGCGATAAAAGCGCTCCTGGGGAGAGACGAGCCTGCGGTCGGTTCATGATCGTGCTGCCACGCCGATCGCTCGAGCGGCGGCGACATTGCCGGCGGGCCGGGTTGAAACGAGCGGGAGGAGACATGAGCTACAGCGAGCCTGGGGAAAGAGCCTCCACGGGCAACAAACAGCTTGACGCCATGATGGAAGGCGGACCGCTCCGGGGTTCGGTGACCCTGGTTATTGGGGCGCCCGGCACCGGCAAGACCTGCCTCGGGTTGGAGTTCATATCACACGGCGTGGAGATGGGCGATCCCGGCCTGATCGTTACCTTCGAGCATTTCCCGAAAAAGCTGCTGAGGGATGCCGCATCCCTGGGGTTCGACCTGCAGGAGATGGAGCGCAGCGGCATGCTGCGCATCCTCTTCACTTCCCCGGAGATATTCTTCGAACAGGCCCAGACCCCGGGCGGGCTTCTCGACACCATGGTGCAGGAACTCGGGGCCAAGCGTATCCTCATCGATTCGATATCCCACATGGAGCGCCTGGCGCGCGACCCGGTCAAGCTGCGCGAGGTTGCTTTTACCTTTATCAACGCCCTCCTCCGGCACGGGCTGACGGCCATCGTGACCCAGGAGGATCCGGACATCACCGGCGACATGAACGCGGCGCAATATGGTATATCCTACCTGGTGGACGCGGTCGTCATATTGCGCTACGTGGAGCTCGACTCCTCCATGAGCAGGGCGATCCTGGTGCTGAAGCAACGCGCCAGCTCGCATGACAAGTCCATTCGCGAGTTCCGCGTGACGGAAAAAGGGGTCGCCGTCGGTGAACCCTTCGCTGACCGCGAGGGGGTTCTATCTGGCTTGCCGCGTAGAAGGGAGATAGACGCCTTTATGGAGGTATTCGGAAAGAAAGGAAGGTCCAGCGGCAAGAGGGAGGTGGATTGAGTGGCCGAGAAGATCCTTGTCGTCGATGACGACCGAGAGATGGTCGAACTCATAGAGCTCTTTCTCAACAACGCCGGCTTCCACACCATCTCCGCCTTCTCCGGCGCAGAGGCGCTGGAAAAGACCTTCGAGGAAAAGCCGGATCTGATATTGCTGGACATCATGATGCCGAAGATAGACGGCTGGGAGGTCTTGCGGCGCATCAAGAACGACCCGGAAGCACGGAATACGCCGGTGGCATTTATCACCGCACGCACGCAGAACATCGACAAGATGATAGGCCTGTCGGTGATGAAGGCGGCGGGATATATAACCAAGCCCTTCAGCAAGCAAGAGCTGCTTACGGAGGTAAGGCGCATAATCGACGAGCGTAAGCAGGGCTCCGGTGACCAATGAGACAGCAAGCGCCATGAGCTTGTATTGAAAAAGGGGGGGCATTTGACGGAAAACGACTGGTGGAAGACTTTTTCCCTGTTTCTCTGGCTTTATAACACGATCGCCATGGGGATGCTCCTCTTCTACTTTTTCGGAATCTGCCGCCTTGCGGAACGCAAGTTCAAGGGCAGGACTTACGCTCTGCTGTTGCCGATTTTCTTCGTGCTCATTGGCGCGAGCACTCTCACATACTCCCTGGCCGACTCCATAGTGGCCGTAAATCTTTGGTATGCGGTATGGCCGGCAGTCGCCGGGATCATCCTTCTGGTAGTAGTGTACCGGTCATACCGCCTGATGATGGGAAGATGAAGTACCTGGCCTCGTCCCTATACGTCATCGGCCCACTTTCGGTGGGGGTCCTTCTCGTGCTGCTTTCGGTCCTGGGAAAACGGCTTGGCGAAGCCCTGGAGCTGCCCCGGTATTACAGGCTTTATTACGTATCCCTCCTGTTTTTTCTCCTCCCGCTCCCCATCGCCTGGTTATTGCTGCTCACCAGGGCCTGGGGCCTACCGGACCCCGCCCCCGATACCGGGATGATAATCATGATAGCCGTTGCCTCCATCCCCTTGTCCATCGGTATTACCTTTGCCCTGTTCGCCACGGCAAAATACTGGGGCTGGATCTGGGGAGAGCTCAGGCGTTCCCGCGGCAAGGGAAGTGGACAGGATGAGACCTGAAAAGTCCCCGCGTCTTCTCCTGGCCGCAGTGGCGGCCGTCCTGGCCCTTTCGGGCATCGTCCTGCTGGCCAGCGCCTCCGGCTGGAACGTACTGGCCACCATCTTCGCGGCCGTTTCGATATCTTTCTGTGCCTGCGTTCTTATCGCTGCGTGGCTGCTTGCGCGCCGCTTCCAGGTAGGAGCCGGGGAGGGCACGCAGCCTGTCCGCTCCATGCTCGATTCCATCCCCTCGCCCGCCCTTCTGGTAAGCGAGGACGGGGTGATCCTGGGGAGTAACCGCCTCGTTGAGGAGATGATACCCCACGCCGGTCACGGGCCTGCACGGTTGGCCGGGAAGCGGCTGGACGAGGCCTTCCTCCCTCCTTATTTCGGGAACTGGAGCCCCTTGCTGGAAAAGGTGCTCGAGGCCGGGGAAGCGCTGGACCTGCGCGACGAGCAGTACTTCCTCGAGAGCAAATCCGGTATATGCAGGGTGTTGATATCGCCTCTCGAGGAGGATCCCGGCGAGAGGAAACGCTTGTTTGTAATGGTCCAGGACATCACACCCGAAGCATCGGAGCGCGCCGCCCTTCTCGAAGCCTCCGAGCGGGAATCCGGTATCTTCGAAAGCGTGCCGGTGAAGATAGCGGTCCTCGACCGGAACTTCCGGCTGGTCCGCTGCAACCGCCTGATGATGGAATGGATACACGAGACCAGCGGCCTGGAAGAACCCGCGTTCGCCGGCCTGCCTGCCCTGGACATCATGCCCCAGGAGTTCCGCGCGGACTGGAAACGCATACTCAGGCGCGTGCTGGTGGAGGGCCGCGCCTTCGAGCAACCACGCGTACTCCAGTCGGTGCGGGGGGCGGATTATTTCCACCGCGTGCGCCTGCATCCCCTGGCGGACGAGGCGGGCAACATGAAGGAGGCCCTGCTGCTCTACGAGGACGTGACCGAATACGTGAGGCTGGAGCGGCGCCTGGCGGAGACCACCGATTATCTCAACCTGCTCATAGAGAGCCTTAATGACGGGTTCTACGCCATGGACGCGGAGAGCAGGTTCTCGTTCTGCAACCAGGCGTTCCTGGACATGATCGGCCTGAGCAATTCCGACGACCTCTTCCAGAAAGAGGCAACCGAAATAGTGATGCCCGGGGAGAGGGGAAAAATAGAGCGCATGCTGGAGCGGCGCAGGCATGGCGAGAAGGTCTTCTTCGAGACCCTGTTCAAGTCCCAGGGAAATACCCCGTTACCGGTGCAGGTAAGCTCCGCTCCCCTGTTCCGCGCCGGCAAGTTCGCAGGTATAGTGGGTATCGCCCACAACCTCAGCGAGCGCCGCAGGCTGGAAGCCCTGGTCGAGCGCAGCCACCACGACCTGGAGAAGGCGTACGAGGAACTCTCGGTGCTCGACAAGATGAAGTCGGACTTCATCGCCGTAGCTTCCCACGAGTTGCGCACGCCCCTGTCCATAATCAAGGGTTACTCCGACGCCTTCCAGTTCGGGGAGCTGGGCGATCTGTCGCCCTTCCAGCTGGACAAGATCAAGATAATGAACGCCCGTGCGGACCAGATGACCAAGATCATCAACGATCTCCTGGATATAACGCGCCTGGAGGAGGGGCGCCTGGTCGGGGAGAAGTGGCCGGCGCCCGTGGAAGGGTTGATCTCGAACGCGGTTTCAGAGTATAAGGGGCGTGCCGCTCGCTGCGGCCAGGAGCTGAGCTACCAGGTGGAGGAGAACCTGCCGCCGGTTAGCGTCGACGTGTGGCGCGTGCAGCAGGTCATGGAGAACCTCATCAGCAACGCCATCAAGTTTACTCCGGAGAAGGGCTCGATAGCGGTGACGGCCCGAAGGGCCGCCGAGCCGGATATGGTGGAAATAGAGGTCACGGACACGGGGCCGGGAATCCCGCAGAAGGAGCAAGAAAGGCTGTTCACCATGTTCTATCAGGTCGAGACGGATTCCTCCCGCTCAGCGGGAGGTTTGGGACTTGGCCTGGTGATCTCCAAGGGTATAGTCGAGAGCCACGGGGGGCGCATCTGGGTGGAGAGCGAGGTCGGCCGCGGTTCGTCGTTCAAGTTCACGCTGCCCGTGAGCAAGGAGGTATGAACGGTGAAGACCGTCGTCCCCGGCAACAGCGGACTGGCGGTAAGCGACGTGCAGAAACGGCTCGTCGATCAGGGTTTCGCTCTCCCGGGCCTGGAGGCCGAGATGAGAAACGCCTATTACGGTGAAAGCACCACGCGGGCCGTGCGTGAGTTTCAGAAGGCCAGGGGGCTTCACGAAGAGGGAACCGTCGACGAGACCACCTGGCAGGAGCTCGTGGAAGCCTCTTTCAGCCTCGGTGACAGGTTCCTGTACCTGCGCGTTCCCCCCTTCCGCGGCGACGACGTGCGCGAGGTGCAGGGATATCTCAACCGCCTGGGCTTTAACGCGGGCCGCGAGGACGGCATTTTCGGGCAGGATACGGACCGCGCACTTCGCGCCTTCCAGCACAACATGGCCCTGCCCGTGGACGGTATCGCCGGCTCGTCCACCATTTCCTGCCTGCAGCGGCTGAAACACGCCCTGAAGGACACCAGCGTGGCCGAGGTGCACGAAGCGCTGCAGGACCTGGAGTCACGGGGGCTGGAGGGGAAAAGCGTCGTCCTTGACGCCGCGGAAGGCGATGCCGGCGCCGAGGAGGCACTGCGCCTGGTATCGGGCAAATTGCTGGCCAGCGGATTGGCGGCGCTTATCAGCGGCGGCACTTCCGGTTCCCTGCCCGAAAGCCAGCGGGCACGCCTGGCCAACGACCGCAACGCCGACCTGGTCCTGGGGCTCAGGACTACGGGCGAGCCCGGATTGCGAGCGTTTTTCTTCGGGAGCAAGGGATACTCTTCGCCACGTGGCAGGCGCCTTGCTGAACTCTTGCATTTCGAGCTGGAGGCGGCTATGGGGCTGGAGCTTCCCGCTCCGGAGACGAGGGGCTTCCCCCTGCTGCGGGAAACCCGCATGCCCTGCGTGATCCTTGAATCGGGCCGGGAAGTGATTTTCGATAACGATCTGATCACGGGGTTGGCAAGGTCGATTGTCGCTTATTTCTCTCCGGTCGAATAGCCCTGGGAAACGCATGTCGCCAGCGCCTCTACATAATCGGTCGTGACCTGTGAACGATAGGGATTTCGGAGCGAACGTACACTTGCGCGGCCAGCAATGGGCAGCGCCCGGGTGCCGCGTGTCTCGAGCCCACCGCCCGGTCCTTCAAGGCACCAGAGAGCGGGGACCGTTACCCACGGGCCCGGGTCTCACTCGGGAGGCTCGACGTCCTCTATGGTTACCTCTACGTCCTCGACCTTTATCTCGGTGAGGCCTTCCACGTAGCTCTTGACCTTCTTCCTGACCTCGCGCGCGAGGGTGGGAATCCTGGCCCCGTAATCGACCTTCAGGTATAAGCCGAGCCGGCAGGAATCGTCTTCACGGCTGACTTTTACCCCCTTGTGCATGAATTCCCTCTTCACACGGGACGTGATACTTCCGGGCGCCTTGTGCTGATATACCGCCACGCCTTCGATCTCGCTCACCGCCTGGGCGGCGAGCGCCGCGATGGCCTCGTTCGAGACCTCCATGCCTTCGCTTCTTGATTCCTCTTTCATAGCTCCCTGGCCCCATGCTTGATCGAGCTCACGGTAACCTTGCCGCTCGAGATATCGAACCGCAACGTCCTTCCGTAGCTGCCGCCCGTATCCTCGGAGACAAGCTTTATCCCCAGCTCCTTCAGGATGGCCTTGACGGCCTCGGTATTGCGTTCGCCTATCTGCATCCCAAGGCTTGGTCCCGGGACATTGCGCGGGTTTTTAGCCCCTGGGATGGTGAACATGCACGCTCCCCCGGCGATCCTTGCCCTGATGTCCACACGACTTGAACCCAACCTCTCCATCTCGTCGACCATGGCGCTTATCGCCGTGTCCGCGAATTTCCCGGGGTTGCTTTTTCTGCTCATGGAACGCGAGTCCGGCAGCATGATGTGCGCCAGGCCTCCGATTTTCCTCTTCTCATCATACAACGCCACTCCAACACAGCTGCCCAGACCAAAGCTGGCCAGCATATGAGGGTTATGGGTCACGAAATACTCCGCGACTCCCACGTTCACGATTTCTTCCGACACCGATAGTTCACCCCGCGTCTTTTCCCGCTTGTCCTCGGGGACCTGGGCTCGCTTTGTCATAATGGGCGGCCCGGACTCACGTTGCATATGAACCGTTCCCCGAAAGTACGATCAACTTCGCGCTTCGGCATGCGTCAGTCGCTCACCCCCAGCCTTCCAAGGATGAGATCGAGCGAGCCCAGGTCCGGGAACAGGATCAGGTGCCCTTTTATCACGTGCTCCATGATATCGAACTCGGTCTCGATAACCAGGACGTAGTCATCGGACTGGCTTATCTCCACCAGGATGAAGTCCACTATCGCCCCGGCCATATCCATCGCGAACCCGGGCACCGAGGGGCGCAGCAGTATTCCGGTCATCTGCGACAACGCATTGAGATACGAACCCGCCAGTATGCTCCCCGTCTCCTGCAGGGCGGATTGCTCCACCGTGGTCAGATCCTGATCGTCGTCACCGGCCACCATGAGGCGCGCAAGCTCCACCGCGCTGACCTCCGCCAGCAGAAGGAGCATGCTGCCGGACGCTTCGCCGCTTATATGGAGGTAAATCCCTACCACTGGCGTCTCGGCGCCTCCCACCAGGTCGGACACCCTTACCAGGGGCACCAGGGAGGCTCTCGGCACGCTCAACAGCACCTTCTTGTCCACCATGGTGGAAAGGGCCACGGCGGCATTTCCGGAGCCGATATTGCCCACCTCCCTCAACGCGTCCAGCTGCAGGGGGCTGAGCCCTTTCCTCTCTGTCATCATTCCTCCTTTCGGGGGCTAAACCGCTTAAAATCCCTATCAGGATAACAGAGTAGGGATATCCAGTATAAGCGCTACCTCTCCAGTGCCTAATATGGTTGCTCCGCCGAAACCGCGTATCCTTTTCAGATAGCGGTCCAGGCTGGTGATCACTATTTCCCGCTGTCCCATCAGCTCGTCAACGGCGACGGCCACGCTCTTCAGGGCCACCTCGACCACCACCACCGGGAAGCTCCCCTGCCCGTCCTCGTCCTGCAGCCCGAGATACCTTCCCAGCCGCATCAAGGGAAGCGTCTCGGCACGCAGGAAGATCACCTCCTGGTTGGAAACATATTTTACCTCGTGGGAAGAGATCACCGCCGTTTCGGCGACTACCCCCAGTGGAATCGCATAGATTTCCCCCGACACCTTTACCAGCAGTGCCTGTATGATAGCCAGGGTAAGCGGCAGCTTCAGGGCAAAACTGGTCCCTTCCCCCATGACGCTCTGCATTATCAGCATACCGCCCAGGGACTCCACCTTGTTCTTTACCACGTCGAGCCCCACTCCCCTTCCGGAAACGCCGCTCACTTCCTCGGCGGACGAGAATCCCGGCATGGTCAGGAAACGCAGCACGTCCTCTTGGCCCACGTTTCTTCTATCCTCGGGGGACAGCAGGCCCTTGTCCTCGGCAATATTGAATATCTTCTCCGCTTCTACCCCCTGCCCGTCGTCGGAAACCTCTATGGAGACGTAATTGCGGTCTCGCCGCGCGATAAGCTTGATGCTCCCACGCCGCGGCTTGCCCCTTTCTTCTCTCAGCTCCGGGCTGTCTATGCCGTGGTCAACCGCGTTGCGCAGCAGGTGCATCAACGGGTCGCTTATCTCGTCGAGGATAGTGCGGTCGAGCTCTATATCCTTGCCTTCTATCGAGAAATCGACCTCCTTGCCCCTGCTCTTGGCCAGGTCCCTTACCATGCGGGGAAAACGGTTGAATATGTGTTCCACGGGAACCATGCGGGTCTTCATGACTTCGTCCTGGAGGTCCGCCGTCAAGCGCGCTGTCTGGGCAAGGGCTTCCTTCAGGTCGGGTATCTTCTTGCTGGAAGCTATCTCCTGCAGTCTGGTGCGATTTATGACCAGTTCCCCTATGAGGTTCATGAGGTTATCCAGCCGGCTGATGTTCACGCGCACGCTCTGGGTGCGAACCGGCGCCGCGGTGACGAGGGTATCGGCAGTGCTGCCTTCGGCCGCTTGCGCAAGCTCCTCCGCTTCCATCCCGACGGTCTTCTCCATTTCCTCTTCCGCGGCCTCGCCGGCCTCCTCCTCGGGTACCTCTTCGCCTTCGGGGGGAAGCACCTCTACGTCCTGCACCTCCGCGATGGTGAGCAATGCCCTGCGAACAGCCTCCACGCTTTCCCCGCTAGAGAACGATATCTCGAAGACGCGGTCGAACTTCTCGTCTTCCAGGTCCTCCACGGAGGGGCGCGAGTTGATCACCTGCCCCATTTGGGCCAGTTTTTTGAAGATCATGAAAACCCTGACCGATTTCAGGACACAGTCCTTGTCCAGGGTTACCTTCAAGCGCAGCTTTTTCTCTATGCCGGTTTCCTCCACGACGGATCCGCCCGTCACCACGGGCGTAGCTTCACCTTCCCCTTCTCCTTCTCGCTTCTCTTCCTCCGCTTCCGGGTACTCCCCGGGCTCCGTTTCTTCCTCCGGCTCCGCCTCCTTGCCTTTATCTCTGCGGGCGGCAGCCCTGGCTTTCTTTTTCGAGCTCGCCTTCTTCGCCGGTTTAACGGGCGGCTCTAGTTCCGAGACACCCTTTTTTTCTCCCGCATAAACCGCCCTCAACGCTTCCGTCAAAGCCCTGGTGTCCAGCACCTTACCGCTTTCCTTGGCTATATCCGCCACCATGGCGCCCAGCATGTCGAAACAGCCGAAGAGAAGATCGACTATATCGGTGCTCACCTCTATATCCCCGCTGCGTAAGCCATCCAGCACGTTCTCCATCTCGTGGGAAAGCTCAGTCAGCTGGTCGAACCCCATGGTGGCGGACATGCCTTTAAGGGTATGTGCGGAGCGGAATATCTCCGTCAGCACGTCGGGGTTTCCCGGATCCTTCTCCAGGTCCACCATGGACTGGTTCAAGGCTTCCAGGTGTTCCTGGGCTTCGTTAATGAAAAGCTCTTTATATTGAGAGATGTCCATATCCATATTCTGGCATCCCTTTCCGACAGACAGAAAATCGAGGCACTACAGCATTTCCATTACCTTTTCCGGGATCATCTCCAGCGAAACCACCCAATCAACGCATCCCCTCTCAATAGCCACCCTTGGCATGCCGAACACCAGGCATGATTCCTCATCCTGTGCGATGGTGGCACCATTGCTCTTCTTTATCTTCTCTATACCACTCGCTCCGTCAGCTCCCATCCCGGTCATGATCACACCCACCGTCTCGCCCCCGTAAGTCTCGGCGGCAGTGACCATCGTCGTATCGATATGCGGTGAAGCCCCTACCTTGACCTGTGAATCCATCAGCTCCACCCTGCCCGATCCGTCGTCGTCCGACACCACGACGAGGTCTTTTCCCCCCGGCGCGATCAGTATCCGGCCGGGTTTCAGCTCCTCGTTCCCCTCCGCCTCCTTTACCTGCAGCGCACAGATGTTGTTCAGTCTGCCCGCGAAAGAGCGGGTAAAAACACCGGGCATGTGCTGTACAATGATGATGGCCGCCGGCGTATCCTCCGGGAAGCGCGGCATTATCTCCGCCAGGGCCTTGGGCCCCCCGGCCGAAGACCCTATGACCACTATTTTTCCCCCTGCCGTTGCCGACCTGGTGCTGGCCGCTTTCCTTCTCGCCCTGCGTCCGGCCCGCTCTTTCATGATGTAGTTGCGGGCCTGCGACGCGGTCTTTACCTTAAGCACTACTTCGTCTCGCACTTCCTTGACCGAGGAAGGGTAATGAGATGGCTTGGTAATGAAGTCCACCGCCCCCAGCTCAAGCGCTTTCAGGGTGGCCGTAGCCCCCTTCTGGGCCAGGGCGCTGAGCATGACCACCGGCAAGGGGTGCTTGCGCATGATATATTCCAGCGCCGTGAGCCCATCCATCTCGGGCATATTTATATCCATCGTCACCACGTCGGGCTCGAGCTCGGCTATGGCGCGGATCGCCTCTACGCCATTGGTGGCTGTGCCCACAACCTCCATATCGGGATCTCCCACCATTACGTCCCTCAGGAGTTTGCGCACAAGAGCGGAATCGTCAACTATCAGAACTCGGATTCTCCGGGGCAAATAGTTCACCTCCTCCCCGTGCGGGGGAGAGCAGTATTAGTCCTTGAGGGCTTTCTCCACGGCCTCGATAACCTTCGATGGTTGAAAAGGCTTGATGATGAAGTCCTTTGCCCCAGCTTCCAGGGCTTCCACAACCAGTGGTTGCTGTCCCATTGCGCTGCACATCAGGATCTTTGCATCGGGGTCTATCTTCATAATCTGCTTGACCGCCTCGATGCCGTCCATTTCCGGCATGACGATATCCATGGTTACCAGGTTCGGCCTCATTTCCTTGAAACGCTCCACCGCTTCAACGCCGTTCTCGGCTTCACCAACCACATCAAAGCCGTCCTTGGACAGGATGTCCCTGATCATCATGCGCATAAAGAGGGCGTCGTCGACGATCAGCACGGTCGGCGCCATATTTTCCTCCTTTCCCTCTTTTTTTCGTTACCTCGTGGCTCTTCCCGCCTCAGAACCCCAGCCCCGCCATCTCCTGCAGCGAGAGCACCCTGGTCAGGTCGAGCAGGATAATCAGCCTGTTGTCCTGCTTTACCACTCCCTGCAGATAAGCGGCCGAGACGTCCGTAGCGAGTGACGGGCTCGGCTCTACGGCGTCGGCGCTCACGCGCAGCACTTCGGACACCGAGTCCACTATCATACCGACCTTTATATCTTCTGCTTCCACAACGATGATGCGGGTTTCGCTGCTTCGCTCCCCTATCTCGAGGTTGAGGCGTTTCGCCAGTTCCACCACGGCAATGATCTGACCGCGCAGGTTGATGATGCCCTCCACGAAGTGCGGGCTCTTCGGCATGCGGGTTATCTCTTCCATGCGCATTATCTCGCGTACCTGGGTTACCTCCACGCCGAATTCCTCGCGGCCCAGGCTGAATACGACCAGCTGGATCTCCTCCGCCACCTTGGTATCGTCCGCCATGATCAACTCCTCCCGCGCTCCACGCGCCCTTTCGTCATAAACTCAATATATCCCAACTCTTAACCGCCTACAACGAACGGGCTACCGGGGGTTAAACCCTGTATTTCTGCTGCATCTCCCGCAATCGATTGGCAATATCATCCAGCTCCTGCGCGGCTGCCGTTACTTCCTGCATGGCCGCCGTCTGCTCCTCGATGGAGGCCGAAACCTCCTGGGTGGACGCCGCCGACTCCTGCGAAATCCCGGCGATAGAGCTCATGACCTCGACCACCTTGCCGCTCTTCTCCAGGATCTGCTGCGTCGCCCCGTAGATGGCCGAGACCCTTTCCGCGATGCTCAGAGAAGCTTCGTCTATCTCCTGCAGCATGAACTGGGCCTCCTTGACCACCAGGTTTCCCTCCTCCGCCTCCTGCGTCCCACCCTCCATGCCTTCGATGGTGTGTTCTATGCCGCGCTGGATCTCCCGCACCAGGTTGGCTATCTGTGACGCCGCCTGCGCGGATCCCTCCGCCAAGGTCCGCACCTCGCCGGCAACGACCGCGAAACCCCGCCCCTGTTCGCCCGCGCGCGCCGCCTCGATGGCCGCGTTGAGCGCGAGGAGGTTGGTCTGGTCTGCGATGGAGGTTATCACGTCCACGATGAGACCGATCTGCGCCGAGTGCTCGCCAAGCTCCCTCACCGCGTTCGCGGAAGAATCGACGGTATTCTTTATCTGCTGCATCTTGCTGGTCGCCCTCTGGGCGGCGGTGACTCCCTTCTCAACCGTCTCCCTGGTCTGGGCGCTGAACTGGCTGGCTTCCTGGCTCCTCTCGGAGGCGATCCTTATCTCATGCACGATCTCGTTAACCGTCCCTTGCGCCTGGATGATCGCATGGACCTGTTCCTCGGAGCCCCGGGCCAGTTGCGATACGGTATTCGCCGTCTCCTGGGCGGTTTCGGTTGTCTCCCTCGACACGCTGGACATCATGTCGCTGGCGGAAGTCAGCTGGTCAGCCGTGTCACCCTGCTCCCTCAGCATGCCGCGCATCGAATCCGAAAGCTCGTTCAGGCCATCGAAGAGATCCTTGAACATCCCCTCCCTGAAAGGCGCCTCTATATGGGCCGTGAAGTCCTTTTCGTTCATCCTTCTTATGGTGTCCTCCATGTTGCTGATCGGCAGCAGGTAAACCCGTGCCAGGTAGAAGACCGCCGCGCTTACTATCAGCGACACCAGGACGAAGCCGAAGAGCAGCCCCGTCAGGGCGGGATTCCACCCCAGCCGGTCCGCGGCATAGGCAAGTCCTATACAGCCGCCCACGCCAAGGGGAAAGGCGATGCACGCCGCGATCGCCAGTATCCTGAGGGATTCCCTTTGAAATTCCGTTTGTCTGCCTTCCATGCCCATCCCCGCCTAGACCCTGAATCCCCTCACGAGCTGATTCAGTTTTTCCGCCATCGCTGCCAGTTCCGACGCCGCCGCGGCCATCTCCTCCATTGACGCCGTCTGTTCCTGCACCGTCGCCGATGCCTCTTCGGACGAGGCGGCCGTCTCGTCCGCTATGCTGGCGATCTCGGTGATCGCCTTCAACGCTTCGTCGTTCCCCAGGACCTGCTCCCTCGTGGTATCCGCTATCTCGCTCGCATAGCGCGAGGTGCTCTCGATGGAGATGGCTATCTCCTGCAGGGCTCTCCCCGCCTTCTCCACCACCTCCGTGCCCCCTTTGACCTGGTCAATAGCCGAGTCGATGCTGCCCCTCATCTTGTTTACCCCGCCCTGTATCTCACGGATGAGGTTCGATATCTGTTCCGCCGATTTGCGCGAGTTCTCCGCCAGGCTCCTGACTTCCTCCGCCACCACCGCGAAGCCCCGCCCCTGTTCGCCCGCGCGCGCTGCCTCTATGGCCGCGTTGAGCGCAAGGAGGTTGGTCTGATCGGCGACGCTGGTGATGACGTCCACGATGATACCTATCTGCATGAAGCGTTCCTCCAGCCCGGTGCTCGCTTCCACCACCGCTTCGGCCGCGCCGCGGATCACTTCCATGGCGCTCGCCGTATCGACCGCCGCCTCCGCCCCCCTCTGCGCGGTATCAATGGCCTCCGTTGCCGCCTGGTTCGAAAGATCCGCTTTTTCCGCCATCTCCTGCATGGAGGAACTCATCATCTCCATGGTATGGGAGGTATCCAACACCCGGCGGGCCTGCTCCTCTCCCCCCTTAGCGATATGGGAGATAGTGCTGGATATGTCCTGGCTGGAAGCGTTCATCTGCTGGATAACCGCGGACATCTGTTCCGCGCTGCTGTTCAGCTCGCCGGCTATCTTCCCTATCTCCGCCACCGAGCCGCGCAGGGCGCTTATCATGACGTTGATGGAATCCGCCAGGCCCCCGAAGGTCTGCCGGTCCTTGACCACGATCTGCCTGGTCAGGTCGCCGTCTCCCGCGGCAACCTGCTGCACCTGCCAGGTCATCTCCTTCATGGACCCGAAAAGCCAGCGGAAGAAGACGAAACCCGTGATCACCGCCAGGACCAGCTCCAGGACGAATAAAACGATAGCCGCTATCAGGGCACCGCCAAGGAGCCCGTCGGCCGAGTCTATCAGCTCCTGCTGTTCCTCGCTTTCCGCCGTCGTGGCGGCGTCGCCGGTTCTGGAAGCCCCTACGGCCAGCATGGCAATGCTGATTATGCCGAAGGCCAGAACGATGACGAGAAAAAAGATGGCCATCCAGTAAGCAAGCGTACGAGTGGATATCTTGCGACCAGGGTCCTGCTCGCTCGCCTCAACGCTTTTTTTCATGGGTTTTCCCTCCACTATCCGTAATCCGCTGCGGCGGCGACCCGCCCGCCTCCGGGTGATCCGCCGGCGCTCGCAAGACTCCGCCGGGTTTCCCGACGCCCATTACATGATTCACATAGTAATTTTATCCCCGCCAGCCAGTTCTCCCTTCCCTGGGCCCCTTAAAGCCTTCTTCCTCTCCAGATCGTCCTCAAAGCGCGGCGCGTCCGCGCCCTCAACATTGTTTCGTCTTTCTCGAGCTTCTGCTGAATGGTACCCGCCGTTACTGCTCCGCCGGACCCCGGGCCCGGCGGGACTTCACTTTTTACCCGGCCTCCTGGTGTCGATCCTCATGAGCGAGTTGCTTTCCTTGCAATATACCCTCTCCCTTCTGCTGAAGGGCACCAGCGCGCCATCGTTAGTGCCCAGTATGGCCTCGCTCTTGCCCAGCACGAGAAAGCCTCCCGGCCGCAGGCAGCCCTGGAATATCTCCAGGATGCGGTGCTGTTTCTCCCTCTCGAAATATATGAGCACGTTGCGGCACAGTATGAGGTCGAGGTGGCGCAGGGGCGGGTGCTTCACGATGTCCACGAGCAGGAACCTCACCGGCCTTTTTACCTCATCTTTCGCGACGTACCTGTCCCCTACCCGGGTAAAATAATCCTCGAGGATCAATCCGGGCGGCAAGTGCACCGACTCGTAGCTACCCGCCCTGGCTTTTTCCAGGGCTTTATCGTCTAGATCGGTGGCGGTGATGCGCAACGACCAGGAGTTCTTCTCCTTTTCCCTCGCCAGGGCCTCCAGAAACAGCATCGAAAGGGAGTAAGGCTCTTCCCCGGTGGCACACCCCGCGCTCCAGGCCCTCAGGCTGTAGCTGCCGCTCTCTCTTTTATATTGTATTATCCGCGGGATCACCTCTTTCCTGATCGCGGCGAACACGTCCCGGTCACGGAAGAACTCGGTTACGTTTATGGTCAGGTCATTGATCAGGCGTTTGCCCTCATCGCGGTCATGCTTCACGTACTGGTGATACTGAAGGTAATCATCGCACCCGGTGGCCCTCATACGCACGCCGATGCGCCTCTTGAGATAGTTGGGTTTGTATTGTTTCAGGTTGAGGCCTATATCTTCCTGCAGCTGGCGCAGAAGCATATCCAGTCCCGCTTCGCTGCTCGCCGTCGCGCCACGCGCGTTCCGAAGGTCTGACCCGTTCATCTCTCCACCGCATTCTATCTACGACACCATACATCCGCGGGCCCTCCCCGGAGCCGCCACGATCAAACGGCAGCGCTCCAGCCATGATGTTTGTCCCGGCACGCCTGAATCCAGGGCAAAGGTCAAACCCGCTTCCTGCACTGCAGTTATCGACCCTGCCAAGCCCTTTCTTAACCGGCACAAAGGCCACGGAACCTCCGCTGTCAAGCTCATATATAATGCTTTATACTACTTCTCATAAGAAAAAGAGGAGGCAAGCTGGGGATTTTCCCCTGTGAAGAGGTGTTCGGCATGTCCCCAAAGTATACCCTTGATCCCTTCAGGGACAGGTACGCTCATCGTACGGAGAGCATGCTTTCCTCCGAGATAAGGGATCTTCTGGCTGTGACCGCCAGGCCGGATATCATTTCTCTGGCGGGTGGGCTGCCCTACACCCAGGCCCTGGACCCCGAGATCATCATGAGGTCGGTGCGCAGGGTTCTTGCGGAGGAGCATGCCGCCGCGCTGCAGTATGGGCCCAGCGATGGGTTCGCTCCCCTCAAACACTGCCTGATCGAGGTGATGCAGGAGGAGGGGACCCCGTGCCTTCCCGAGGACATCATCATCACCAATGGAGCACAGCAGGCGCTGGAGATGATCGCCAAGATCTTTATCAATCCCGGCGATACCATCATAACCGAGGCTCCCAGCTACGTGGGGGCCTTGAACAGCTTCCTCAGCTACCAGCCAAGGATCGAGACCGTCCCCATGGACGGGGAAGGCATGATCCTGGCAAAGCTGCGGGAGATGCTGGCGGGGCTGGCCGCCGGGGGAAAGATGGCTAAGTTCATCTACACCATACCCAATTTCCAGAATCCGGCAGGTATTACCTTGAGCACGGAGCGGCGCTTCGGCCTGCTGGAGCTGGCCCACGAGTATGATTGCCTGGTGGTCGAGGATAATCCCTATGGCATGCTGCGTTTCGAGGGGGCGGCATGCCCCACCCTGCGCAGCCTGGACGAGAGCCGTGTTATCTACCTGGGCACACTGTCTAAGATATTCTCCGCCGGCATGCGCATAGGGTGGATAGCGGCGCCTCACCCCATCCTCGAAAAATTGCTCCTGGCCAAGCAGTCGGCGGATCTGTGCAGTTCGACCTTCACCCAGATGGTGGCCCACAGCTACTTCACGGGCGAGGATTGGAGAGACCAGGTGCGACAGTTGCTGGAGATTTACCGGAGCAGGCGGGACGCCATGCTGGAGGCGCTTCGAGAATATCTCTCCGGTATCGCGGAGTGGACACATCCGGAAGGTGGCCTCTTCGTGTGGGCGACCCTGCCCGATTTCGTCAAGACCTCGGAGATGCTGGCGGCGGCCATAGAGGCCAAGGTCGCCTACGTCCCGGGGAACGGCTTCTTCCCCTACGAAGGCGGGGAGAAATGCATGCGTCTCAACTTCAGTTATTCGGACGAAGAGACGATCCACGAGGGCATCAAGCGGCTGGCCAAGGTGGCCAAGCGGGAGATCTCGCTGGCCGGAGCCATGGGCTTCAAGGTGCCGCTCCTGGAGGAAAAATCGTCTCCTGATGATGTATAGGGGGGTAGAACGGTATGCGCATCGGAGTTCTGATGGGCGGCAGGTCACTGGAGCGCGACGTATCCCTGCGTTCAGGGCGCAGGGTTTCCAACGCGCTTGTCGCAATCGGCCACGAGGTTCTTGATCTCGACGTCGACGAGAACCTCGTGCCCAAGCTCCGCAGGGAGCGACCGGATCTCGTTTATATCGCCCTGCACGGCAAGTTCGGCGAGGACGGCACCGTCCAGGGCCTGCTGGAGATACTGGACATACCCTACACCGGCCCGGGTGTATTTTCCAGCGCCATAGGCTTCAACAAGGCTCTCTCCAAGGAGATCTTCATGCGCGAGGGCGTCCCAACTCCCCCCTTCTTCGTGTTGAGCGAGGCGACATTCCAGGATATGGGAGCCGTTTATTCCCTGGACGCGGTGGGGGAGAAGCTCGGCTTCCCCCTCGTGGTAAAGCCCGCCGCCCAGGGATCCGCCCTGGGGGTCAAGATAGCCGCTTCGCAAGAAGAGCTGCCGGAAGCGGTGCGCACCGCCCTCCATTACGACGAACGCGTGATACTGGAAAAATATGTCAAAGGCACCGAGATCGCTGCTAGCATACTCGGCAACGATGACCTGGATCCGCTCCCGCTCGTGGAAGTCGTACCCCAAGGCGGTTTCTTCGATTTCGATTCCCGCTATACGGCGGGCCTTACGGAATACTACTGCCCCGCCCGCCTGGATGACAGCGTTTCCCGCCATGCCGTCGAGGTCGCCCTGCGCGCCCATCGTGCCCTTGGCTGCCTTAACGTGTCCCGCGTGGACATAATCGTCGATGGAGAGGGGACGCCTCAAGTGCTGGAGCTTAACATCAGCCCGGGCATGACCGAGACGAGCCTGCTGCCCATGGCGGCGGAAACCGCCGGCATGGATATCAACGAGCTGGTGCGCGTGCTGGTAAAGCTGGCTATGGAGAAATATATCTAAACACCTCTGCCGTTCGCAAATAACCGGCCTGTGGCGGTCTGTTCAGATCTTTCGAGACCCCTTTACCTGGAAGTCCATATCCGGAGGCTGAGGAAAAGGACGGAGAAAGACCCCGACAACCCCAGCATATCATCACTGTTCGGGGGCCAGGGTACCGCTTTGAGGCGGGCAGACGGGCTTGATATATACCGCTATATATTATTGACTGACGAAAGCCTCTTATGGTGATCCCTCTGCTGAGATCCCTATCTCGGACATGAGCCTCTGCAGATCCTTCTCTCCCTTGAACTCTATGATTATTTTTCCTTTTCGCTTTCCCTGCACCACCCTTACCTTTGCTCTAAGTCCGGCCGCGATGAGGTCCGCGTATTCGCTCAGCAACTGCGGCTTTTCTCTCTGCGGGGTCTCCTCGCTTCCCCCCAGGCGCCTTCTCGCGATTTCCTCTGTCTGGCGGACCGACATATCCTCCTCGATGATGCGTTGCAGCAACACGGACTGATAGGGGTCGCCCTGGAGCGAGAGCAGGGCGCGGGCATGACCCGGCGTGATCTCCTCCGCCACCACCGTAGCCTGAACCTCTACTGGAAGTTGAAGTAGCCGCAGGGCGTTGGCTACTCCGGAGCGGCTCTTCCCCAACTTCTGTGCTATTTCGTCCTGGGAGAACCCGAAATCCTCCATCAGCTGGCGGTAGGCGGTTGCCTCCTCTATCCCGTTGAGATCATCGCGGTGGAGGTTCTCGACCAGGGCTATTTGCAGGCACTCTGGGGTTTCCGCGTCTCTTATCACCGCCGGTATTGACTTGGCGCCCGCCAGTCTGGCCGCCCTCCACCTGCGCTCCCCCACCAGTATCTCGTATCCGGTGCCCGATGGCCTGACGATTATCGGTTGGATGAGACCATGTTCCTTAAGGGAGGCGGCCAACTCCTCCAGGCTTTCCTCGTTGAATCTTCTCCGCGGCTGCATGGGGTTTGGAGAGATGCTGTCTATGGGTATCATCTCGTGCCTGGGCTGTTCTGCGGCGGTGCTGGTGGTGATCAGGGCGCCCAAACCTTTGCCTAGGCCCTTTTTAGCCATGGGATATCACTTCCTTTGCCAATTCCTGGTACGCCTGCGCTCCCCTGGATAAGGGGTCGTATTGAGATATCGGTTGTCCGTAGCTGGGCGCTTCGCTCAGGCGCACGTTCCGCGGTATAACGGTTATAAAAGTCTCTTTCGGATACTGTTTCCTTACTTCCTCCATCACTTGCTTCGATATATTCGTGCGTGCATCGTGCATGGTCAGCAGTATTCCGCCTATGCGCAAGTCGGGATTGAGATATACTCTTATCTTCTCTATGGTGCGCAGAAGCAGCACCAGCCCTTCCAGGGCATAATACTCACATTGTATGGGGATCATAACCTCGTCCGCAGCCGCCAGGGCGTTCACGGTCAGGAGGCCCAGCGAGGGAGGGCAATCGATCAGGATAATATCGTATCTTTTTTTCACGTTCTCGAGGCTTTTCTTAAGGCGGCACTCGCGCGAATACAACGACACCAGTTCCACTTCAGCACCCGCCAGCCTCAGGGAAGATGGAGCTAAGTCTAAACCCCCGGTGGAGGTATGGATTATTATCTCTTCCAGCGGCACCTCGTTGACAAGAACGTCGTATATCTGTTTTTCGCTGGAGATAGAGCTGGCCCCCAGGCCGCTCGTTGCGTTGCTCTGGGGGTCGAGATCCACGACGAGCACCCTTTTGCCCTCCATGGCAATATAGGCACCGAGGTTGATTGCCGTTGTGCTCTTTCCCACCCCGCCCTTCTGATTCGCTATCGCCACTGTCTTCGCATAATCCGGCGCTATCTCGCGGTGCTCTTCTTGCTCCCCCGTCTCCATGCCCGTTATTTGCGAATCCGCTTCTTTACCATCTTTTGCTAATTCCGTTTCCTCGTTAGCGGGTTCCGCTTTCGGCTCCCATCCCGTTTCCCCGGTTTCTGCTTCTCCTGCTCTTTTTTCTTCCACTTCCATTGTCTATCACCTCGCGACTAGCATCTCCTGAACCATTTTCGTTTTCAGGTTATCGCCGTATTTCAACGGCTTGCCTTTCTTATAACCGCCAGGTAATTCTCCCTACCAATTATACGCTGCGTTGATTTCATCGTTTCCAGGTATAAACCCTTCTCGTTCATGATCTGAGCGCTCTTCCTCATCCTCTCCGCATCTGTTTTGCCTACAAAGACAACCATTTTGCCGCCTTCGCACAGCAATGGCCTTGCGAGTTTTATCAACCGCAGTGGATCCATGACGGCGCGTGCCAACCCCACTTCATATGCGTTAAGCTGGTCCTCCACCCTTGCCATTTCCTCAAACCTTCCCCCGTAAACCCTGACCTCCTCTAGCTTGAGCTTGCGGACTACATGCCTCAGGAAGGTTATTTTCTTTCTTTGAGATTCTACCAGGGTGATTGGAAATGGTCCCGCCACCATATAAAGCGGGATCCCGGGCATTCCCGCGCCGCTCCCCAAATCAAGCACCTCCTTTCTCCCGTCAAACAACCCTCGTATACTCAAAGGAGACAGGGCGTCCATGTACAGCCCTATAATCCCTTCTTCCCCCGTTTTTCTTCCAACCAGGTTATAGGCCTTATTCCATTTTTGCAGCTCATCGCCATATGTCGCTATTTTCTCGAGCATTTCCTCGCTAACATCTAGCCCCATTTTAGAGGCAACTTTCCCCACGCTATCCATCAATCTCGCATTGAAATCCTCTTTTTCCATTACCATCATTTTTATTTCCCTTGAAAATCTTGCCGCTTCATTTCTTTTCCCTTGCATTAAGTTTCTTGTTGTTTCGCTACAATCCTTTTTTGTTTTTTCAAAGGTACGAAAAATTGCCTTTCTTTTTCATGTTTTGCCCCGTTTCACGTGAAACGACTGATATGAGTCCATTTTTTACATGATATCATTAACACTAAGGCCCGAAAACACTTTTTTTATTCATTCCACGATTTTAAAAATCCCAACAATAAATATCGTGCTTTTTGTTTCACGTGAAACGTCTTTAAATCTACCCGTCATTCCATTCAACCGATTCCCGTAAATATGAACCTCCGCGATCTCTCTTTTCATCTTCTTTTTTTCATTCTTGTGTTTAAACCGGCTCTCTGTTTTTTACCGTTTTGTTCTGCTGCCGCCTTCGTTTGTCCACACGTTACTCTCATACTAGATTTGCCTTGCAATATTGCCTCTCTTCCTAAACCATGCGTGTTTTACATCCTTCGGTATTACCACTGTCTCTATTGCCATTTGCTGTTTATATTCATTCTGCCGAATCAACCCGATCAAGTTTATCTGGCAAACCTCGACCTTAAGTAAGGGTTGAGATATATCGTCTCTATCGTCCCTTTTTCTATCCACATCGTTTTTCGAGTGCCTTTTTATGATCATGCCCAAAGCGCTGCGATCATGCCAGGAGGCGTTCGTTTTCACGCTGGTTGCATAAAAATCATCCTATAAATCGATGATTTCTTATCATTTCCGGAAAGAATTCACCGCATTTACGCTGCGCGGTTATCGTTTATGCCTGAGTGCTGCCTATAAATACTCATTTCACCACAATATACGGGATGATCCCTATCCATATTGCCGGTAGTATGCCCCATTGCCTTGCTTATTTTGCATTATAAAGACGGCTATCTATTTGGTATCACCTTGATTATGCGCCCGAAAAATAGGTCTTATGAGTGAAGGGTGTGACCTTTTGTTCTTCCTAATCTGTGGATTGTTCGGGCTTTGCGTTAAAAAGCCCCCGTTTCACGTGAAACGCAGGCCTGGTTTCGTCGTTGTCCACTATGCGGGGGAAATCACTATGCGCCTCTGGGGCTCTTCGCCTTCGCTCTTGCTTTCAACGCCCGTGAACTCCTTCAGGGCGTCGTGCACAATCTTTCTCTCTCGCGAGGTCATGGGTTCCAGCTTTACGGGTTTCCTCGTGCTCAGCGCCTTGTCGGCCATCCTCTCGGCATATTCCCGCAGCTTCTGCCTGCGTCTTTCCTTGTATCTCTCTACGTCCACCACAATCCTTCTGACTTCGGGACAGGCTCTGCGCACTATGGTGGTCACGATATCCTGCAGGGCCTGAAGCGTAGTCCCGCCCCTGCCGATGAGTATACCGAGATCCTCGCCCCATACGTCCACGTGGATCTCCTCCTCGTCTTCCCAGCTGGTTACCCTGGTCCTGAGGTCCATGAGGTTTACGATATCCACGACGACGCTCTTTGGCGTTACCTCCCGATCTACTGTTTCCATCCTATTATCTCCTTCTGCTATCTTTTTCTAGTGCCGCCCTTGCCGCCGGCACCTTTTTGAGTCTTTTTCTGTTGTGGGGGTGGCCCCTTTGGCCTTCTTACCTGGGAAGACGTCTTCCCGCCCCCCTTGGTTTGCTGCTTGCCTTTTTGCGGCGCGCTGCCCGGTTTCGTCTTCTGCTTATCCGCGCCTGTCGCCGCTTTCCCTTGCGCCACAGCCTTTTTTCTGGCCTGCGTGGCGGCTTCCTGCTTTACCGGAGCGGCTTTCTTTTCCTTTACTGAGACTTTTTCCGGGATCGGCTTTTTCCCTTCCCCTGCTTTCGGCACCTCCTTGGGGTGCTTTTTATCGTAATATTCCATCGCGAACTGCTGTAATATCTGGAGGACGTTGGTGGTCAACCAGTAAAGAACCACCCCCGCAGGCAGGCTCCAACTGATAAAGGCCGTGATCAGGGGCATTATTATCATCATGTTTTTCTGCCTGGGGTCCGTCATCACCTGCTTCTGCGAGTACCATGTCGTCACCGCCAGGAGGATTATCAATATAAAAGTGGGGTCTGCTATGCGGGTCGAGTCCGCGAGGTTGTCAATCCATAGAAAGCCCGCCTGCTTGTTGAAAGGTATATTGTAGAGGGCATTACCCAGGGCCGTGGCGCCATCGGAAAATGTGGGCAGTTTCTGGATCAACGCAAAGGTGTTGCCTAGAATATTTGTGGGCGGAGTCAGCAGGTACTCCCTCAGCACCGTGAACAGGGCAAAAAATATCGGCAGCTGCAATACCAGGGGGAGACATCCACCCAGGGGGTTGACCTTGTTCTCCTTGTAGAACTTCATCATCTCCTGGGAGAGCCGCTCCTTGTCGTCCTTGTATTTCTCCTGCAGCTTCTTGATCTCTGGCTGTACCTTCTGCATGGCTATCATGGAGCGCGTCTGCTTTATGGTAAGGGGGAGCAGCACCAGCTTTGCAAGCAAGGTAAGAAGGATTATAGCCACTCCATAGTTACCCGTTATATCGTTCAGGAACTGGAGCAGGAAATTCAGCCCCGCTACGATCCCGTTCCATATGTCACCGAATACATTCATGCTGTCTATCCCTCCGGTAGAGGGTCATATCCGCCTTCATTCCACGGGTGGCACCTTGCCAGCCTCTTTATCCCCATCCAGGTACCCTTTATCGGTCCAAACCTCTCCAGCGCCTGGATCATGTATTGCGAGCAGGTAGGATAGAAGCGGCAAGTCGGCGGCAGCCAGCTCGATATCAGGACCTGGTACGCCCTCACCGCGGCCTTGAGGACAAACACCGCGGCCCGGCCGGTTGCCTCTTTCATCCGCATGATCTTTCTATATCTCCCTCTATCTGGCCGTAATCCGCGCTTACGATCCCTCTCCTCGCTATTATCACCACGTCTTCGCCATCGGGAAGTCTGGCTGCGTTTTTCCTGACAGCCTCCCTTATTTTCCTTTTTACGCGGTTTCTCTCTACGCTGCCGCCACACGTTTTTCTGGTAACGGAGATGCCTACGCGGGTCTTCCTTTCCTGGTTGGGCAGTCTGCAGATAATAATTGTTCCCAGATATTTCCTGCTTCCGCCGTCGACAACCCTTCTGAAATCGCGGCTTTTTTTCAGGGTTTCCATCAGGCCTTCAGGCGCTCAGTCTCTTTCTGCCCTTCTGCCTCCTCCGTTTAAGAATAGCCCTGCCGGACCTCGTGCTCATCCTCTTGCGGAAGCCGTGGTTCTTTTTCCTTTTTCTGGTATTCGGCTGATACGTTCTTTTCAATTCTTTACCTCCAAAAAAACATAAAGATTATATCCGCCCCACTATTGGGTGTCAAGAAAAGCTCCAGGTTATCCGCCCTATGTCGGCCGGGATTATTGGCGCTCGGCAATCCCCCTCTCCGGCCCGCCCCCTCCCGGCCGCGCTGGCACCTCTGCCTCCGTTTATGTTTGACGCTTATTCCGCATCAAGCCCTTTGCCGTGTTTATCATACACCCCTTTCCGCGAAATGCGTCGCTTCCCTCCCGCGATTGTTCCCGCAACGCCAGACAGCATTATGGGCGCGCGCCCGCCCAAACCACCTCCTGCCTTCCCCTTTTACCCTTTTTCGTTGCGCTTCGGGTCTGTGCCACAAGCCTTTGCCGGCATTCGTGAGATCCCCTCCAATCCTTCCCCTCCACTCCCTCGCGCACATTTTCCACGTACCGTTTCCTCAAATCCCTCTTAACCGCTCGCTTGGGGGTTGCTATAATTGCGGTTGTCCTTTTGTCGCTTTTCGCCGTGACGTGGGAGGGGGTTTTCAACAGCTGTGGATATCGTTGTGCATAATATATCGTTACTGCAGCATAACCGCCTTACCCGCATATTAATCGAGACAGGTTGCCCCCCGGTTTTTTCGCTTCCTGAGGTCATTGACGGGGGCTGAATCGTGTGTAAAAACCCTTTGCTTTCCCGCTTTCCGCAACTTTCCAGCAATTTTTCCTGGACTTTTCCTTTCCGGTTAGAAGGGATGTGAAAAACGATGCCTGGTCTGGAGGGAAAGAAGCGCCTCGGATGGGCCCCGGAGCCGCCTCTCACGCGAATCGCCATACCCGACGAGGGTGGTGGTTTCGACGTTTTCGACGTCGCTGGTTCCGATTTCTCCGAATATGCATCCAGGCTCACCGACATCTTGTCGCAGGCGATCCAGGACAGGGGTGCGGAGGCCCCCTCCCTTGCCATACGCGAAGTCATAGACAACCTCGTCCACGCGTTGCCCTGTTCTGTATCCGTGGTCGTGGACCCCGGCCTGGGGGGGGTTTTCATCTCCGACACCGGTCCGGGTATTTCGCGCCTGGACCTTGCGTTCGAGTTGGGCTATTCCACGGCAAGCGACCTGCACCGTTCTGTCATTCGAGGCGTGGGCATCGGGCTTTTCATGGCCCGCAGGGAAATGCGTTCGCGCGGGGGCGACATGGTCATCGAGTCCAGTCCTGGAGGGGGGACCTACGTACACCTTACCCTTTCCGCGCCCTCTCCGGTATCCGGGTGGGATGAAGAGGCCGGCCGTATTCGCCTCACCCAGCGCCAGAACAACATTCTCTTCCTGCTCTCGGAGGGAGAATCCCTCGGTCCTTCCAGGGTTTCCTCCGAGCTGAACGTCGGTGTTAGCACGGCACACAGGGATCTAGTAAAACTCCAGGAATTCGGGCTTATTTACGTTAATTCGACTGGAAAAAGATTCCTTTCAGAAGAGGGAAGGTCGTACTTGCAGAGTCTTCTCTCACTGTAATAGAATAGCGCTGTGATTTTACCCGCGATCCTCCCCGGGGGATGATTCGATGTCTGCGAAAACGAACCTTTTATGGGATAAGTGCAAAAAAATCATGCAGGAACGCGGCACCGACACGTCCTCCATGTGGTTTAAAAACCTGCATCCCGAAAAAGTAGAGGACTCTACCCTGGTCCTTTACACCAATAATAATTTTACTAAGGAGTGGGTCGATAAACGTTATCTTAACCTTATACAGGAGGTTGTGTCCGAGGTCTTTACGGGCGTGGACCAGGTGAGGGTTATACTCAAGGATCGCCGTAAGAAGGGCGGTCGCGACCCTGTCTACCTCGACGACAACATGCTTTCCTCGGGAAGCGAAGACCCGATATCCCCGGTAGCCCTCAACCCGCGCTTAACGTTTGATACCTTCGTTATCGGCGCCAGCAACCGCTTCGCTCATGCTGCCGCTCTTTCCGTATCCGAGAACCCCACCTCTTATAACCCGCTTTATATATACGGCGGGGTCGGCCTGGGAAAAACTCACCTCCTCCATTCCATAGGCCACTATGCAAAAAACCTGTATCCCAACATGAGGATTATATACAGGTCCTCAGAACAGTTTTTAAACGATTTTATAACCTCGCTCGGCTCTAACAGCATTCCCGTCTTTCAAAAGAGATATCGTTCGATAGACATGCTTCTCATAGACGACATACAATTCCTCGCCAACAAAGAGAGGACGGTAGAGGAATTTTTTCATACCTTCAACGACCTTCATAACAACAACAAACAGATAGTCCTCTCCAGCGATTGCCCCCCCAAGGAGATAAGCGGTCTCCAGGAAAGACTCATCTCCAGGTTCGAGTGGGGCCTTATAACCGATATCCAGCCCCCCGAGCTGGAGACAAGGATAGCAATACTCCGTAAAAAGTCCGCCCTTGATAAAAAGGATGTGCCGGATGAGGTCATAAACTACATCGCCTCACGTTTCGACTCCAATATACGTGAACTCGAGGGGGCCCTCATCCGCGTGGTCGCATATTCCAGCCTGGCTAAAGAGCCAATCACTCCGGAAATGGCCAAGGAGGTGTTGAGAGATATCCTTCCCGAAGAAAAAAACCAGGATATCAGCATGGACCAGATAATGAGGGTGACAGCGGATCACTTCAATATCTCCGTTAAACAACTGACGAGCCCGAACCGCTCCCGCAACCTGGTAACGGCCAGGCAGATCTGCATGTACCTGTGCAGGGAACTAACGGATAATTCCCTTCCCACCATCAGCAATGCCTTTGGTGGAAGACACCATTCGACGACCATACACTCCGTCGATAAAATAAAACAGCTCATGGAGGAAAAACGGGAAATATACGATGCCGTTCAAAAGCTGACCAACAGGATAAAGCAGGGTTAAAAGATGTTGATAAACTGTTATTCTATCTGTGCAGAGATCTTTAAAAGGGGGCTCCTCATAGAAGCACTGTTCAAAAAGCCGGTTTTTTCAGAAGCAACGTTTTTTTTCTCCACACCTTTATTGACAGTCATATTTCCAGTGCCATCTCCGGTTTTCAGACTTATAGACAATATCCGCAGACTCTACTACTAATACGAATATGAATATTAATATATTAATAGAAGACCACTTTATCAGGAGGTTCAAAGAAAAATGAAATTCAGCGCTTTAAGGGAAGATCTGCTGAACGCAATGCAAACCGTACAATACTCCGCTAACACGAAAGGGATGATGCCCATCCTTTCCGGTATAAAGATCGAGGTGAAAGAGGGAGAAATACTCTTACATGCCACCGACCTGGAGGCATACACCACGACAAAATGTTCCGCAAACATAGAGAAGATAGGGGTGTGTGTAGTCAACCTGAAAGTAGTCATGGATATACTGAGGGATTCGAATGACGAGAAATTGGACGTGGAAGTCACCGGAAACGAAATGGTCCTGAAAGGACAGAAGAGCCTGATAAAACTCTTCACCATGCCCGCCGAGGATTTTCCGAGTCCTCCGGAGGTAAACATCCCCGTCATCGAAGCACTGGATAAAGCCATATTTTTGCCCGCGGTGCAGAAGGTTTCCAGGGCGGCGTCGAGAGACGAAAAAAGGCCGACCCTGTTGGGGATTTATATGGAGGTCGAGGAAAAAGAGATAAACATGGTGAGCACCGACAGCTACAGGCTGTCCATTAGAAAAATAAAGGAAGGGTTTACCCGTGGCGAACAGGCAAAGTATATAATCCCGGCTTCCGCGATGCTTAATCTCGCCAGGATAGCGGGAAAGAAAGGCACCATGGACGTTTATCGTGACGAGAACGGCGGCCAGGTGAGGTTTGAGATGGAGGGAACAAGCCACACGATTAGATTGATAGAGGGGAAGTTTCCGAAATACGGCCAGTTTATACCGGAGAGCCTGGAGCAGATAGCAGAGGTAAACAGGGAGGAGATTATGGGGGCACTGAAGAGAGCCTCTTTAATAAGCAGTACCGTGAAGATGAAAATCAACGCGGACGGGATAACCGTGTCCAGCGAGTCCAGGGATATAGGTGAGGGAAAAGAAAACGTGAGCGTAGTTTATACGGGGGACGAAATAGAGATCGCGTTTAACAGCAGGTTTCTCGAGGACGGCATTCAGAGCATCGACGGTGAGAGCGTGATATTAGGGATGTCGGAGCCATTAAAACCGGGGATTATAAAAGAAAAAGACATGGAAGACTTCATGTACATAATCATGCCGATACGCCTGTAAGAAAGAAGAAACCACCGAGCCGTGACGGGCCTTCTGAGACTGAGCGACTTTAGAAACTATCACAGCAGCGTAACGCGTTTCGATCCGGGGATTAACGTTGTGATAGGAGACAACGGGCGGGGGAAAACAAATCTGCTCGAAGCCCTCTTTTTCCTTGTGCAGGGTAGATCGATGCGTACTAGCGATTTAAGAGAGCTGGTAAAAAGCGGCGAGGAGGAAGCGATAATAGACGGGGTCTTCGAAGCGGGAAGGGAAATCAAGTCGAGGATATCGATAGATAAAGAGGGAAGGGTAAAGGGCAGGAAGAGGATGGAAGGCCTGCAGGCGCATTCTTTTCAACCGGACGATATATGGATGATAAAAGGGGGTCCGGAATCGAGAAGAAGGTATCTTGACGAGGCGACGCTGGAGATAAAAAGGGGATACAGGGAGACCTTAAGGGAATATCAGAGAGTTCTAAAGCAGAGGAACGAAGCGATAAAGGCGGTCAGGAGGGGATCGAAAGGACGCGAGACGATCAGGAACTGGAATCTGCTGATATACAGGCACGGAGGCTCGATCGTCATGGAGAGGATACAGACTGCGAAAAGGATGCAGGAGGAAATGAACACGCTGGCAGGGGGGTGGGGAAAAGGGGAGATAGAGTTGCAATATTACACCTCCATGGGAGAGGAAATAGAGGACGAGAAAAAGACGCTGGAAAAGATAGAGAAGATGGAGGAAGCGGAGATAAGAAGGGGTTTGAGTTTAACCGGACCGCAACGCGATGAGCTGCTGATAAAGATGGCGGGAAAGAACACCAGGAGAGAATGTTCCCAGGGCGAACAGAAGATCGTGGCCATCATGTGGAGGATAGCCGAAGCGGAAACGATAAGGTCTCGCACGGGGAGAAAGGTGATACTTCTCATGGACGACTGCCTCTCCGAATTGGACGCGGAGAATCGTAAAAACCTGATGGATGAATTGCGAAGGTGGGAGCAGGTCGTGGTAACAGCGACCGACGACGCCCCGGAGTTCGACAACTGCAGAAAGATAGTCCTGGCCTGAAAGGGAGGGGATGAAAGACAAAGACGAGGTAAAAGATATACGGCAGAGAATGCAGGAGCTTTTTACCGCCGAGGGGATGCCGGAGTTCGAGGAACTCTTGCGTATAAAAACAGCCTGGGTGGAGATAGTGGGGGAAGACACGGCCGAAAAGACCAGGCCGTACCGTCTTGAAAAGGGAACGCTTTCGGTGGGGGTGGGGTCCCACTCACAGGTACAGGACATGCTCTTCCGTGTGGAGGAGATAAAACAGCGCACGAGGGAGGAGACCGGGATAGAGATAAAGGCGGTGAGGGCCAAAAAAGTAAACCTTTACTGAAAGGTTATAAAATGGGCCTGGAGCAGGAAAAAAGCGCTTAAAGTGGGAGAAATCAGCCTCGTGTAGATGCTATAATTTGATAGTCGGAGAGTTTTCAAGACAATGGAATACCAAGCAAGACGGAGGATATATGGCGAGAGCAAAAGAAAAAACGGAGGCTTACGACGAGAGTTCGATATCGGTTTTAGAGGGACTCGAAGCGGTAAAAAAAAGACCGAGCATGTACATAGGGACGACAGGCCCCAGGGGCCTTCATCACCTGGTGTACGAGGTCGTGGACAACAGTATTGATGAGTGTCTGGCAGGCTTCTGTAAAAACATCTGGATAACCATACACCCGGATGAGTCCATAACCGTCGTGGATGACGGAAGAGGCATCCCCGTCGGAATGATGAAAAAGCAGAAAAAATCGGCCGCCGAGGTCGTACTGACCACACTGCACGCCGGTGGGAAGTTCGGCAGCAAGGTATACCGCGTTTCCGGGGGCCTTCATGGCGTTGGGGTATCGGTGGTGAACGCCCTTTCTGAGTGGCTGATCCTGGAAGTGGGAAGGGAAGGCAAGGTATACCAACAGAGGTATGAGAAAGGCGCGCCGGTAACCCCCCTCGAAATGGTGGGTGAATCGGTGAGGACGGGGACGATAATAAGCTTTGCGCCCGATCCGGACGTGTTCGAGAGCGTGGATTTTGACTTCGACATCATCGCCCAGAGGATGCGGGAAATGGCATTCCTCAACCGCGGGTTGAGGATAGAGATAAAGGACGAGAGAAAAGAAGTTCCCGAGGAAGTCACCTTCCGCTACGACGGCGGGATAGTCGATTTTATCAAGCACATCAACGCCGCCAAGGATCCTATCCACGGCAAGATAATCTTCATGAGCGCGGAACAGGAAAGCGCGCAGGTGGAGATATCCATGCAATACAACAGGGGATACATGGAGAGCATCTATACCTTTGCCAACAACATCAACACCCACGAGGGAGGAACCCACCTGGCCGGGTTCAAGGGCGCCCTTACCCGGGCGATAAACGATTATGCGCGCAAGAAAGGGTTTCTCAAGGAGAAGGAAGACAACCTGATCGGGGAGGACGTGCGAGAGGGGCTGGCGGCGATTATCAACGTGAAACTCAAGGAGCCGCAGTTCGAGGGCCAGACCAAGACCAAACTGGGGAACACCGAGATAAGGGGCTTCGTGGAATCGACCGTTAACGCAAGGCTGTCGGAGTGGCTCGAAGAGAACCCAGGCGAGGCCAAGGCCATAATGTCCAAGGTGGTGGGCGCCTCCAAGGCCAGGATGGCGGCGCGGAACGCAAGGGAATTGACGCGGCGCAAGGGGCTCCTGGAGAGCACCTCACTGCCTGGCAAGCTGGCCGACTGCACCATGAAGGACCCATCTATGTGCGAGATATATCTCGTTGAGGGCGACTCGGCCGGCGGTTCGGCAAAGCAGGCTCGCGACCGGCGTTTCCAGGCCATACTCCCCCTGAAGGGGAAGATACTGAACGTGGAGAAGGCCCGCCTGCACAAGATACTCAATAACACCGAGATACAGGCGATAGTCTCGGCGTCCGGCACGGGTATAGGGGAGGATTTCGATGTGGAAAAGGCGCGCTACCACAAGGCGATAATCATGACCGATGCCGACGTCGACGGGTCTCACATAAGGACCCTCATACTGACCTTCTTTTTCCGCTACATGCGCGAGATGATAGAGGCGGGATACGTATACATCGCTCAACCCCCGCTTTACCGTATAACCTGCGATAAAAAGGATTACTATGCCTATAACGATTCCGAGATGGAAGAGCTGGCCAAGAGGTTCAATGGCAAGAAGTACGACGTCCAGCGATACAAGGGCCTGGGAGAGATGAACGCCGAGCAATTGTGGGAAACTACCATGAACCCGGAGCGGCGCATACTCATGCGCGTCAACCTCGAGGATGCAATAATGGCCGACGAGATATTCACCACCCTGATGGGGGATGACGTGGAGTCGAGGCGCCAGTTCATACAGAAGCACGCCAAGAACGTCCGCTTCCTGGATATATAAACGGACGCGCCGCAATACGCCAGGAGGAAGAAAATGGTACAAGCCCTCACAGGCAAGATAAAGCCCGTGGAGATAGACGAGGAGATGCAGCGCTCCTACATGGATTACGCCATGAGCGTGATCGTGGGGAGGGCCCTTCCCGACGTCAGGGACGGCCTCAAGCCGGTGCACCGCAGGATACTCTACGGCATGTACGAGCAGAACCTCGCCCCCAACCGGCCCCACCGCAAGTCCGCAAGGGTGGTGGGGGACGTCATGGGGAAGTATCATCCCCATGGCGACCAGGCAATATACGATACCCTGGCGAGGATGGCCCAGGACTTCTCGACGCGATACGAACTGGTGGACGGGCACGGTAACTTCGGCTCGGTGGACGGAGACAGCCCGGCGGCGATGCGCTACACCGAGGCGCGGCTTGCGCCCATCGCCATGGAGATGCTCAGGGAGATCGACAAGGAAACCGTGGACTTCGTGCCCAACTACGACGAGTCGCTGCAGGAGCCATCGGTGCTGCCCTCCCGTTTCCCCAACCTGCTGGCCAACGGCTCTTCAGGCATTGCGGTGGGTATGTCCACGAATATACCGCCGCACAACCTGGGAGAGGTTATCGATGCGGCAGTCGCCGTGACGCGGAAACCCGACATAGATGTCAAGGATCTGATGAAACTGGTCAAGGGGCCGGACTTCCCCACCGGGGGGATGGTCATGGGGCTCGAGGGCCTGCGTGAGGCCTACGAAACCGGTCGGGGCGTGATCAGGGTGAGGGGGAAGGCGCATATCGAGCAGAACAAAGCGGGCCGCTCCAGCATCGTCGTCACCGAGATACCCTACCAGGTGAACAAGTCGCGCCTGACGGAGAGGATAGCGGAGCTGGTAAGGGAGAAAAAGCTCGTCGGCATATCAGACCTGCGCGACGAAAGCGACCGTGCGGGAATGCGGCTGGTGGTGGAGCTGCGCAAGGACAGCGCACCCCAGGTAGTGCTCAACCAGCTTTACAAGCATACCCAGCTGCAGGACTCCTTCGGGGTGATCATGATCGCCCTGGTGGGAGGAGTGCCGCGCACCCTCAACCTCAAGGAGGTCCTGGCAGGGTACGTCGTGCACCAGGTGGACGTGGTCACCAGGCGCACGAAGTTCGACCTGGACAAGGCGGAGAAAAGAGCCCACATCCTGGAAGGGCTGCTGGTGGCGCTGGCGCACCTTGACGAGGTCATCGCCCTGATCAAGAAGTCGCGCACCGTCGACGAGGCACGGAAGGGGCTGATGAAGCAGTTCAAGCTCAGCCAGGAACAGGCCCAGGCAATCCTGGAGATGAGGCTGCAGAGGCTTACCGGGATGGAAAGAGACAAGGTGAAGGCCGAGCACGAGGAACTGAAGAAAGAGATCGCCAGGCTGAAAGAGATACTGGCAGACGAGGCCAAGTTGAGGGCCATCATCGTCGAGGAGATGCAGGCCATAAAAAAACGCTTCGCGGATCCCCGCAGGACGGAGATAGTGCCGGACTACGAGGACCTGGAGATAGAGGACCTCATCGCGGAGGAAGAGGTGGTGGTTACCATCACCCATTCCGGTTACGTGAAGAGGCTGCCCATAACCACCTACCGCACCCAGAGGAGAGGCGGGAGGGGTGTGATGGGGATGAATCTCAAGGAAGGAGACTTCGTGGAGCACCTTTTCGTTGCCTCCACCCATCACTACATCCACTTCTTCTCCAACCGGGGCAAGGCTTACAGGCTCAAGGTATACGAATTGCCCGAAGGATCACGGGCGGCTCGAGGCCATGCCCTGGTCAACCTGCTGCCCCTCACCTCGGGGGAGAATATATGTTCGGTGATAGCCACCAGGGACTATCCCGAGGACGCCTTCCTGGTGATAGCCACCCGGCGAGGCATGATAAAGAAGACCCCCTTCAAGAGCTACGACTCGCCACGCTCAGGCGGCCTGATAGCCATCAGCCTGATGGAGGGGGACGAGGTCATCGACACCCGCCTCACCAGCGGCGACAGCGATCTGGTGATGGTGACCCGCGGCGGCCAGGCCATCCGCTTCTCGGAGTCGGATTGCCGCTCCATGGGACGCGACACCCGCGGCGTAAGGGGCATGAGCCTGGGAGCTGAAGACGAGGTTATCTCCATGGGCATAGCCTCGGAGGACGCCGACCTGTTCGTCATCACCGAGATGGGATATGGGAAGAGAACCGCCGTTTCCAGGTATCCCAAACACCGCCGGGGGGGCAAGGGCGTGCGCACCATCTCCTTTACCGACGGCAAGGGCCTGTTGGTCGGCGCGCGCGTGGTGAGGGAGAACCAGGAGCTGATGGCGGTGTCGGTGGAAGGCGTGGTCATTCGCATGGCCATAGAAGACATATCGCGCATGGGGCGGGCCACGCAGGGCGTGAGGATCATGAAGCTGGACTCGGAGGACAGCGTCGCCTCGATAGCCCAGCTCGCATCCCAGGAAGGGCTGCCCGATATGGAGGTGGAAGAGGAAAACGGGGCGGGCACGGAACCCGAACCCGGGAACGAGAACCAGGGGGAAGAGGGCTGAATGGTTTTGAGGTCATAGAGCATACCTCCGACACGGGTATCCGGGCCTATGGCCGCAGCATGGCGGAAGCTTTCGAGAACTGCTCCCTGGGGATGATGTCGCTCATGCTCGACCCCGGTAAAGTAAGGCCGCGGCAGCGCGTGGGATTGTCGGCGCAGGGAAGGGACTGGAAATCACTGCTGGTGTCCTGGCTCTCCGAGGTATTGTACCGGGTGGAGGCGGAAAACCTGGCCTTCGCATCCTTTAAGATCTCCAGGCTCACCGAGTACGCGGCCGCGGGGTGGGGGATGGGTGAACCGCTGGACCGGGAAAGGCATGCGGCCGGGACGGAGATAAAGGCACCCACATACCATATGTTGGTATTGGAGGAGATAGAAGGCCTGTGGACGGCACAGGTTATCTTTGACGTATGAGCGCGAGATGCGCTTCTGGTGGGTGGTGACGATGGGGCTCCTGGAAACGGTGAAAAAGGTGGACGATTATACCTGGGAGATACCCGCGTCCGCGCGCGAGGGCATGCTCGTACCCGGTATCGTTTTCGCCGATCGCTCACTACTCGAGAAGGCGGACGAGGACAACGCCCTGCAGCAGGTCGCCAACGTGGCCTGCCTCCCGGGCATCGTCAAGGCATCCATGGCCATGCCCGACATACATTGGGGTTACGGCTTTCCCATCGGGGGCGTGGCGGCCACTGATGGCGAGGAGGGCGTGATATCGCCCGGGGGGGTGGGATACGACATATCCTGCGGAGTGCGCCTGATCAAGACCGGCCTTACCCACGCGGATGCCGGAAGCAGATTGCGCGAGCTCGTCGAGCTACTCGACGCAAGCGTGCCCAGGGGGCTGGGCACGAAAGGAAAGCTGCGCCTCGATCGCGGCGAGATGGAACGCATAATGAGAAACGGGGCGGCCGAACTGGTGGCCATGGGCATCGGGTGGGAGGAAGACCTCGAGGCCATGGAGGAAAAAGGGCGCTTTCCCGGGGCCGACCCCGCCAAGGTAAGCGAGCGAGCTTTTGCCCGCGGTCGGGACCAGGTGGGCAGCCTGGGTTCTGGAAACCATTTTCTGGAAGTGCAGGTGGTGGACGAAGCAAGGCCACTGGCGGAGAAGCTGGGCCTCTTCGAGGGCCAGGTGGTGGTGATGGTGCATTCCGGATCGCGCGGCCTGGGCCACCAGGTGTGCACGGATTACATCGAGGTCATGGGGGCAGCCCTGGATCGCTACGGTTACCGGCTCCCGGACCGGCAACTGGTGTGTGCCCCGGTTCGCTCGCGCGAGGGAAGGGATTACCTGGCGGCGATGGCCTGCGCCGCGAATTTCGCCATGTGTAACCGCGAGGCCATGACCCACTGGGTAAGGGAGTGCTTCGAGAGAGCCTTCGGGTCACAGGCGAGGAAGCTGGGAATGGGGCTTCTCTACGACGTCTCCCACAACCTGGCCAAAGTGGAGGAGCACGTCCTGGAGGGCAGGAAGAGAACCTTGATAGTGCATCGCAAGGGGGCTACCAGGTCCTTCCCGGGCAGCCGGCCGGAGGTGGGGGGGATGTATGCCGAGAGCGGGCAGCCGGTGATCATACCCGGGGACATGGGCACCCACTCCTACGTGCTCGTGGGCACCGAGGAAGCGATGGGCAAGAGCTTCGGGTCCACCTGCCATGGCGCCGGCAGGGCCATGAGCCGTAAGGCGGCGAAAAAACAGGTGAACGGCGGAGAGCTCCGGGACAGGCTGGAGAGGCAGGGGATCATGGTGCGCGCCGGTCGTCTCGCGGCCCTGGCCGAGGAGGCCCCCGAGGCCTACAAGGACGTCGGGGAAGTGGTGGGGATCTGCGAAGGGGCCGGCCTGTCTCGCGTAGTGGCGCGCATGCGGCCCCTGGCGGTGATAAAAGGATAAAAGCGGCCCTCGATGCCGGGTGGCATAATGGCGGTGGGCGGCGGGAGAACGGAAACAGGCGGGACGACGCCGAGATTCGAGAAAGAGAGGTCAGTCTTGCGCGATGTGGCAGCGCGCAGCGCCGCGGCCCTGGCTGCACTTGTCCTTGCCTCCACCCTGGCGGTCGGGTGTGGTGGAGAGGGGGGCGATCAGTGCGACCCCAGAGAGCAGTCCATTAGCGCCACCATGGATGGAAGCTACCAGGTCAGGGGAATAGAGAACGGGAGGATGCGAGGCGTAGGCATCTACGCGGGCGGCTCCTTTCGCATCATCCTGGAGGACACCAGCGGCATGGTTATCTACAACCACGAGAGCGGCGAGGGCTGGCTGGTCAACCAGAGGCGGAAGACGTACGAGAGCATCAGCAGGGATAAAGCCTTGCTCAAGGCGGGCTTCATGCCCGACCTGGTGATGGGGCCCTACTTCGAACTGGAGCAGTTCTGGGAAGGGACGGAGTTCCGCATGGACACCATGGACGGAAGGTCCATAAGGGCATTCCTGGACGGCCCGGACTACCTCCCGAGCGCATGGGTGGCGGAGGCGCAAGGAGAGGCTTTCGAGAAGATAGAGTGGGAATACCGTCGCGTGGGGCAGGTGTCACAGGCCAGTTTTCAGCTGCCGGAAGGGCTTGCCCCCAGCGAATGAGGCCGTATCGAGCCCGCCTCGAGGCGTAACACCGCCGGGTTGCAACAAGGGGGAAGAAAAGGGCAATGGCTCTATATATTGTGGTAAACGAGGTTCTTATGCACAATATATTGTTGATAATGTGCATAAATGCCGTAAGTTGTACGCGGAAGGTGATGAAGATATAATTTTTTGTTGCGAGGGCCTATAGCTCAGTTGGTTAGAGCGCACGCCTGATAAGCGTGAGGTCACTGGTTCAAATCCAGTTAGGCCCACCAGGACTGGAAGCCCGGGGAGTCGCTGCTCCCCGGGCTTTTACACGTTCGGCGGCAACCACGCCCGGCGAGTCCGCCCTGTCATCGTGCGCCGCTATGATAGAGGAGAAGGGTGAGAGCGAAACCTCGATGCGTTGCTCGTGATACACCTCGAGGGCAAGCTTTCGGTTCAAGCCAGGAATTGTAGCCGTCCTGCTTTCGTAGTTCTCGCGTGGAGGAAAAGCAGGGGCGGAAAAGAAGATATTAAGGGTGCCATTAGAGCGGGAGGACGAGTTGCCAAAACAGTTGATAAAGGACATCGAGCCGGGCATGGAGGTGAAGAGCGCCTTCATCGTGTCGCGCAAGGAGCTGCGCAAGACCAAGGCGGGCTCGCCCTACCTGGCCCTCGAGCTGGCGGACAAGAGCGGCAAGGTGGATGCGCGGCTCTGGGATGGGGTGAGCCGCTACAAGGACGCTTTCGGAGAGAAAGATTATGTGGCGGTGAGCGGCAGGGCGGAGAAGTACCGCGACCAGCTCCAGGTGGTCGTGAATTCCCTGCGGCGTTGCGGGGACGACGAGGTGGACGCGGCGGATTTTCTGCGCGTGGTGGGCGCCGACCGGGCCGAGCTGGAGGGTGAATTGCGCCAGGCCCTGGAGGAGGTACGGAGCATACACCTGAGGGGGTTGCTCCTTTCCTTCCTGAACGATCAGGAATTCATGCGCAAGTTCACCACTGCTCCGGCTGCTAAAAATTACCATCATCCCTACCTAGGGGGCCTGCTGGAGCACACCGCGACCACCGTGCGTATATGCCGCATGATCTGCGACCTCTACCCGGATATCGACCGCGACCTGTTGATCACGGCGGCCGCCCTGCACGACATAGGCAAGACGGATGAGCTTAACTACGAACGCACCATCGACTTCAGCGATGCCGGCAGGTTCCTCGGCCATCTCCTGCTCGCGGACGAGATGATCCGCGAGCGCATCGCCGCCATGCCGGATTTTCCGCAGGACCTGGCCCTGCGGCTGCGGCACGCCGTGCTCAGCCACCACGGGGAGCTGGAATGGGGATCGCCCAAGCGGCCCAAGACCCTGGAGGCGATTGTCCTGCACCACGTGGATAACCTGGACGCCAAGGTGAACAGCTTCCGCGAGATTACGGGGAGGGCGGCCGGCGGCGATTCCCCCTGGACGGACATGCGCAATCTCTTCAAGCGCCCGCTATACGTGCCCAGGTCAATGAGCCAGGAGATGGAGCTGGACCTCGAGGAGGACGTCCCGCGCTAGGCGGCGTTTGCCGTGCCGGCCCGGTTATGGCGACCGGAGCGGGTCTTGACGTGAAGGCTGACCTGTTCCAGGGCTGCCGCAAGCCCCTGGCGCAGGCGTTGCGAATCGCTATCGGGCAAGGGCTGCCCGCCGTAACGCGCCCGTTCAAAAAGAAGCAGTTCGCGGGACATGCTAAGCCCGGGAACCGCAGCGGTGAGGCTGCCCAGGAATTCCCTTGCCGTCTGATCGGGGCTGCGCTCGAAACCCAGGGAACCCAGGGCGGCGAAGAAATCCCGCATGGCGAGCAGGGGACCGTCCAGCTCCCGCGGCGGCTTGTCACGCCTCAGCCTGCGCAACGCCCATGTCAGGGGCAGGAGCAGGACGACGGATGCGAGCAGGAGGAGGAGCCAGGGGGCCTCGCGCAAGGAGTACATGAAACCCTCGGCGAGGGCCGAGGCCATCGAGCCCAGTGCCGTTAAACCGCCCTTGAGAGCCGAGCGCAGCGGAGCGGGCAGAAGCGCCGACAGGTTTCGGCCCGCCCAGGAAAAGAAATCCCGGAAGATCCACAGTGAGCCGGAGCCCTGGGCGGGATCGGGAAGCGAGAAACCCGGGGTGGGCTCGCAGGTGATCCAGCCAATACCCTCCTGGTAGATCTCCACCCATGCATGGGCGTCGGTCAGGTTCACCTCGTAAAGACCGGTGAAGGGATTGTAGTCGCCGGTCGAATACCCCGTCACCACCCGGGAAGGGATGCCCGCCAGGCGGCACAGCACGGCATGGGCGGTGGCGAAATGCTCGCAGTACCCGCGGCTCTCCTCGAAGAGGAAATAATCGACGGCATCCGCTCCGGAAGGCAGCGGGCCCACGTCGAGAGAGTACTCGTATTCGCCCTTGAGAAAATCCTCGATGGCCAGGGCGCGTGCGTATGGCCCCTCCCCTTCAGGGGTTATCTCCTCGGCCAGCTCGATCACCCGCTCCGGCAGCTGTGGAAGTTGCAGGTAGGGGAGGAGCGCGCCTTCCCTTACCTCCAGCCGCACGGAGGCCAGCGCCTCTCCCGGGGGCACGTAGCGCGATATAACGCTGTACACGAGGCCTTCGTCGAGAGCGAAGGGGCTCTTGAGGCCGGATCGGTCGTGGTACACACGGTCCGCAGGATAATAGAGCACCTCTGGGCGCCAGGAGGCGAATATCACGCTCGGCTGCTCGGCCTCGATGTAATAGGTCTGGATCACGCTGCGCGTTGCGGCATGAGGCTGGCCGGGGTCGTAATCGATATTGAAGGGCTGGACCGGAGCGCTGAGTTCCTCGGGCTCCTCCTCCGGAGTCGTCCACGAATAGCCGTTATATTCCTCAAAAGAGAGCCCTCTCCAGTAGGCGGGCTCCGCGGAGCGCACCTTCATGACCGGAAGATCCAAGGTGACGCCGCGGGCGCGCAGGTCGAGAAAAGGGCTGAATCCGAAGTAAGCCTCCGGGTTGACTTCCAGCGCTCCCTGCGGCGGGCTGGAGGGAAGATCGGGGTAACCGGGATTAGTGAAAGAGTAACCGTCTGAAGAGAAGATCGCCCTGCGTATGGAGAACGGCAGGGCGTGCAGGTAAGTGGTTGACATGCGGGGCATGAAGGCGCCTATGGCGAGGCCGGCCAGGGATATAACGACCAGAAGGGCCAGCAGCATAGCGGCCAGGTGCCCGGCGCCCCGCCGGGGCGCGATGATCCGCTCGGGTTCAGCCGACAGGCCGTGCAGGCGCGAAAGCTGGATATAGTAAAGGGCGGGCAGTGCGGCGGCAAGCCAGAACAGGACGATCAATCCGAAAGAGGAAGAAAGGGAAAACGAGCCCGCAAGCGCGAGCAGTATGAGGGAGCTCACCAGGGAGAGCAGCAGGTCCTTGCTCCGGGGGAGGTCGAAGCTGTGCAGCACCTGTATCCAGACGAAGAGTTCCGCCAGGGGGATGCGGGGGTCGTAAGGCTGTATCGAGACCTGGCGCAGGAAGGAAACCAGGGCGGCCACCATCAGGGCCATGATCACCACCTTGACCGCGAGCCTGGGGCGGTACCTGTAGCGCCAGCTGATAAAGGAGCCCAGGCTGATCAGGCCGATCGAGATCAGGACAAGGGATATGCTGCTCACTCCCTGCAGGGCGAGCGCGAAGACGGAGATCGCTACCGCCGCCCAGACCGCCATACGCAACGGCCCGGAATCCTCTATCTCCCTGGGGGCGTTGAGTCGTCGTATATAATCAAGGGTTTTTCCAGGCATGTCCTCAAGTCCTCGCCTTTACGGTACAGGGATATACTGAAAAGCCCCGGGAAGGGGGCGTTTATCAACCCGGAGACGATATCATCCGAGCTGCCGGCCGTGCCGCGCGATGAACCGTTCCCGTTGTGCGAGAGCGGATCGACGAGCACCAGCGCGGCGTGGCACAGGTGGGGCAGGGCGGCCGCCAGCCTGGCAGAGTCCAGGCTGCGCGCCGGAGTAATGCAGCACAGAAAACATCCCGGAGACAGCTCTGGCCACAAGCTCTCTACCTGCTGTTCCAGCCCGCCCCCGGCGCTTGGCCGCAGAGCGGCCAGCCATTTCAGTGCGTCATGGAAGCTGGGGACGTCGTAGATCTCGGGGTTCTCCCCCCTGTAGGCCGCCAGGATGACGGGATGGCCGGCGTAATGCGCATAATGCACCACGCTGGCCGCCAGGCGCGCTCCCGAATCGAGCAGGGAAGAGTATTCCCGCTGGGAATCGCCGCCCGAGCCGTTGTCCACCAGCACCACGAGAGGGGTCCCCGTCTCCCGCTCGAATTCCCTCACCACCAGTTCGCCCCGGCGCGCCGTCGTCCTCCAGTGCACGTGGCGGAGAGGATCGCCGGAGCGGAACTCCCGCACGCCGTAGTAATCTATCCCGGCGCCCTTCTTTGAGGAATACTCCTGGGGCGTCCTCTGGTGATGGAGAAACGAGTCCACCAGGGGGAAGCTGCCCAGCTCGGTGTAGCGAGGCAGGACCACCAGCCGGGAATGCGGGCGTACGCGGCTGCTATGCCGGGCAAGGCCTATGATCCCCTCGGAGTAGAAGTAGGCGGGCCAATCCTCGTAAACCCCTCGCCGCAGCGCCCCGCGCTGGTAGGAAATGGTTGCCTCGCCCCCGGCTTCCATGCGCTGGAGGAGAAAAGCTGCGCGCCCGCCACTGGAAGCGGGAGACTCCTTCTCCGCCGGTGAGGGATCTCTGAATTGCTCGCGCAGGGGCCGGTGCTTTGCCTTCAGGCGTGCTTTCCCGCGCGGGCCGCCGTCCCCGGGATCCTCGTCTATCACCTCGATGAGGTTGCGAGAAAAACGGCTGCCGTTGCGTATGTCCAGGTCCACCCGCAGGGGCTCTTCCTCGCCTATCTCCGGCCGGTGTCGTCGGGACAGGGCGAGCTTCCTTACCTCCAGCAGCGATATGGCCCAGGATGTGAGCAGGGCGGCGATAAGCAGGCCGGCAAGCCAGAAGAGCCACCCCGATTGGGAATTTATGCCGATGAGGATCATGGCCAGGGAGAGGGCAAGGACGAGAAAGGAACGGGAGAAGAGCAAGGCGACCTCCTATACTACCGGCACCGGCAGGCGGGCCAGGATCGAGGCGATGGCCGCGCGCGACTCGCTCAAGCCCCGCGACCTCGACGCGAGTATCACGCGGTGAGAAAGGACGTAAGTGGCTACGGCCTTGACGTCATCGGGGGTGATGAAGTCGCGACCGGCCATGAGGGCTTTCGCCTGTGCGGTGCGCACCAGGAATATGGTGCCGCGCGGGCTTGCGCCGAGGGAGATGCCGTCGTCTTCCCTGGTCGACCGCACCAGGCTCACCGCGTAGGCCAGGACGTCGGCATCGACGGTCACCTCGCGGCAGGCTTTCTGCAGTTCCCCCAGCTCATCGCTTTGCAGTACCTGCGCCAGGCCGGACACGGGGTGCTCCTCGAGCTGGCTCTCGACTATCTCCTTCTCGTGCAGCTCCGAGGGGTAATCAAGGCTTATGCTCATACAGAAACGGTCCAGCTGCCCCTCGGGCAGCGGGTAGGTCCCGTGGTATTCCACGGGGTTCTGGGTGGCGATGACGAAGAAGGGCCGGGGGAGGGCATGAGAGACGCCATCCACGGTGACCTGCCCCTCGTCCATCGCCTCCAGCAGGCTGGATTGAGTGCGTGGTGTGGCGCGGTTGATCTCGTCGGCCAGCACCACGTTCGCAAATACCGGGCCGGGCCGGAATTCGAACTCGGATGTCTTCTGGTTGTATATGGTCGTGCCGGTGATGTCCGAAGGCAGCAGGTCGGGGGTGAACTGTATGCGGCAGTATTCCCCGGCCAGGGAAAGGGCCATCGACCTCGCGAGCATGGTCTTGCCCACGCCCGGCACGTCCTCAATGAGAAGGTGGCCCCCGCTGATCAAGGCGACGGCCGCCATCTCCACCTGAGTGTCTTTTCCCCTGATAACCAGGCATATGTTATCGACCAGCGCCCGGGCGCGCCGTCCTATCTCATCGATTCTCTCTGTGCCGACCATCTCACCTCCACCGTTCCTGTAGGGAGCCTGTCAACTTATATATCGAGAATAAGGGCGGTCATGTTAAGCGACAATGATATATGACGGCCGGATGAACGTGTCCTCATCGAACATCCCGTCGGCGGCCGCGACAAAAGACGCGAGCGCGTCCACCGTAGAGGCCGTCTCGCCGTCTTTTTCCCAGCCCGCAGCGGGGCGCAGTTCCTCCACCGGCAGGTAGTGCAGAAAGGGCATGGGGAGGGCGCTCTCCATGCACGTGGTAACGGGAAGGGAAAGAAAGCGGGGGAGGACCTCATGCCCCTTATCCTTTACATCTCCAGGAGAGCTCGCTTCTGCACCGGCTGAGGCCCCTGCCGCCGTATTCCGCGGGCTTGGTGTCGAGAAAGGTCATGGGGGCAGGAAAAGAGAAAGGCACCTCGCAAAGCGGGTGCCATTCACTCTCTCTCCGGGTCCGCCGGCCTTTACCCGGGAGATTCCGGCCTGCCCCAGTCGTAACCCGAGACACGAACCCCCATAGATGTATACCCATGTTGCTGCGGCGCTAAACCAATTATGAAAATACCCTCCTTACGCGGCAAGCTGCCCCCGCGTGGCAACCGCCCTGGAGCGCGGAAAAGCGTGCCTGGGCGGGGATGTGCCCGCGGCCAGGTCATTCGGGCTACCCGCATGTGTTAAGGTAAGCGGGAAGAGATTCCCGGGCCGCGCCTGCGCGCGGCATTGGTAAATCGCGGAGGAGTGAGGATGGTCGAAAGAGAGATCGAGCTGAAATCTGGGGGGATAACCCTGCGGGGCAGCTTGCTTATACCATCGGTGCCCGGGCGATGGCCCCTGGCGGTGCTGTGCCATGGTATCCCCAGCGGCGTTCCCGCGCCGGGCGAGCCGGGGTACGAAGTACTGGCGCGTCGCCTGGTGGACGGGGGTGCAGCGGCCTGCTATCTCAATTTCAGGGGGACGGGGCTGTCGGAAGGGGATTTCTCCCTGGGCGGCTGGGTCGACGACCTGGAGTCGTTGCTGGGCGAGGCCCGCGCGTCCCGCGGGGATTTCGAGGCATGCGATCCAGGTCGCATGGCCCTCGTGGGGTTCAGCGGGGGCGGCGCGGTATCCATAATCTGCGCGGCGCACAACCCGAAGCTGGCGGCAGTGGTGTCCATCTCTTCTCCCGCAGACTTCTCGAGCCTGATGACCCGGGAGGGCATGGGACAGTTCATCGACCACGCCCGCGCTATCGGCATCATCCGCGACCCCGCCTTTCCTGACTCCGAGGAGGCGTATTACCGCGAGATGGTCTCGTGCAATCCCGTGGAGTCCGTGGGAGATATAACACCCACACCGCTCCTTCTCATTCACGGCGAGGAGGACGAGACGGTTCCCGTAGGGGAAGCTCGCAAGCTGTACGAGGCGGCCATGGAGCCCAAGGAGCTTTTTATCGTCAAGGGCGGAGGGCACAAGCTCAGGCTTAACGCCGAGGCGATGGATAAGGCCGTGACCTGGGTCCTGGATAAGTTGAAGGCGTGAACCCCCGGGAGTAAATGGCGGGGAGCCGGCCCTGCTACATGCTCTCGGGGGCTGATACCCCCAGTATACCGAGCCCGTTGAGAATAACCTGCCGGACGCAGCGCGCAAGGAAGAGGCGGGCCGTGGTGAGTTCCGCGTCGTCGCTGATGACGCGATGGCGGTTATAGAAGAAGTGAAAGGTTGCCGCCAGCTCCTCGAGGTAGCGGGTCAGGCGGTGAGGCGCGCGGTCCAGGGCGGCATCCCTCACCAGTTCCTCGAACTCGAAGATCTTCAGCGCGAGGTCGAGTTCCTCCTCGGACGAGAGCAGCCGCAGGGTCTCCAGGTTTGGGATATCCTCCGGCATGTTAAGCCCCCTCCCCAAGCCGTAACGCAGGATGCTGCAGATGCGCGCATGGGCGTACTGCACGTAATAGACGGGGTTATCCATGCTCTCCTCCACGGCGAGCTGGATGTCGAAGTCCAGGGCCGTATCCTGGCTGCGCGTGAGAAAGAGGTAGCGGGCGGCGTCCCTGCCCACTTCCGCTACCAGCTCATCGAAGGTCACCATCTCTCCCGTGCGCTTGGACATGCGCACCGGCTCGCCGCCCCTCTTGAGGTTGACCAACTGGCCCAGGATGACCTCCAGCCTGTCCGGGTAGCCGCGCGCCTCCATGGCCGCCTGCATCCTGCGCACGTAACCGTGGTGGTCCGCTCCCCATATGTTTATAAGGCGGTCGTAGCCGCGCGACATCTTATTGAGGTGATAGGCGATATCGGCGGCGAAATAAGTGGGGGCGCCACTGCTCCTCACCAGGACGCGATCCTTGTCGTCGCCAAAGAGAGAGGTCGCCATCCATACCGCGCCGTCCTTCTCGTAAGCGAGGCCGTCTCCGAGCAGCTTGCGCATCTCGTCCTGCACCGCGCCGCTCTCCTGCAGCTCTCGCTCGCTGAACCAGGTGTCGAAATAGACGCCGAAGGACTGCATGGATCCCCTTATATGCGCCAGCGCTATGCGATAGGCGCGATCTCCGAGTTCCGCCCTGCGCTCCGCGGGAATCTTGTCCGCGGAGTTTCCCCCATCCTCTTCCAGCAAGGTGCGGGCGATATCCGTGACGTAGGCGCCGTGATACCCTTCGACGGGAAACTTGGCCTCGAAGCCGGCAAGCTCCAGATATCGCGCCTCCACGGACGCGGCGAAGACCTCCATCTGGGTGCCGTAGTCGTTTAAGTAGAACTCGCGGTCCACCGCGTATCCCACCATGGCGAGCAGGTTGCACAGGGCGTCGCCCAGGGCGGCCCAGCGCCCGTGTCCGACATGCAGGGGCCCGACGGGATTGGCGGAGACGAACTCCACGTTGATGCGCTGCGCCGCACCGAAGTCCCAGCGGCCGTAATCCTTGCCCTCGCCCGCCACGCGTGCCAGCTCCTTGAGCACGCGGTCCCGGCTCAGGGTGATGTTGATGAACCCTGGCCCCGCGACCTCCGCCGAGCTGATGGTGCCCGCGCCCCCTGCTGGCTTCGGAGACGAAGCTTTCTCGCGCAGGCGGGCGGCGAGGATATCGGCTATTTCGCGCGGGTTGCGCCCCAGGTTTCCCGAAAGGGTCAGAGCCGCGTTGGTGGCCCAGTCTCCATGGGCCTTATGGCGCGGCCGCTCCAGTACGAACTCCGGCGTAGCCACGGCGGGGATATCCCCGGCCGCGGCTGCTTCCGAGATGGCCTCCGAGATCATCTCCCGCAGTTCCCTGGCGATCAAGATACCTCCCCGGTGGATGTGACGCCGCGATTCGCTGCGTCTGGAAACGATTCTTAACCAGAGTATAACTACGCGCCGGCAGTGACAAGGACCGGGGCGAAAGACACCGCCCTGCGGGCGACCCTGACGAAAACCATCCGGCCAGCCTAAAAACACGGGGGCATGCGGAGCGGTATCCTTATGCCGTGCACATGTACTGCCAGGGGTAAGAAAGCCCTGCTGTCGCCTGCATGGAAAAACCTTTCCCGGGAACCGGGGGCCCGCCTCGCGCGACCTCGTCCGCGCTGCCGACAGCCCGAGAAATACCGGGTCGGTCGCAGCGAGCGCGCTTTCCGCGGTCTCTTTCGGGTGAGAGGCTGCATGTGCAGCCGAGCGGGGCCGTTAACCCACGGCTCGGGCCACCCCTACTCCGGCACGACGTCAGGTTTCTCCTCCAGGACGGCTGTGGCCTCCCTCTTCTCGTCGTTGCGGTAATAGGTGATGGCTACCGTATCGCCCACACCACGCTTCCTTATCTCCAGCACGAGCTGGTCCATGGAATCTATGGGGACGCCGTCAAGCTCGACGACTATATCTCCTCTCTCCACCCCTGCCTTGTCCGCCGGGGCGCCGGCGATGACCCTGTTCACGATGGCGCCGCCTTCGATCGGCAGGTCGTAGCTCTCGGCCGTATCCGGATCCAGCGTGCTACCGGAGATGCCCAGCCAGGGGTGGGTCACGGATCCGGTGGAGATGAGCTGCTCGATAACGGGCTTGGCATTATCGATGGCGATGGCGAAACCGAGGCCGTCGTAGCCACCGCTCTGGGAGTAGATAGCGGTGTTGATGCCTACGACCTGGCCCATGCTGTTGCAGAGTGGACCGCCGGAGTTGCCGGGGTTGATGGCGGCGTCGGTCTGTATCACGTCGAGCAGCGGCGCGCTGTTGGGCATGTAGATGTTGCGGTTGAGGGCGCTGATTATCCCGCTGGTCACGCTGCCCTCGAAACCCTCCGGGCTTCCCATGGCCACCGCCAGTTCGCCCTGCACCAGGTCCGACGAGGTTCCAAGGGTGGCGGCGGGCAAGTCGGAAGCGTCTATCTTGATCACTGCGATATCCGTATCCGGGTCGGTGCCCACGACCTCGGCTTCGAAAGTGGACCCGTCCCGCAGGGACACCGTTATCGCGGTAGCGTCGGCGACCACGTGGTTGTTGGTGACGATATAGCCATCGGAAGCGTAGATGAAGCCCGAGCCGATTCCCGAACCGAAGCTCCCGAACTGCACCTCGATATTGACCACGGAGGGCAGTATTCTTGCCGCCACTTCCACCACCGCCTCCTGGCCCGCCTTTACCACGCGCTCCTCCACGGTCTTGATCTCCTGGATCTCCGTAGTCCCCTTGCCCCTGAGGACATCGATGGGGTTGGCCCCGAGAATAAGGGGCACCAGGAACAGGACTCCGACCGCTACCACTATGGCCACCACGAGCGAGATGATCAGGATCCTGGCCCCACCGCCCGAACTCGGCGGGGGCGCGGCGAAAGGCGGCTGCGGCGGGATGCGCGGCGGCTCCGGAGGTATCTGCGGCGCTTCGTAACTCTCGGTCATGCTCATCACCTCTGTTCGTGGGCCGATTGCCCGTGCCGTTGCTTACGTACTCGTATTATTCCCGTAGGAGATTTTATTATAGGTGACGCTTATGCGGAACCGCCTGTTCCAGCCGCGTCTCATACGGACTGATAAGCTAGTACTTGCGGCCCGGAGCAAGGGAATCGGCAGCAGGCGGAGAAAGATTGTTGGAGCGGAGGTGATGCCCATGGACAGGCAGGACGAACAGTCCGGGATGGAGGGTATGCCAGGGATAGCGGAAGAGGCGGGCGTGGAAACCCCACAGCGCGCGGAGTTCCCCCGGGTGGAGAAAAAGAGGCGCAAGGTAAGCCTGATAGGGGCCATAGTCGTTAACCTGGTCACCCTGATAACCCTGGCGATAATACTGCTGGCCATCCTGCTTCCGGGCTACCGCAGGTCTTTCACCGTGGCCAGGGCCGTGAAAGGGGCGCAGGAGGTCTGGATAGTGGCACGCACCAGCGAGTCCATGATGCGGGAGAACAGCACCGATTTCATCAGGGCACAGGACGGCCTGCGCAGCACCATCCAGGAGGAGGTGGGCGGCGAGGGAGAGGTCTGGGCATACGTAAGAGACAACTACCCCGACCAGGACTGGGTGGTGGAAAACCTGCCCGAGGACATGCAAGAGTGGCTGAAGGAACTCTATCCCAAACCGGAAACAAGTTATACCCCTGGTAGATTGATCCCAAACGGGGATGAGCAGCCCAGCGAGGATACGGGGCAATGAGACATGGAGGCTAACCTGCTCCTGGATTCCCTCCGCGACCTGTGGGAGGGCTTTATTGCACGCCTGCCCTCCATCGTTACCGGTCTGCTGGTCCTTCTTGTTATTTATCTTCTCGCCCGCCTCGTTCGCTTCCTGACCGCCAAGTCTTTGAAGAAAGTCAAAGCCTCCGAGCACGCCTTGCGGTTCAGCGCGCGCCTGTCCTTTATCGGGGTCATGGCCCTGGGCGTGCTGGTAGCGTTGGGGATTATGGGGATAAACGCAGGTGCCCTGATCGCCTCCCTGGGCCTGGTGAGCGTGGGCATAGGCTTCGCCCTCAAGGACGTCATCGAGAACTTCATCGCCGGCATCATCCTCATCTTCCAGAGGCCTTTCGTGGTGGGTGACGTCGTCTGCTTTGGGGATGTCGAAGGCACGGTGGACGATGTGAGGGTAAGGGATACGGTGATACGCATGTACGACGGCAGGCAGGTCTTCGTCCCCAATGCCAGCATCTTCTCTGCCGCGGTGATAAACAACAACCGCAACCGCAGGCGCCGGCTGGATTTCGAGGTCGGCGTCGCCTATGCGCAGGATGCAACCTCCGCCATGGAGGTGGTAAAGCGGGCCCTTGTCGCACTCGATGCCGCGCTCGCTGAGCCGCCTCCGCTGGTGGTCGCAGAAGAGCTGGCAGACAGCTCCGTAGTGCTCAGGGCATATTTCTGGATCAACCCTTGCCTCGAGGACATACTGTTAGCCAGGTCAACGGCCATAGCAGCGGTTAAAGAAGCCCTTGGCGAGGCGGGGATCGAGATCCCCTTCCCCGTGCTCACCGTAAAACCCTCCACCTAGCAAAGCGAGATGCCGTAGCGGCGGGCCATTTCCAGCGCCTCCATCTTCTCTTGCGGCGAGGGCCTGCGATCGATCTCCGGGTAAAGGGAAGCGCGATACTCGGGCCGGTACTGGAACATGAGGTTGAAGTAGACGCCGGGGATGTTCTTCGACACCCAGTCCATGATCCTTGCGGTGCAGCATTCCAGGTGGCCGGGGAGGAGCAGCTGGCGGAGCATGATCTCGCCCTGGCGGTGGGCGATGAGGAGATTGCGGCTCACCACCCCGAAGTAGTTATCCACGTCGGAGTAGCGTCTCGCGCAGTCATCGTTGCCATAACGGAAATCGGCGAGGTAGACATCCATGACCCCCTGCAGCAGGCTCATGGCCTCCCCAGACGTGTACATGTTGGAGTTCCAGACCATGGGAAGGTGCTTTCCATCCTCTCCCAGGGCGATGATGGTGTCCAGTATGGTGTGCAGGTTGGGGTCGGGATTGCCCCCTACGAAATTGGCGTTGCGCGAACCCTGGCTTATCCCCTCCCGCAGGCTGTTCGCCAGGTACGCAGGATCGGCGGGACTGCCCGTCCGTGCATCCATTGCGATATCCCAGTTCTGGCAGTAGACGCAGTGGAAGCTGCATCCGGAGAAGAAAAGGGTGTGAGAAGGCACCAGTTCCGGTTCCTCTCCGAAATGAAGGAAATCGGAAGCGAGGCGGGAAACCACCCCGACGCCGCAGTAGCCCGTCTCCTCCCCGGCACGGTCGGCGCCGCAGCGCCGCTCGCACATGTTGCAGGAGCGCAGCATGCGGTGGGCCAGCTCCGACTTCAGGTCCAGGAGCGACGGGCCTTGGGTGCGCGGCGGCTCATGGTGATCGCACCAAGCCTCGCGCCAGCGGGACATGGCCGCAGAATGCGCATCCCGCAGCTCCTCGACACCCACCCCCCCCAAAGACGGGATACCGGCCGGAATGCGCGAAGAGAGCCAGTGCCGGGCCGGGACTTTCCCTTCCAGGATAGAGAAATAATCCTCGAGCATTACGTCATCACCATGATAAATTTATGACAACCGGCTGAGGCCGGCAAGCAACGTGCGCATACGGAGCGAAAGGCGTCCGGAGCCCGCATCTCCGCGCGAAGACTCCCGCCGGAAGGCAGGCGCGGTAGTGACGACCTCAGGATGATCGACTGGAGTCGGGAATGGCGCGGGTTGCGGGTCCGGTGGTGGAGGAAAGGCGAGAAGGCAATGGCGGTCTGGGCGCTTATTCTTTGTACGCTCACTCTCATCAACATCACCATGGTCGGGGCGATGGTCTCCCTGGTCGGCAACATACCCGACAGTTCTTTTCTGGCCATCCTGTCCCGCTACCTGGGCGGTAAGGCAAGGCCGCCGGGAGCCATAATCTATCCCCTGGAGGCCGCTTCTCGGCTGGCGAATATACGCGTTAAACTGCTGTGGGCCGCAGTAGTGGGGGCGGTTTCAGGGTTGTGCCTCACCGTCTGGGCGTTTATAGAGGGGTGGGGAGTAGAGGCCATGCTGGCCCTGACCATATGGCTGCTTGCCGCGAACGTCGCTTTCCTCGCCATACCTCTCGGGACGTGGAAGCGCAGGGCCGGTGGGATAAAAGAAGATGACGTGGAGGAAGCGGCGCGGAAGTCCATGCCGATCATGCGGGAGGAAGCTGAAGGACATCCAGATCAAGACCCCGGCGGGAATCGATCGGATTCCATCTCCGCGGGAAGGCATGAGGGCAAGCTGTGAGTTACAATTAAATCGCCGCATCGAGCGACGACGAGACGCGAATGAAAGGCGAGGCTCTTGCTGGAAGGCGAATATCTGGGGGCGCAGAGACTGTGCGAACGCATAGCCTCCGGCATGGAGCCGCCCCGCTTTTACCTTGACAAGAAAGCTGAGGTGGAGGAAAGCCGCGACGCCTTTGAGAACCATCCCCTGGTGCGTGACGCCGTGGCTATCGTGGAGAACAGGGGGGACGTGCTGGGCCACGGCCTCTCGCACGCACGAAAAGTGGCCATCGATGCCGGGGCGCTGGTGCTGGTCGAGACGCACGGCAGGGAATCGCCGCAACGGAGGCGCAGGTTGCTGCTCCTCGCCCACCTGTCCGGCGTGCTTCACGACATCAAGAGGGAGCAGCCGGAGCACGCCAGGCGTGGCGCCGAGGAAGCCGCTCTTATCCTCGAGGACTTCGACATAAGCGGAGGAGAGCGCGAGGCCATAGTGCAGGCCATAAGGAACCACGAGGCTTTCAAGGCTTCCGAGCCGCTGCAAGACCCCTCTCTGCAGTTGATCTCGGACGCCCTCTACGATGCCGATAAGTTCCGCTGGGGACCGGACAACTTCACGGAGACGGTATGGATGATGGTGGCCCCCCTGAAGGTGCCCATCGCCGCCCTGCTGGGACATTTCGAGACCAGCCTGGAGGGTATCGTGAGGATAAAGGATACCTTCCGCACCCCTACGGGACGGGTATATGGCCCCGATTTTATCGACAAGGGGCTGCTGATAGGAAAAGAGCTCTACCGGGAACTGTCGCAGGTGTACCTGAGCGGCGAAGGCGAGCCTCAAGGGATGGAGCACATACGCCCGGCGGAGATGGAGTAGAGGATACACTTGCCGTGCTGACAGGCGGCATAAGGGCAAGATAAGACCCGCCGGGCGCTTGCCGGGAGGAAGCAGGGAGGATGATGGCATGTTTGGCAGCATTGAGGAAGTGAAGCAGAAGCTGGCAGGGCAGAGCTATATTTGCAGCGACGAGATCGCCACGGTCATCTTTCTCGCCGAGAAGCTGGAAAAACCGGTCCTGGTGGAGGGGCCTGCGGGAGTCGGCAAAACCGATCTGGGCAAGGTGACCGCCGCCGCCCTGGACCGCGAGTTCATCCGCCTGCAATGCTACGAGGGCCTGGACGAGGCCAAATCCCTGTACGAGTGGGAGTACTCCAAGCAGCTCTTATACACCCAGATTTTAAAGGACGTCCTGGCCGAGGAGCTGTCCGACGCCACGAGCCTGGCGGAGGCGGCCGAACGCGTAGCCAGGCAGGACGAGGTCTTCTTCTCCCGCAAGTTCATAGTCCCCCGCCCGCTGCTCAGGGCGATCACCTCGGAGAGGCCGGCCCTCATCCTCATCGACGAGGTTGACAAGTCGGACCCCGAGTTCGAGGCCTTCCTGCTGGAGATACTCTCCGACTTCCAGGTGAGCATCCCCGAGCTGGATACCCTGAAGGCAAAGCACATCCCCATGGTCGTGCTCACCAGCAACAACGCCCGCGAACTCAGCGACGCCCTTAAGCGGCGCTGCCTGCACCTGTTCATCGACTTCCCTCCGTGGGAGCAGGAGTTGGAGATCGTGCGCCTTAAGGTGCCGGGCATCGAGGAGCGTCTGGCGGAACAGGTGGTGAAGGCGGTGCAGCGCCTGCGCAAGCTGGACATCAAGAAGACGCCGGGGATCAGCGAGACGCTGGACTGGGCTCGCGCCCTGGTGGTCTTGGGCGCCGGCACGCTCGAACATGAACTGGTCAGGAGCACCCTGAACATCGTGCTCAAGTACGAGAAGGATATTCAGAAAGCCAGGGAAAACCTGCACCAGGTATTGGAGGGATAGCGCGGCCGCTCCCCGCCGTCGGCCGGTAGGGACGGGGAAGCCGGCGGCGACGCTTCACGTTATGGATCGCGGAGGAACGCGATGGAGGAAAGGATACTTGATTTCATAAAAGGGCTGCGTGGGAGGGGGGTGTCCGTCTCCACCGCGGAGAGCATCGACGCCCTGGGGGCCGTGGCCGTGGTGGGTCTCCATGACCCCTTCACGTTCAAGGCCGCCTTGAAGGCGGCGGTGGTGAAGCGCAACCGTGATGCCCTCGTGTTCGAGGAGCTTTTCCCGCTGTATTTCTATGGCCTGGAGGTCGGGGGGGAGGCCGAAAACCTGGACGAAGAGCTTCTGGCCCGCCTGGAGGAGAGACTGCGCGAGTTCGCGCAAGGCGGGGAGGTCGATCCCATGCTGGCCCTGGTGCTCGAGGGGCGCAGCGGGGAATGGGAATCGTATATCCGCATGGCCGCGGGAGAGGTAGGGACGCAACAGATCGCGACCCGCATGCAGGTGGGCATGTACACTCGCCGTATATTCGAGGTCTTTGACTGGGAGGAAATGGAAAAAGAGATGCGGGAACTCCTTAACCAGCTGCGCGAGGAGGGATGGAGCGAGGAGGACCTGCAGCGGGTGGAAGAGGCTTTCGCAGCGAACCGCGAGGCCCTGCGCAAGCAGGTGCGGCGCTACGTCGAGAGGGAACAGGCACGCAACGCCGACAAGGTACCGAGCGCGGAGCGGGTGGAGAGGCTCATGAACCGGCCTTTCTCGGGGCTGGACGAGATCGAGCTGCAGCAGATGCGCAAGGCGGTGGACATACTGGCCAGGAAGCTGCGCAACAAGATCAACCTGCGAGAGAAGCAGCTGAAGCGCGGCAAACTGGACGTCAAGGCGACCCTGCGCAAGAACATGCAGCACGGCGGAGTCCCGTTCGAGCTCAAACTGAAGCACAAGAGGATGGAAAAGGCCGAACTCATGGTGCTCTGCGACATCTCTTCCTCGGTCGCCCGCGTCTCTCAGTTCATGCTGCAGTTCGTGTACACCATCCAGGATTGCCTGGCCAAAGTGCGCAGCTTCGTCTTCGTGGACGACCTTGGCGAGGTGACGGATTTTTTCCGCGACGAGGATATCCAGAAAGGGGTGCGCCGCGCCCTCTCGGAGGCGGAGATCTCCTATAACGCCCGCAGCGATTTCGGGGAGGTATTCCAGACGTTTTGCGATCAGTACCTGCAGGACGTCGGCTTCCGCACCTATATCATGGTCATCGGGGACGCCCGTAACAACTATAACGACCCCGGCATCAAGGCGCTGGAGAAGATGAGGGATCGCGCCAAGGGCATCATCTGGCTCAACCCGGAAACCAGGCCTTTCTGGGATACCGGGGACAGCGTCATGGGGGATTATCTGCCCTACTGCAAGGAAGTGCGCGTATGCCGGACCCTCAAGGACCTCGACGACACCGTGGGTTCGTTATTGTTGTAGGGGTTCTTCCTGCCCCGGGGTAGCGGTCTTCGCTGCAGGCTTCTTTTCCGGCCCGAGCCTGCCGGCCATCTTCCCGGGGCTCGCTGGTCCCCATACGGCAGGGGACCTCTCGCTGTCACTGATTCAGAACAGGACGGGGGTTGCAGCCGGGTTTATAATTGTTAGATGATTCTATGTTAACCGGGGATATACAGGTGTGGAGGTAATGATGGAAGAGAAAGTCTTGGACGTAGTAGTGGTCGGGGGAGGTCCCGCGGGGCTTACGGCAGGCCTTTACCTGGCACGTGCCCGCATGGAAGCGGCCCTGATCGAAAAACAGCTTACCGGTGGCGCTCCTGCCCTCACGGACAGGATAGAAAACTACCCCGGATTCCCCGAAGGTATAGCCGGTCCCGAGCTGGTGGAGCGCATGCGGCTTCAGGCGGAGAATTTCGGCTTGAACATAATGACCTACAACGGCCTGGAAGGCCTGCGGGATGACGGGGAGATCAAGTACGTGACCACCACGGAGCAGGAAATAGCGACCCGGGCGGTGATCATGGCCATGGGCATGCGGCCCGCCCCCCTGGACGTGCCGGGGGAGCAGGAATTCCAGGGCAAGGGGGTGTCCTACTGCGCCACCTGCGACGGCGCCTTTTTCAAGGACGCAGTGGTGCTGGTGGTCGGAGGCGGCGGTTCCGCGGTATCCGAGGCGCTGTTCCTCACCCGCTTCGCAAGCAAGGTTATCCTGGTGCACCGGCGGGACCGCCTGCGCGCGGCGGGGATACTCGAGGAGCGGGCGCGCGCCAATCCCAAGATGGAGCTGAAGCTCAAGAAGACCGTCAAGGAGATGAAGGGAGATAAGACGCTCAGCAGCGTGGTGCTCATGGACGTGGATGATGGCAGCGAGGAAGAGGTCGAGGCAAGCGGGATCTTCCTTTACGTGGGCAACATCCCGAACACGGAGGCGATTAAAGGAACGGTGGACCTGGACGAAAACGGGTTCATCTCGGTGGACGAAACGCTCGAAACCAGCATGAAAGGCGTGTTTGCGGCTGGAGACGTGCGTACGGGAGCGGTGTGGCAGGTTGCGACTGCTGTAGGTGACGGGGCGAAGGCTTCGCAAAGGGCCCAGTTTTACGTGGAGAACATAAAGGGGACGGCCTACATATAGACCCGCAGAGGTTTGGCTTATTGACGGTACAGGCTGATAATGGTTTCATGAGTTGATAAAAGAATCGAGCGCGACAGAGCTCGGTTGCGAGACAGGGAGGTGTGTTTGTTGGCGGGTAAGATCACAGAGGTAAACGACGACAACTTCGAACAAGAGGTGCTGAAGAGCGATATTCCTGCGCTTGTCGATTTCTGGGCTCCCTGGTGCGCCCCTTGCATCATGATGCAACCCGTACTGGAAGAGGCGGCATCGGAGTGGGACGGAAAAATCAAGATATGTAAGCTCAACGTTGATGATGCCATGCAGGTAGCGCGTAGTTTCATGATCCAGTCCATCCCTACCATGATTCTCTTTGACAAGGGAGAGCCGGCAAAGAAGATCATAGGCGCGAGGCCGAAGAGGGCTTTCGCAGAGGAGTTCGAGAGCTGGCTTTGAGCGAGAGAGGGTAAATGAAGATAGCCGTGATCGATGGCATGGGAGGTTCCATAGGTCACCAGATAATCCTGGAATTGAGGAAAAGCCTGCCAGACGATACGGAGATAACCGCACTCGGGGCCAACGCAATTGCGACCGGGAACATGATGAGGGCACGCGCCAACCGCGGAGCCACGGGAGAGAACGCGGTGCACGTGTGCATCGGGGAGGTGGACGTGATCATGGGCAGCGTTTCCATCCTGGTGCCCAATTCCATGATGGGTGAGCTGACTCCTGGAATGGCTACGGCCATATCCTCCGCGCCCGGACGCAAGGTGCTTCTGCCCCTCACGCACCCGCGTATCGAGATCATGGGGACTTGTGATACTCCGCTCCCCAGGCTCATCGAACAGGCAGTGGAGCTGGTCAGAGAGATGAACGAAAGGGAAGGAGGCGGCGATGTGTGAGGCCGCGGTCTTCCTGGATAAGGAAGGCGAGCTCGAGAAGGTGATGGACGACGTGGTGGAGCTGAAACCCGAGGAAGGCAAGCTCCTGCTGGTCGACGTCTTCGGTGAGCAGAAACTCGTGTCGGCGAAGATAAGCCGGGTCGAGCTGATGGACCACCGCGTCATCCTGCGAGAAACCTGACCTTAGCGCTAAATGACAAAGTGGCCGGCGAAGAACGAAGGGGGTTGTGACAATGGTGGAATCTTTGCTCAAGGACGTGGTCGTATACGAGGTTGAAGGCGGGGCCGCTTGGGGGATAATCCTGGGCTCGTTGCTGGCAGGGATCGTCTTTTATGTCCTCTCCGCATGGCTGCTGTACCGGATAGGCAAGAGGTTTGGCTACCAGAACAGCTGGTATGCCTGGGTGCCTATCCTGAACATGTGGATGATGACCGAGCTGGCCGGACGGGACGCGACCTTCTTTATAATCCTTCTCCTGGGGACTTTCCTTTGCGGGATCGTCGGCTTCGTGATGATGATCATGCTGTGGATGGATATCGCGGAGAAATGCGGTAAGGAGCGCTGGTATGGCATCCTCATGATCATACCCATAGTAAACTGGTTTATCATGTACAGCCTGGGGAGCGGTCCCGCGATACAATACCAGTCGTCAGGGTATCCCGGGCAGTATGGCCCGCCCCCCCAAGGCCCGCAACCGCCATATAACCCGCCCCCACCGCCGCCGCAACAGTAGTAAGCATCGAGCAAAAGACAACCCCGCCGGGACGAAACGGCGGGGTTTTTCCGCGGCGGGGCGAATGGTATCGGAGATCTGACCCGGTGGGTTACGGAAGTACAGCGCCGCCCGCCGGAAACGCGCTTCTCGCTAGACCGTAGTGGCGGTGGCCTTTACGCCCGGCAAGTCCAGTTCCCACTTGCCGCAGCGTCCGCCCCAGCGAGCCAGGACTTCGCCGCCCACCATGATCTTCACGATCTCGCAGTTGTTTGAACAGCCGTTACAGTTGAAGCTGGAGGTGTGGTAATCGATCTCGGTGACCTCGAAGCCCTTGAAATTAGTGACGGGCGGATTGAGTTCCTTCGCCAGCAGGGCGGCGCCGATGGCCCCCATCACGCTGAAATGCTCGGGTATGATCACCTCGACCTTCAGAGCCTCCTCGAAGGCGCGCTTCATACCCACGTTGGCGGCCACTCCTCCCTGGAAGACTATGGGCGTTTCGAGCCTCTTCCCCTTGCCCAGGTTGTTGAGGTAGTTGCGCACCAGCGCTTCGCACAGGCCCAGGATAATGTTCTCCACGGGGTGGCCCACCTGCTGCTTGTGGATCATGTCCGACTCGGCGAAGACGGAGCAGCGGCCGGCGATCTGCACCCCGTTCTCGGCCTTCAGGGCGTAGTCGCCGAAGTCCTCGATGGGTATATCCAGGCGTGCGGCCTGGTGGTCCAGGAAGGAGCCGGTGCCTGCGGCGCAGACAGTGTTCATGGCGAAATCGACCACTATACCGTCGTGCAGGATGATGATCTTGGAGTCCTGCCCCCCTATCTCCAGCACCGTGCGCACTTCGGGCACCACGTGCAGGGCGGCCACGGCATGGGCGGTGATCTCGTTTTTGACTATGTCGGCGCCGACGATGATGCCGCTGAGATGGCGGGCGCTGCCGGTGGTTCCCGCTCCAAGCACCTCCACCGCGGGTGGGAGCTTGGACCCCAGTTCACGCAGGCCGTCCTGGACGGCACGTATGGGCTGTCCCATGGTGCGCAGGTAAACGAATGCAGCCACCTCGCCGCTCTCTTCCAGCAGCACCAGGTTGGTGCTCACTGATCCCACGTCCACGCCGAGATAACCCCTCAAGATATCCTCCTCGTTGTTGTGCGAGAGTTTCGATAACGCATTTTATCTTATGTCCCCGCATGATATTTATCAAACGATCACACGGTCCCGGCAGAGGTGGAACAGGCCGAGTGGGGGAGGAGATGGCTTTCTTACACGGGGGGTTATCCACCCGCAGGGAGCGGGCGAGCTGCTGGCCTTCCAGCGCACCGCACAGCCCCGGCCGGCAATTGCAGATGGCGAAGAAACGTTCGCCGGCCGCGTCCTTGAACCAGGCGGCGGGTATGCTGCCCTGCTTCCTACTCTGCCGTACTTCCTTCCGCCGCCGACTTCTTCCCTTTCTTCGCGCGCCTGGGGGCGTTCTTTCTGGAGACCACGTGGTCTATGAACAGGTCGATCTCCTCCTGGATCATGCTGGTAGGCAGGTGCCTCTTGTCGAAGGCGTCGCCCATCAGCAGCAGCGTGGGCACCTTCAGCTCCTTCATCAGCTGTTTGCGGAAATACGATATAGCCCCCGCGGTATGCTTACAGGCGTGATGCCCGCAGTAGATGCAGGCGTCCGCGTCAAGGTCCTGTATGGCGTACTTGATGTCCTCGACCCATTGTACGGAAATGGAGCTGGCCCCCATCTGCCTGGTCATGGGGAAATCGAAGGCGATCTGCGAGAGCCCGCGCAGCATGCTGTCCTTGGATGTCATATCCATCTCGGGGAAGTAATGGATGGCGAGGACGTCCCCGAGGATGCTGATCCCCTTCTTCTCCATCCAGGTGAAAAACCCGGCGAAGTCGAAGAGGAAGTAGATGTAGCCCATGTACACGCGCGCCACCTCGCGCCCGCCGGTGAAATCTCCCCGGGCCAGCCTCTCCTTGGCCACCTCGACCATCCTCTGCATGACGTCCACCGCCTCCTGCCTGCCCCACATCTGGGCCCTGGCCACCAGCAGGGTTATGTTGAACATGTTGGGAACCGGGCAGGGCTTGGCTTTTCTCAGCTCCCAGAGGTCGTAATAGGACCGCACGCACTCGTAGGATTTCTCCATCACCGCACGCAGCCTGTCCTCCTTGAGTTCCTCGCCGGCCCATTCCTCTATATCCGCGATCAACCTCTTGAGGTACTCGAAATAGAGCTCGCGCCCCCGCCTCGACTCGTCCACGGGCTTCTCCAGTATGAACTGGGGGATCCCCATGTAGTCGGAGGCGAAGGCGTGTATCTTAGCGTTGGGGTTGCAGCTCCCGGGGGAATTGGAGACGATGGCGTCCGGCTTGAGGCCGGGCCCCGCCAGCAGCGAGGCCACGGCTATGGTGTTGGCGGAACAGAGAGAGTCGGGGAGCCCCAGGCCCATGGCGAAGTCCCAGAAACGCTCGCCCTGGCCGGCGCAGATGTTGGTGATCAGGCCGCCCACGATCTCGGTGCAGACGGGGAACACGGTCTCGAAGCCCCAGAGGATCTCCGGCGGGAAGGTGAAGGGGATGAAGACCAGCTTCTTCCCCGAGGCTTGCGCCGACTGGGCCTCCCTGAGGATCTCCATCAGCCTCTTGAACAGCAGTATCTCTACCTCCCGAGAGGATTCGAGCTCGAGCACGCCCAGGAAAGTGTTCTGCAGATCGGGAAAAGTGAAGTCCTTCGAGCCCTCGATCTCTTCGTCGCTGATCGTGTCGGGCAGCAGCGAGATCATGTCGAGTATGCCCAGGGCACGCTCGAAGCCGTTCTCGCCGTCCCTCATCACGAACCCCTTGTCCATCATCTGACCTCACCCCCTATCCTCTCTATGAAGGCCTGCACCCTGGTCTTTATGCGGCCAAGGTCGGCCCTGGCGCTGTACTCCTTTTCCAGGATCAGCACCGGTATTCCGACCTTCTCCAGGTCCCTGTGGATCAGGACGGCGTCCACGCCGTGCAGGTCGCAGAACTTATTGTAGAGGACGATAGCCCCGTCAACCTTCGCCCTGCGGGCCGTCTCCATGATGAAATCCCTGCGCTTGTGGTACTCCGTGTACATGCGGGGACAGAAGAGATTGTCGAGATAGCTCGTGGCCAGGCGGTGTATGGGGGTTCCTTCCTCTTCGCGTACCTGGCAGAGGGCCCTGGTGCCGAAGCAGAGGGTGTCGGCAACCATCATGCCGCCGAGGTGCTCTATCTCCTCGAACCAGTCGATCTCGTCCGTGGCCGGGCCGCAGAGCATCAACCTCACCGCCGGCCGCTCTCCCTTGGTCCCCTTTCTCTCCGCTATGAAACTCGACAGCAGTTCGTTGTAGTCCTCGCTGCGCATGGAGGTTCCGGTGACCATCAGCGATATGGCCTCGCTCCCGCTGACCACCGGTTCGTCGAGTTCCCTCAACTCGCACAGTTCCCTCCACCTGGCCCTGGTCTCCTCCCTCGCTTCCATTGCCCGCTCCAGTTTCTCGTCGCTTATCTCGACGGAGAAATGCTCGGCCAGGTGATCCCTCAGCAGGTCGAGTTCCCCCTCGAAATAGGCCAGAGAGTCGTCGCGGAAGAAGTGGGGTATTTTCAGGTAGTGGAAGAAATCCGGGTTCACGTTGTGCTGCCAGTTCTCGTACATGGTCCGCATATGATCGCAGCCGTTGTTCTCCAGCAGACCGTCCAGGAAGTCGTAAGTGCCGTCCAGGCCCAGCTGCAGGCAGGAGCGGCAGAAAGAGCAGTTGAACAAGGACAACTCACCATCCGCGAGCTCCGTCTCCGTATGCCCCAGGGCTACTATGCGGAAGGGGAGGATCCCCGCCGCCTCGATCAACTCCACGGGCGTACCGGCGCAGCTGTAGCCCAATACCCTGCCGCCATCCTCCTTCCAGCGCTTGACGTAATCGTTGAATATGGCAGTCGGTTTTTGAAGGCTCATGGCTGCTTTCATGCCGGCCTCACCCCCCGTAATTTTCTCCGCCCCTTCCACGCGTTTCTTATGTAATCCCTTGCCGTGACGCGGATGATGGAGAAAGCGGCCTTGAAGACGGCCCTTGCCATCTCCGGGTTGCGCGAGGCCGCCGCCGCGATACCTGAAGCCGTGCCCGCGGCCGCCTCGCCGAGGCGACGGGGGTCTATTTTCTTCAGGAAGCTGTCGACGGTTTCCTCCACCAAGAGCGGTTTCTCGCGCATCAGCAGGTTGTACGAATCGAGGGCGCTGTTTATCGACTCACCGATAGCATCCGGTTTAAACTTCCCCCCCACTTCAATGGAGGATAGAGCTTTCTTGAGCACGGAGCCGTAAAGCCCCGGGCTCTCGCTGCCGAGCCGGCCTCCAAGGGTCACGAGCGCTTGGATGGCGCGGCCCAGCTCCGCGACCTCGAAATCCTGCGCGAGGTTTTCGGCCATGCCTTTTATCGTCTGCGGCGGGAGCGAGCCCGCTTTCTCCAGGACGTTGCTGGCAGCCCTGAGGTAAGAATTGGCAAGGGATATGAAGCTGTCGGTGGTCCACAGCGTCAGCTCCTCGCTTCTGAAAGCGGTGTCCGCGAAGGCGCTGACGAGGGCTTCTCCCTCCTCTCCGATGGCCGCTATGGTCTCCGCCAGGACCTGCGGCTCGATACCTGGAAGCAGTCCCTCTCCTATATGCGCGAACACGGAACGGGACTCCATGCTGCCGTTTCCGAGCAGGAGATTGCCGCGATGCAGCCCCACCACCAAACGGCCGGCGCCGTTGATGATCTGAGCCAGGTCTCCCCAATGCAGGTCCTTGAGTATCTTGAATACGGCATAGGCCATAGCCTCGTTGGCCAGGTTAAGGCCCTCGAGGGTCTCTTTCAGCAATCGCAGGATGTCGTTGATCGTGGGTGCGAGGATGCTGAAAAGGTTCAAGAGGGCTATGGGCATTTTTTCCATTAAGCCGATCTCTTCTCGCAGAAAGCCGATGCGATCCCGTGCGCGGTACATGATCGACTTCCTTAACTGCCCGAAGTCAAGGGTCTCCATCGCGCTGGCCGTTATACTCATCTTTCCGCTTGAATATAACTCCGGGTCCCTTTCGTAAAGCCGGATAACCAGTCGGTTATAAGCGTTCATCGCTTCGCCTATGGCTTTGCCGTCGATCTGCGCCATAACCTGCGAGAGCAGCTCGGCGCTTTTCTCCTCGGGCATGCTCTCCAGGGACGCCGCAAGGTCTTTGACCCCCTCGGCGAACGCGGCGATGAGGCGGGGGATGGACCTCAGCAACAACTCGGAGAACTCCCCATCCTCTCGGAACAACTCACCTGCCAGCTCCCGGGGATCGCTGGCGTTGACCCCCTGCAGCAGACGTGAAACGTTGTCCCTTACCTGCTCGGCCGTTAGAGGAGCGCCCCCCCTTTGCGCATCCATCGATATCACCTCTCTATCCCTCGCGCCCCGCGGCGCTGATCTCCCTGCTGAATAACCCCGCCTTCCAGGGGATGGCCCGTGCCAGCAGCACTATGTAGAGCACGAAAAACCAGAAAATGAAGTGCATGCCCCAGGAGGAGGGGTCCTTTTTACGCCAGAGATTGGCGATGAGCGCGCAGGTAGCGGTCTTGTACATGATCTGGGCGTAGAGAACGGGCAGGACATCCTCGTGCCTGGACTCGTCCGCGAGCGCGGCCGCCGAGAGCGCGCCCACGGACATCACGATGGATCCGTAGATGCCCATCATCACCGGGTCGTTGTAGGGCCACTTAAGCACCTTGCGGGTGAATCTCTGCGCGAAGACCATGGGGGGTCCCATGCTGAAACACATCGTGGCGTTGTACTTGTACATGAACCTCTGCCAGCGTTTCTTCTCCTCCAGGTAACTCGCGTTTGAAGTCAAGGCGCACCTCCGTTGGTCTTTTTATCCTGCCCCGGGCCGACTATGGTCAATACCCCCGCGCTTTCCTGATCACGATTCGCAGTACCAGCAGTCCCGCGAACCCCGCAGCCGCGGCCAGTGCCGCCCTGGGCGCTTTGCCTCCGCCTTCTTTCCCGGGCCGCGCGGCCGTTACCGCCAGCAGGCCGATGCGCCGCATTGACCTGGCCAGGGCCGCAGTATCCAGCGCTTTGATGTCCCTGGACATGGAGCGGGCGATGTCCGCGCGGTTTTCGTCGAGCTTTGCCGTGAGCCGGTCCAGGCCGGCCAGGGCGTTGTTCAGGGCGCCGATCGCCGCCGCTCTCATCTCCTCGGGTGTCTTGCCCTCTCCTACAATTAGCCGCCTGATCAGCTGCCCGTAGACCTCCGGGAACTGCCCCAGCCTTTCCAGGTCGATGCCCGCCCCGACCTGGCCCAGGATATCCTTCATCAGGGGCTCGGGCAGGCCGTTGAGCTGCCTCCCCAGCTCCAGCAGGAGCTCCAGCAGCCAGTTGACGGCGTCAGGCAGGACGCCGAAAAGGCTCATGGATATTCCCGGGTCACCCCACAACAGGGTTTTCATGAGGCCCGGCGCGGCCTCCGGCCTGATGTCTTTCATCTGCATCAGGACCAGTTCCTTCAGGGCGGGCGTGGCCATCACCTCGCGCAGTACGCGCTCCGAGAGGCCGGGAACAGCATTGTTCTTTTCCATGCCCATCACTCCCTCACTCTTTCCCGGATTTCTTGGGCCCGGCGGGTTTCTTGGCCGTCGCACTCTTCTTCGCGGGCTTCTTCGCGGCGGTTGCGCCCTTGCCCCCAGGTGCCTGCAGCGCCGGCCCCAGCAATGGCATCAGGACGTTTTTCCCGAAATCGGGGTTTTCCCGTATGGCTTTGCCTGCAGCCTGTATGAAGGCATGGGTGGCGGAGCTCTTGTCTCCGGCTCTCTCGGCCACCCCCGCTATCCATGCCTCCAGGTGGCCGGTGAGCGCCTCTTTGCCTGCCGCCTCGGTATAAGCGCGCCCGAAGTCGTTCCCCAGTTCGGAGAGGCGCACGGCAAGCCCGCTGTCCTTTTCGGACAACTCCAAGGACAACACCATGCCCATCAGGCCTCCGGCCGCCTCTCCCGCCGCGGCGCCGTCGATGCCCGCGAAGATCCTGTTCAGGAAATCCTGCAGCAGCAGGTGAGGCATGGCGTTCATCTGGTTCGCCATTTCGGCCAGGGCCTCGCTCGCCACGTTGATGAGGGCGGGCAGGCTCCCCATTATGGAGAGCAAAAGGCCCGGGTCCTGCCAGAAGAGGGTGCGCACCAGGCTCCTGGCTGATGGGGGGTCCAAGGCGTTCAGGATGGTAATGATCGTCTCCTTGAACTTGGGAGTGCGTATCAACTCGCGCAGGATGCGGTCCGCGGCGTCCACCAGTCCCTTGGTCTGGATCAACGCCTGGATATCCGTCTCCGTGGTCATCTTCACCACCTCACAGGGTTTCGCATTCGTAGAACCAGCGGGCTACTTCCATCTGGCTGAGCTGCTTTCCGCCCAGCCAGAGCTGCACCATCTTTATGTCACGCCAGTGCTTCTCGACGTCCCAATCGCGGTCGGATCCGAAGGACTCCATCAGGTTCATCACTTTGCCCACCGCGTCCAGGGTGCGGTCGGCGGCGAAGTAACGGTGGGCGCGAGCCTTGGCCACTACCTCGCTGCTCCAGCGGGGACCGTAGATGTCCGAGCGGTCGCACATGCGGGCGCACTGGTAACCGAGTATCCTTACCGCCTCTATGGTGGTGGCGAAATCGGCCAGCACCCCGGCCACGGCGTCGTTTTCCTTGAGCGGGCGTCCATGGTAGGTCTTGCGGCTCGTGAAATCGAGCAGCTTTTCGTAGATGTTGAGCATCACGCCCACGGCGAAGGCGATACTTCCCATGTTGCCCAGTGAGATGACCTCGCCGTAGTATCTGGCGTCGTCACCGGGCCCGCAGGCGCGGTACCACAGGGGCACGCGCACGTTCTCGAACCAGGTGTCCCCGTTCTTGTCCGCGGCCATGCCCGCCTTTTCGTAGGCGGTACCCTGGGTTACGCCGGGCAGGTCGCAGGGTACGAATATGCAGGCGATGTCGTTGGGGTCCGTGGAGCCGGGGTTGGTGGTGGCGACCACTAGCATGAGGTCGGCCACCCCGCCGGTGTTGGTCGGCCAGAGCTTGTGACCGTTGATCACCCACTCGTCGCCGTCACGCACTGCGGTGGTCTGGATGGTGCTGCCCTTCATGACGTCTATGTTCTCTATGTCCGCACCTCCCTGCGGCTCGGTCATGGCCATGCAGGAAAAGACGGCATCCTTGGTTTCGGTGAACATGGGAGCGAACTCCTGGCAGAGCCTGTAGTTCACGTGGGGCTCGCAGCATATCATCACCAGGGGCCAGAACACGACCCCGAAGGCCACCGCCATGCCGGAGTCGGCGCGCGCGATCTCCTCGAACATGCGGAAACTGGCCACGGAGAGGTAATCGGAATGGCCGAGACCCCACCCTCCCAGGTCCTCGGGGAAGAGGATGCGCTGGATGCCGTACTCGCCCAGCAGCTTCTTGAAAGGCGGCAGGATCAGTTCGTGCTCCAAATAGTCCTCGTCGAACTCGCGGCGGTAGGGCATGACCTCCTTTTCCACCCAGGTCCTTATGATCTCCCCCACCTGCTCGCCCAGGGGAGTGAGGTACTCCAGGGGGCGGCTGAAATCATCGATAGTTCTCATCATGATCACCGTTCCCTATAGCGTCTTGGCCTGGTAGAACCAGCGCGAGAAATCGTGTTTGGCCAGTTCGTACGCCCCGATATAGCACTGCACCGTCTTCGCGTCCCGCCAGTAACGCTCCAGCTGCCATTCCTTGGCGTAACCTGCGGATGCCATCAGCTCCATGGTGCGGTGGATGTCGTACTCCGCCGATATGTAGATCTGGTGGACGAGCATGAGCGCCGATGTGTAAACGGCCTGCGATCCGGCTCCCCCGTATGTATCTGGCTCGGCGAGGATGTCCGCGAGGTTGTAAGCGAGAAGACGGCCGATGGCGACGTCCTTGGCGATCTCTCCCATGAGCGCGCCGGTCAAGGGGTTCTCCTTGAAGATGTGGCCGCGCCCCTTGATGACCCTGTTCTCACCCCACTCCTTGATGATTCCGTACGTCGCGAAGAGGGCGCCTACACCGGCCGCAGCGAGGCCCAGGTAGTACCAGGAGAGAAGCCCCAGGTAACCCTCTTCGCCGCGCCAGGCGCAGTTTGTTTCCGGGACCTTTACACCGTTGAAGTCGACGTCGGCGTTGCGGCTTGCCGCGAGGCCGGTCTTCTTGAACTCCCTGCCCCGCTTGAGCCCGGTGGCGTCGCCTGGCACGAGGATGAAAGCGGGCTGTTCCTCGCCCTCCACGGCGCACCAGACCCCGAAGAGGTCGGCATCCACTCCAGAGCAGGTAGGCCTGACCCCCTTGCCGTCTAGTATCCATTCCCCGGCGCTTTTTCTCGCCTTTACCTGCAACCCCTTGCCCCTCCACTCCGGAGCCCCTTCTTCCTCGGAGAAGGCGGGCAGGACGAAGGAGACTATCACGGGCTTGTCCGTCTGGCAGAAGAGGGGCGCCATGGCCGCGCACTGCTCCTCCAGGTAGTTGTTCTCCATGGCCAGTGACGCCTGCAGGGCCAGGTTGTGAGCGGCCAGGAAGGCCAGCCCCGTATCCGCCCGGCCGATCTGCTCCAGGGCTGCCATTATGGTGTAGGAGGCGTTGGGCCCGTTATATTCCTCGCCCCCCAGTTTTTCCGGCCAGAACATCTTCTGCAGGCCGATATCCACCATCAGCTTGCCCAGGACCGGCTCGAGAAGGCCATCGTAGTCCTCTTTGAGTTCCAGCCTTTTGTCCACCACTTCCTTATCTACCAGGCTGTGCAGGCTCGTTGCCAGGTCTAGGTCTGACTCCTGCAGCCGGTTCCTGGGATAGGGAAACAAATCCAGATCGTTCATAGGTTACCCCCTCGCTGTAAATGGTTTGGACCGTACGGGCTAAAGGCGTTGCCGTTTCCTCTACACCCCCTTACGCGATTCTTACGCTCGCTTGAGTAGAGAGTTTTCTCAGGCCGGATGAACCCATCGCCGCATCCCGGGAGGAGAATATACTCCATGTCAAGCCGATGCTTTCCTGCGTCTATGCAGCGGCTCATGCCTCATGCTTGCCCCGATCTCGCCACCCCGCCCTTGACGCCGATAAAGCAGTCCGTGGCTGAGTATGTATATGGAGGTAGAGTCATGCAGAGATGTGCCGGATTTCACAAAGCGAAAGAAATGACAGGCACACCTCATCCTTTCCCCCTCTCCGCCTGGCTGCCGGAACCGAGCAGGTATGGGGATTTGCCGTCGCCGATATCTGGGGTTATTCGGTAACAGGGAAAACGGCATACCCCCGTGTCTCAAGTGTTGACGCAAAGATAAATATAAGCTTTTATGGTGTGAAATAGCTACGATGCAGGACTCGAAATGTGTTATGACTTAGGTTATATTATGACCGTGGTCATTGCTTGTCAATACAAAAAGACATTCAAACGTCTACAATCATCAAGCCGGATCCGTCTTGAAAAGGACAGGTGAAAGGCTCTCGTCCCGAGGAACATCCTGCAGACAATGCCGGTTTTTTCGCGCCCCTGCGGGAGGCGGCTGATACGGCCTTCGCTCCCGACCTGGCGCCCTCGAGGAGCAGGTCGATCGATTGCTCGAAGAAACGGTCCAGGTCTTCGTGCTTCACTACGCCCGGCTCTTTTAACAGCGCGAGCTCGATCAGCCCCGTTGATGTCCTCCATGCCGTGAGGCTGAAGCCGTAAGGGTCCAGGTCCTGCCGGAAGATGCCGCGCTCGATGCCCTCCTCGACAAGGCCGCTTTCCAGCTCGAGCCAGTTCCTGATGATCGCGCTTATCTCCTCGATGGTGCTGCGGGAGAGGTTCTGCCTCACCTGCTCTAAGAAGGAGTCCCGGAGCACGCGGAATATCGCCGGCTTTTCCAGTGAATGTTTTATATACGCGACGTAGACGGCCTTGATGATATCCTCCAGCCCCCCGGCTCCATTGGCCGCCGCCTCCAGGTCTTCGCCGAATTCCGCGATGCCCTTGACGCAGACCGACAGGTACAGCTCTTCCTTGCTCTTGAAATAGAGGTAAATGGTGCCCTTGGAGAGTTCGACCCTCTCCGATATCTCCTGCATGGTGGTGCCCCTGAAACCCTTCTCCGAGAAAAGCGCCTCCGCCGCCTCTGCTATCTCTTCCCTCCTCCGCCGCTTCTCACGCTCTCTCCTCGAAATCGTGGACATGGTTCCGGCTCCTTTTCATATGCCTGGTGAAAGTCAACGGCCCTGCTTTTTGGGTCAGCACGATTCCGGACGCGTTCATTTGCTGAACATAGTCATATAATAACGTTATTTTCGTGCAGTCAAGAGGAAAGGGGCTGTAACCCAGGCGCCCAGATGCTTCAGGGTTATAAGGACGCCGCATAGCCGGCTCGGCCTGAGGGTTGAAGATACGGGACTTACCTCTAGCTGCCCGGCCCGCGTGCGCTGTAGTTGAGGAAGCGGGCGAACTGGGCCTGGAATGTAAGCTTTATCGGACCGATGGGGCCGTTACGGTGCTTGGCGACCTTGACGCTGGCCCTTCCCTTGACGTCGTCATTGTCCTGGTCGCGCATCTCTTCCCGGTGGATGAAGATGATGAGGTCGGCGTCCTGCTCTATGGCGCCCGATTCCCTCAGGTCGGAGAGGATGGGCTCGCGGTTGTGTTTCTCGGGCTCGCGCGAGAGCTGGGAGACGGCGATCACCGGAAGGTTGAAATCGCGCCCGATGACCTTGAGGCCGCGGGAGATAGACGCTATCTCCTGCACGCGGTTCTCGTGCCTGCGGTCAGAAACCATGAGCTGGATGTAGTCTATAATCACCAGCCCGATATCGTGCTGGGCCTTGAGGCGGCGTATCTTTGAGCGCAGCTCCATGATGCAGATGTCCGCGTTATCGTCGATGAAGATAGAGGCCGAGGTCAAATCGCCGGCCGCTTCCGCGAGGCGCTGCCATGCATCGTCGTCCTTGAAACTGGATTTCAGCTTCTGGCTGTTCACGCGGGCCCGCGAACACAGTATCCTTTTCGTCAGCTCGGAGGCGCTCATCTCCAGGCTGAAGATGGCCACGGGTATCCTTTCCTCCACCGCCACGTGATCGGCGATGTTGAGCGCCAGGGAGGTCTTGCCCATGGACGGACGCGCGGCAATTACCACGAGATCGGAGGGCTGTAAACCCATGGTGAGTTCGTCGAGGTCCGTGAATCCGGTCAGGACTCCCGTTTCCATCGTTCCCTCGGCGATCTTCTCCAGGTCCTCGAAGGTGTTCTCCATGAGTTCCTTGATGGGTTTAACCGTCTCCCGCCGCTCGCGCTGGCCTACTTTGAAGATGGCGTCCTCGGCCTCGTCGAGGGCTTCCGGCAACTCCTCGGGCGCGCGGTAGCCGACCGCGGCAACCTGAGACGCGGCCGCGATGAGGCGGCGGTAGGTGGCAAGGCGGGAAACGACCTCGGCGTAGTAACGGGCGTTGGCCGGGGTAGGGACCGAAGACATGAGGTTGAGGATGTAGGAGCGGTCCCCCGCCCTCTCCAGGTTTCCCTGCGCGCGCAGCAACTCGCCTATAGTGACCGGGTCAACCGGCTCGCCCGAGGCGTAGAGGGAGAGTGCCGCGTCGTAGACGATGCCGTGAGATTCCTTGTAGAAGTCCTGGGCGGTGAGTATCTCGGACACGTCAGCGATGGCTTCCTGCGAAAGAAGCATCGACCCCAGCACCGATTCCTCGGCCTCCAGGCTGTGTGGCGGCAGGTGGTCGTGGCGGTCAAAGGCCTGGATTACGCTGCTCATGCCCCTCTATCTCCTATATGAGCAAGGCGGCTTCGCGCCAAGCCCCGCAAAACACCTTATTCCGGCATCACCTTGAGATGGACTATGGCCTCGACTTGGGGATGCAGTTTTATACGCGCCTCGTGAAACCCCACCGTCTTTATATGCTCGTCCATGTGGATCTTCTTGCGATCCACCACGATGTGCAGCTCTTTCTCCAGCATGGCCGCCACGTCCCTGGAGGTTATGGTCCCGAAGAGCTTGCCCTCCTCGCCGGTCTTGGCGGTGAACTCGAAAGTATGCCCGGTTATGGCTTGGGCTGTGTCCTCAGCCCGCTTAAATTCGCGGTCGGCCTTGGCCATTTTCTCCTTGGCGAGCTGGGTGGCTTCCCTTGCCTTACCCTTGGTCGAGCGCAAGGCGAGGCCTTTGGGTATAAGCAGGTTGTTGGCATAGCCGTCCTTCACCTCGACCGCGTCACCGCGGTTGCCCAAGCCCTCTACGTCTGACACGAGGATAACCTTCAAAGCGAACTCCTTGTCATTCGGGGTCCTTGACTTTACTCAGTATAACAAAACGCAATGCGTTTGTTGCGGCGCCAGGCTGACGGCTTACTTGATCTCCCCCTGGCGAGAAGTGTAGGGAAGAAGGGCCATTTCCCGGGCGCTCTTGATGGCCATGGCCAGCTTGGCTTGATGCTGGGAACAGTTGCCGGTAACGCGGCGCGGGCGGATTTTGCCCTTCTCCGATATGTACTTCTTCAGCAGGTTGATGTCCTTGTAATCGATGTAATCTATTTTCTCCGAGCAGAAGTAACAGACTTTCTTGCGGGGCTTGCGGGCATAACCCTCCCGGGTTCTTTTCTCCCTCCCGCCGGGTTTTTTGCCGTGATTCGGACTCATCTTTCCTCCAGTAAACGATCGCGTTCTCCTTATTGGCGCTCTGCCTGCCCTAGAAGACCACCTCGTCTTCTATGCGGGCCTCGAGGTCGGTGGATAGGTCGCCGTCCGTGAGATCCACCTCGACCAGGTCGCTCACGCCGCCCTCCTGCCTGTCGCGGCGTCCCAGGAAGACGACGCGGTCGGCGACGACCTCTACGACGAACCTCTTCTGCCCGTCGTTGCCCTCCCAGCTCCGGCTCTGCAGCCTGCCGGTAATGGCGACCTGGCGCCCCTTGCTCAAGTACTCGGCGCATTTCTCCGCCTGGTTGCGCCAGACGATGATGTTGAAGTAATCGGTCTCTATCTCTCCCTGCTGGTTGGTGAAGTTGCGGTTGACGGCGAGGCGCAGTGTCGCCACCGGCAATCCGCTGGGGGTGTACCTGAGTTCGGGATCCTTGGTCAGGTTCCCGATCAACACCACATTGTTCAAACCAGCCATGATACCTCCCTTTCCGCTCCTTCAGACTCACAACCCGATTTTATCGCCTGGCAGTGACAACAAGGCCGGGCCAGGGTCCGGAAGCGCAGGGGTTACCTCTTATGGTCGATACGAAAGATCTTGAAGCGTATGAACTCGTCGGTGATGGAGAGGACACGGTCCAGCTCCCTCACGAGTTCCTCACCGCCCTTGAAAGTGAGCAAGACGTAATAACCGTCAGTCTCGTGCTTGATGGGATAGCCCAACCTCCTCTTTCCCCACACGTCGGTGCCGGTCATCTCGCCACCGTCACGCGCCACCAGCGCGGCGACCCTTTCCTGCAGGGCCTCGTGCTGCTCGGGTTCCAGGTTGGGCCGTGCGATGTACATGAGCTCGTATTCGCGCATCTTCACCTCCTTCGGTCTAGCGGCCCCCGGTCCGTGCCGGGAGCAGGAGCAGCGTCGAGCACAGGAACGAATTATAGCACCCGCCCGCCCGTATAGGCTATAGGGCGCACCTGCCCACGCCTCTCTATGGCGCAGGGCATATATAGGATAGAATGAAGTTGCCCGATCGGAACAAGGAGGTGCCCCGTGCTTTTAACCAATTACATGGAGGAGGTCGTGAACAGGACCCTGGAGGAGATCCTGGCCCACCGCGACGATATCTGCAAATGCGAGCGTTGCAAGATGGATATAAAGGCACTGGCGTTGAACCACCTCCCCCCCAAGTACGTGGTGACCGACAAGGGATACATATACACCAAGATCAACGAGCTGGAGAGCCAGTTCAAGGCGGATATAACCGTTGCGGTCACCAACGCCATAAAGATCATCCGCAAGAACCCCCGCCACAATGAGGGGTGCTGACCCCCGGCCGGTTTATCGTATCTGGCGAGCGATCGTCGCCAGGGTTTTTACGCCGGCAGACGGGCGTGGATGAGCCGGGGACGGCACGCTCCCGCAGCCTTCCGGCGCGCAACTTAACTGGCGGGAAACGAGCCTCGCTCTCACAATGACATGCTTTCAGGAAAATGACCGTGCATGACAGCGTTCAGGCGTGGTCGCGGGTAAAGGAGAGTGCATGCTGATACGAATGCGTCATCCCCTGGACGTAAGCGTGGCCGAGGCCAGGAGTATCCAGGAGGAAATGGGGAACGAGGTGCGCGAGGAACCGGGGTTGGACCCGGCGGCGGTCGAGGTGGTCGCGGGTACCGATATCTCTTACCTTCGCGAGAGCAGACTGGCCCTCGGGGCCGTGGTGCTGATGAGCTATCCCGGCCTCGAGGTGCTCGAGGTGAGCACGTCTGCGCTCGAGGTAGGCTTCCCCTACGTCCCCGGCCTGCTCTCGTTCCGGGAACTCCCCGCCCTGCTGCCGGCCCTCGAAAAGCTAGGGCGTCCCCCCGACCTCATATTCGTGGACGGCCAGGGCCTGGCGCACCCGCGCTTTTTCGGATTGGCCTCGCACCTCGGCGTCCTCACCGGTATCCCCACCATCGGCTGCGCCAAATCCCGTCTGGTGGGCGAGGCCGCCGAACCCGGCCCGGAGGTCGGTGACTGGGCACCGCTGCTCTACCAGGGGAGGACGGTGGGGGCGGTGCTGCGCACCCGCAAGGGGGTCAAACCCCTCTATATCTCCGTGGGGCACCTCGTTGACCTCCCTACTTCGGTGCGCATGGTTCTGAGCTGCCTGCGCGGGGTCAGGCTTCCGGAGCCCCAGAGGAAGGCTCACCAGGCGGCCGACGTGCTGAAGTGGGACGCCAGGGCGGGCCGCCTTAAAGCAACGCCTTGTCTTGACAAGGGCACGGGCGGGGACGATAATCTATGAGCGTCTAAAACATCCAGGAAGAGGATGATATGTTGAGAGAGTTTACCAGGCATAGAGAAGGGGGATCCCTCTGGTGGTGGCAGACCCGCCGTGGCGGTGTTTGCCCACCCCGCGTCTGGTAGCCAAGGGCAGGCATCAAAGAGGCCACGGAGAGGACCGCTCCGCGGTCGTTTTTTATGGGCTGAAAGAAACAGGAGGTATGGAAATGTCGGAAAAACCCAAAATGGTGACCTTGGCGCAGAAGGACCTGCCCGAGGCCTGGTACAATGTCCTTCCCGATCTGCCCAAGCCGCTGGAGCCGCCGCTTCATCCGGCTACGAAGGAGCCGATAACGCCTGACGACCTGGCGCCGCTCTTCCCCATGGGCCTGATCGAACAGGAGATGAGTACGGAGAGCTATATCGAGATACCGGAGGAGATACGTGAGGTATACCGCATATGGAGGCCCACACCACTGGTGCGCGCCACCCGGTTGGAGAAATACCTGCAGACTCCCGCCCGCATCTATTACAAGCACGAGGGAGTGAGCCCGGCGGGGAGCCACAAGCCCAATACCGCCGTGGCCCAGGCCTACTACAACAAGAAGGAAGGGGTCAGGAAACTCACCACCGAGACCGGGGCCGGGCAGTGGGGGAGCGCCCTGGCCATGGGGTGTAGTTTCTTCGATATGGAGCTGCAGGTGTTCATGGTAGGGTCGAGCTTCCGCCAGAAGCCGTACCGCCGCATGCTCATCGAGACCTGGGGGGCCAACGTGGTGCCCAGCCCGAGCGACATGACCGTGACCGGCAGGAAATACCTGTCCGAGGACCCGGAGACGTCGGGAAGCCTGGGCATGGCCATCTCCGAGGCGGTTGAGATGGCCATGGAGGGGGACGACGTCAAGTACAGCCTGGGAAGCGTGCTCAACCACGTGCTCATGCACCAGACGGTCATCGGCCAGGAGGCCCAGAAGGCCTTCGAGGTGTTCGACGACTACCCCAACGTGGTCATCGGGTGCGTGGGGGGCGGCTCCAACTTCGGCGGCACGGCGCTGCCCTTCGTGAATGACGTAAAAGCCGGGAAAGACGTGCGCATCCTGGCCGTAGAGCCGGCTTCCTGCCCCACCCTGAGCGGCGGCAAGTATGAATACGACTTCGGCGACATCGCCGGGATGACCCCGCTCCTGCTCATGTACACCCTCGGCCACGAGTTCATCCCCCCGCCATCTCACTCGGGCGGCCTCAGGTACCACGGCGCAGCCCCCATCATCAGCCTGCTGGTCAAGGAGGGGCTTGTGGATGCCTGCACTTATCACCAGGTGGAGGTCTTCGACGCCGCAGTGGCCTTCGCGCGCACCGAGGGATTCGTGCCCGCGCCCGAGACCGCCCATGCCATCAAGGCGGTCGTGGACGAGGCCATTAAATGCCGGGAGAGCGGCGAGTCCAAGTGCATCTTCTTCAACTTCTCCGGCCACGGCATGCTCGACCTCGCCGCCTACGACGATTACCACAGCGGCAAGCTGAACGACGTATAGGCGCAGCCATAGAGAGCTTACATCAAAAGAGGGGGCCGCAAGGCCCCCTTGCGTTGCGCGTGCCAGGCAGCGGGCCATTTCCCGCCGGACGCGCCGCCAGCGCGCAGGTTTTCGCGTCGTTTCGTATGCTCCGCTCGCACGGCCCGCGGCCATGCCAACCGCTTTGTCCGCTATAATGGGGGCATGAAAAAAGCGGGTCCAATCCTTATAGCCCTGGTGTTTTTCCTGCAAGCGCTCGTCTTTTTGGTCGGTTGCGGCGGCGAAGAGGAACAAGGGATAGAGGAGGAGGTGGTGGACTACGCCATCCAGAACATCCTCGTTCCCGAGCTGCGCGATTCCGACTTCGTCGTGGAGTGGATGAGGAGATCGACCGGCGTGGCGGATACCTCACCCGATGAGCTCGGCTTGCGTTTCTGGAAATGGGAAGGCGGGGCCTTGAGTGAGATCTCCCTGGATGAGTTCAAACAGCTGGCCTTGCTGCGGGAGGGAGACAACCCTCAGGCGTGGACGTATAGCCAGCATTCCATCACCGTGCTCGAGGCGGACGGGAAAGAAAAGGAGGCCTTAGTGGAGATAGGCTCCCTTTACGGCCCGCTCGCGGGGTCCGGCGTCCGTTATCTCCTGCGCGTGGAGGACGGAGAGTGGAAAAAGATCTCGGAGCAGACGATATGGGGCTCTTGAGACAGTCGCGTGCGCAAGGGAAAGACCGGGAAGCGCGGCATACGGCGGCCGTGAATCGCCTCTCGCTCGCGTCAGGCATTCTTCCATCGCGGCAACGGAAGGGCGGCGGGCGCTCTGCGCAGAACCGGCTGCCGCGTTTTCTTTTCCTGGCCGTTGCCTGCGCGCTGTTCGCAGCGTTTGTATCGGGCTGTGGTGATACAGCCATCTCCCGCGCGGGAGAGGAACTGGTGGCGGAAAAGGCCATCGAAGCGGCCTTGAGTGAGGAGAAGGCGGAGTTCGTCAACCTGGTCGCGCCATCTTTCCTGGAGCAGGCACGCGCGGAGATGCCTGACGCCGATGACCAGACCCTGGGCGGCATCCTCATAGCGGGCTTCCGCGAGGGCATACCCTTCGCAGGCGTAGTGGAGGCGACCTACGATGTCGAGGTCGCGGGGGACAGGGCGTCCGTTTATCTGTGGGGGTCGTTTACGGGCAGCGACGGATCGCAGATCGAGATAGGCGAGGCGGAGGCGCTGCGCATCCCCCTGACGCGCGAGGACGGGCGCTGGTTCGTGGACCTTCTCGATCTCTGAAGCCCGGCGGGCACGGGTTCGCGTATCAACGGCGCGGATATGGGCGGGCAATGGATTACTTCTCCCGTTTTCCCTTGAGAGGGCAGGTCCGCGTCGCCGCTGCAGGTCCGCGTGAAACCCTGAATGTTTTCGTGTAACCTGGGATAGTGGCTCCGCCCTCAATAATTGAGGGCGCGGAAGACGAGCAGGCCCAGGTTCTCGGTGACCTTTTTATTGTCGCCTGCGATGAACCCGGCCTGGCGGCCATAGGATGTGAACCCGACCAGGGTTACAAGTATCTGGGAAGCTATGCGGGCATCGATGCCCTCGCATTTGCCCGCGTCCTTCATCTGTTTTATCTTGCTCTCGAGGATCTCCGAAAAAACGCGGTGCAGTTCGCTGTACACGTCGCTGAAGGCCGCGCTCTCCAGGGCCGCTTCTATATAGACGTTGTTGAGGTCGCCGTGGCGGTTGAAGATATCGCTTATTCCCTGCAGCAGGATGTGTATGGCGTCGTAGTCGTCGAAAGCTATGCGCTCCATGAGTATGCGCGAGGATTCTCCCAGGCGGTCGAGTTCGCGGATGAGTTCGCCCAGGATGGCCATGAGCGCTTCATCCTTGCTCTTGAAATAATCATAGAAAGTGCCGTGGCCGCATCCTGCCCGCTCGATGATGTCCACGACCTTGGTGCGGTGATAACCTTTCTCCAGGAACACCTCGCGGGCGGCGTTGGCCAGGTTCTCGCGCGTGATATCCGACTTGCTTTGTTTTTCCTTCATGGGAAAACCTTCCGCGGCCATGGGCAGAAAAGACCCAAAAAACACTCGACATGATGTCGAATTAAAATATAGCATATTGTAGCGGTCGTGGGGACCGTGGCGGTAGAGGGGTTTGACACTGCGGGGTACTGATGCAAATATTGTTCCGTACAACTCCGATATATTTGTTCATCGGCATGGAAGGGGATACGGATGAGGTTCATACCCGATAAGTTCAACCTGGCATTGCAGAGAGATCTGACCCTGGGTAATTTTCACGCCCGCCTTGCGGAGCTGAGGGGCGACAGGGTTTTCGGCACGCTGCACGAGCCCCTGTGCTACCATGACTTCCCGCTGCGGGAGCTGAGCTACAGGGACGCGGCGCGTTTCGTGGAGAAAGTGTCCTCGGCCCTGCACGGGATGGGCGTGCGCCCCGGGGAGAGGGTGGGCATATCCACCGGCAACAACTTCGACCTGCCGCTCTCCATATTCGCCATCGCCCGCGCGGGCGCCATCGCCGTACCCATGAACTACATGCTCAAAGGCAAGGAGATGCGCTATATCATGGAGAACTGCGGCGCCGATACCCTCGTAGTGGACAGGGAGGTCTTCGAGGGCAATATCGGGAGCAAGGAAGAACTCCCGAGCATCAAGCGCTGGATCATGGCCGGCCCGCGGGAAGAGGCCGGCGATGGTTTCCTCTCCCTGGACGAGGCCATCAGCGCCGCGCCGGATTGGGAGGGGGAGAAGCTCGACCCCGACCGCGAGGTAGCCATCTTCTATACCTCGGGGACCACCGGTTTTCCCAAGGGCGCGGTGATGACCTCGCGCTGCCTGCTCACAGCGCAGAAGATAGGGGCTGCCGTCATCCCGGTGGGTCCGAGCTTCTCCGGGCTCTTCTGCCTTCCGGCGGCTCACGTCATGGGCTTCGGCTGCTATATCATCGGCGCATGCGTAGGGCTGCGTGCTTACTACATGCGCCATTTCGAGCCCCGCGCCGTCCTCGAGACCATGCAGGAGGAGAAGGTCGGACTCTTCGTGGGCGTTCCCGCCATGTACGCCATGATGCTCGCCGAGGGCATAGATAAATACGACCTCTCGAGCCTGAAGATGTTCGGAAGCGCGGCCGATGCCATGCCCGAAGAATATGCGGAGGCCTTTCGCGCCAAGGGCTTCCTACTCAACCTGGGGCCTTTCCAGGCCAAGGCGTTCTTTACCGAGGTCTACGGCATGGTGGAGCTGGCGGGCATCGCCACCCTTAAGATCGCCATCATGGGGCTGAAATATCCCCGGGGGTGCGTGGGGTGGCCGCTGCCGCCGGTGCGCGTACGCATCCTCGACGAGGACGGCAGGAGATTGCCGGCGGGAGAGGTGGGAGAGGTGGCCGTGGCCGGGCCCGGTATAACCAAGGGTTACTGGAACAACCCGGAGGCCACGTCCGAGCTCATCGTGGACGGCTGGCTGCGCACCGGCGACGTGGGCCGCAAGGACAAGCTCGGCCGCCTCTTCTTCGTGGACCGCGTGAAGGACGTCATCAAGTGCGGCGGCTACTCCGTTTTCTCGGTAGAGGTGGAGAAGGAAGTGCTGAACCATCCCGACGTCGCGGACGCGGCGGTGGTGGGCGTCCCGCACCCCTTGAAGAAGCAGGTGCCGCTGGCCGTGGTGACCCTGAGGCCGGGGGCGCAGGCGAGCGAGGACGACATCCTGGCCTGGTGCAAGCAGAACATAGCCGGATACAAGAGTCCCCGCGCCGTGCGCATCGTTAGGCCGGAGGAGATGCCCTACGGCATGACCTTGAAGGTGCGCAAACTGGAGCTGCGCAATCGCTTCGCTGGCCTGTTCAGCGACGAGGACTAAGGCCGGCACATACCACCATCTATCGAGACCTACACGTGCCAGGCCAGGCCTGTCTTCGCCAGGACTGGCACAGGCACCGCCGCGTCACCCTGCGGGGAATACTTTCGAGACCTA
>CAYWXM010000025.1:0-1830 GCA_964462595.1 uncultured Actinomycetota bacterium
CTTGGCCTTGGGTATCCAGCCCTTGCGCTGGACCACCTGCACCTCGTAGGCACCGTCCCTGGGAACGATTATGGGCACGTCCACCTCGGCCAGTATCCCTTTCTCCGTCTCCCGCTCGACCCTTTCCTTCTTCACGCTGAAGAGAGCCATCACTTGCACCCCCTTTCGGGATGAAAGGGGGGCGGCCAGGTTTCCCCGCGCCGCCCCTTTCCTGCAGTGGTATATAAACGGCGCAGGTTCCCCGGTCCGTCGAGCCGGGACCCTAACCGGGCTAACTTTTAGGTGCCGCCCCGGCGGCGCTCATCCGGGTGCGCCGGCGGAGAAGGCCCTGCCTCCGCGCATCAGACCTTACGTGCATGGAGGCGGCCAGCCCGAGACCTCTCTATTCCTTTCTCAATGTGCTATATAAGCCGCGTGCGGCTCATCACCAGGGGGTGGGCACGGAAAAGAGCTCAGAGCTCATCTCCACGCCCGTTTGGCCTTCTAGCTTGACTCGTGTAGGCGGCCGCGCAGCTCCCCAGGACCTATTCGAGGATGCCGTTTCCTGCGTCTGCCACCATGAGTATGAAGGGATAGTTATCCGCTATGGCGTACCCCCTGCGGTCGAGCTCCGTGCGGACCTGCTGGTAGACGTCCAAGTCTTCCATGGTGAACCTCTCCTCCACCTCGATGGCCACATAAAGGCCTTGGTGGAGCTTGTGCAAGGCGACGTCGGGGAAATCAGATACCCCGATCCTTCCCGCGTCCCTCCTGCTCGCGTGCGCTTTCTTCGCCATTATTTCGTCCTCCTTCTCTCTCTTTTTGGTGAGGAACGCCAGCCCGGGCGGACCGGCGCATCCAGGGTGCCGGTCCGAGCGGACCTTCGGGGTGTTTCTCCGTGGGGGGCCTTTTCAAAAGCCGCCGCCCATTGGGCGAGTTCGGCAGCTCGCACCTCGCGCTAGCCGGAGCGGGGCCGGGGTATCCTGTCCCCGGCCCGGCCCAGCCGGGAGGCGCCCGAAGGCCAAAACCCTATGGGGTTTTCAAGGTGCTAGTTCTTTATGAAGCGGACGACCAGATAAGGGGCGGCCATCCCCGCCCCCTTAGCCCTCTCTATATCCACGCTGTAGAAAGCCTCCTGCCTCACCAGGCCACCCTCGTTGGTGAAGGAATACTCAGACACGCGTATCTCTATCTGGAAGGAATCATCGCTGTTGCTCAGAACGTCGATGCTCTCGATACTTGCGACCTTCACCACGCCTGCCTGCTGCATCCTCTGCGCGGCAAGTGCCTGCGCCTCCTCGGGATCCTGTGCTTCTTCGGCGCTTGCGTACCGCGCTGTGCGCTCCTCCATGATTTCGCCCACGAGGTCCGGGTGCGCGAAGTCATCGAGGCGCTGGGTGTTGAAGGGGTCCATCCAGGACCAGCTGCCGTACTCCTCCACGAATCCGTAAACGCAGCTTCTCCGGGCATCTTTATCTACGTTCGAGGATTCAGCGCTGGTGCTTGCACCTGTGGAAGCGAACCTGCCGAATAGCATGAGAACCGCTGAGACAATCAGCATGATGGAGATTATCTTGTGACGCTTCAACCACTCATATGCCATGGACATATAGTCGTGTATTCTACCCATCTCAGTATCTCCTGAAGGCATCGGCCACCTTCCATGCCCCTTCCTCCCGCACCAGATAGGCGCAAAGCTGGAAGGTCGAGTCCTCGCCCGGGTAATGCGCGAGGACCTGGCATGAGAAGCCGGCCTGGCTACCGTCGATGTTTATGAGCTCACCGGAAATCTCTATGGGATTGGAATATCCGTAGCTTATGCACGCCCTGGCCTCGGCCAGAAGTTCGTTC
>CAYWXM010000026.1:0-4811 GCA_964462595.1 uncultured Actinomycetota bacterium
ACGATCCCGATAACCCCCGCCTCATGGACAGCCTCCTGGGAACCCTGGGGGCAGAGGTGAAGAAATGGTCTTACAAGACCGACTGCTGCGGGGGCAGCCTGTCCCTCACCCGCACCGACGTGGTGGTCAAGCTGGTCAACCGGCTCTTCGACGCCGCGGAGGAGGCGGGGGCCAACTGCATAGTGACCGCCTGCCCCATGTGCCTGGCCAACCTGGAGATGCGCCAGAGCGAGGGCAGGTTGAGTTTCAAGACTCGCCACGAGATGCCGGTGTTTTTCTTCACCGAGCTGCTGGGGCTGGCGCTGCAGGAGCCAGGGAGCGGGGAATGGTTCAAACGCCACCTTATCGACCCTTACCCGCTGCTCCAGGGCGCGGGCCTGGCTTAGGAGGACGCAAATGGCGGTGAGCAGAAAAAAGGCGAACAGCAATGGAGGGAAAGAAAAAAGAAGCGGCGCGATAAAGGACGGCGCAGGCAACAGGCTGGCGGGCAGCGAGAAGGCAGCCGGACCCGAGGGTAAAAGGCATAACGGGAAGGGCGGGACGCGGGAAGGCAAGGGCGAGGATACCCGGCAGGGCGCAAAGCCTGCGGATGCGGAAGTCCCGGTCGGCGCGGTGATGGTGGTGGGCGGCGGAGTGGGGGGCATACAGGCCTCACTTGAGCTTGCCGACCTCGGTTACAAGGTCTACCTCACCGATTCCTCCCCCTCCATAGGCGGGGTGATGGGTATGCTGGACAAGACCTTCCCCACCAACGAGTGCTCCATGTGCATCCTCTCGCCCAAGATGGTGGAGGTTTCTTCCAATATCAACATCGAGGTCATCACCCTGGCCGACGTGCTCTCCGTGGAGGGGGAGCCGGGCGACCTGCGGGTGAGGCTGCGCATCCGCCCGCGCTACGTGGATATAGACAAGTGCACGGGCTGCGGTGACTGCACCGCCAAGTGCCCGGTGAAGATACCGGACCCCTACAACGCCGGCCTCGGGACCACGCGCTGCATCCGGGTGCCCTTCCCGCAGGCCGTGCCGGGAGCGGCGGTCATAGAGCCCGAGGTGTGCCTGTGGCTCGCCAGGGGCAAATGCGGCAACTGCGTAAAGGTATGCCAGGCGGGCGCAATCGATTTCGAGCAGAAGGAAAGGGAAGTGGTCATACGGGTGGGGATGGTCATCGCCGCCCCGGGCTACAAGCCCTTCGATGCATCCCGCAAGACGGAATACGGGTACGGCGTGTACCAGAACGTGGTGACCTCACTGGAGTTCGAGCGCATCCTGGGAGCCAACGGCCCAACCCAGGGACACGTCGTCCGCCCCTCGGACGGCAGGGAGGTGCGCAAACTCGCCTTCATACAATGCGTTGGGTCGCGCGATACCACGCTGGGCAACGGCTACTGTTCCAGCGTCTGCTGCATGTACGCCACCAAGCAGGCCTTGATCTCCATGGAGCACCTGCCCGGGATCGAACCCACCATCTTCTTTATCGACATGCGCGCCTACGGGAAGGATTTCGAGAAATATTACAACGCGGCCGCGGACAGGCAGGGCGTACGCTACGTGCGCGGGCTGGTATCCGGCATCCGCGAGAAGCAGCGCTCGGGGAACCTCCTGCTGCGCTACTCCGACAAGGCGGGAAGCATGCAGGAGGAGGAGTTCGACCTGGTGGTTCTGTCCATCGGCCTGGAAGCGCCCTCCGGGCTGAAAGAGGGACTGGGCCTGGAGGCGAACGACTACGGCTTCGCCAAGGCCGACCCCTTCCTGGAAGTGCTCTCCTCGCGACCGGGGGTCCTCGTATGCGGAGCGGCGCAGGAGCCCAGGGACATACCCGATACGGTGGTCCAGGCCACGGCCGCGGCGGGGGTGGCCTCCCAGGCGCTGCACGGGGCCAGGGATACCCTGCTCACCCGGCGCGAGCATCCACCGGAGAGGGACGTGAGCGGCGAGGAGCCCCGCGTGGGGGCGGTGATCTGCCGCTGCGGCTCCAACATCGGCGGCTTCCTGGACGTTCCCGCGGTGGTGGAGTACGCGAAGAGCCTGCCCGGGGTGGTTTTTGCGGAGGAGCGCCTCTACGCCTGTTCCCAGGATACGCAGGAATGGATACGCAAGGTAGTGGAGGAGAACGGCCTCAACCGCCTGGTGGTTGCCTCGTGCACGCCCCGCACCCATCAGCCGCTCTTCCGCGAGACCCTGCGCTCGGCGGGGATAAACAAGTATCTTTTCGAGATGGCCAACATCCGCGAGCACTGTTCCTGGGTACACATGAAGGAGCCGGAAAAGGCCACGCGCAAAGCCCAGTACCTGGTGAAGATGGCGGTGGAGAAGGCGCGCCGCCTTGAGCCCCTGGCGGAGGGGGAGAGCGAAGTCGTGCCGCGCGGCCTGGTCATCGGCGGGGGTGTGGCGGGGATGAACGCCGCCCTGGGTATCGCCCGCTCCGGTTTTCCGGTCTACCTGGTGGAGAAAGAGAGCGAGCTGGGCGGACTGGCGTGGAACATCCATTTCAACCACAAGGGAGAGGACGTGCGCGCCTACCTGGAGGGCCTTATCTCCGAGGTAAAGCGGGAAGAACTGGTGTCGGTGCTCACCGGCCACGAGGTCCTTGACGTGGGGGGGTTCGTGGGGCAGTTCAAGACGCTGGTAAGGGACGGCGAAGGGCGGGAGGCACTGCTCGAGCACGGGGCGGTCATCCTGGCTACCGGGGGCGGGCAGTATCAACCCACGGAATACATGTACGGGGAGGACGAGAGGGTGCTCACCCAGTGGGAGCTGGAGAAGAGGATAGCCGAGAGGGACCCCTCCCTCGCGGAGCTGCATCGAGTGGTGATGATACAGTGCGTCGGCTCCCGCGACGAGGAGCGTCCTTACTGTTCCAAGGTATGCTGTACCGAAGCCGTGAAGAACGCCCGGGCCCTCAAGGAGCTGAGCCCGGGCACAGAGGTCTTCGTTCTCTACCGCGACATCCGTACCTACGGATTCCGCGAGGATGCCTACAGAAAGGCGAGGGAAGCGGGCGTGGTCTTCCTGCGTTTCGATGACGACGACCGCCCGGACGTGCGCGACGTGTCGGGCACCCTGCAGGTGAGGGTGGCCGATGCCAACCTGGACGGGGAGATGGTGGTGCTCAACACCGACCTGGTAGCGCTGGCCACGGGGATAGTGGCCAATCCCGACAACGCGGCACTGGCCCCCATGCTCAAGGTACCGCGCAACGCGGAGGGCTTCTTCCTGGAGGCGCACATGAAGCTGCGCCCGGTGGATTTCGCCACCGACGGGGTCTTCGTATGCGGCCTGGCCCACGCGCCGAAATCGGTAGAGGAATCGGTAGCCCAGGCGGCGGCCGCGGCGGCGCGCGCCGAGTCCGTCCTGTGCAAGGACCAGATAGTCACCGAGGGGGTGGTGGCGGTAGTCGATGCGGAGAAATGCGCCGGCTGCGGCATCTGCGTCCAGCTCTGCCCCTTCGAGGCCATAACCTTCGACGAGGAGAGGAAGGTGGCGGTGGTGAACAGCTCCCTGTGCAAGGGCTGCGGCACCTGCACCGCCGCCTGCACGGCGGGGGCGAGCCGCCTGCAGGGTTTCCGCTCCGACCAGATATACGAGCAGATCCAGGCGGCGGCGCCCGCCTGGCGGGAATGAGAGGGGAGGCGTGAGGATGGCTGAAGAGAACAAGAAAGGCGGCGAAGACGAAGTACGCATCCTGGCCTTCCTGTGCAACTGGTGCTCCTATGCCGGTGCGGACCTGGCGGGGGTATCGCGCTTCCAGTATCCCCCCAACGTGCTTGACGTGCGGGTGATGTGCACCGGGACCATCTCGCCCTATTTCGTGGTCAAGGCCTTCCAGGAAGGTATAGACGGGGTGCTCATAGCCGGGTGCCACATCGGGGACTGCCATTACCTCAAGGGCAATTACATGACCGCCAAACGCTTCGCGGTGCTGCACGAGGCACTGAAGTTCCTGGGCCTGGAGGAAGGAAGGCTGCGCCTGGAATGGGTGTCGGCCGCGGAGGGCGAGAAGTATGCGGAAGTGATACGTTCCTTCACCGAGGAGGTCGAGGCGCTTGGCCCCTCGCCCTTGCGTAAGAAGAGGACGGAGGTGGTGGGGGCATGACTGACCTCGCCGCGATCGTAAGGGAGAAACTCTCCGGCGGAGCCGATGCCTTCCTGTGCTTCAAGAACGAGGAAGGGACGGTGCTGCCCGCGCTGATAACCGATGCGGACTCCCCAGACCTGGAACCTGCGCAGGTGGGCGAATCGCGTTATCCCCTGGGCAAGATAATCATCGGCCTGATGCGTGAATACCCGGAAAAGCGGTTCGCGGTACTGGTGCGCGGCTGTGACGAACGGGCGCTTATAGAGCTAGCGAAGCTGGAGCAGGTGGACTTAGGCCGCCTGGTCATGGTGGGGGTCGCCTGCAGCGCTGAGGAAGCCGATGCCTGCGGCTGCCGCCGCCCCTATCCGAGCGATATTGCTATAGGGAATAAGGTAGAGGCGGTCCGGCACGACGAGTTGATAGAGGAAGTCGAATCCCTCCCGGATACGGAAAGGCTGCAGTGGTGGAGAGAACAGTTCTCTCGCTGCATCAAGTGCTACGGCTGCCGTAACATCTGCCCCATGTGTTTCTGCAAGGAGTGCGCCCTGGAGGACCCCTACCTGGTCGAGCCCGGCGTGCTGCCCCCGGAGTTCCCCTCCTTCCACATCATAAGGGCCCTGGATATGGCGGGAAGGTGCATCGATTGCGGCCTGTGCGAGGAGGCCTGCCCGGCGGAGATCCCCCTGCGCAGCCTCTACCGCAAGATGCAGGACATAATGGAGGTGAAGCTGGAATA
>CAYWXM010000027.1:0-8162 GCA_964462595.1 uncultured Actinomycetota bacterium
GGGGAGGTGGAGATGTTCTTCGGTGTAACCCAGCCCGTGCCGGGGTTCGTGGCGTACCAGACACGGTAGTAATCGTAGGAGGTGTCGTGGCCGTGCCAGACAACGTGGGGGTTACCGCCCGAGTCCACGGCTATCTGGGGTCCGCTCTGGTAGTCGGTGCAGGGCGCGGTGGAGAGGAGCGTCGGGGCCTCCCATCCCGTGCCGGGGTTGGTGGAGTACCAGATGCGGTAGTGATCGTAGGAGTCGTCGTAGCCGTACCAGGCCACGTGGGGGTTACCGCCCGAGTCCACCGCTATCTGTGGGCCGTAGCAGTTGCTGAGCGTGCTGGAGATGGACTCCGGCGCCTGCCAGCCCGTGCCGGGGTTGGTGGAGTACCAGATGCGGTAATCCTCATTGGATTCGTCGTAACCCACCCAGACCACGTGGGGGTTATCGCCCGGGTCCAGCGCTACCTGGGGGCCGTAGCTGTCGAGGGAGTTGGTGGAGATGAGCAGCGGCTCGGACCATGACCCGCCGGCGTTGCTGGCGTAGAATACCTGCCTCGCTCCGTTATCTCCCTCCCACACCACGTGGACGTTGCCGTCGGCGTCGACGGCCATGTCGGGGTCTTCGTTGTAGGGGTAGAGATCCCCGGGGGAGATGTTCTCCGGTGGCGACCACACCGCCGCGGCGTGGGCCGCCGGCACCTGGGCCATGATCATGGCCGCCGCCAGCAGCAGGACCGACGCCAGCAGCAGGCACCTCCTCGCCGTGAACGAGACGCCCGCGCTATGGATATTTATGCTTGCCGTCATCTCCCCTGCCTCCTTTTTACCTCGTGAAACCCACCTGCCTCGCGACTGCACGCATATCGCGGCGCGACCGGGGCTACCCGGCGGCCACGATGATGTACGTGCCGTCCTGCGGACCGGAGCCCGCCTGCACCACCTCCAACCTCACGCTCTGCCCGCGGTTATCACTAAAATAGAAGACGACCCTGGAGGGGGTCTCTTCCTTGTCTAGGTCTCTCATCCTCCTGAGGGCTCTCTCGTAGAAACGGACTACCCTGTCCTGTGGCTCCTCGGTGAAAAGGATCCAGTCCGCGCTCGCGGCCTCCTTCACCCGCACCGCCGCGGCCGAGGTGTCCGGCATGGCTCCGGGGAAGATCTCCATCTGCCCCTGGAACTGCTGGTGGATCTCGGCCATCTCCTCGGCGGCCTTGTCCGCCTGCTGCTCCTCGCTCAGCTCCTCGACCGGCTCCTCGCCCTGCTCTCCCTGCTCTCCCTGCTGCGCCGGGGTTTCCTCCCGTTGCCGCATCTCCTCCTCGCGCTGCTGTGCCTGTTTGTCCGCCTGCTGCTCCTCTTCACCGCCGCCGCCGCACGCCGCAAGCGCCAGGGGGAGCAGGATAAGCAGGAGTGATAGAAGGAGGATAGAGGGCGCCCGACACATCTTCATCTTCGCGCCCTTCATGCTTCAGAGATCCAGCGCAACACGCTCAACAGAACTCTCCGGATGCCCCACCCGGCAACATAATATTACCACCAAAGCGTCAGGCACGGGGGTCAAGCCCGGCTTCCGGCCTGAGGCGCTCCACCAAGCCAAGCGCTAGTGGGGCCGAGCGCTAGTGGGGCCGTGTCTTCGATCTTCATTTTTCCTGCACGCGGTCGCGATAACCGACCGAAAACCGAAGACACGGCCCCCTTGCTTTTCCAGAACACCGGCGCGGCGGAGGCCGAGGTGAAGGCGACCTACAACATCCAAGGGGAGACGCCCCGGGAGAAGGTGCACCGTGTGCCGCCCGGTCGATACACCATCTTCGTCAACGAAGACGCGGGGCCGGACTTGCATCTATCCGCCCGGGTATCCTCCGACCAGCCGGTGATCTGCGAGCGCTCGATGTACTTCTCCTACGGCGCCGGTTGGAACGGCGGCCACTGCGCCTCCGGCTACGCCCCGTAAAGCCGAGGTCTCGGCCTTGGGGTCACGCCCGGAAATCGGCCGCAACGGTTTGTTAAAGGTGGGTTGCCGGCAGGGGGCTTTATCGACGGCTAAAGATGCAGCTTTTAAGCTCTGACCCCAAAATATTGACTTAAGGCTGCCCCTGCACCATTTCGCAGCGCAGCGGAAGCCTGTTGGCGACCCTGGCGAAGCACTTGTTGCACGAGACGCAGGACGCGGCCTCGCTCTTCCCCTCGCGAAACTTCTTTACCAGCGACGGCTCCCTTATAAGGGGACGGCTCATGGCGACGAAATCGGCCCAACCGTTCTCCACGATCTCTTCCATGTGGGAGAGCCTGCGCAGGCCGCCCACCAGGATGAAGGAAGCCTTGCCCGCGGCGGGTTTGATCACCCTGGCATCCTCCAGGTTATACCCTTCCTAGAGATCGAACTTCCCCATACCGTCCCCTCCCCTGCCTCAACTGTCTTAAATCATGCGGCGCAAAATGCAAGATGCCGATTTCAAGGCCTGACATCGGCCGATTTCCAGACCCCAATGCTGACCCCCCCGGCCCACTGGCATCGGCCGATTTCCGGGCGTGACCCCGAGGCCGGCGCCTAGGCCTCTACTTGCGAGCCCTCCACACGCAGGGTTGGCCCCGGCGGGTCGGGGGGAAAACCTGCAGCCAGTCGCATCCCGACGCGGCGAGCGCAGCGGTGCAGAAGCAGCAATAGTAAGGTACGCCTCTCCTCATGCCCGACCAGGGATATGCCTTGCCCGTGACCCCGATACCCTCCGGTTTGCGGGTCTCGGAGAAGTAGTCGAAGATGAAAGGGAGCATAAACTCCAGCAGGCCCCGCGGCAGCGGCAGCTTCGCCGACGCCCCCACCAGGCGGTTCTCCAGCGCCTCCCTCGCCTTCTTCAGCTTCCCCGGGGGCTGGTAGGCGCGGTGGCGCAGCAGCTTGCCCCCGCTCGCGCAGGGGTCGAGGACCACGCTCACCCCGTGTGTGTCCTCCTCTATCCTGAAGCGCGCCGGGGGCATGCCCGCCCCGCCGCAAAGCTCCGCCCGGAAGAAGTTCTCGAGCAGGAAGGAGAGGGCTTCCCTGCGCTCCATACCGGCCGCCAGCGGCAGGATGCGGTTCTCCACGCAGGTCTTGAACACGTAGGAGAGGGCGTCGCCCAGGCGTTCCTCGCCCGCCTCCCGGGCGATGAAGTCCAGGGTGGATACGAGCATGTCCACGTACAGGTTGTGCAGGAAGAAAAACTCCCCTCCCATGGTCACGCCGAGGGCCAGGGCAGACAGCGTCTCGCCCCTTCCCAGCCGCTCGGCGAGGCGGTCCGGGGTGGGCTTTACCATCTCGGTCCTGCGTTCCTCGCTGAACCAGCGCGTGCCGGGCGCGGCCTCCTCGCCTGCCTCCGTGGCAGCGGCCGCGGCCCCGCGCCCTCCCCCGGGGCTGCGCAGGCCGAACCTATCGTAGTAGCGCTCCGGCACGGCCTTCCTGTCCTTGTACAGGTGCCACTTACATACGTCGCCCGGCTCCGCGGGCGGGTCCACGGGCCAGTTGTTGATTCCCATGTGCCTGCAGGGCAGGATCTCGTTGAGGAAGGAGCAGTGCAGGCAGTAATAAGGGAAACCCTGCCGGTTATAGGACCAGGGAAAGGCCTCGGCCGTAAGGGCGAACCCGTCGGGCGGCTCGTAGCGCCCCTTGCGCCACAGCCTCCCCCCGCTCCCGCAGGGGTCCATGACGAAAGTGAACTTCTCGTCATCCTCCTCCAGCCGGAAAGCTCCGCCGTGCTCCCCCGCCCCACTGCAGCTGTGCGCCACCCAGCCGTCGCGGTTGAGGATGAAGGCCTCGTAGCCCCGGTAGAGGTCGTTGTCGAGCAGGGTGTACATCTGACGTCGCGCGCTCTGCTCGAAGACGCTCGTGAACATATCCTCCAGGCGCTTCTCGCCCAGTTCCCCGCCGGTCCAGGACCAGAGCGCGGTGCAGGCCTCCGCGAAGAAGTCGTGCAGGAGTATCCTCTCGCCGCGCAGCTCCTCGCAGAGGCCCAGCGCCTCCCGTTTTCCCCCGCGCATCAAGGCCTTGCGGATCCTCTTTATGACCGGGGTCTCGAGGGCCGCGCGCTCCGCCTCGCTGAACCAGGTCCCGCCCATGAGCCCTACCCCACCAGCTCCAGTTCCATGCGCGGGTTCGACTTTCCCAGGAGCTGCAGCATCTTGGCGTCGCGCATTATCTTCTCCAGCCCAGTCTCCTTCATGTAGCCTATGCCGCCGTGCACCTGGATGGCGTCCAGGGATATGCCCAAGACGGCATCCGTGCAGAAGATCTTGGCGATGTCGGTCTTGCCGGCGGTCGCGAGCCTTCCCAGCCTCTCGGAGGCCAGGGCCTGCATGTAACCGGCCCGCCCCATCTCTATCTTCACCACCATGGACGCGAGGTAGCGCTTGATCCGCTGGTGCTCGATGATCATCTTCCCGAACTGGAAGCGCTCCTGCGCGTAGCGGTGAGCCATCTCAAAGGCGCTGCGCGCCGCGCCCATGGCGATGGCGGCCACGAAACCGTTCAGCGCGCTCAGCGTGTAGCCGCGCAGGGACGCGGCCTTTCCCCTCGAGCCCACTATGCCCGCCTCGCCTACGCGGTACGCCTCGAAAGTGACGTTGGAGAAGGGTGCGGCGTGCAGGCCCGGGACGTAGGGCGGGTCCTCTATCCGTACTCCGTCGCCGCGCGTGTCCACCACCACCAGGCTCAGGCCCCCGGCGTCCACGTCGGGCGCGAACACCAGCATGTAATCCGCGATGGATGCGCATCCCACCATGACGGCCGTCCCGCCCAGGGTGAGCGAACCGCCCGCCGCGGAGAGCGACTGCCCTCCCTCGTCCCCTTCCTCGGGCGGCAGGGCGAAGGTGAGCATGATGGGCTCTTCGGCATCTTCGTCTACCAGGCGCGCGAGGAGAGGTCCCTGCGACTCGCCCGCCTCGACGAGGGGGACGCAGGCGGCGAGGTGATGGGCGAAGGCGGCCGCTATCCCCGCGCACCCCAGGGCCAGCTCCTCCAGCACCTGGGCCGCGGTGAGCAGGTTATGGCCCACTCCCCCTTGCTCCTCGGGCACCAGCATGGAAGGTATCTCCAGTTCCCTGCTCTTTGACCACACGCCACCCAGGCGTTCGGGTGCGCCGTGGGCATCCACCTCGAGCGCCATGGGCTCTATCTCGTTGCGGCAGAAATCCCTGCATACCTTGTGAATCACACCTCCGGCCCCCAGGTCCGGAACGAAATCAGAATTCATAGCCGACCTCCCTCTCGAAGACGTCCAGCCGGTTAGTTTCGTTGGTCCCCTCGTATATCTGGGATACCTTTGCGTCGCGGAAGCGCTTCTCGATGCCGTACTCCCGGCGCATGCCCTCCAGCCCCACGATGTCCGAGCACACGCAGGCGGCGCGCAGCGCCAGGTCGGTGGCGGCGGCCTTGATGGCGGAGCCGTGGCGGATGAAGTCCGACTTCACCTCGTCGGTCACCTGCTTCTTCTTGAGCCCGCTCACCATGGAAGAGACCAGCTTGGATCCCGCGATCTCCTCCAGCTTGTCGGACATGAGGACGCTCCTCGGGGTTATGCGCAGGGCGGTCTTGGCGATGGGGTTATTGAGCATCTTCATGACGTGGTAGAAATCCACCGCCACCGCGAAGTCGATGACCGCCTTGCGCACTATGATGACGTCCTTCATGATGTCCGCCAGCTCGAACTGCACCCATTGCTCGTCGATGAGGCGGTGGCCCCCCACCTTCTTCTCCGACGCGTAGCGTACGGTAGCCTCCGTCACGCCGCGGGCGTTTCCCAGGGCCAGGGCGGCCACGGCGCCGCGCGTGGTAGACAGTATCTCCAGGGTGTGGTCCATGCCCTGGCCCGGAGGCGCCCATACGTTCTCCTCGGGAAGGAAGACGTCCTCGAAGACAAGCTCGGCGGTGTGCTTGGCCTTGTGCCCGCACTTGTTCTCGATCCTGCCGATGGAAAAGCCCGGGGTCTTCGTGTCCAGGAAGAAGGTGGCATCGGTCTCCAGGGGGCGTGAGCGGTCCACCGGCGCGTTGAAGACGACGTAGTTGGCGAGGTCGCCGTTGGTGATGAAGTGCTTGCGGCCGTTCACCAGGTAGCCGCCGTTGGATCTCTTCGCCTCGATGGAGGGGCGCATGGTGCGCATGGCCGCGGGGTGCTCCGAGTCGGTGCCGCTGCTGGGCTCGGTGATGGCCCAGCCGAAGAAAACCGGGTTTCCTTTCGCCTCCTCCTCCACCATCTCCTTGATCATGCTGATGAGGATGCCGGGGAGAAAATCGACGCAGGCGCAGAGGAAGCCGAACATGTTGAAAACGATCTGGGCGGTGAGGCCCACGCAGGCCGCGCACCCTTCCTCCACGAAGAGGAAGAGGCCCAGGCCTCCCCATCCCCTTCCCCCCATCTTCACGGGCACGTAAGCGGTGGGGATGTGTTCCTGCATGGCCTTGCCGTAGAAGTCCCAGTCCATGTAGGTGGGATCCTCCGCGCACTTGGCGTCCACCTCCAGGGCCACCGGGGCTATGACCTCGCGAGCGAACCTGCGGCCCACCCGCTGCGCATCCTCGGCCTGTTTCACGTAGGAAGGGAACTTCTTTTTCATCACCTTGAGCATGGGCGAGTATTCGAGCAGGTCCCCGTCGCTCCCCATGTAGGTATAGAGTTCACCTCGCGCATTCATATGGATTCCCCCTTAAGTTTGAATTCCGCCCCTTATTACTTCTGCTCGCGCCCCTGTCCGCGTTTTCGGTCATGGCGCCGGATGTGGGGGCGCGGCGCTTGTTTTCCTTGACGGACGCCCGGGCTTTATCCAGGCCGGAAGCCGGGCGTGACCCCAAGGCCTCTGCGGTCCTCCTTCAGGCCGATTTCCGGGCGTGACCCCAAGGCCTGATCCCAAGGCCTCTAAATCCACTTGACGCGGGCCGGCTCGCGCTTGACCACGCTGTCGCATACTCCCCTGGGGTATCCCAGGGATATGGCGGTGAAAAACTTGAACGGCGGCTTGATCCCCAGCGTCTCCTTCACGAACTTGGGGTAGATAAGGAAGGGCAGGTTCATGAGCCCGACGACGCAAGTCCCCAGCCCCAGCGAATGTGCGGTCAGCACCATGTTCTCCACCGCCAGCCCGGTGTCCAGATCCACCTGGCCTATGCCGCGGTAATCCTTCAGGACCAGGATGACGGTAGGGGCCCCGAGAAAGAGGCCGTGGTCCTCGTGCTCGTAGACGGCCTTGGCCCCCATCGCGCCCCTCTGGTCCGCGCTGCCCACGATGAACTTGCTGAAAAGCTTGGTGAAGATGCTCTTGCTGCGGGGAGGGTTCCTGAACTCCTCCAGGGTCTTGGGAAACACGCTGTCGACGAGTTTCTGCAGCGCTTTTTCCGATTTGTCGCACATCTCCTGGATGACAGCCGGGTCCTGCACCACCACGAAAGCCCAGGGCTGGCAGTTGCCCGCCGACGGGGCGAAACGGCCGGCCTCGATGATGCGGGCCACCGTCTCCTTCGGCACCTGCTCCTTCTTGAAGAGGCGAACGCTGCGCCGCTTGTAGATGACGCGCTCCGTCTCGGTGAGTTGGTCCTCGTAGTCCTCGAAGCGCTCCGGCGTCTTGTCGCCGAAAGGCTGGGGGTAGGTGTTATCCTCCTCGGGGAAGATGTCCGTGTTCTTGTAGAGGCCTGCCAGCACGCGGTAGTTGCCCTTGCGCGTGATGGCTCCGCTGGGGCATACGGCGACGCACGAATCGCAGGCTATGCAGCGGAACGCGTCGAACTTCTCGTTGAAGGCCGGTATGCCGTCCCTCAACTCCAGGATCTCCATGGGACAGGTCTTTATGCAGCGTCTGCAGGCGTCGCACTTCTCCGGGTCCACCTCTATGGCGGGCCACTGCGTCGGAGGGAGAAATACCTCCTTGGTATCTGCCTTGGCCATTTTCATCTACCCCTTTCCTAGCGATAAATACAGCCCCACCGTTCGATTACTCGGTGCCACCCTCCGGTGCCAGCCCTCCACGCCGGGGGTCAGCCCTCCACTATCCACACCCGTACTCAGCCCTCCACGCTGGGGTCCGCTCATGCTCCCGGCTGCTCCATGCCTTTACGGACGTCCCAGCCTGGCCAAGGCCGGAAGCCGGGCCTGACCCCAAGGCCTCGGCCGATTTCCGGGCGTGACCCCAAGGCCGACGGCTAAGGCCGGGTTATTCGTA
>CAYWXM010000028.1:0-9104 GCA_964462595.1 uncultured Actinomycetota bacterium
CTGGGGAAGTCAGGACTTGTCATGCCGGTAGCTGCGCCCTCCTCCTCTCGCACGGTATTCCCCGGCACGCAAGTCGCTGACCCCCAGGCCGGGGGGTCATCCTCGGCCGGGGGGTCACGCCCGGAAATCGGCCGGCGGCTCCATCCTGATGACCCTGGACGTGTATGCGCACTTGCTCCCCTGCTCGTATGACGGCGCCGTAGATATGATAGAGGCGCTGTTAGGAGCGGGGTAGGATGTGCTTTGGTTGTTAGTTGGTTATTAAGGGGATTGCTTCGTCGCCGAAGACGGCTCCTCGCAATGACGTTGTGTGGTGCATTGGTTTGTGGGGTGACCACGGGAGGGGGCAGGGTGACTACAGGAGGGGCTCCCTTGAGCCTACAAATGGTTGAACTCCTTGCGGGCGATAATGTCGTTCTGGATGGAGCGGCCCAGGTCGGTTAAGCTTATAAACTCCCGTAATCCGCCTGCATCGCGCTCTCTATGTTGTCCCACGAGTCAGTGTCGTAGAACCACTGCCAGAAGGAGAAGGTCACCGTCTCCTGCGGGCCTACCGCACCGAAGACCTTGTCGAAGAAGATGTTCTCAGCGTAGGTTCCGCTGCCCGTGTCGTCCGGCCGGTACTCGCTGCCGTAGTCCACCCATTCGCAGCCGTCCGAGGCCAGCGCGGGGGCCGAGAGGAAATACCCGTATCTAGGCGGGTCCTCCGCCTGGAACATAAGCCCCTGGGCGGCGTAGACCCCCGCTGTCGTAGGCCACCATCCAGGGGGCGGCGAGGGAGGCCATGGCCACCGTGGCCTCGATATCCCTGTCCGCCGTGTCTCCCGCGCAGCGCCCCTCGTCGCCCGTGCCCCTGTCCGCGCCCAGCCACTGCTCCCTCCCCCACACCAGGGGGTAGGCGTGGGAGGCCGCATCGTGGTTGGTGAAGCTCAGCTCCTGCCTTATGTAGCGCTCTCCCGCGTAGAAGGTGGTGCTCCTTGCGGCCGAGATGCCCGTGTCCAGCTGCTGCTGCCAGCCGCTGCCCGGGGTATCGTCGGAATGCACGGCCACGGTTATCGAGCCGCTTCCCTCGCTTACGATATAGTCCATCCATTCCTGCTGCTTCCACTTGATGTCGTAGGGATAGCTTATCGAGCCGTCGGCCCGGGGCACGTTGTCCACGTGCACGGCGGTCCTCTCCATGCAGTCGGTGGAGACGTCGGGGGCACCCGGCTCGTGGGCGCGGCTCTCCGCCTGCATGCCGGCGTGCTCGTGGCCCCCGCCGTAGACGAAGGTGGTCCAGTAGCGGTTGGAGACCATGAGGCCGTTGTGGAAACTGCGCCCGGCCATGTCCGCCGTCTGCACCCTGTCGTAGCGGATGGCGAAGAGGTCGGTGTCGGAGTCGGAGGCCAGGTCAACGTCCACCTCCGAGGTGCCCATGGACGACCTCTGCAGGTAGAGGGTGTGCAGCCCGGGCTCCCACCACCAGCAGTCGGAGGTAGAGGACGCCGAGCCCTGCGGGACCGCCGCTCCGTTGAAACTCACGCTGATGTTGCTGATGGCCGAGGTCACGGGGTGGAAGGGGATGGCCACTGCCACGTGGCTCTTGGCCGACTCGGAGTAGATGACCAGGTCGCTTACGCTGTAGCGCCAGTGGCCCCCGCTCCACACGGGGTTGAAGTCTGTGTAGTCGCGGTCCGTCCCCTTGGAGCTTTTCCTCCTGGTCACGAAGGTGCTGAAACCGTCCGTGTGGTCGAGGTAGTCGACGGAGGCGAAGGCGGGGTCGTCGTCCAGCTCCACCCTCACCACGAAGGCGCCGGTGTGGGGGTCGGCGCAGCCCATGCAGTAGTCGGAGCCGGGGTAGATGACCCCCTCGAAGCGGCCCGCTCCCTCGTTCCAGGCCATGGAGGCGTTAAAGGAGTTGGAGGCGGGCGTGGTCACCACGGCCCTGGCGTAGGGGTAGTCGGAGTGGTCCAGGTACTCCAGCGCGGCGTATACCGGCACGGCCCCCGACCAGCCGTCCTCGGCCTTGCCCAGGGAGGCGGTGATGCCGGACTGCGGCTGGGGGGCGGCCACCGTGGTCTTCACGGTGTTGGTGCTCTGCGCCTGCCCGCCGGAGAAGGTGATGGACGCGCTGTTCTCGATCACCGTTCCCGCGGGAGCGGAGGGGTTTATGTCGGCGGTGAGCTGCCCCTGATTGAGCCAACCTCGCAACTCAGCGAAGAGCCCCGCACGGCCGTCCCCTGGCGCGGCATAAAGTAGCCTCTGGCGAGCCCATGGGATCACCCTGGCAGGCATTGGGGTCAATCCTCGCCCCGTGCCTGAAGCGGCTTCATCAACAGCACATATAGAGACACAGGCATGTTGAGATCGCCGCGGCAGCGAAGATGCAGCTTCGCGATGACAGAAGTCGTGACAGGCCGGACATGCCGGGATTGCTATGCTCCGTTCACCTTGCTCACCCCGCTCGCAACAACACCAGCGGGGTGCACGTGGTGACACCTATAACCCCAACTTGCCTGACCTGCTGCTACAATTATCACGTTGAGGCAAATCATTTGGTCGGCATTGATGAAAACGAAACATGCTAAGACATGACGTTCGATGAAGGGGCATGGCCTTGAATCACAACGACCTCCGGGAGTTATATGACAGCCACGAAGGCGTCGCCCGGCAAGAGCGGGAGAAAGGCCGCCACGTTATAGGCACCCTGTGCTCCTACGCCCCGGTGGAGATACTGCATTCCCTCGGCATCCTGCCGGTGAGGATCTGGGGGCAGTCCGGGGACGTGGATACCGCAGACAGGCTCATGCAGCCCTTCATCTGCCCGCCGGTGCGCCACCTCATGGCCCTGGGGCTCGAGGGGCGCTACGACTTCCTGGAGGGCATCGTCCACAGCTATACCTGCGATGCCACCTGCGGGCTCTACAACATCTGGGTGCGGAACCTTAAACCTCGCTTCTCCCACCTCATAAGCCTTCCCTATATGGCCATCCCCGAATCCATGGAATATGCGCGGGCGGAGCTGGGGGTGTTTGTCGAGAAGCTGGAGGCCTTCACCGGCAGGAGTTTCTCCCCCGGGGAGCTGGAGAGGTCGGTGTCCCTCTACAGCGAGGCCCGCTCCCTCATCGCGGAGGCATACGGGCTGAAGGCGCAAGGGGTGCCCATAAGCTACTCGGACGTCCACTACATGAACCTCTGCCTGCAGACCCTCCCGGTGGAGACCACCCTGCCCCGCCTGCGCGAATGCCTGCAGGAGGCGCGGGGAAGGCAGCCGGAGGGGGGCGGCAGGCGCAGGGTCCTCCTCTCCGGGAGCGTCATCACAGACACTGCCCTTGCGGATTTCTTGGAGGAAAACGGGTGCTCCATCGTAGCGGACGACACCTGCCTGGGGTACCGGCTGGCCAAGGACTCCCCCGCCGCAGGAGGCGGCCCCCTGGAGGCGCTCACCCGCTACTACCTCGAGAGGACCCCCTGCGCATCGCGTGCGGACTTTCCCGCCCGCAAGGCCTTTCTCCTGGAGGCGATGGGGCGCTTCGGGGTGGAGGCGGTTGTATTCGTGCACCAGAAGTTCTGCGACCCCCACCTCTCGGACCTCCCCTTCTTAAAGGATGTCCTGGGCGAGGCGGGGGTCCCGTCCATGCAGATAGAGGTCGAGGGTGAGAGCTTCAACTCTCAGGTGCGCACGCGCGTCGAGGGCTTTCTGGAGATGATCGGGGTAAGGTGAGAAGAATAAGAAGGGTTGGAGAGTTCTAATGACCATCGCTACCATAACAGCAATCGGGGCAGCTCTTATCGCTTTTATTGTTGGTTTCACAGGATGGTTCGAATAAGCAAGGGGGCTTGATGGCGGAGGAGAAGGCCAGGAAACGACTGCGGGCGAACAAGCAGCTGCGCTCCATCATCGCGGACTTTTACGCCGAGGGCCACCGCGCCAAGGAGGAAGGGCGCCCGGTGGGGTGGATACCCCCCATGAACGGCCTCATCGAGCTCTTCTACGCCATGGACATCCACCCCATCTTCCCCGAGAACTGGGCCCCCATATGCGCGGCCATCGGCACCAACACCGCGCACTTCGAACGCGCCGCCGCGCGGGGATACTCCGAGGACCTCTGCGGCTATTTCCGCAACAACGTGGGCTACGCCCTGGATGGCATAGACGAGGAGGATCAGCCCCTGGGAGGCCTCCCCAAGCCGGACTTCCTCATCTCCTTCGGGGCGGGATGCATCCCCACCATGAAGACCTTCCAGGTGCTCTGCAACCACTACCGCGTACCCGTCTTCCGGGCCGACCTGCCCCAGGTGGCCATGGAGGACATCCGGGAGCACCACATATCCTACGGGGTCACCCAGATAAAGCGGCTCATAGCCTTCCTGGAGGAGTTGACCGGGAAGAGGTTCGACATCGACCGGCTTAGCGAGGCAGTTGCCCTGACCGACGAGGCCTGCCGCATATGGGACGAGATCATGGACACGCGCAAGGAGGTGCCGGCGCCCTTCTCCGCGGCGGAGATAGGCATCATGTTCGTGATGGTAACCCGCCACGGCACCCCCATCGCGGTGGATTTCCTGCGCGAGGTGCTGGGCGAGGTGCGGGAGAAGGTGGCCAGGCGCGAGGGGGTCATCCCCAACGAGCGCATCCGCCTTTTCTGGGACAACATCCCGCTGTGGTACGACATGCGCCTGTTCAACTACTTCGAGCGCTGGGACGCGGTGGTGGTGGCGGAGACCTACACCTCGGCCTGGACCCTGCGCATGGACCCGGAGAGGCCGCTGGAGAGCATCGCATACAAGTCGCTGGTCTCCTACCCCCTGGTGTCATGCGTGTCACTTGCGAAGAGGCTGGAGCTCATAGAGAAGGCGGTGCGGGACTACAAGGTCGACGGGGCCGTCCTGCACTCAAACCGCAGCTGCAAGCCCATCTCCATGGGCCAGATGGACATCCAGCGCCACCTCTCCGAAGTGCTGGGCGTCCCCAGCATCATGTTCGACGGCGACCACATGGACCCCGAAAAATTCACCATGTCCCAGTTCCAGTCCCGCATCGACCCCTTCATGGAAATGCTCCTCTAATGTTCGGCCGAGGGGCCAGGCCTCGGAATCTGCCTGAGGCTCTCCACCACCAGCTACCGGGGGTCATAGGCCGAGGGGTCGAGCCTCGGAATCTGCCTGAGGCTGAGAACGAGAGCGAGTCACCCCTGCACGCGGTGTCTGACGACGGCGAACACAAAGCAGATGCATCAACGCCTCTGGCGTAGTAGCGCCAATCGGGCTCTGGCAGAGCTGAAAGGTATCGGAGATCAAATCCCGAATCAGTCAATGCTGATCAACGCTATACCACTGCAGGAGGCGAAGCTCAGTTCCGAGATCGAGAATATCGTCACAACCCAGGACGAGCTCTTCCGCGCGGCCATGGAAGAAGGAGGGGAATTCGATCCTCAGACCAAGGAAGTTGTAAGATACCGATCCGCACTGCGCCATGGTTTCAAATCAGTCGATGAAGGGAGGTTTCGCATATCTCTTCTTGAGGAGATATGCGGCATCATCCGCGGAGAATCCATTTCATTCCGCGCCGAGGAGACGGTTCTTATCGGCAACCCGGTGACCAATGACGTTGTCTACACGCCACCCGTTGGAAGATCCGTCCTTGGCGAGCGGTTACGTAACCTGGAGTCATTCATTCTGAACGGGGAGGACCTGGACGCCCTGATCAAGATGGCCGTCGCACATTATCAATTCGAGGCGATCCACACCTTCACCGATGGCAACGGCCGCACCGGGCGCATTCTCAATATCCTTTACCTTGTTAACGAGGATCTACTGAAGATCCCCGTCCTGTACCTCAGCCGGTTCATTATCCAGAACAAGCAGGATTATTACCTCAAGTTGCGTGGGGTCACCGAAAGGCAGGATTGGGAAAGCTGGCTACTTTACATGCTCGAGGGAATCGAGGAGACGGCTAGGGAGACCACGAAACGCATCATCGCCATTCGCGACCTGTTCAATAGAACGCTTGAGCGCTGCCGAAGGGAGTTGCCCGCCAACGTATACTCAATGGAGCTCGTAGAGCTGATATTCGCCCAGCCATACTGCAAGATTGGTTTCCTCGTGGATGCCGGTATCGCCAAGCGAGAGACGGCTTCACGCTACCTGCGAGCGCTTGCTGACATTGGGATTCTGGAAGGCGAGAGACGTGGACGATTGATGATCTACAAACACCCTGCGCTTCTAGATGTTCTTACCGCGGAATGACCTCCATACATGCGCGGGCCTCGATGCAGGTAACCGACATGTCTACGGCGTCGACATATTGCAGTCTATATGTCGAATTTGCACGTAATTATAGACATGACAACGGATAACGGCCACGCACAATCCATCGCCATCAGCTCGGCCGATGGGTCGAGCCTCGGAATCTGCCTGAGGCATCATAATCTCCGCCGGTAGCCTGGGGGAGTCAGGACTTGTCATGCCGGTAGTTGCGTCATTCTTCTCTCGCACGGTGTTCCCCGGCACGCAAGTCACTGACCCCCAGGCAGGCCTGCGGCGCAAGACGCTGACCCCAACACCTGCGGCGCAAAACACTTATCAGCCTGCATTCTTTATCTGCTTTCATACGCGATCCATCGCCATGCAGACCGCATGTTGAATACAGCTTATGCCACTGACCTTAGCTCGGGGTTGCGGTTGCAACGGTTGAACATCTGCAGCCACTTGCCCGCGAGCTTGGGGTTCTCGCTGAGCACGGTCTTCATCTCGTAGGCCGAGGGGTCATACCCGGAAATCGGCCTCCCCCAGCTATAATTCCCGCGCTATCGGGGAACAATATGGATATCGGCAGGGGCAGCGGCGATGGCGGCTGTCTATCCCGCCGGTACCGCGTTTATGCGGTGAATGTCGGATAATAATGATTAACGGGAGGTAAGCCTCATGAATGAGGAAAGCGGCAGACCGGCAATGGGCAGAGGGGGCAGATCCGCTTCCGGCGGCGGCACTTCGAACCGGGACTGGTGGCCGGACCAGTTGAACCTCAGGATCCTTCATCAGCACTCTGACCTGAGCAACCCCATGGGCGAGGATTTCAACTACGCCGAGGAATTCGCAAAGCTCGACTGGGAGGCCCTGAAGAAGGACCTGTATGCTTTGATGACCGAGTCGCAGGACTGGTGGCCGGCCGATTACGGCCACTACGGGGGGCTATTCATCAGGATGGCCTGGCACAGCGCGGGCACCTACCGCATGGGCGACGGCCGCGGGGGCGCGGGGTCCGGCTCCCAGCGCCTGGCTCCCTTAAACAGCTGGCCGGACAACGCTAACCTGGACAAGGCCCGCCGCCTGCTGTGGCCGATCAAGCGCAAATACGGCAGGAAGATCTCCTGGGCCGACCTCATGGTCCTCGCCGGCAACTGCGCGCTGGAGTCGATGGGCTTCAAGACCTTCGGTTTCGGGGGCGGGCGCGAGGACGTGTGGGAGCCGGAAGAGGACATCTACTGGGGCTCCGAGGCCGAGTGGCTAGGCGACAAGCGCTACTCGGGCGAGCGGGAACTGGAAAACCCCCTCGCCGCGGTGCAGATGGGCCTCATCTACGTGAACCCGGAAGGGCCGAACAGTGAACCTGACCCGGTCGCCTCGGGCCGCGACGTCCGCGAGACCTTCGCGCGTATGGCCATGAACGACGAGGAGACCGTCGCGCTGGTCGCCGGCGGGCACACCTTCGGCAAATGCCACGGCGCCGGACCTGCTTCCCACGTAGGGCCTGAGCCCGAGGGCGCCGGCATCGAGGAGCAGGGCCTCGGCTGGAAGAGCAGTCACGGCAGCGGCAAGGGGGGCGACGCCATCACCAGCGGCTTGGAGGGCGCCTGGACGCCGAACCCGATCCAATGGGACATGGGCTATTTCAACATGCTGTTCGGCCAGGAATGGGAACTGGTGAAAAGCCCCGCCGGCGCATGGCAGTGGCAGCCCGTCAACCCGGATGAAGAAGCTCTCGCACCCGCCGCTCACGATCCGTCGAAGCGTGTTAAGACCATGATGTCCACGGCGGACCTCTCGCTGCGCTTCGACCCCATCTATGAGCCCATCGCGCGGCGTTTCCAGCAGAACCCGGAGGAGTTCGCGGATGCCTTCGCCAGGGCGTGGTTCAAGCTTACCCACCGCGACATGGGCCCCCGCTCGCGCTATCTCGGCCCGGAGGTCCCGGACGAGGAGCTTATCTGGCAGGACCCGGTGCCCGCGGTGGACCACGAGCTCATCGGCGAGAAGGACGCAGCGGACCTCAAGGCCAGCATCCTCGCCTCCGGCCTGTCCGTTTCGCAGCTGGTCTCAACCGCCTGGGCGTCGGCGTCCACGTTCCGCGGCTCCGACAAGCGCGGGGGGGCGAACGGGGCGCGCATCCGCCTCGCGCCGCAGAAGGACTGGGAGGTCAACCAGCCGGCACAGCTGAAGGCCGTGCTGCAGGCACTGGAGGGGATACAGAAGGAGTTCAACGACGCGCAGGGTGGCGGGAAAAGGGTTTCCCTCGCCGACCTCATCGTGCTGGGCGGATGCGCGGGCATAGAGCAGGCCGCCAGGAACGCCGGTTACGAGGTGACCGTTCCCTTCACGCCGGGGCGCACGGATGCCTCGCAGGAGCAGACCGACGTGGAGGCATTCGCCGTGCTCGAGCCGGCCGCGGACGGGTTCCGCAACTACCTCAAGGGGGAATACTCCGTATCGGCGGAGGAGATGCTGGTCGATCGCGCGCAGCTGCTTACGCTGACCGCCCCCGAGATGACGGTCCTGGTGGGCGGCATGCGCGCCATGGACGCCAACTACGGAGGGTCACAGCACGGCGTCTTCACCGCGCGGCCGGAGGCGCTCACCAACGACTTCTTCGTGAACCTGCTGGACATGGGCACGGAGTGGAAGGCGGCCTCGGAGGAAGAGGACCTGTTCGAGGGACGCGACCGCGCGACGGGCGAGCTGAAGTGGACCGGCACCCGCGTGGACCTCATCTTCGGCTCGAACTCCCAGCTGCGGGCCATCGCGGAAGTGTACGCGTGCGACGACGCACAGGAAAAGTTCGCGCGCGACTTCATCGCGGCCTGGAACAAGGTGATGAACGCCGACCGCTTCTAAGGCGCCGT
>CAYWXM010000029.1:0-13133 GCA_964462595.1 uncultured Actinomycetota bacterium
ACACCATCAAGGTCTCCGGCCGCCGCACCGGGCCGGCGGAGATAGAGGCCGCCTTGATCGAGCACGAGGCGGTATCCGAGGCGGCGGTGATAGGGGTGCCGCACGAAACGAAAGGCGAGGCCATAGTATGTTTCGTGGTGCTCAAAAACGGGGACCGACCAGGCAAGGACCTGGAAGAGAACATAAGATCCAAGGTATGCGAGGTAGTGGGCAAGGCATACCGTCCACAGGAGATATATTTCGTCGACTCCCTGCCCAAGACCCGCTCCGCCAAGATCGTGCGCCGGCTCATCAAGGCCAAGTACCTGGGCGATAACCTGGGGGACCTGGCCTCGGTCGAGAACCCCCAGGCGCTGGACAGCATACCGCAGAGGGCAGCCTGAGACCTAATCCGCCCCGCGCCTCTTCTCGCATGGGAGGCGCGGGGCTATAACCATCATCGATAATCCCTGTTGCATTTTGGGCGCCGCCGCTTTATTATCCAGAATATAAAATAAATGAATGATAAAGATTAAATATACTTATGATTGATTGTAATTGTTTCGTCATCCTTTTCGACTCCACCCACCATGCCTTGAGGGGAGAGAGAAAGCTCAAGGAGGCGGGGATCAAACATTCCGTGATCAATACTCCCAGGGAGTTCAGCGTGGACTGCGGCATCTCCCTGCGGGTGGACCCCTCGCTCGCGGACGAGGCTAGAAATGCGCTGGAAGCCGGGGACGTCGTATACGCGGGTATGGAGCCTTACCTCTCTCGCTGGATATAGGACGGACCAAGGGAGTAGGGGTCTTGTCTGGATATCACGCCGTGTTGAACGTGCCGGGGCGTTGAGTGCCCGTAAGGCCCGGTGTATATTGCTATCATTGCTCTTGATGCGTTCCCGCTTGCTTAAAGCGGGAGGCATCTCCGTCACCTTTTCGTCGCGGCACGGAATGCCAGGAGGAGAGAGGCATGAAAACGATCGCCGGCCTGGATATCGGCTCGCGCACCATCGCCCTGGTGGAGATGGACGGCGGCGGCATCCTGCGCAGCGAGGTGGTGGAGACCACCTTCGAACCCCTGGAGCAATGCCGCCTGCTGCTGGATGAAAGCAGCCACGACGTCCTGGTGGCCACCGGCTACGGCAGGCACCTGGCCCAGGCCAATTTCGCCGACCAGGTAATCACGGAGATAAAGGCTTTCGCCCTGGGATGCCACAGCTTTTTTCCCGCATGCCGCACCATCCTGGATATCGGTGGCCAGGACACCAAGGCTATCTCTCTCACTGCTGACGGAAAGGTGAGGGATTTTCAGATGAACGACCGCTGCGCAGCGGGTACGGGAAGGTTCCTGGAGGTCATGGCGTCCGCCATGCGGCTGTCCTTGGATGAGATGGGACGCATAGCCATGGAGACCGAGGCCGAGGCCAAGATCTCCAGCATGTGCACGGTGTTCGCGGAATCCGAGGTAACCGGGCTCATCGCCCGCGGCACCCCCAAGCCGGAGATAGCCCGGGGGCTGCACGAGGCCATCTGCGACCGCGCCGCATCCCTGCTCAAGAGGGTGGGGGTGGAAAGGGAGGTCGTCTTCGCGGGCGGAGTGGCTCGCAACCCCTGCCTCAGGTTCCTGCTGGAGAAGCGTTTGGGCCTGCCCTTGCTGGTGCCCGAGAATCCGCAGATAGTCGGCGCTCTCGGCGCCGCCCTCTCGGTCGGGTTATCGTAGCCGTTTTTCTGTTTCTTCTGCAAACGCCCGGGCCGCAAAAGCATCGGGGAGCGAGGACCGTTACCCCAAGGCTCGGGCACAATAAACCGCCACCAGCCCGGGGAACTACCAGGTCGGTCGCAGCGAGCGCGCTATCCGTGGTTTCTTCTTAAAGAGAGGTTGCAGGCGCAGCCGAGCGAGGCCGTTACCTGGAGGCCCCGGGCCGCAAAAGCATCAATATACGCCGAGGTCGCGCAGGCGTTTCTCGTCCATTCCCGCACGATGGCCCAGCTCGTGCAGTACCACCTTGCGCACCTTCTCGCGGATGTCATCGCCCGCTCTCACTTCGGAAAGTATGGGCAGGCGATAGATCCTGATCACGTCGGGAGCGTGCACGAAGTGGTCCCTCCCCCAATGCGTATAGGGCACACCCGTGTACATGCCCAGCAGTTGCATGGGGTCGCGTATGCCGGCGCGGGCGGCGTCGGCGGCGGAGGCGATATCCTCCACCACTACGGCCAGGTTGTCGAAGGCCAGCCGTTGGAATTCCTCGGGGAAGCCCGCCAGTGCTTCCTCCACCAGGCTCTCGAATTCCCCCAGGCTCGGCAGATCCTCGTCCCCCCTCAAGGCAGGGTTCACTCCTTCCCAAAGCGTGGACCGCTTCTATCCTCCCGTGTAACCCTCGGCGAAGAAACGGTGTTCGGAAGGTCCTTCCAGGGCGGGGCAGTTAGTCCCGCCCGAGTAGTCCTCGTAATAGAAGTACATGGAGCGCTCCATGAAAAGCGGCAATTCAGAATCGACCCGGGTGGAGAAAGCACAGGCCTCCAGGCCGGGAACCTCGTTCGCGCGAAGGCTAACGCGAGAAAACGCGGGGATTTTCATATCCTTGGTTATCTCCGAGGCGTCCTCCCTGGCAAAGGTAAGGTGGACTGTGGTCGCCTCGCCGTTGGGGTTGGCGAGCAGTATCCAGGTATCGAAATCCCCTCCCGTGTAGCCCTCGGCCAGGCACAGGCTCGTTTCAGGCTCGCTTACCGCCGCCGAGCAGTGGCCGCCCCGCATCCCCCCACCGTAGTTGAAGTACATGGCCCGCTCCGCCACGATACCAACACCGTTAAGAGAGCTTATGGCGACGCCGAAAGAACCGTCCTCCACCATGTCCTCCGCGTATATGGTCTGGCGTGACTGGGCGGGAATCATCCTCTTCTCGCTGACGTTCTCCCCGTCCTGCACCAGGTAGGAAACCTCCACTTCGGCGGGCTCAGTGTTGGGGTTGGCGAGCAGTATCCAGGTATCGAAGTCCCCGCCGGTGTAACCTTCGGCCAGGTATAGTTGTTGAGAGGTCTCGCTCACCGCCTGGGAGCAATGCCCGCCCCGCTTGTTCTTGTAGTTGAAATACATGGCCCGTTCCCCCGCTACCTCGACCCCGTTCAGGCTGCGGTAGCTCATGCCGACATTACCGGGCTCCACGCCTTCCACGTCGTTGACCAGGACGGTGAACCGGCTGGATGCAGCCAGGTCGTAGACCTTCACCACGGGGGCGTCTCCCTCGAGAAGATAGGTCACCTCCACCTGCGCCTCGCGGTCCTCCGGATTGACCAGCAGCAGCCAGGTATCGAAACCTTTTCCCGTGTAACCTTCGGCGAAATAGCCCTGCAGGGAGGCCTTGGCCGTCCCCACCGCCGCGTGGCCTCCATCGGCCCAGTCCCGGTAGTCGAAGTACATGGCACGCTCCGCTACCACCCCAGGTGCCGGGGCGGTCACCTCCATGGAGACCTCGTCGTCCGCATAGAAGTTGTCGACGCCAACGGTGTAGCGGCTGTGCGGCGCCATGAGGTAGGACTGCGTCTCTGGAGCGTCCCGGGACCTGAGATAGCGCACGTCCACCGGCAGTTCCTGGTCCGAGGGGTTATAGAGCAGCAGCCAGGTATCGAACCTGTCGTTGTAGGGGCCGCCCACCACCCTTCTCCCCCAGGCGATATGGGTGTCCCAGTAGTCGTTGTTATCCAGGCACTCGATGCTGACCCCGCCGTTGGAGCCACCGGAATGGATGAAGAGGCCGTTGCCCACGTACATGCCCGCGTGGCCGATGTAGCCGGACGGATCGTCGTTGGGCTCATTGTAGAAAAATATGGCGTCTCCGGGCTCCAGGGCCCCCCGCGGCACGAAGAGGTAGCGGTCGTCGCGAGCCTGGTCGTCGGCCACGCGCATCATGGGGTAACCCATGCGTATGCTCAGGGTGTTGTAGACGAAGCCTGAGCAATCGAACCCTCCTTCGGATTCCCGCTCCCCTCCGTATACGTAAGGACATCCCAGGCGTTCGAAAGCGTAGGTCACCGCCTGTATCTGCTCCGGCGAGGCCGCGGGCAGGGCACAGCGCTCGGCGCTGAATGAATCCTGCACGTACCAGGGGCGCCAGCTCTCCCTTTTGTCTATGCGGTCGAGGGTTTCAGCCATCTCCCCCCGCGGATATGCCGTACCGGGCCATATCTTGCTGTAGCGGTACTTGAGGCGGAGGTCCATGAACACGGTCATGGCCCCGCCGTAGTAAGGGGCCCCACCGATAAGGGTATTAACGTTCTGCGCCACGTCCACCATGTCCATACCCACCGCAGACCCCTGCGAGACCTGCTCGAAAAGCACCTCCTGGCCCGGCGCGAAAGAGCCATCGGCGAGCTTGTCCATGAGGCCGTATTTCACCGCCAGGTTAGCCCATTTATAATCGGGGTCCGCCGCGGGCAGGTCGGTAAAGGTGATGGAGGGATCGGCGGCCTCGCCCGCATGGTCGAATATGGTGACCAGGGCCCGGGCGCAGTCGATCCTGGTGGTGGCCTCAGCGGGGTGAAAGCCTCCGTCCTCGAACCCCTGCATGTATCCCGCCACGGAAACGTGCTCTATGGCCTGCTGTATCTCGGCCGGTTGGTCCGATATATCGTTGAACGGCGCCTGTGCGAGCGCCTTGCTGCTCCCGTCGAACACAACGGGAAAAGAGACGGCAGCCAGCATGGCCACCGCCATCAGTGCGGACAGCAGCTTTCGTGGTGACTCTTTATCCATGCAATTCCCTCGTATCCGGTAGTCCTTTGAAACATCGTCCGCGGCGTTTCATTTCTTTACTCTGCACTCTATCTAACTGCTTTTTTATCGCTATCCGTTACAAGCCTTCTTGACGCAACGCCATCTTCCCTTGTTCCGCCAGCTTATCCTCGCTCACATCTCCTTACGTATGGACACGAAGCGGTATGATATCATCTTTGATGATCAAGCACATGGCCACGGAGGAGTTTTTGCGCGATACCTACCTGGATAACTCGGCGACCAGCTACCCGAAGCCCGAGGCCGTATACGAGGCGATGGACCGCTTCGCCAGGGAATGGGGAGGAAGCCCCGGGCGCAGCGGCCATAAGCGTTCCATAGAGGCCGGGCGGGAGGTGCTGCGCGCCCGGGAGGTCGCGGCGGAGCTTTTCGGGCTGCGGGACCCCTCCCGTATCGTCTTCACCAAGAATGCCACCGAGTCCTTGAACCTGGTCATCCGCGGCACGCTCGCCTCGGGCGGCCACGCCGTCATCACTTCGCTGGAGCACAACTCCGTATGGCGCCCCCTGGAAGCGATGGCGAGGGCAAAGACCGCCTCCTATTCCGTGGTGGAATGCGGTCCTGGCGGCGAGCTGGAGCCATCGCGCATCGCGGAGGCCTTACTCCCCGATACGCGCCTGGTCATATGCACGCATGCCTCCAACGTCGTCGGCAACCTGCTTCCCATAGCAGACATCGCCGAGCTTGCATCCAGGAAGGGTATACCCCTGCTGGTGGACGCCGCCCAGACGGCCGGAAGGCGCGACCTTTATCCCGAGGACATGGGCCTGCAGTACCTCGCCTTCACCGGCCACAAGGAGCTTTTCGGACCCCAGGGAACCGGGGGACTGTACATCGCGCCCGGATGGGAGATAGAACCCCTGCTTTACGGGGGGACCGGAAGCCGCTCCGAGAGCTCGCTGCAGCCGGATTTCCTCCCGGACCGTTACGAGAGCGGGACCCTCAACGCCCTGGGACTGGCGGGCCTGAGGGCGGGCATCGAATTCGTCCTGGGCAGGTCCATAAGCGAGATCCGGCGCCACGAGGGGGAGCTTTACGGCCGTTTCCTGGAAGGATTCCTCTCCCTGGACGGGGCCACACTTTACGGCCCCAGGGAATGGGAGAAAAGGATAGGCCTGGTTTCCTTCAACCTCGAAGGACTGACCTCATCGGAGGTCGCCTCCCGCCTTGACGAGGCCTACGGCATATGCGTGCGCTCCGGACTTCACTGCGCTCCCCTGGCCCATCGCAGTATAGGGACCCTGCAGAGCGGGGCGGTGCGCGCCAGTTTCAGCTACTTAAATACGCCGCAGGACATCGACGACCTCCTGCATGCCCTGGGAGAGATAGCGCGCGGTTCGTAATACATGGGAGGGGCCCGTTCCCGGGTCTGGAAAGGGCTCTCTCACCGTTCAGGGCCTGCGGGATCGGGAGTAAAGGCGTCCCACGCGAGGCGCAGGCATGGATCAGGGAAGGATGGCGACCATTTCGAACAAGGTACTGATGTCCTGGAGTGGCGGCAAGGACAGCTCCCTTGCCCTTTACGAGGTCCTCGGGGAGGGCGAACTCGATGTCCATGCGTTGATCACCACAGCGGCGAAAACGGCGAGTATCACACCTTCGTCCACGATGGCCCTATATTCAGACAGCCGGTCTCCTTCGAGCGGGGCGAGGTGGTCCTGCGCGAAAACCGCTTCTTCTATATCGACCTCGCCTGACCAGGTCAACTGCGCCCCGTTTTCCCCCGCTTGACTGCCCGAGCAGTAATTGTCCGGCGTTGGTATTCAACATATAATTGTTGCAGGGTCCGGGTCGGCTCAATAACTTGGGGGTAACATGGCCGGGGGCGAGAACCGTAAGTTCATTGTGATCGTCTTTATCTCTTTCTTTATTGTCCTGCTCGGAGCTTTCATAACCACCCTGGTCTTTACCGTCAGCGCCATAAACGACAACACGGACACCAGCCTCGAACAGTACAGGCAGCTCGTGAGGGAGAACATCGAGAGCGAGCTATACGATTTTTCACGCCTGCTGCGCAACCCGAACATCGAGGAGATACTCACGAAAGGGAGCGGTGGAGACCAGCTGACGTTGTCCGTTGCCCTTTTCAGCATGCTGGAGATCACCTTGGGCGAGCCGTATTACCTTATCCTGGCAAGCGATGGTGAGGTGGTCGATTCCAAGCTCCCGGGAGAGACAGGCAAGCCCGTTCCGCAGGACATCGACATGGAGGGGTCGAGCATACTGGAGGAATTCAGGGGAAAGCGCGGCGAGTTGGTCATGGTCGCATCCCCGTTGAGTGAAAACCTGCACGCCGCGATGGTGGTGGATATCAGCAACGAGATAGAGGAAGCAAGGCAGCCTTTCGAGGACCAGAAGAACCGCGTGCTCCTGGTGTCGTTTGTCCTGTTCGCCGGGTTCCTGCTCCTGGCGACCCTGGTGGTTTTCTTCGTCATCTCCTGGGCCAACTCGCGCTACATCTCGGGCCCGATCAAGGATCTCGAGGGTAAGGCCCTGAGGCTGATGGAGAACGACACGTCCATCCAGATCAAAGTCGATGAGAACAGCGACTATTACGCCCTCCAGGCTCTTCTGGACAGCATGAAGCACATGATCGTGGAAATGGAGCAGCGCTCCGAGGAATAAGGCAATACGGTGCCGGAATACGTGGCGTTCGGGCGCTCGCCTGCGCTGCCAACTGCCCGAGAACTACCGGGTCGGTCGGAGCGGAGCGTATAGAGCGGAGCGAGACCGTTACCCGGAGGCTCGGGCCGGAAAAGCGCCACGCCCGAACGCCAGGCTCTATTCCGGCACGAAATACTGCATGTCCTGCAGGGAGCCGGTCCTTTCCTCGGCCCACTTCACCTTGACCCGCATGCCGACGTGGACGTCCTCGGGCTTGACGCCCTCCAGCACCCCCATGATCCAGGAGTCGCACCCGTCCATCTTGACCACGGGGGCGACACGCGGTTCTTCCAGGGGATTGCCGCGCACGTCTGCGTAGCCGATAGTGAAGGTCATTATCTCTCCGTGGTCGCTGACCTCCACCTCCTCGTCTATCCTCACGAAGCACTTGCGGCAGTAGAAGGGGCCGGGCAAGTAGACCATGCCGCATTGCGGGCACTTGAAGCCTACGAGCTTTTTGTCCTTCATGTTCTTGAGCATGGTTTTCAGGCCCCTGCCCTCGACGTTGAAGTGGAAGGTGGAGAGCTCCCACGCGCCGGTGACGATCTTGGTCTCTTCCATCTTCTACCTCCTTAGGCCTTCATGGGCTTATCGCCCAGGATGGTTATGGTCACGTACTGCATGAGGCCTCCCCAGCCGTGAGCCAGGGCCTTGTGCACCTCTTTCTCCACCTGGTGCTCGCCGGCCTGGCCCATGATCTGCAGGGCTGCCTCGGTGACCCGGTTGAGGGCCGAGGTGCCGATGGCGTTGGTGCTGACCACACCCCCGGAGGCATTGACCGGGCAACTCCCGTTCATCTCCAGCTCTCCCGCCTCCTGCAGCTTGTGGGCCTCCCCCACCTCGCACATGCCTATTTTCTCCAGGTACATGAGGGCCTGGTGGGCGAATCCGTTATAGATCTCCACGTAGTCGATCTCTTTCCTGGGATCCTGGATACCGGCCCTTTCGTAGGCCTGCCGCGAGGCGATAATCGCGGGCAGGTGCTCCGCTGGGTCGGTGATCTGGCTCTCGATGAGGTTGGCGGTGGTGGCGTCGGAAGCGCAATTGGCCACCGCGTGAACCCAGGCGACCTTGTCCGCCAGCTCGGCCGCTTTTTTCTCCGAGGCCAGGATGCATACCGTGGCCCCATCGGTGGTGGGGCAGATATGGCCGAAGCGTATGGGCCATGAAACCATGGGTGTCTGCGCTATTTTCTCCGCCGTGGCCTCGGGGTCCTTGAGATGGGCATAGGGGTTTTTAGCTGCGTTTCGCCTCTCCAGTGCCGCCTGGGCATCGATGTGCTCGATACCAGCTCCGGAGTGGTAGAGGTAAGAGGAGGCCTGGAAGGAGATTCCTCCCGCGCTCCCTCCTCCGATAGCCCCCATGCCGCTACCGCCGGTGACGTCTATGCCCGCCGCCAGCATGGTCATGACCTCGGGGGTGATGATGCCCATGAGTCCCACCTGGGCATCGCCCTCGGAGTGCTTCTCGTAGGTGACCACCATGACCACGTCCGCCATCCCGGATGCCACGTGATAGTAGCCGGCGTGGAAGGCAGCCATACCCGTGGTCCCGCCGGTGGCTATACGCATCACCGGCTTGCCCAGGGAGCGGATGTGCTCCGCCGCCCAGAGATGGGGCATGTTCACGCCCTCGAAGGTATGCATGTTGCCGAAGATCATGGCGTCGATATCCGCGGGGGTGAGGCCGGTATTGGTAAAAGCGGCGTCGACCGCCTCGGAGATCATCTCGGGGATGTTCACATCTTTTCTCTTGCTCACGAAAACGGGAGTGTACCCTATGCCGATTATTCCGACGTTTCGCATCTCCATCACCTCCTCAGGTCCCCAGGACGACGACGACGTTCTGCTGGGCGCACAACCCGTCCTGACCATGCGCCAGGGCCATATCGGCCTTCCCCACCTGGTTCTCGCCCGCCTGGCCCCTGAGCTGGAGCGCCGCCTCCGCTGCCCTTATAAGGCCGGTCGAGCTGATGGGGTGCCCCCCCAGGGGCCCCCCCGACGGGTTGATGGGGAGCTTTCCGCCTATGGCGGTATCTCCAGCCCGGTAAGCATCTGCGGCCTTGCCCTTCTCGATGAGGCTCATGGACTCAGCCAGCAGCGGTTCCTGGTGGGCGAACAGGGAGGATATCTCGGCAAGGTCGAGTTCCGCTGCGGGGTCCTTGATCCCGGCCATCTCGTAAGCCCTTTCCGCCGCCTGCGAGGCGGATACCGATGTCGAAAGGTCGCGGTCCCCGAGGTAGTAATTGTCCGTGCTGCGGCCCATGCCCATTATCCATACCGGCTTGTCCGTGAGTTCCTTCGCCCTCTTCTCGGATGCCAGCAGCATTACACAGCCCCCGTCGGTGGGGGGATAGCAATGCAGTTCGCGCAGGGGCTCGTAAAGATAAGCCGAGCCCGCCACCTGGTCCTTCGAAACCCCCTGCAGGCGGCGGGCCTGGTTGGGGTTGCCGGCGGCGTTGACCAGGTCGCGCGCCGCTACGTCGTCCAGCAGCTCCTCGGAGTATCCGGAGCCGGTGAGGTAGCTGCGCGCCTCCAGGGCCGCCGCGGAGAGCTCGTTGAGCAGTTTCAGCTGGCGGTCATAGCTGGCGTCCATGGAATAGTCGATGTGCAAGTAGGGACTGACCTGGGTGCCGGTCAGGCCGAGGGTCGCCACCAGGGCCGTCTCGTACTGCCCCGACATTATGCGCATCCATGCATAGGCGAGGGCGTTGAGGCCGTCCATCTCCACCTTGCTCTCGTCCTTCATGTAGGCGCCGACCGTGGGAGTCAGAAACACGTTGGAGATGGTCCTGCCATCCAGGAAATCGTTGGTACAGATGATGAAAGTGCCCACGTCGTCCCGCTCGATCCCCAGGTCGTCGAAGAGCCCCCGGGTCAGGTCGAAGGCGAGGCGCTCCCGGGTGGTCTCCAGGCCAGGGGCGCTGGCCATCCTGAAACCGGCGATCGCGACTTTGCTATCCAATCTCCTCACCCCCTTATACCGGCTCGAAATGGTCGAGGTCCGAATAGTTCCCCTCGGTCTGGTCTTTCCACACCGCCTTGAGGCGCATGCCGCTCTTGACCTCGCCGGGGGGGGCGCCCTCCACCTTCGCGAGCAACAGGTTGTCCGCGCCGTCCAGCTTTATCATGCCCAGGACGTAGGGGCTCTCGGCCTTGTTCACCTGGCCCTTGTCGATGGTGACGTGGCCCACGGTAAAATTCTCCAGCGTGCCTTCCTGGGAGACTTCGACGAACTCATCCCGCACCTTGTTGCATACGCCGCAGTACTTGCGCGGGGGCACCGCCACCTTGCCGCATTGCGGGCACTTCGCACCTACTATCCTTTTCTCTTTCAAGGCATCGATATAACGCTGCAGATAGGAACCGACCCGATAGTTGTAACCGAAATCCAGAGGTGCCAAAGTGTGGTAAAAAGTGTCCTTGATTTCTTCCATCTTCCCCCTCCTTTGCCGATGAGCCACCTGGAATCCTCCTGCCATCCAGGCTGCCGTGATTACCCCACTCGCTAATACTATAATTAATCCGGCGGCTTGTAAATGCCTTAACTATCGCTTAATACTTATTATGGAGACTCGACCGCGGTCATCTCCAGGAGAATCCTGTCCCAACCTCTTCAGGCGGGCGCCTTCCCCACATATAGCGTCGACCATCCATGCGCAAGGAGGTTCTCCGTTCGCGAAACCTGCCTCCCGGCCCGATCTAGAGTCCCTTCAAGAACGACGATCTCTTTAACGATATAGAGAGCGGGGGGAAACGGCAGGAGGTATAGATGCCCGAGCCCCGGAACTGTGACATGGCGACGCGTCCGGAGGCATGAGCGCCGGGCCTGGGCGAGTTGACACGCACGGGAGCTAGCAGATAAACAGGTGCGGACCTGTCCAGGCGCCGGGACACAGCCGCCCCGCCCTTCCGGCGGAATCATAGCCAGCGCGATGCACGCGATCGAACGTGATCTCTACCGGGGCTGTTTCTATTACTCGGACTCTCCTGCTCATACCTTTCTTGCCAGGGCTACTATCGAGGAACCCCTGTGCAGGTCACGGCGGGAGACGATCCTGGCCTCCAGGTCCTGCGCCAGCTTCAAGACCTTGTTCGAGGAGGGGATCACTGTCTGCATGCCCTGGGTAGGCTTGTTTCGCCCGTTGGTAATACTGCCCCGCCACATGTAATAGCGGATAAGGGGGTGGACCAGCGCGGTGTAGCATGTGAGCCGCAGCGGATGGAAGCCGCTCTCGTCCAGCAGCATGCGGACCTCATCCCTGGTATAGCGGCGGAGATGCCCCGCGAGGCAGTCGAAATCGTTATAGAGGTGAGGCCCGAACGGCAATGTCACCACCAGGTATCCTCCCACCTTGAGCACCCGGTTCAGTTCCTGGAAGGCCTGGAGGTCGAAACGCAGATGCTCGATGACGTCGAGACAGGTGACGAGATCGAAGCTGGCTTCCTCGTAAGGCAGGTCGTAGATGCTGGCAACCCTCGCGGTATGGGTCCCCCTCAACCCGCAGAAGCGTATGGCCTCCTCGGAATAATCGCAGCCCTCGACCTCCCCGTAGGCGTCGAGAAAACGGAAGTTGCCGCCCGTGCCGCATCCCGCGTCCAGCACGCGCCAGTCACCCGGGGGGTTTACACCCGCCAGAAGCGCCGCCAGAACCCGGCGCCGCCCCAGAAACCACCAGTGCTCGTCCTCTCTCTCGTAGATGGAGGTATATGCCGCCTCGTGCAGTTTCATCCTCGACTCCTTCGCTCCGCAAGGGCAATCTCACTCGACCCGGTCGCCATGATTTCCGCCCGGAGGCGCATGCCATGCACTTAGACATCGCCGGCATCCTTTGAGGGCAGGCTCTATGCTGCCCTCCGGGGCGTTTTCAATCGAGCAGGCCGGAGGCCACCTTTTCGTATCCCTCGATAAGCTCCGATATTATCTCACCCGCGCCCTTCAGCTCGCCGATCGTGCCCGCGATCTGTCCGCTCATGAAGGACCCCTCGTCCAGGTCACCTTCCAGGCAAGCCTTGACCGAACGTCCGGAGCCTATCATCTCCTGGATCTTCTCCGGCTCCCATCCCTCCCTCTCGGCCTGCAGGATCATCTCCGCCAGCTTGTTTCTCAGCACGCGCACCGGGCCGAAAGCCCTGCCCGTTATCACGGTGGAACAATCGCCGGCGGAGAGTACCAGTTCCTTATAGCGGGGATGGGCCGGGCTCTCCAGCGAGGCCAGGAATCGCGTGCCCAGTTGCACCCCCTCGGCGCCCAGGGCGAAGGCCGCTACCATCGCTCGCGCGTCCCCGATACCTCCGGCGGCGACCACCGGCGCCTTCACCGCGTCCACTACCTGCGGGACCAGGACCATGGTGGTTATCTCGTCGAAGCCGTTGTGCCCGCCCGCCTCGTAACCCTCGGCCACGATCACGTCCGCCCCCGCTTCCTCCGCCTTGCGCGCCATGCGCAGGTTGGAGACCACGTGCACCACCTTCATGCCCGCTTCGTGGGCACGTCCGGTGAAGGTGCGGGGGTTTCCAGCCGACGTGGTGAGCACCTGCACCCCCATCCGCGCGGCCGTCTCGAAGACTCCCTCGGCATAGGGGCTGATGATGGGGATGTTCACGCCGAAAGGCCTGGAGGTCAGCTTGAAAGCCTTTTCTATCTCCTCCTCAACGGTTGCGGACGGCATCCCGCCCGCCCCGATGACCCCCAAG
>CAYWXM010000030.1:0-101538 GCA_964462595.1 uncultured Actinomycetota bacterium
CCTTGGACACCGAATAAGGATAACCTTATGTCCAAGGAGGTGGGAAGATGCCGGATGCTGGAAGCGAGAAGGAGACATCGAGAGAGAAGGAGACGGGATCAAGGCGGGGCGAGGTAACATCCATTGCCGGGGGGCTGCACCAAGGCCCCGTAGGCCCAAAGGGACGCTGGAGCAAGCGCAGGAAAGCGGAAGTGGTCATCCGCATACTCAGGGGCGAACCGCTGGATTCCCTCTCGCGTGAGCTGGGGGTGGAGATCTACCGCCTGGAGGAGTGGCGGGACAAGGCCCTGGCTTCCATGGAGGCGGGGCTGTCAAGAAGAGAGGGTGACCCCGTACAGGAGCAGCTCGACTGTGCGATGAAGAAGATCGGCGAGATGGCCATGGAGAACGAGCTGCTCCGGAAGCGCTGCGAGGCTAAGGAGTCTTTACGGCAAAGGAGGCCGCGGAGATGAGCGTCCGTACATCCCCCTCAACCGGGAAGCCGTACGGCGTTCTGCGCACCTGCGCTGCCCGGGGCATACCGCGCTCCTCCTTCTACTCAAAGACATGCCCCAGCCCAGGTTCCTCCGAGGGTGATCCCACGCCGGAGAGGAGAAAGACCGGCCCCAAGACGATGATATCCGACTCCGAGCTTCTCTCCCTCATACGGGACGATCTGGCCTCCTCCTCTTTCACCGGCGAGGGCCACCGCAAGGTGTGGGCGCGCCTGCGCTTTGCGCAAGGCATCCCGGTATCGCAAAAGCGGGTGCTGCGCATCATGCGCGAGAACAACTTGCTATCTCCGCACCGCGTTCCCCAGAAGCCCCCGTATGAGCACACGGGAAGGATCGTAACCGATGAGCCGAACGAGATGTGGGGAACCGACGGCGCCCGCGTGTTCACCACCGGTGACGGCTGGGGATGGATATTTGTCTGCGTGGAGCACTGGAACTCGGAGGTCATGGGACACCACGTCACCAAGCGCGGCGACCGCTTCGCCGCCCTTGAGCCGGTGGCCCAGGGACTCATGTCAGAATTCGCATCAGTGGAGGCGGGAGCGGCTCGCGGGCTCTGTCTGCGCACCGACCATGGCAGCCAGTACCTCTCGAACCACTTTCAGAAGCAGATCAAGGCCTGGGGGATCGCCCCCAGCTTCGCCTTCATAGAGCAGCCCCAGACCAACGGGGTGGCGGAGAGATTCTTCCGCACCTTAAAGGAACAGGTCATCTACGGCCGGGCATACGAGAACCTCGAGGAGGTAAGGCAGGCCGTCTCCACCTTCGTGGATCTCTACAACAACCAGTGGCTCATCGAGAAGAACGGATACCTAAGCCCCGCGGACGCGAGGAGAGCATACTACGAGAGCGAGGCGGCATGAGCTATAATCGGCGGCGAGATCTAATCCAAAGTTATGTCCAGGAAACCGGGGCCGACACACTGATACAAAACTTTAATTAAGCGGTAAAGGATGTCCCATGGGAGAGGACGACAGGCGCGAGAAGCTTATAGGGCTGGGTCCTGAGAAGCTCGCGGACGCATTGCTGGAACTGGCATATAGAAGCGACGAGGCAGAGGTGCTTATCAATCGCCTGACGTCCTCGCAAAAGGAGATCATCAAGAGGTTTAAAGCCCAGCTCTCGGGGCTTAAGAGGTCCAAGCGATTCGTCGAGCGCAGAGACGCGAGACAGCTGGCACAAAAACTCGAGGATATGCTGATAGACCTAGCTTCAGCGGAACCGGACGCCATGACCGGTATAGGACTTGTAACCGACTTAATCAAATGCGATTCCTCGATCTTCGTGAGGTGCGATGACTCTTACGGCAACATAGGCGATTTCTTCAGGTATTCCGCCGGCGTCCTCTTCTCCGAATATGCGGAGCGTATCGAGAACAAGGACTATCTGTGCGACCTCTTGTTTGATCTCTACGAGAAAGACGATTACGGGGTGCGTTCAATATTGATCGATGAAGCCCATCATTATCTTGATGAAGGGGCGATGCGTAAGCTTGCAGACCGCATGTGGGTGCGTTGCCAGGACGAAGAAGATAAACGCAAGCGCTGGCATTGGAACAGAGGAATAGCGTCAATTGCACGGCAACTCAAGGATCCCGTACTTTTCGAAGCAGCCTGCGCGCAATCCTGGCCGGTACTCCACAACAAGGCTCTCCTCGATATCGCAGCGGTATATCTCGAGGCGGGGGAACCAGGAATCGCGCTTGAGCGGGTGCAGAGCATAGAAAGCCTCGAGATGCATCGCGTTCGCGAAAGGGATCAGCTTCTGCTCGCTATTTATAACGAGCTGGGGGACGAGGCAAAGACGGAAGAGATGGCCTGGAGGTTGTTCCGAAGGGAACGAGGCAGACTGGCCCTGGAGGAGCTACTCAAGGTTGTGGGGGATGAAAAGCGCGAGGGTATCGTCGACTGTGAGACGGAAGCAATACTGGCATCGGACCGGTTTTTCTATTCGGATGCATCGTTTATGGTCGAGGTCGGGCGGTTCGAGGAGGCGGAGGTATATCTGCTACGCCACCGTGAATCGCTGGACGGGGACGTCTATTTCGTTTTGAAACCCCTGGCGGAGGCCTTGGAGGACGACCGCCCGCTTGGGGCAACGGTCCTGTACCGCGCCCTGCTCGACTCAATCCTGTCCCGGGCTATCTCTAAATACTATAACCACGGGATTAGGTACCTGAAAAAGCTCGACCAACTCGGGTCCAGAATCGGCGACTGGAAAAGCCTACAACCTCACGCGAAATACAAGGAGGGGTTACAGGCTGCCCACGGCCGCAAGCGAAGCTTTTGGGCGAAGTACCCGGGGGGCCAGGCTCAATAGGAGTTCATCCCATCCCCCATCTTCAGACGCGTGCTCTTACTCGGCCTGGCGGCCTTCCCATGCCGTCTTCGCCCTGACGTCGTCGATCAGGAAGCGTATGCCTTGATTATCCGAAGGATTCAGCCACAGCATGCGCTCGAAGGCTCGATCGGCTTCATCGAAACGCTCCAGGCGCCACAGGCACAGTCCGTATCCGTGCATGCAGCGGAGAAACGGGCGGTTGTCCGTAAACCCCCATGGCAGAAGGCCGTCGAATCCCTCGCCGAGGGATAACTCGCCGATACGTACGCCTACCTCGTAATGGCGGAGGGCCGCCTTGGGCTCCCGGTCGAAAAAGAAGTGGCCAAGATGCGAATGGGCGTCGAGGCAGCGCAGGTCGGACCGGCACAGCTCCATGAGCATTCTGTATGCCTCCACCGGAAAGCCCGCGTGCTTGAGGTCGTTGGATTCGATGATGGGGTCCGAAAAGGGATCGTCAGGGTCCTCGCCGGGTATCACCTGCTCCATCTCGTACTCCCGGCGAGGACCGCGGACGATGATCGGTTTCGCCCACTCCTCTACAGGCTCGCCCTCCTCGCCCCAGTACTCTTTATCGGGATCCCACATGCCCATGTCCCTAAGGCGCAGCGGCACAAGCCCGAGCGCGGCAACGTCAAGCCTGGTGGACAGGATCTCTCCCGAAAGGTAGGGGTGGTTCGAGAAACGCCAATACTTGCGCGGCTCGACCGTCACGATCTCGCCGGGCACCACGTCCCAGATCCCGCTGGCGCGAAGCGTTAGGTTCAGGTTGGCTCCCAATAATTGACATGGTGCAGCGCGCTCCTTCACCGAGAGCACCACGAGTTCGATGGGACTACTCAAGTCAAGATCATCTGCTGTGACCTTTTGCTGGTGATTCTTATCCAATTGGTTTCCTCCAGGGGATTGATTATTCTTCATCGATATCGAAGTCGCCCGAGAGACCCTTTGCCGCGAGCATGGCGTCGGTGGCCGCCTCGGCTAGTTCCTCGTCCTCGGAGTCGGCGAGGTCTACGAGGATGACCCCCGCTTCCTGGGGACGGATCTCGGTCACGGCTTCGATAGCGGCGAACAATACGTCCCTATCGGTTTCATCCGAGTCTAGGAGCGCGGTCAACCGGGGCCAGGCGTCGTCCAGGTGCCGGTTGCCCGCCGCGCTGACCGCTTCGTAGAGCATGTCCGGGTCCTCGCTCTCCAGCGCTTCCAGAACCCGATCCTCGAATCCCTTGACGTAGCGCATGCAGAAGACCGCGGTCAGCCGCCAGTTATCCTTCTCGCTCACGTAGGCGGCGCGGACGGCATCCCGGTGCCACTCATCCGGTGCGCGTACCGAGCCCTCGAGGATTCACCGCCGCACTTCCTCCGGTACGTTGCCATCCAGGTAGAGTCCGCGGAGGGTTTCGTTGATCATCATGTACATACCCTCGGTGATTGTCTCATCGTAGGGATCATCGAAATCAGACAGATATGTATTTTCAAGTGTCGGCCCCAGGGCGGGAGCTTCTTCATGGAGATCAGCTCGAACATTTAAATCAACCCCTTAAACTCGCATAGATGTCCCTCCGGCTTATATTATCAAAGCTACGGAAAAGAGGCGCTGCGCATATATGCATTTGTAATGCACGATTGCAGGTTCATGCAAAGCGAAAGAACCTAATGCGTAACCACTATGTTTCCCCTCAGGCGCGCAGCAGGTATTTCCACAGCGGGACAGCGGAGATCTCCGTCCCGTCGATCTCGAGCCGGTCGGTGGCATCGCGGGTGACAACGGTGAGCTTGCGGCAGCCGGGGAATCTGCGCAGGAATAGCCGTGCCCCGCGCAAGCGCCGGCCCTCCCACTCGAAACTGTCATCATATTTCGATTCTACGACCTCGGGGCTGCCGGGTTTACCGGTGACGAAATCGACCTCTCCTTCCCCCTCGGCGTAGTACCCAGGCCGCATACCTAGTCTTATAAAATCCATGAAGATAGCGTTCTCGGCCTTCGCCCCGAGGTCACCCCTCCCCGTCAGCACCGTCTTCATGCCGGTGTCCAACAGGTAGGCTTTCTTCTGGGCGTAGACACGCTCGTTGTGCGACGTGGTCCATTTGTCGATGGTATCCACTAGGTAGGCGCTCTTCAGATGCGAGAGGTAGTCCTTCACCGTGTCAAGAGAGATGCCGAGGCTCTTGGAGAGGCGGTTGTAGCTGATCCTGGAGCTGACGCTGGATGCCAGCAGAAGCATCAGGTCCCGCACCGACTCAGACCTCCGAATATGCTGGAGCCTGATCAGGTCGCGCGATATCACGTCGTCCAGGAGTTGGGCCAGGTAGGTCTCCGAGGGCTGCAGAACGTTCTCTGGATACCCTCCGATTTTCAGGTATTCCTCCGCCGCCGCTACGTAGCGGTATTCCTCCGCCCGGCTTATCTCCTCTCCCCTGAAGGCGAGGAACTCATCGAAACCCAGTGGATAGACGACGATTATTAATTGCCTGCCGGTGAGTTTACCACCCTGCGCGGCAAGCAGGGCAGAGGTAGAACCGGTGCAGACCAGCTTGAGGTTCTCGGTATCGTAGAGGGCCTTCAATTCCGCTTCCCAACCGGGGCTCTCCTGCACTTCGTCCAGGAAAAGCCAGACCTTACGATTGCGGCGATGCCCGAAGAGCGCCCTAAAATCGCGTAGGATCTCGCTTGCGGATATCCCGGCCGCGCGGGGATGGTCCATCGCCATGTAGAGGAGGTCTTTGGCGTCCAGCCCCCTTTCCAGGCATGCGGCGATGAATTGCCTGACCAGGGTCGTCTTTCCAACCCGGCGGCCTCCCAGGATTATCTCGATCTGTTTTCTTCCCTCGGCATGCTGCAGAAGATTTATATAGCGCGGGCGGGGAATGCCGATGTCCGGCGAATTCCCTTCCCACCAGGGATTCATCAGGTAAAGCGTCTCATCATCCACGTGTATCACCAGATGATATCGTAACATGACTGCATCAATACTTCAATACTATAATCGAAGATATTGGACATTATCTTCGATTATAGATCCAAGTGCTTACCAGATTGACGACGTATAAGTGACCGTATATAATGACACGTGTCAGTAAATAATGGCACGTGACATAATAATAAGGCACTTTAAGTATAGAAGAAGTATAGGGGTAAGACAATGAGGTTTCATGAAACGCTGGAAGATATACTGGGCAGCAAGATCAAGATAAGGATACTGCGCCTGTTCTACCGCACCAGGGGATCATTCACTGGAAGGGAAATAGCGAGGCTGATCGAGTTTTCTCAAGATGCAACGCAAAGAGCGCTAAATGACCTGACAAGACATGGCCTGTTGAGGCGAGATTACGTGGGGACCGCCTACAACTATTATCTAAACGAAGATCACATGCTCACTGGCAAGGTGGTCAACAAGGCCTTCTTCGCTGAGCAGAACTCCATACGGGAGATCGCGAGGATATTTAAAGAGCGACTGGGCGAGGAATTCCAGAGAGCGGTCGTATTCGGAAGCGTTGCCAAGAAGAAGGAGAGGCCGGATAGCGATGTCGACATCCTGGTAGTCGTAAGGGACAGCACGAATATGGATTCCATTGAAGACCGGGTAAACGAGGCCGCCAATCTGGCGACCGCCGCTTCCGGGAATCCGGTCATGCCCATAGTGATCCAATCGGGCGAATATGAGAAGAAGAAGAAAGCAAAGAGCAAGCAGGGTATCTGGAAAGAGATCTTCGACAGGGATAAGTCCATAACCTATGCGAGAGAGGATATAGAGGCCTATGGTTCGGAAGACCAATAGAAAATCCGTGGGCAGAACTGGTTCCCATGACCACAATATGACCACAAAACAGGATGCAAGCCGGTGGGGATAAAAACAGAAAGCAACACCAGGATATAGATCAAACATAGTGCTGATGCGGAATAGAGCGTTACAAGCAATAGCAAGCTATAAATGGATATATCAGGAAAAACACCGAAATATCAGACTCATAATCCGCGTGTCGCAGGTTCGAGTCCTGCTGGGCCCACCAGTAAAAGACCAGGTCAGAGGGTATGTTCTCAGGCCTGGTTTTCTCTGATATGGGGTTCTCATAATCTCGTGCCACATCTGTGCCACAAAGAATATCCGGCATGGTATCGGAAGACCATGCGAGCGCCTGCACCGGGTGCGGGGAGTGCGATGAGAAGTGCCCCCAGGATATCCTTATAAGCGAACTCATGCCGGGCGTGCACGCGGTGCTGGGAGAGGGCCGGCCATACCCGCGAAGAGTCGTGAAGTGAGCGATCGCAAGGCGATCCCCCCGGAGCGACCGGGAGCAAAAGGCACAGGCAGGAGCGGGTCCAGGCAAACATATACATAACCGGCTGGAATATATGGTAATGGGATAATCTGCTCCGGATACGAGCGCACTGCGGGCGCAAAATACCACTTCTAACTGCATTCGTAACATCTTCGTAACATAGTTGACTGCAAATTTGCCTCAGCGGGGTTAAGAACCTGACAGTCATGGGCGATAATGGATACGAAGGATTGTAATGTTGGCCTACAGTAAACCGGCATGCTGGGGGTTTGTATGAAGGATAGAGGTGTGACCATGGGCGAGGGAGACAATACCGGTTCGAGCGCGGGCTTTACCCTGGTGGAACTGGCCATCGTCATCATCGTGCTGGGCGTGATTCTGAGCATCGGAGCGGTCAGCTATGCCAATATAAGTCAAAGCATGAACCTGCAGGCGGCAAAGAAGCAGGTGGAAGCGGCGCTGACGCGGGCGAAACTCTCCGCACGGCAGGAGAACGTGGAGTACCATATTACCTTCTATCCCGACGGTAGTGCTCATGCCAACACCTACGAGTTCGAGTGCTACAAAGGCGAATTCGATGAAGACAATGAAGGGAATAGAGGAGAAGTATCCTGGAGCCTACAGCCTGTCGATAAGTCGGTGAGCGGCGAACGCGTCGAACGCGTAACAGAGGGAATAGGCGACGACTCCAGAACACACTACTACATCGAGATCAGCAATTCAGTGAAGATAACCAGCGGGGGGACCATCGTTTTCAAACCGACGGGGACGGAGCAGTCCGCCGAATCCCTTACTCCCGGAGGAACAATACCGACTATTGGCCTCCTGTCCGGGAGCAAGAGTGGAAGCGTATCCGTGGATTCGCAAGGCAAGATCACACTCGAATGAGCAGCGGGGGTCGCACAAGAAAGAGCCAGAACACCGCATGAATGGAGGAGTTGGAGATGTGGTTCAGGCGTAGAATAAGGCAGGAAAGTGGGTTCACCATCGCCGAGATCATGGTCGCCGGCTTGATCATGGTTATCGCGCTAATCCCCATGGTCAGGATGTTCGACACCTCTTTCAAGGGCATCCGCACCTTCGAGCAGGCGCAGAAGAACATGAGTTGTGCAAAAATGGCCTTGGAGCAGATACAGGCCATGCCGTTTTACAACCCTCACATCACGGTGGCCACCGGCGAGGAGGGCGAGGAGGGATGGGATCCCGACCGGGATATCGACGACCGCTTCTGGGGCGAGCGCAGCCCTATCAATTACAACCCGAGCGACCCAAGCGATGGTGGCGTCCCTCTCTGGGAAGAGATTCCAGAGGTACAGTTCTACGATTACGGGGAGTTCGGAGAGTTCCCGGATTTCCGAGTGAAAGTCCAGATGGCCTATCTCGATGACGATCTCGGCGTGTCGGAGATGGCCGCGGAATGGGGGCCGAAGGGGACCGGGCTCGACCGGCCCACGAACTCAGAAGACAAAACCCTGCAGATGCTGATAGTGAGGATAAACATCTACTGGGAGGACAATACCAGTGGGGGGCAAGCTACTTTCTTGACAGCATAATCGGCGATACCCAGGCCATATATAATTTCGGCTCTGCCAGGGTGACCGTGGACCCGCTATATAACCCCGATTCAGTGTTGAACCCCAACAGGCCCAACGCCGCGGCGCACTGGCCTCCCACTGGTATCGGGGTAAAAGTGATCATAGAGGGTTGGGGGTTCGACACAACAACCGTCTCGGTGCACCTGGTGCGCTACAAGTACCCCGACCTCGAGATCAACCTGACTAGCACGTCCGAGAACCGGCTCGAGGGCACGATAAACCTCGCCACCGATGTCCCGGGGTCTCCCGACCCCGATGAGCCGAACTGGCAGGGCCGGGCTGCCGTCGGCTACTGGAGCGTCAAGACGCGCCAGGAGGACCTCTTCTCCTCTTATCTCTACAATGGTTTCATCGTCGAATATCCCAAGCCCATTGTCGAGGATTTCGGCAACGCCCCGGACATGAACGAGAGAACCGGGACCAACAACCAGACGGACGCGTTGATAAAGATCGTGGGGGCGCCCTTCGTGAATCTTATCGACCTCCCGGCGGTCAGGTTGATAAGAGAAGACGAGGAAGGGAAGGAACTCGACCTGTTGACGGGGGTGGTGACCGATATAGACATACCACCGGGGAGTTACGGATATACGAACGATACCTGTACGCTCCTGGCTGAATTCGACTTCACCCTGGCTTCTGCCGGGGAGTACAGGCTGCAGGTGGTCAATACCAGGGAGCCGACCCTCGTCGGCCACCGTGCATCTGATCCGCTCGAACAGACCTACATCATCACGGAGTACCGCCCCGTAGTCGACGACATCATCGTCAGCGGTTCGCCTGACGCACACACCACTTATATGAACAACGGCAACCCCTGGCCCGTTACCATAAGCGGCTCCAACTTCAACATGATCGGTTCACCGCCGGTTGAGATATACTTGTGCAGCGAGGTGACCGATGAGCTCCCGGCGGGCAGTTGGGTGAAGGGAACGGTGGTCTCGGTCCCGGACTCCGGCACCATAAACGGTACCTTCGACGTCTCCACCCTTCCAATGGGAAGCTATATAGTCTACGTGAGGAACCTCATCAACGGCTTAGCTGGCTGGAAGGTTGACGCTCCGCTCCTGGTGGGGATGATGGAGGGCATCGACGATTTTACTCCGGACGGCTACCCGGCTTTCTACGAGAACTACTACGATATCGCGGCCACCATCAACGGCTACGGGCTGGAGGGTGCGACCGGCGTCAGCTTCACCAACGGCAGCGTGACCTACGCGGCCGACGAATACACCGTGAACGACACCTACAGCATCTCGGCGAAGCTGAACCTGATCAACTGCCCCAGCGGGAACTGGACGGTCAGAGTGGAGATCAACGGCGGGGCGAAGGTCTATACCGCCCCGTTCAACATCGCGCTGGGGCCTGCGGTGATACTGCCGCCATCCGACACCAAGCACGCGATAAAGATAAGCAGTTCGAATAACACCGGTAGCTACGAGAGCCTCGAGACCACGGTAGAGAAGGCATTCGCGGTCACCAGCCCGGGGAGCAGCCCGAAGGCGGCATTCGAGGTACGGGGCATGGGCTTCCCAATAAGCGGCACTACGGAACTGAAGGTCTGGGGAACTACCGAGGGAGTGGCCTTCACCAGGACAGCGAGCTGCTCGACCAACGCACTACGAGACGACAAACTGGTATGGATCAAGAACGTCACAAGCTGGAACATGCCCGATGATCAGACAAACGCAGAGGTGCTCTGCGATATATCGGTCGAGCGCACGGGTAGCGGTATAGTGGATTCCTACACGCAGCGCTGGAGGTTGGTGAAGATATGATGAAGATCAAGCCGCTGCGACCGGGACGAGGAAACGATGGCGGTGCGGCCGCACCTTCCCTGCGGCGTGAGGACGGCTTCACCCTGGCGGAACTCCTGGTCACCACCCTGATAATGGTCATCCTCCTCATCGGCCTCGGGGGCATGATCTCATCGGGGGCGAAGAGCTCCACCGCTTCTTTCAACCTGGTGAAGATGGAGGATGCCGCGAATGAAGCCATCACCACCATGACCAGGCAGATAAGGGTGGGCTCTAGCTTTGACGCGGCGAGCAACAACAGCCAGATCATCTTTCAAGGCGACTTCAACGGCGACGGAAATGTCGGAGAATACGAGATGATCATACCTCAGACCCAGACGTTCAAGGTGGAAGAAGGCGTTCTGTTCAAAGACGGCCAGCCCTGGGTAGAGGGAGTGTCGGGACTCACCTTCACTTATTACATATACGATACGGGCACGGGGAAGGAAAAAGTGCTCGACCCTAATGACCCCGATTTGCCTGGCTGGAACTATATGATACACCGCGTCGCGGTGACCCTGGACATGTCCATGGACTCGATGGGCATCACGCTCAGCAGGTCCTATCATGGCAGCGCGACCATCATGAACGCACTGCGGTGAGGTCTCGGAGGATACATCATGATAAGTAAAAAAGAGACATACGGAAAAACGAGATGCGGAAAACAAGATGCCAGGGCGGGCGAGCAGGGCTTCGCCATGGTCCTGGTACTGGCCGCGCTGCTCATGCTGTCCGTCCTGGGGGCGACCAGCCTCCTCCTCATGGTGTCAACCCTCAAGGGCGTGGAGAGCAACAAACCCGAGGACCGCGCGTTCCAGATCGCGAAGGGCGGGCTGAACGTCGCCCACGCGATGATAGTCGCACAAGAGATCGGGCCTGCAGGCTACGGTGACCACGGCTATATCTTGGGGGGGAGATTCGATTTCTTCGTAGAGCCGGGGGGTGGCTACGAATATACTATAACCTCCTCGGGCGAATACGTGGAGAACGGGACCGTTTACCGGCGCAGGATACAGGAGACGGCCATGTATAGTGCGGAGCGCTCGTTCGACGCCATACGCAACTACATGTTCTACGCCGGGCGCGACCTCACCATCAATGTAGAAGGAAAGGAGACCGCGAACTTCAACAAGAACGAGATGATCCTGAGCGGCGGCCTCCGGGCCGAGAGGAACCTTCTTATCAATGTCGCCCCGGAAGGTAACCTGAAAAGCCTCACCGTGAACGGAAACGTGGAGGGCAAGGAGTCGGTCAGAGTCATCTCTAAACCGGGCGGCCAGGGCGCAAGTTATATCCTGGAGGTCAACCTTTTCGGAGGTGTAAGATCGGGAGATATCCGCACTGGTGAGCCCGAGGGTTCCGTGACCTTGATAACCGATGCGGCAGGGAACGCGACGGCGACGATCAAGGCGGCTACGGATGGTCCCGATCAGAAGGTGACCAGCAGCGATATCTCTATTCAAAAGAACGGCAATGGTGAAATCCTCACCGGCGAGCGGATAGATCAGCCGGGCATGGAGAAAGTGTTCATACCCGAGCCCGACCTCGCATATTACAAAGCGCTGGCCATAAGCCAGAACAACTACCATGAAGGACCCTATACCGTAGACGGCAGCCTGGGAGCTATGGGGGTGTCATCGCTCTCCGTCGTCTATTGCACCGGCGACATGACCCTGAACAGCGTAACCTGGGACGTGCCCAACCTGAAAGGGATATTCGTGTGTGAGGGCGATTTCTACACCTCCACCGGCAAGGAACTGGTGTTCGAAGAGAATTCGCTGTTCCAGGTCATTGCGAAAGGCAACATCAGCTTCGATAACGATTGGTCTTTCCCCAAGGGCGGCTCTACTTCAGAGTTCTTCTTCTGGTCGGGCGAGAACGCCACTATCGAGATGGCGATGTTCGCGGATCAGCTGGTGCAGTGCACCGCCGTCCAGGATATCAATATCCAGTACACGAGACAACCGTCCCACAAATTTCCCTGCGAAGTCTACTACAGGGGACCAGACATAGATATCGCCGCATGGCCGGTAGATATCAAGGTAACCGACTGGAAAGAGCTGCCCAGCCACGAATAAAGCCGGTCCGCTCCCTGAAGTGCAGCGCGTATGCGATCATTGTCCCGAACCGGTGATCTTCCGGGCCGGGCGGGGTGGACGGGGTCCACGCATCCCCGCTTCAAAGGCCCGCTCTTTTGAGCAGCTTCTCCCTATTCTCGATGCCGGCATAATAGTGCTCCGGCCTGCACGCCGTGGAGAGGATGGCGCCTACCTCTTGCCGTATCCCCTCGACAGCATGCCCCTCACGGCAAAAAAGCCGAGCGGCATGGTGGGAGTGGGCCAGAGCACGCGGGGCACCTGCTTTACCCTGATGCCGTCACCGCGGGCCAGTTGTTTGCTTAAGTGGCGGAGGCCGCGCCCCGATATACATCATTGTGAGTTACGATAACTGCGGTAATATGAAAGAGTTCATTGACGGAACTCTCAAAGAGACAAACGAAGGCATTTTACTCACAGTTTACCAATACGACCATGCTGGTGCTCATAAGGCCTCCATCCTTTGACGGCAAAAGCCATCGCTCTCCAAGATAAGGGATTAGTTACAAGTTCCTTATCATACAAGGAGAAACGATGGCTAAGAAAAAGAGTATGACCATGGAGGAGGCCTTGCAAGTAACCCTGGCCTCCGAAGGAGACAACCCGTTTCGGGCCATGCTCGAATTCATCGCCCAGAACGCGCTTGAGTTCGAGATGGCCGAGCACCTGGGGGCCGCTCCCTACGAGAGGACGGAGGAGAGGGCCGGCTACCGCAACGGCTACAAACCCCGCATCCTGATCACCGCGGTGGGAGACCTGCACCTCCTGGTCCCCCAGGATAGGGACGGCACCTTCCGGACCTCTCTCTTCGAGCGCTACCAGCGCTCGGACAAGGCCCTGGTGCTGGCGCTCATGGAGATGTATGTGAAGGGCGTCTCCACCCGCAAGGTGGCGGAGATAACCGAGAGGCTGTGCGGCCGCGCCTTCTCCTCCCAGCTGGTATCCAAGCTCGCAGCGCAGCTGGATAACAGGCTCGAGGCCTGGAGGACACGACCGCTTTCCGGCATCTACCCCTATCTCATCGTTCGGGGCCGCGGAAGAGGAGTTCGCGGTCGTTCACGTCCTCGTAGCCTGCCAGCCTGGCATAGATGGATTGCCCCAGCAGCCCGGTCATCTCGTGCCCGATGTTCCTTCCGGTCCTTCCGTCACGTATCATCGTCCCCGCCATTTCCGTGAGCCCTCGCAGGAAATTCTATATTCCATGGCAATATGATAACTTTGCAGTATCGCTTGTAGTCTGGGAGGGGGTGCCGCGTATGTTTGAGAAGATCTACGCGGCCGTCCACGGGGATTTCACCGCCGAGTCCGGTGAGGTGACCTATGCTCTCAAGGTCAAACGGGGGGTTATCGACGAGAGATACCGCAAGATGATCGACGCCATGTATAACTGACCGTCAGGGGATTACAGGGAGGAGGAATAGCATGTCGAAGGTGACCGTTCTGGGGGGAAGCGGAGGCGTGGGGAGGTTTGCGGTCAAGACCCTGGCTTCCACCGGTTTCTTCAGCGAAGTGATAATCGCAGATATGGATGTAGAAAGGGGGCGCGAGGTCGCCGACAGCCTGGGCACGGGAAAGGTTTCGGTCCTTCGGTTCGACGCCGATGACGCCGCGAGCGTCGCAAGGGCTATCGACGGGTCGCGGGTGGTGGTGAATTGCGTCGGGCCTTACTACAGATACGGCCCTCCTCTCCTGGAAGCGGTGATAGCGGCGAGCATTGACTACGTGGATGTCTGCGATGATGTCGATGCCACGGAGACCATGCTGGAACTGGATAAGGCCGCGAAGGGGAAAGGCGTCTTCGCACTCATCGGCATGGGGGCCTCGCCGGGTCTCGCGAACCTCCTGGTCAAGCTGTGCCAAGACCTGCTCCTCTCCCGGGTGGAGACGGTCGATATCTTTCATGCTCACGGTGGCGAGGAGTTCGAGGGTCCAGCGGTCATAAAGCACCGTTTCCATAACATAGAGGCTGACATAGCCGTATTCCTCGATGGGGAATACAGGACAGTCAGGCTCTTCGAGGAGAGCGGTCAGGCCCTGGAAGAGGACGTGGAGTTCAGGGACATAGGCACCTACCGCGTATATCCGTATCCTCACCCCGAGATACTCACCCTGCCCAGGCACATCAAAGGAGTGAAGCGTGTCACTAACCGGGGTATTCCTGTGCCGGAATCGTATGCACGGCTGCTCAAAGACGCAGTAAGGCTCGGGATTACCTCGACCGAACCGATCGAGATAGACGGGAGAACGATGGTGCCGCGCGATTTTGCGACCGCCTTCGTGCTATCACGCCGGGCAGCCCTGATGGAGGAGGCAGGTATTACCGAGCCCGTGGGCAGTTTGAAGATAGTGGTCACGGGTGAGAAGGACGGCGAGCGCCACACTTACGTGTTCAATATGGGGTCACGGGGGATGGCCATGTACGAGGGCACGGGGCTGCCAGCTGCCATGGGAGCTATCGCCATTGAGCGCGGCCTGATAACCGCTAAAGGGGTCCTCCCTCCCGAGGCGGCGCTGAATCCCCTGCAGCTCATGGAGCTTACCCAGGAGGTCTTTAAGACATCGGGTATGGGTGAAAGCCTGCCTATATATATCGAACACATAAACGCTAGCGGAGAGGTCGAGGTCATCGACCTGGCCCTGTAAGCGGGGGGTCAGGCCCGGCTTACAGGGCTGCGGCCCTCCAGCGTCCGGACCGATACCCCTGGATGTTAAACTAATAAGACCGTAATTCTATGGTGATTCATTCACATTATTCATCGAGGTCGAAGTCGTCCGATAAATCCTCCACCAGCATCATAGCTTCGGTGGCCGCCTCGGCGATATCCTTGTCCTCGGAGTCGGCGAGGTCGACGAGGATGACCCCCGCCTCCTGGGGGCGTATGTCGGTCACGGCCTCAATGGCTGCGAATAACACATCCTTATTGGTTTCCTCCGACGCAAGGAGCGCGGTCAGCCTGGGCCAGGCAGCGTCCAGTTGCCAGTTACCCGCAGCGCAAACCGCTTCGTAGATCATGTCTGGGTTCTCGCTTTCCAGTGCCTCCAGAACTTGCTCTTCGAACCCCTTGACGTAGCGCATGCAGAAAACGGCGGTCAACATCCAATTCTCTTTGTCGCTCGTGTAGGCGGCGCGGATGGCATCCCGGTGCCATTCCTGGGGTGCGCGCACCGAGCCCTCGAGGACCCGCCGCCGCACTTCCTCCGGTACGGTACCATCCAGGTAGAGTTTACGAAGCGATTCCTTGATCTTGAGGTACATACCTTCGGTAATCGTCTCTTCATCGGGGTCCTCGAAGTCAGTCGTAAATGCATACTCGAGAGTCGGCCCCAGGGATATTGCAGCCCTGGCGCGCAAGTCCTCGGATTCGTCGCCGCTCTGCACGATGGAGAGCAGCGCTGCGGCAAGCTCATCCGTGCTCGCGGGGAGTTCTCCCGCCAGCCTCGCTGCGAGAAGGCGATCGGATTCCTCGGCGCTGGCGTCATTTAGAACGCTAAAGAGTATCTGCTCCGAGTTCTCCGGCCATTCCCAGGGCGGGAGTTTTTCCATGGAGATCAGCTCGAACATTTTCATCAACCCCTTAAGCTTATCTGGATAGCCTTGCGTTTTATATTATCAGAGCTGCGAAAAAGGCAGCGCTTCCACTCCATCCCCCAGGGGAAGGTGGACCTCACCAGGATGGACCACGTAGCCAGGAGCGACCCGATCACCGAGTGAAGCATCTATCTCTTACTGGACGAGATACAGAAGCTTGGAGGATGGCCCGATAAGGTAAAGATCGTCTATGATCTCAACCCGAACGTCAAGATCTTCCTCTCCGGCTCCGCGGCATTAAATCTCTCCAAGGGAGGTAAGGAGAGCCTGGCGGGGAGGTTCTTCGAGTTTCCGATCGAGCCCCTGGACTTCGACGAGTATCTCGAATTCAAGGATATCGACATCGACCGCAGAAGGGAAAGGATTTACGAGACGGAGATCAAGCGAAGCCTGAAAGATTTCGCGGTCACGGGTGGTTTCATCGAGGCACTGGAACTCGACGATATCCGCAGGAGGAAGTACTTCCGGGAAGGCCTGCTGGAGCGCGTGATCTTTCGCGACCTATGTGCAAGGTCTATACATCCAACACGGCTTTCAGTTTCGCCCTCTCAGGAGAGAGCGACTTCTTCGCGCTTGCGGAGCAGTTCTTCGCGAACACGCTCAAGGCCGGCTTCTTCTGGAGGTCTCCGCAAAAGGACGAGGTCGACCTGGTCCTTGCCTCGCAGGAGAGAGTGGTGCCCGTAGAAATAAAGATGAAAAGCGACATCAGGGCAAGAGATGCGAAGCCCCTGTTCAAGTTCATGACGAAATATGGAATCGGCAGGGGTTTTATCATATCCTCCGACCTGGAAACGGACTTCGGAGACGGCAACCTGAAGGTCGAGGTCATTCCCTACTGGAGGTACTGGACGATCAAGCGGAAACTCGCGGAGCAGGTGCTCCCATAGCCACGACCCCTGCGCTACCTGGTATCTGTCAGGAACCTCTTGGCGAACCTCACGGCGTCTGTTGCTTCCCTGCTCCAGACGTCTGCCCCGGCGTATGCGCAGACCCTCTGGTTTATGGCCCCTCCTCCCAGCATGATCCTGACCCGGTCCCTCAAGCCCGCCTGTTCGAAAGCGGCCACCGTCTCGCGCAGAGATTCGTAGGCGGTGGTGATCAAGGTGCTGATGCCGACCAGGCTCGCTCCGTGCTCCTCGACCGCCTCCACGAACCTGGAGGGCTTAGCGCTTACCCCTATGTCGATGACGTTGAACCCCGCGCCGCGCAGGAGAACGGACACGATATATTTTCCCAGGTCGTGAACGTCGCCGAGCGGAGCCCCCAGCACTATCTTGGATGCCTTATTCTCCTCCGATACCGGAAAGAGATCCTTCTCCTCCAGCATGTCCACGACCTCCCTGAAGATCTCTCCCGACATGACCAGGGCGGAGAGGAAATATTCGCGCCTTTCGTACCGTTCCCCGACGATTTCCAAACCCTCCCGGCATGCTTCCAGTATCGAGATCGGTTCCAGGCCGCGATTGATAGCCTCCCCGACCAGCTGCAGCACCGGCTTCTCTTCCACGTCGGCTATGGCCTTGACCAAGCTTTCCTGTATCTTTTCCGAGGGCACGACGGCATCACCTCACAGTGGCCGGCTCAAAGACTCGAAAGAGAACTTGTCTCCACGGTATATCATCCAGCCCCAGATCACCCTGAGGTCGTTAGCGGCGTATATGAGCTGCTCCATGCAGAAGGCGGGCGCGCCCTCCCGGCTCTCCAGCAGCAGGGCTTCGCGTTCACTGAGGCTGGTTACGGTCAACTTGAGATCCGCCCGCAGCGGCACGAGGTCGGGGCTCCCCGAGAACAATTCCTCGGTTGAGCCGTGGCCCAGCTCGGCCTCCAGGAGCGGTTGGTCCCGGTCATATAATATGTACTTGCGGTCGAACACCAGCGGCTCATCGCCGGCTTCAAGTATGCGTTCCAGGTAAAGGACCTTCCTCCCCTTCCTGGCCTCCAGCTTCTCCGACACCAGCCCGCTTGCCTTAACCGCTTTCACCTTGAGAAGATCCACCCTGGTCGAGACGCCCTGGTTCCTCATCTCGTTGTGAAAGTCCGGGATGAGAAAAAGGCCGCCGTCTACCTTGGGTTGATTGACGAAGGTGCCCCTGCCCCTTTCGCTGCGCAACAGTCCCTCGTCGGCGAGCAAGGATATGGCCTTCTTCACCGTGATCCGGCTCAAACCGTACTCCTCTCCCAGCTTGGTCTCGCTCGGTATGCGGTCTTCCGGGCGGAACTCCCCACTCATTATCTTTTTTTCCAGTATGCGGGCAAGCTGGTAATATGCCGGCGTGAAGTCATCAGGATCTATAGAAGTATTGCTCAAACGGGTTTACCTCCAACGGGTCGTTGATCTATATGTAGAGGGCATCACCCAGGATATTATTCAATTTCTGAGATCACGTTCCCTGCTTACACGGGTTAATAATAACCGTACTTGACAACCGACTCCATCATGACCTTGACGTTCTCCGGCTTGGCGTTTGGAGCGAGTTCGCACCCGCTCCCGAGTATGAAGCCACCGCCTTTACCCACTTCCTCGATGAGGCGATGGCAGTACTCGTCCACCTCGTTGGGCGATCCCAGGGCGAAAAGGCTTGCGGGGACGTCCCCGTATATACACATCCTGTCCCCCAGCATTTCCTTGGCCTTGAAGATATCCGAAGCCCCGTCGAACTGTATCTCGCAACAGCCGGCGGGAAGCTCCCTTAATGCCTCGAAGTTAAGGTCCCAGTTACCGTCGCAGTGCAAGATAGTGAAGATACCTTTTTCCTGGAGTCTCTCGACAAGCATTTTGAGAGACGGCAGCGAATATTTTCTGAACTGGTCGGGCGAGATGAAGTCATTGGATGATCGGTGCAGGCAGACCTGTACCCGCTTTATGCCGAAAATGCTTACGGCGCTGGTCAGGAGAAAAAGGTATCCTTCCACCATGGCGTTGGCAGTGTCCCTTATCTCTTCCGGGTTGTTGTAAAGGTCCCGGGTGAAGGGAAGCAGGCCCCGCGAAAGCGAAAAAGTATCGAACGGCATCTCAACCGGACCAAGAGACCAGAAGGGCGTAACTCCACGATCTATCCAATCCCGGGACTCACGCTTGAAATAGGCGAGCTGGGCAGCGAAACGGAGGAGGATAAAGGGGATAACCTTCCAGTTGTCCTCGATATGGTCGTATATCCTGGGGAGAAGTTCTAACATGAGGCGATGGAAGGAAAGCTTAGGTGTCTGTTTGCACATGTTGATAATGTATGTGTAATCCTCGTGCTTTAAGATCTCCTCTTCCTTGAACTGCCGTATGTATTCGGGTGGCAGCTCAAAGCCGGGTTCCAGGGTCACCATGGGGATCATGTAGGTCACCAGTTCCCGGTAATAAGTGTGCCAGAACTGTTCGCCATCCCAGGGGCCCAGTTCCTCGAAGGTTTTTATTGAGGCATCGCGATAAGCCTTTGGTTTGTAAAGATCGGCGTGGGGTATTCCCGCATATTTGGCGAAGAAGTAGTAGATGGCTGGAACCACCGGCACCCGGTCCGGTACCTGCAGCCGGTGGACGGCCTGCAGGCGCTCCTCGGAGGTCATGGAGTCTTTCGGATATAGTTTCTTGGTTACCATCTTCATTTTAAAAACACCCTCTCTTATTATGCAGCATCATCGGGCTCCGAGCATTTTCCGCATATTCCCTTCATGTTATGTATTCTTTGGCCAGTCTTACCGCATCTGTCGGGCTCCCCCCACGGGCGTCAGCCCCGGTGTATTCAATTACTTTTTCGTTGATCGGGCCACCCCCGATGATTATCTTCAGATCTTTTCTCATCCCGGACTCGGTAAAGGCATCCACCGTATCCTTCATGGAATCGAAGGCCATGGTAAGAAGGCCTGACAGGGCTACGATCCTGGCTCCGGTCTCCCTGGCCTTGTCCACGAAAGCCTGGGGGGGCACGTCCACTCCCAGGTCGTGCACGTCATAACCGTTGCAGCTCAATATGGTGATTACGAGGTTTTTCCCTATATCGTGGATGTCCCCATGGACGGTGCCGATGACTATATCTCCCTTACTCCTGGAACCCTGGTCGCCCTTGATATAAGGCTCTATGATTTCCACGGCGCTCTTGAAGATGTCAGCGGACATGATCAGGTCGGGAAGGAAATACTCCCTGGCTTCATACCTTTCGCCTACTATCATCATACCTTCCCGCAGCGATTCGACTAGCGCGAGTGGATCCGCCCCGCCGGAAATCGCTGACTGTACCTCCTCGATGGTCTCCTTCTCCTTTATCTCGGCCAGTTTTTCCGCGATGGTCCCGCTCATCTGGACTTCTCCTTTCCGCTATAGAAGGAATATTTAATCAGCCTATCCCGCGCAAACGGGCATTGCGCGCCCGGGATGTTTGATTTATCATGTTGTTATATTGTATATACTAATTCATGATATTGTCAATCTGTTCGCTTTTCGGAAAGGTGAACGCCGGATATTGCAGGTTGGGTTGGAAGAAATGCCGATCCCGTTGTCTGCAGAGGCGCAGCCTATGGCTTACAGGAGCGATTACGGGAGGTTATAGAAGATGAGACTTGTCGTGATGACCGGTTTCCTGGGATCCGGCAAGACAACCCTGATGCTGAACCTGGTCCACAGCCTGATCTCCAGGGATGTTCGGAATTTGGTGATAATAGAGAACGAGGTCGGGGAGATCGGCATCGACGGAGCTTACCTCGAGCGACAGGGGCTCAAGGTGAAAGAGCTCTACTCGGGCTGCGTCTGTTGCCAGCTCGCGGGAGACCTGGTAACCACCCTGAAGGAATTGAAGGCGGTCCTGGACCCCGACTTCGTTTTCCTGGAGGCCTCTGGAATGGCCAGGTTGGAGAACATAATGAACACGCTGGATAAATACTGCGATGAAATCGGGAGAGATGATATCCTCACCATCTCCGTGACCGATGCCGAAAGATCCGGCATGCTGCTCGAAAATCCCATGCCCGTCATCGCCAACCAGATAAAGCTGGCCGATCTGGTCGCGTTGAACAAAACGGACACCAGGGAGGATAAGGAAGTCGATGGGATGATAGGGATGATACATGACATCAACCCTCATGCGGATATAGTCGCCATGTCGGCGATGCTGGGAGGAGGCGTAGATACGATTGCGGAAAGGATCGCCTTGTGGATATAGATGACTTCGTCGCGGTTTCGGCGCGGGAAACCGTCTCATGCAAAGGCTCGGCTGATGCGGTGAAATGCCTGGAGGCTTTCCTGGACGATCTGCTGGGGGAGCTGGCGGGGGAAGGATGCAGGGTGATCGGTCACATAAAAGGGATGATGGCTTGCGACGGAGAGGAGCCCTTGTTTTTCAGCCTTACCTCCTTCGACGCCAGGCCGCGCATACAGGGCTGCCAGCCGGGGGGCGGCTCGGATTACGTTTTAGCCATGAACATCATCGTTTCGGATGTGGGCAAGCCCTGGCTGACGGATACTTTGTACGCTCTTTTGGCGAGACATTTCGAAATCGGATCTTGACCGTGCATTCCGACCGCCGTTTTGGGAATCAGACAACCACGAGGCTCTAAAAAACGCGATCCCGCTGGACATGCGGATGGAAGGTCCCTCAAGATTCCTGGCCCCTTTTATTCAATCCCCGGCGGTAGGCCTGTCGGGATGTCGAGAAGACATCCCGGAACCCAAGGAAATATCTAGCATAATCCCTCCCTGAAAGCTAAAACCCGTTTCCGTTTAATACAGATTAACCATCCCGCGCGGATGAGGTTACGGAAAAGATGGAACTTACTGGCAGTTAATAAGATGAGTGCAGCGCGAGGGATCTCCGCTGCAGATGCCGAGATTTCGATGCGCATAGGAAGATGGATGCGGGATGATGATAGGATAGTGGAAATAGACGGGAAAGTCGTGGCGGATAAGGCATAAAATGGCATATTACGGTTGGGGGTAACATAAACGAAATGGGTTCAGCGGCTTGAAAGGAAGATATATAAAGTTATGGATGGCGAGGACTATCACGCGCAGGTAAGCCTGAACGACCTTCACCACCGCATCCACGAGGTCCGTGACCACCTCTTCATGGGAGAGACGCTGCTTCTTACCAGGAGGGGGGACCCGCTGGCCTTGATAATGCCCGTGGAAGACGGCAGCCAGGTACCAGAGGACGCGCTGGTGAGAAGCATCTCCTACATAAGGAGCCACAAGAAGGAGTTCGTCTTCAAGCTCCAGGAAGGAAGGAGCATAGTACTCGTATACCGGGGGAAGAAGGCCGGTATCGTGGCACCCGAGGAGCGGTTCCGGCGCGGATATCCAGGGTGACCGCCAGGCGGGAGAGGCCGTGGCGGTATAGAAAACTGAATGCGTCAGGAAGCTTTACTGCATACCCGCCGGGCTCTGTGGGTGGCGAGAAACGATATCTCTCTGCTGCCGCCGCATAGTCATCAGAGGGGATTGCCGACTTCCTTTCCAGTCCAGCCGTCGTAGGTGACCTCCCAGGACCCGCCCTCCCTGCGCAGGCGGAAGGTGACCACTTTATAGCCCGCTCCCTCCGTAGGCTGCCTGTAGCCCAGCACGATCTCGGCCTCTACCTCGGCCTCGTCTCCCTGGACATCCGCGTACATGATCTTTCCCACCCCGCTGGTGTAGCCGAGGGAGTATTCCTTTTCGTTATCCCAGTAGTTGCTTATCTTCTGCAGGAGGTCCTCCCTCTCCGCGGCTGTGGCGTTCCCCTCGCTTGCGCACGAGAGGTTCGCGAGGGCCACGAGTTGCAGGAACAGGAGCAGTATACCCAGGACGGCCACGCGTTTCCGGCATCGACTGAATGGGCGTCGGGATCTGCGTATCGCCATCAGGCTTCACCCCGCACCGCTCTTGAGACCGGCATCCCGCAGCAACGCGATCCGCTCATGCAAGCTTGATGTCCTTGGAGGATTCCCACAGGCCGTGGATGTTGCACAGGGCGAGAGCGTAGAGGGTCCCCGGTTTGTTAACCCTCAGGTAGGTGACCACGGAATGATGGGTGTAGGCGGGCCCCTCGTTGGGCCCATCCACGGATTCGCCATGGGCACAGAACTCGTAGTTGCCGACCTGATAGCTGAACTTTTCTCCCTCGGGATGGAAGAAGAGCTGGATCCAGCGGATATGGTGTTCGGTGGTGTTGGGGTGGGCCACCTCCTTGCCCAGGCCCACTCTTATCTCGAATACCTCGTCTGCCTTGACTTCCTCCGGGCATTCTATAACCGGCACGTGCTTCTCCGTCTTCCAGTCAGCCGTCTGGACCTGGTCTCCAAGCTTCATCGCGTAACTCCCTCCTCTGACTCCGGCCGGCGGCTGATCGCCGCCCCGTCTTTTCATCGCCTCTATTTTCACCCTCAATAATTAAGCATTCCCCTCCAGGAGCGGGAGGAAACGTCCTGGGATAATATACCTTCCTCTCGCGCGCGGGACTGCCTGGGGAGCTTGCATTCGGCGCTTTGGGTTACGATACCTTCCTCCCGTGCGCGGAAGTGCCACGAAGGGTTTCCCCCATGCAAGGTTCGGGAAGTAGCGGCGATGGAAGAAGCGCCGAGCTGACGGACGATGAAAACGGCGAAGAGACCGGGTAGCTCTCAATAATCGTGGGGGATGCCCTTGATGTGCAGGAGCAGGTGCTCGTAGTCGTGCATGTCCTCTATCCAGCCGTAGTTGGCGTCATCCTTGGTATCCAGGTCCTTTATATACGGCTTGATGTCCAGTACCGGGGTCCCGTCGAAGGCATCGAGGCCCGACGTGTATATCTCGTTACCCTCGATGCCTTTCACCTGCACTATACTCAACCCGATGCAATTAGGGCGCACGGGTGACCTGCTGGCGAACACTCCCACCTCCATGCCGCCGGTCCAGGGAGGAGAGACGGCCATCGAGGCCTCCCTCTTTACCTGGTGCACGAAATATATGACGTAGATGTAGCGGAAATCGGAGAGCCTGTCCAGCCCGCCCTCGTAGCGTGGATCGACAACGATGCGGAAATCCCCCTCGTCTTCTTCCAGGGGCTGGTAGGGAGCGCTGTCCTTATAAGGGGTACGGATAACCCCTATCTGGTTCATCTCCAGGGGTTCGGTTTCCTCGCCGGGAGCCGGTTCCCGGGATTGTCTGCGGGGCTTTTCTTCCCTCCGGCCCTCCTCCGGTTTCGCGCTTTCCTCCTGCATACTCTGGTTCGCCAGCTCGATGTGCCTGTTCGCTTCGCGTGAGATCTCGATGGCCTGCTTCAGCTCGCTGGCCACTCCGGCAAGCCCCAGCCCTTCTATCTTTTCCAGCCATTTCTCCTCATCCTGGATGTGCTGGTCGTTGTGGCTGACCCAGTAAGGTAAAAGTACCTTGAGTTTTTTAAGGTCCCGTTCGGCTTCCTGCTGTATCTCCGGATGCTGCGTCATGATACTCCCTGTCTCTAGAAGGCTTTCATCCCCGCTGTTCTATAATATCCCTCAGTTCGACCGGGGTCATCAGCTGCACGCCCTTGTTCTGCATGGCTCGGAGGCCGTCGTCGCTCACCTGGGTGCAGGCGGAGGGGACCAGCCCGACGCGGAAGTCGCGGTCGGTGGCGCTGAGCTGCGCGGCCAGCACGCAGTTGGGGAAGGTGATGCCCACGATGACCACGCTGTCTATCCCGCGCTCTTTCAGGAAGCTCTCCAGGCGGGTGCCGTGGAAGGCGCTGAAGCGCAGCTTGTAGAGCACGAACTCGGTGGGGGTCAGCTCCTGCACCTCGCCGGCGAGCAGCTTTCCCGCGTCCAGTTCGGCGCCCGTGGGGTTGGTGCGGGCGACGAGTTGCGATCCCCAGGTGCCGGAGATGACCACGCGCAGGTCGCCGCTTTCGACCTGCCAGCGGCGGCATGGGTCCACGTTGCTCCCGTCCTCCTCGTACAGGCGGACGACATGTACGATGGGCAGCCCGGCAGCGCGGAACACCTCGATGACCTCGACCACCTCGGGCATCACCTGTTCCAGGCCGGGCAGGCGATAGGGCCCTTGCGGGTCTCCCCAGTCGTTCTGCACGTCGATGACCAGCAGCGCGCAGCTTCCGGGATGCAGTTCCGTATAGGGCGTGACCAGGTTCTCATAGGGTGTTTCCATTTTCCTCATCTCCCTTTTATGTTTTCCCGAAAACGGGACAGCAGGGCTGTTTCACTGTTCCAAATATATATTAAGTGAGGATAGCCAGGCCATCGCTTGAGGCCGGAGGATACTGCAGCGCCCACTGCCTGGCGGGAGAAACATCACCCGCGCTTCAACCTGAAGCCCTCCCCGCAACCGCTCCGTGGGGCGTCTCTTGCGATATAATGCGGATGGCCTACGGTATATTGACCAATCTGCCGAGATTTGTATAGTAGATGTGTACATATTGTCTTGATTTATCCGTCAGGGCAACGAGGGAACCGGAGACAAAGGAAGGTTGATGGATGCCAAAAAGTACAAGGTAGTGATAATCGGGGGAGGGCCGGCGGGTTCTCTTACCGCCCTCTCCCTTCTGCGTCTCAGGCCCGAGCTCGCGGGTGAGGTACTGATCCTGGAGGCCAGGGCTTTCCCGCGCGATAAAGTATGCGGCGGAGGCGTCAGCGGCAGGGTGACATCTTACCTGGAAAAGCTTGGTATACCACTGCAGGGGTTGCCCATGGTCCCGGTGAGCAGGTTCAGCGTCTATTTCGAAAAGGAGATATGCAGCCCGGCTTTCGGAAACGACAAGTGTTTCGTCACCAGGCGCAGGGACTTTGATAACCTGCTGCTCCGCGAGGCCGCTGAAAGGGGAGCCGAAGTGCGCACCCATACTCCCGCCATGGGGGCGTACCGCGAGAGCAGGGGGATAACGGTGCTTGACAAGGACGGCAGCACCCACCATGCAGAGATACTCGTGGGGGCGGACGGCGTGAACGGCAAGAGCAGGGTATGGTTCGGGTCACCGCACAGGGGCCGGAAATCACTCCTGCTCCAGACCGATTTCCCCCTCGACCGGGAATGCCCTCCTCTCCAGGACAGCATGATGATGGATTTCAGCATCCCCAGGTTCGGGATTCCCGGCTACGTGTGGTTCTTTCCTTCCACGGGGGAAAACGGTGAGCCGGTGGTCAATGCCGGCATATCCGGTGGGGCTTTCGGCAAGGGAAGCTACTCGGCCATGAAGGGAGCTTTCCTGGCCACCCTGCGGCTTCATCCCGAGATAGAGGCGCTGTCCCCCGCGCACATACATTTCAAGCCTTACCCGGAGCGGGAGTACACCCCCTTCCAGGTCGGAGCTAAAGAGCGGGTGATCTTCGTGGGCGAGCAGCTAGGGGTGGACCCTTTTACCGGCGAAGGTCTGGGCATCTGCGCCGACTCCGCGATGGCCGCGGCAGGCGAGATCGTCGAGGCCCTGGAGGCGGGGGAGTTCTCTTTCAGAGGTTACGGCCGCAGGATCAGGGCGGCGCAGTTCTTTCCCCTTTACATGGTCGGAAAGACGTACTGCCTGCAGAACAACGGGGTTCAGCCCAATTTCTTCTTCGCCATGTCCACGCGCAAGAAGCAGCCGGGAAAGAGAAACGTCGTCGACTATTATTCGGCCACCTTTTCGGGGAAAGAGGACAGCACGGTGCTGTATTCCCCCACCTTCTGGGGGATGGTGGCGCGAGATATCGGCGCCGTCCTGCCCGGCTGGGTATGGCAGGTCAGTGGAACATCATCTTCTCGAAAATGACCCTGCCGGTCTCCTTCGCCTTCACGCCCGCGAGGTCCACGCTCAGTTCCAACTCCGCGTCGAAGTCGTAATAGAGCGGGTTGGCGAAAAGATGGACGAGAGGCTTCTGCCATTTTGGCAGGTCCTCCGTCATGTCCAGGACCTCGATGAGCTTTGGGTTGCGGATCGCGAGTTCGACCTTCCCCTCCTCGGCCTCCCAGCGGAAGTCCAGTTTCTTCGGAACAGGCCCGCTTCAAACCCATGGCGGGGGAATGCCGCAGTCAGGTGTCGATGCGCTTGAGCATATCGATGACCAGTTGCAGCGAGACAGCCAGCGCTTCGGCCCGCATGTTTTCGATGGTATCGTGCCGCGTGTGGTAGTTGGGCATGAGGCGGCTGGAGTCGTAGCAGCAGATGGAAACGCAGGAAATACCCTCGCGGGCGAAGGCGCTGGCGTCGGTCGCGCCCACCGCCATTATGGTAGTGATGAGGTCGCGGCCGTTGGCGGCCGCCGCTTCGCGGGCCAGCTCCACCAGGTAAGGGTCCATCTTCGCCCCGCACCAGACCTCGCGCTTGAAGGCGGTGAGATAACGCTCGTCGGCTATATTGTCCAGGAAGATGGCGTGGGTGGGGAGGGCAAGGAATTCCTTTTTGTGCCGCTTCATGTAGCGCTTGGCTCCTCTCAGGCCCGCTTCCTCGCTGGAGAGGGCCAGCAGGGTCACCTCGGTGTTCTCGGGGTAAAAACCGCCGCTCTCCTTCGCGTCCTTCAGGTATTTACCCAGGCCCGCCAGCACGGATATGCCGGCCATGTTGTCCATGGCGCCGGGGACCACGCGCTTGGTATGGAAAAAGAAAAAGATCCCCACCACCGGAGACAGCGCGATGAGGATGATGCCCAGGACAGTGTAAGCGGTGTTGTCGGGCACGCCGCTGGAGCCCGCTATGGTGCGCGCCAGGCTGGCCGCAAGCGCGAGGACTGGCGCGAGGAAAGCTATGGCCATGGCCGGCACCGCCAGTCCCTTCAGCCAGTACCACACCTTGAACTCGTAGGCGGAATCCAGGTGGGCGGAGACGACAACCCTTTTCCTGACCTCGCCATTGGGCCGCACGGACCCCGCCACGTTCTCGCCCCTGCGCGCGGGGAAGACGAAGTCGATGAACTCCCGGTAGCGGACCACTTCGTAGAAGAGTATGGCGATACCTATGGCCGAGAGGATGAGCGAGACGGGGGGGTAAATATAGTAGAGCACCACCCCGGCGAAATAGAGAAGCACCAGGAAAGGGAAAGACCCCAGGAAGGCCTTGGGGTTGCACTTAAACTCCTCGAAGTCCACCCGCTCGCATGCCGGTTCGATCTCTCGCGCGAACCTGCGTCCGAGCTGCTTTTCCTTCTCGCCACAGGATTCCCGCGGCCCGATCTCCGCGACCGCCCGGTCCACCAGCTGGTACATATAGTCTTTATAAGCGTCGGCAGTGGTCATGGTCCCCTCCTTTGTTCCCCCACCGTTTGGAGTATTGTCCCCGCTTTCGGGTTTTTCACGCGCGAGAGATTTCTTCCTCCCTCGCGCCTTCATCCTCCACCTTCTTGTCCGTATAGTGGTTCAGCTCCGCCCCCAGGAAGATTATATACCCCAGGTAATATATGACTAATATCGTCAGGACGATGCCGGCGAAGGAGCCGTAGATAGCGGAAAAATTGCCGAGGTTGGAGTAATACCAAACCAGGATCATTTGCATGGGATTCGCCAGCAGCGCGACGAAAAGGGCGCCTTTCCACACCCCCTTGAAGTCGAGCTTTTTGTCGACGGCGAACGAGTATATGAAGGAGAGGGCGAAGAAGATGATAGACGAGGTGATGATGAACACCAGTATCCCCGCGAAGGCGTTGGGCCAGTGCAACCGTTCGCTTACCAGGACGAAGGCTATGTGTATCCCTATGCCCATGCCGCCTATCGACCCCAGGACCAGCAGCGAAAGCAGGCTTTTGATCTTTTTCCTAAGGTAACGGGGCTTCTCCATTCCCCACATCTCGCTCAACCAGACCTGGAGTGAGTCGACGACCTTGGAGCCCGTGTACAGCAGCCCCAGGAAACCGGCGATGCCCAGGACCCCCCTGAGGTCGATGGAAGCGTTCAGGGCGTCGGAGATAGTATCGGAAATGCCCGGCGCGTTCTCCGCGATATAATCGATAAGTCTCTGCAGAAGCTGGGGATCGCCCTTCAGCACTGTCCCCAGTACCGCGCCCGAAAATATCAGCAAAGCGATGATGGACAGGAAGAAGTAAAAGGAAAAAGCCGCCGCCGCCTGCGCTCCGTTGTCAGCCGAGAAATCCTTCCATACCCCGAACGCAAAGCCGCGCGCTCTCGAGATAACTTTCCCCGCCGTAATTATCGTTCTCTCTAAGATGGTGCTCTCTCCCGCCTTACCGACAAGTGCAGTCCTTCTAATAATCTCTGAAAAAACATACAGTATCAAATATCGTCAGGTGAAGCCATGGCGGGGATGCATGGGCGTGCCCGAGGCGCAAGTGCATTTGCTGGATGGGATGGAAGGCCAGGCGCCGGAGGAGACGCATGTATTCACGCGCGATCCGTGAGCGCGGGACCGCGTCCATGGGTTACATGTCGGTTTAAACGCTGCGCGTGTCCTGGCAGGGGCATCTCCTCCCAGGTACCTAAAGCTTCCAGCCTTCGCGGGCGTCGCAGACCCCCCTCATGTATTGGTGCAACCAGGGCTCCACCTCAGGTGAGAGATAGAAGGTGGGATAGAGCAGGTTCTGGCCGGGTTCTATAACCCCCTCGCGCAGGGCGATGTCGTACAGCTCGCAGCCGGGGTAGATCCTTATGCCGGCCGTGACCGTGACCATGTCCGGGGCGAGCTCCGTCATGAGCTCGACGCTCTCCTTCACCGTCTCCTCGTTCTCTCCCGGTCCTCCCAGGAGCAGGAAGCAGTTGATACGGAAGCCCAGCTCTTTGGCGTCGTTTACGGACGCGATGACGTCCTCTTTTGTGAAGCCTTTCTTCAGGGACTCGAGGATATCCTCCGAGGCGCTCTCGTTGCCGATGCTGAGGCCGAAACACCCGGCCTCCCTCATCATCTCCATGCTTCCTCGGTCGCAGTAAAGCGGGTTGAGGTTGGCGTACCATCTCAATGCGAGCTTCCTCGCGGAGATTTCGCGGCAGAGCGTCCTGGTGTAGTCGGCGGGGTAGTTGAAGAGGGAGTCCACGAAGGAGGCGGTGCTCATGCCGTATTCCCGTTCCAGGGAAGCAAGCTCATCGGCCACCGCCGAGGCCTCGCGCACGCGTATAGCCCTCCCCTCGATGGTGGGGCTGCTGCAGTAGATGCAGGACATGTGGCAGCCGCGACGGGACTGCAGGTTGGCTATGTAGTTGTGCCCTTTGCCCGGTGCCCAGTCGTAGAGCCTCACGTCGAAGAGCTCGCGCTCGGGAGGGGGAAAGCGTCCCGGCCAGGCGAAGGGACCCGGCGGGTTCACGCGGCCCTTTCCTCCCCGCCGCAGGGCAAGCCCCGGCATGTCCTCGAGAGGGGCTCCGGCGGCAAAGCGCTCCAACAGCTCGACGAAGGGTTCCTCTCCTTCCCCCACGATGCCCGTCTCCAGGTCCAGATAATCCAGGCATTCCAGGGGAAAGATAGAAAAACCGGCCCCTCCCAAGATGACGGGCGCGTTCGTCTCGGACCTTACGGCATCGGCGATCTCCTTCACGGCGGGGAGGTAGAACTCGCTGGCATACCTGTCCTGGTTATCGATGTTGCGGACGGAAAGACCGATACAGTCCGGCTTGTATTCCCGGACGCGTTCCACGGTATCGGCAGCCGGCTCCCGCGAGAACATCAGGTCGAGGCAGGATACGTCGTGGCCGGCCTGCTTCGCGGCGGAGGCTATGCAGGCTATACCCAGAGGGAAGGGGATGAGGTTCTCCCTGCAGCGGTTGTCGCTTATCAGCAGTACCTTCATGCGTATCCACGTTCCTCCGTAAGTCGGGCCAGGGGTTATAAAACCTTGCAGCGATGATATCACGCTGCGCCGGGTAGATGTGGTTTATAATTGCTGGAATATGGCTGTGTTCGGGGTAGGCAACCTGTATCTTTTGCAATGAGGAGCCCTGACCTACCCGTTCGTTAATGCGGGGGGTGCAAGGATGAACGAGGATACTTCCCTGGGGAGCCAGGAGCTGTTCTCCGATGCGGGCGGCATGCAGCATTTCGGGAACGGCGTGCATATGCTGCAGCTGTTCGCCAACGTATGCATGTTCGAGAGCGGCGAGGGAGTGGTCATCTTCGACGTGGGGCTGCCCGTAGACGGGCAGCGCATCGTGCGGGAACTCAGGGCGGTGACCGACCTGCCGGTGCGCTTTATCGTCTACGGACACGGGCATGCCGACCACGCTTTCGGCGCCCGGCCGGTGCTGGAGGACGCCGCGGAGCGCGGCCACCCCAGGCCAGAAATACTGGCTCACGAGAACCTGCCCGGGCGCTTCGACCGTTACCAGAGGATGCTGCCCTACCACGAGCACATCAACCGCATACAATTCGCCATCCCCGAAGGCATACCCGCCTTCCCCTGGGACTACATATACCCCGACGAGACTTTTCGCGGCGAGATGACCTTGTGCCTCGGCGAAACAACCTTCGAGCTGAGGCATTCCCGTGGGGAGACCGACGACCACGTGTGGATGTGGGTCCCCGAACGCAAGGTCGCCTGCGTGTCGGATTTTTGGGTGTGGTCCTGCCCCAACGTGGGCAACCCCTTCAAAGTGCAGCGCTATGCCCTGGAATGGGCGCAGGCGCTGGAGGACGTCGCGGCGCTCTCCCCGGAGCTGATGCTGCCGGGACATGGAGCCGCCATCAGAGGTAAGGCAGAGGTGCGGGAAGCCTGTCTTACCGTTGCCCGTGCCCTCAGGTTCCTCGACGAGCAAGTGGTGGAGATGCTCAACCAGGGCCGGTGGCAGGAGGATATCCTGCAGTCCTTCGAGTGGCCGGAGGAATTCGCCGCCAGCCCCTACCTGGCGCCCATATACGGCCACCCCTACTTCGTGGTGCAGGCGCTGCTGCGCCAGTACCACGGCTGGTACGGAGGCAACCCCTCCCAGCTCTTCCCCGCGGGCAGCGGGGAGATCGCGGGCCAGGTACTGGATATGGCGGGCGGTCCCGATAGAGTTCTGGCAAAGGCACGAGAGCTGGCTGATAAAGAGCAAACGCAACTGGCGCTGCACGTGGTGGATTTTGTGCTCGACGCGGGCGCCGGGCCGCGCACGGAAGCCCTGGAGTTCAAATCGTCCCTCCTGGAGAGCCTGGCCGCAAAGGAGACGAGCTTGATCGCCAGGAACATATTCCTTGGAGGAATGCGGCAGATAGCGAAGGAAATGGAACAGGCGGCGGGAGAAACAGATTCCTAACCCCCCACGCCGGCATCTTTTCCTCTCCCGGTGGTGACGGGTATGCAGCGCTCTTTCCCGACCGGGCGCGCGAGAAGGCCGGAGCCGCGATCAGGAAAATGGAGGTAGCGGAGCATGCAGGTCGTAACCATAGCGCTGGCGGCTTTGGCCGTCTCCTTCGTCTTCTCCATGATGGGGGCGGGCGGCTCCCAGATACTGGTACCCATCCTCTTCTGGCTGGGCCTCGACTTCAAGACCGGCGCCATCCCCATGGGGCTGCTCGCCGCTGCAGTCACTTGTTTTTCGGCGGGGGGAGTGTACTGGCGGAGGGGACTGGTGCGCCTTCCGACCGCGTGGCCCTTCGCAGTGGCCGTGCTCGCCGGCAGCCCCCTGGGAGCTCTGCTGGCCAGACCTACATCTTCCACTACCTTGATGATCGTCTTCGCGGCGGTGAATATCGCGGTGGGTCTGCTGTTGCTGCGGGGCCGCAGCATGGTCAAGGGGGAGGGGCTGCCGCGCCGCAAGGAGCTTACCATCGCTCTTATCGTGGGGTTGGGTATCGGTTTCATGATCGGCTTCATCGCCCGCGATGGCGGGCCCTTCACCATGGCTATCCTGGTGCTCATGGGCTTCGAGGCCAAGGACGCGGCGGGCACCGCTCCGGTCATCGTCGCCCTGGGCTGCCTGGTCGCTTTCGCCGTGCATGCCTTCGACATGACCGTGAACTGGACCGTTGTCCTGGCGGTCTCGCTTGCCAGCTTGGCGGGCTCGCAGGTGGGCGCCCGCTACATGAGCGAGCGCATGGAGTCCCGCACCATCCGCATGCTGTTCACCGCGGTGATGGTCCTAGTGGGCGTGGTCATCCTCGTCCAGGCGATGTAGGCCCCATCGGGCCCCATCTGCGGTTGACGTCCCAGCACCGCGGCTGAGATGGCGATGTCTATGAGAAAGAAAGCCTTTCCCGTTTCGCTCCCTCCTTTCAATGTCAGGCGTTTCGATTGTATTCGACATCATTACAGGGTTCCACCTCTCCTGGGAACGGGTACGACGCGGGCTGGGAATGCTAGAATAGCGGCAGCGGGGGAATCGTTGTTGCGGCTGGGGACTGGCAGCGTCCGCGGCGTGCTTATGAAAAAGGGGGTAAGGGCATGGGAGAGGTGCACGGGGGCGCCATCGTAGCCAGGTACCTGAAGGAAGTCGAGGGCGTAGATACCATATTCTCGCTCTCGGGCGGGCATATCCTGCCCATCCTGGACGGCTGTATAGATAACGATATAAGGGTTATCGACGTGCGCCACGAGCAGGCCGCCGCGATGATGGCCCACGCCTGGTCCATCTACAAAGGGCAGCCGGGAGTGTGCGTTGTCACCGCGGGCCCCGGTTTCACCAACACCCTCACCGGCGTGGCCAACGCCTACCACGAAGGGGCCCCCATGGTGGTCCTGAGCGGCGTGGGGTCCATCCGCGAGCTGGACAAAGGGGCCCTGCAGGACGTGAACCAGGTGGACATGATCAAGCCCGTCACCAAATGGACTGGGAAGTGCCACGACATCACCAGGATACCGGAATACCTGCAGGCGGCCTTCAGGCATGCCATATCCGGCCGGCCGGGCCCCGTTTACCTGGAGCTGGTCCCGGACATCCTCTTTGACCGCGTCGAGGAGGAGGGCGTCAGCTTCCCCGCCGGCCCCAGCGCCCGGGCCGCGGTGCCGGCCGGCGAGGGAGTGGTGGCGGAGGCCGCCGCGTTGCTCAACGGGGCCGAGAAGCCGCTGCTTCTGGGAGGTGACGGCATATGTTGGAGCGGTGCCGGAGAGGCAGTGCTGGCCCTGGTGGAGAAGGCGGGCATCCCTACCCTGCTGGCGAACAACGGCAGGGGAGCCGTGCCCGACGAGCACCCCCTCTCCCTCTGGCGCGGGGGCTTCACGGGGCTCATCGCCGCCCTGTCCATGGCCGACGTGGTGCTGGCGGTGGGGATAAGGTTCAACTGGCTGCTCAACTACGGCGACTACATCGCCAACGCCAGGGTTATAAGGGTGGACATCGATCCCGTGGAGGTGAACCGCAATCGCACCGCGGACGTCGCCCTGGTGGGCGACGCAAGCACGGTGCTGAAACAGCTGGAGCCCGCAGTGGAGGCGAAAGACCGCGGGGAATGGCTCTCCGACCTCGACGGCATCCTGACTACCTTGAGCGCGGGCGACCGGCAGCAGATGGAGACCCCCGTCCATCCCATCCACCCCTTCCGGCTCATGCACGGGCTCAGGCAGGCTGCCGGGGACGATGCCATCTATATCGTAGACGGGGGAGACACCGTCTACTTCGGCCTCGTCTCTCTGCGCGCCAGTGAGACGGCGGGGGTCATCGCCAACGGCCTGCAGTTCGGCAGCCTGGGCATCGGCCTGCCCTTTGCCGTGGCCGCCAAGCTGGCCCGCCCCGAGAGCAAGGTGGTCCTGGTCTCCGGCGACGGCTCCTTCGGCTTCAACGCCATGGAGTTCGAGACCGCCGTCCGCCACGGCATTCCGGTCCTGGCCGTGGTCTGCAACGACCGGGCATGGGGATCCGCCAAGCACTCCCAGGAGCTGTGCTTCGCGCCGGACCGGGTGTGCGGCACCGAACTGGGCGCCGTGCACTACGAGGGCATGGTCGAGTCCTTGGGCGGCTACGGGGAACTGGTGGAAAGGGACGAGGACATCATACCCGCCATCGAGAGGGCGCTGGCCTCGGGCAAGCCGGCCTGCGTGAACGTGCTCACCGATCCCACGGTGACCAGCCCCTCGACGCTCATCTACGCCGAGAGCATCAAGAACTGGTCATCGACCGCATAGCGCGGGGTCAGCGTCCCCCCACCCGCAAGAGAGAAGGTCTTTCCGTCCAGCTCCGGGCATGCACTCGCTTCCCGGATGTAGAAGATAATGGCACCCTCCAACTTCGCCTACTCGATCTCTTCTATGGCCAGGGGATCCTTCGAGGTGAGCTCGCAACCGTCTTTGGTTATCACGATGGGATTCTCGTAACGGAAGCCCACGTCGTCCTCTTGCGCGGCGTACTGCATGGCCAGTATGACCATCTCGTTCTCCTGGTAGGAGTGGTCGGGGTCGGTCCAGTAGGGGATGGGCACGTCCATGCTCGCCCCCACCCGCCACTCGTCGCCGAAGAGACCGATGCCGTGTTCCACCCCCGGGAGGATGAAATCCGAGCAGCCGCGCTCCTCCGCGAACCTGCCGCATTCGGTGATGAGGTCACCCGGGGTGGCGCCGGCTTTGTAACTGTCCGCCACGAACTGCACGCAGGCCACGAAATTATCGGCGTGCCAGCGCTGCTTTTTCGTGGCCGGTGCGAGCAGGTAGTTGTGTGAATGGTCGCCCAGTGCCAGCTTGAACATGGCGTGCAGGTCGAACATCAGAGCCTCTCCGGCGGCGAACTCCTTGGTGGTGGGAGGGGTGCAGGCCCCTAGGCCCGTGCGCCAACCGCTGGATATCTCGTTGAGGCCGGCGAAGTTCCACTCCGAGACGCTGCCCTCCCGGCGCATGGCCAGGGCGGCTATGCCCGCCAGCTCGGTCTCGGTCATGCCCTTCCAGCCGCCGTTCTCAATTGCTTCCCGCGCCGCCTTATGGCCGACGTCCACGATGCGGCTGGCCTCGCGGAACCTGTTGATGGTGCCCTGGTCCTTGATGAGGGAGGCCTGGTCCACGATGTCGTGGGCGTTGACGAACTCGAAGTCGGGCAGGGCGCCCGAGAAGCGCTCGTACTCGTAGTGGGTCATCCATCCCTCCGCGGTATAGGTGGCCATGCCGGTCTCGTAGCCGATGCGGCCCTTGGGGATGCCCAGCTCGTCCTCGATGAAGTACTGGATGACCTCTATCTGGTCCGCCCCGCTGGCGCCGAAATATCCGCGCACGTGGTCCTCGTCCAGCCATGTCTCGCTGAGCAGACGCGCGGAGTCGATGACGAAGGTGAAGACGGTGGGCAGCCCCTCGGCGGGGATGACCATGAAGCTGCGCCAGGGTACGAAAGCGTCGAGGACGAAACTCATGGTGCGTATGCGTGAGGCGAGGTAGATATCGATGTCGCGCTCGTGCATACCGGCTTGTATGTCTATCAGGCGGGTGTCCAGGTCTACGGCGTAGGGGTCGTTGGGATCATACTCGGGCATTTAGATCATCTCCTGTGCTCATGCTCCGGTTGATTCAATATCAGTAATCCGTGGGGATGGTCGCGAGCACCTTGTTGAGCTTGTCCACCAGGGGTGCCAGGCGTAGCGCCTTAGCCATGTTGCCCCTCAGTGTGAGCTTGCGCGAGGTCAGTGCCCTCACCGCCCCCAGCTCGGCCCGGCTTATCTTGGCGAAGGTATCGTAGTCCGCGATGATCTTGAACTCGGCCTTGGGGCCCTCGCCCTCCCCGGTCTCGAAAGCGGCTATCTTGCCGTCCTCGAACGCCACGTAAAAGTAATGCTCTTTTCCGTCGGGGCAGTTCCTGTAGATGTTGTTCATCGAACTGGTGACGTTATGCAGTACTTCCGGTGTCAGCTTTTCCTCGGCGCGCCTGCGCCCCTCCTCGGCCCACTCCGGGCTCAGATAGACGAAATCGGCCATCGCGGTCTCCTTTCCTAAGGTGGTCCGTTCCTCGGGCACTAAGGCCATGTTATCACGTGTCCAATGCCCAGAGCGTAAGGGGTCGTATCTTCGATCTTCGGTTCTCCTACGCGAGCGCAGGAGAGAAACAGTTGGTTTGAGAGCTAAAGAATAAGGACGAGTATATAAGATCAAAAGATCAGCTTAGGCGCCCCTTTCCATAAAAGGGAACCGAAGATCGAAGATACGACCCCTTATTCAGGTCTCATCAGGGAGGATGTACATGGTCGGATCGGAGGCCGTGTTCGGATCGAAGGCCTTCTTTATCTTGCGCTGCCATATCTGGTAATCGTCGCAGAGCGGTCCCATTGTATCGTGGCCGCACTTTCCTTTTGGTCCGTCTGTGAGCTGCTGGTGCAGGATATGTCCCAGGCGGAAGAGGTTTTTCGTCATCTGCGAATTGAGTTCCCCCAGCAGTTCCATCACCGCGGCGCAAGCCTCGGGATCAGTTGACTTGTACATGGTCTCGTTCTCGCAGGCCGTGAGGTGCCCGTAATCGAAGAGCGAACCCCAACTGCCTTCCCCGAAGTCATCTACCACCAAGCCCTTCTCTATATATTTATTGATGACGTCGATGGAGAGCTCCTCCGCGGCGGTGAAAGTGCGCCGCGACCCGGTGAAGAGCCCCGGGTCGAAAAAGGCGCCCGAACGCTGGAATACGATGTTCACCTTGTTACCTCCCTTGAAGAGCAGCAGGGCGACCATCGACCTTACCTCCGGCACCTCGATGATGGCGAAGTTCTGCCCGCCCGTTTCCTCCAGTATGCGCTCCACCACCATCCGCTGATACGCGAGTTCCCGCGGCGAGTTGCATACCAGCACCAGGATGAAGGCATAGCGGGGGAAGGTCTGCGCTACCGACTCCACCGTATCCGATGCCTCGCGGTTGGATCCTCCCAGGCCCCAGGCCAGCAGGCCCCGCCCCATGAAGGAGGCGGAATAGCCGACCTCGTTCTCCCCCAGCATCCACAGGGCACGGTCCCTGTCCTCGGCGTTCTCGAAGAAGGGATAGTAGAGGGCGCAGTTCTCCGGGAATTCCTTGAGCAGGGTGGCGACGGGGTCGATGTTCTCCACCGGCATCTCCGGCGGCCCTCCCCACTGGTACAGCTTGGCGGCGATGCGGGTGAACACGCCCAGGCCTCCCGCGGCGCCGTACTCTCCGCGCATCACCCCGCGCAGGGACGGCCCCGGGCCATCGCCGGAAAACCAGCCGGCCCCCGAGCCAAGGGAGCCGAGGCGCAGGACCTCGCCGTCGGGCAGGACCCACTCCACCCCCAGCACATTCCTCTCGTTGAGGCCCATGGAGTAATTGTTATACCCGATACCGTTGAAGGAGGTGATGCTGGCCAGGGCGGAACAGTTGCCCCCCGCGCCGATAGTCACGCAGTTGAGCCCTCGCTTCATGGTCTCCGCCTGCAGGGTGGACCAGACCACGTAGGGCTCGATCACCGCGTACATATCCTCCTCGTTGATCTCCAGGATGCGGTTCATCCTGCGCAGGTCGATCTGGACCATGCCGTCGGTGCCGCAGCCCGACCAGGGACCCCAACCCGTGGAGTGGGCCTTGAACTTTATGCCGTAGCGGTTGCAGGCCTTGACCACCGCCTGTACCTCTGAGGTGTCCGCGGGCAGGACGACGGCCACGGGCCGGAAACCGAACCTGCTCCCCCGCGGTGAGGCGAGCTTGGCCTCATCCCCGGTCTCCTCGAGGTACTCACTCGGGGTGAAGGCCCGGTGGGCGTAAGCCCCGTCCTCGGGCCCGTAAAGCTCGCTGCCGAACTGCCAGGCGTAGCCGTCCAGGATAGCTTCATCGCGTGATATGTTCTCCTCGCCGACGATGCTCTCCAGCACCCGGTACACTTCTTCTTTCAGGCGCATGTTCACCACCCCCTTACCCCATGGCCTCTTGGACCAGCTCGACCACGTCGTAGATCCTCATGCCCCGGCCGTTCCCGGCGACGGCGTCCTTGAAATTCCGCTCGCACCACGGACAGGCCGTGACCAAGGCTTCCGCTCCCGTGGACCTGGCTTCCTCTATCCTTTCCAGGGCGGTCCAGGTGGCGAAATCCTCGTAGGCCTCCAGCACCCCGCCGCCGGCCCCGCAGCACCAGGAGAACTCGCGGTTCCGTTCCATCTCAAAAAGTTGCAGACCCGGGATCGCCCTGAGCACATCGCGCGGGGGTTCGTAAACGCCCCCCAGCCCCTTGTGCACCGGCTTGGGGGGATCGGAAATGATAACCCCACCATGCACCGTCTTCCATTCACCGCTCCACGGGGCGTATTCCTCACCTAGCCTGCCGAGGTGGCATGGATCGTGATAGGTGACGCGCAGGGGGACCTCCCTGCGGAGCACGATCTTTCCTTCTTTGATCAGGCGGTCGAGATACTCCGTGATATGCAGGACCTCCACCCCCAGGCTCTTTCCGATCATGGGGTAGAGGTGCTTGAAAGCGCTGTAGCAATCGGAACATGAGGTCACCAGGATGCTTGCCCCGGAAGCCTTCAGCCTGCCCAGGAAATCGTCCGCATATTTTTCCATCTCGCCGCGGTATCCGATATCGAACGCGCGGCCCCCGCAACACGATTCCTCTTTTCCCGCAATGCCGACGTCCACTCCGGCGCTCCTGAGCAGGGAAACTCCCATCCTGGCGATGCCCTGCAGGTCACTGTCGTATGAATAGCGGCACCCGGCATGGTACAGGACCTCAGCCTGTTCGCTGTTGATATCCTTTACGTCCAGGCCTTCTGCCCATCTGCCGCGCTCCGCCTTTTTCTCCCCCAGCACGTTGTCCTCTTTGCGCATGCTGTCGATGATCATGGTGTGCTCGGGCAGGAGCTTTCCCTGCTCCACCGCCAGGGTTCTCAACTCCCGCATTATCTGCATGGGCTCCAGGATCTCGTTGGAGAGGTGGCACATGACGTTGCAGGCCCCGCCGAGCTGGCAGCGGTATATTACGTCGAGCAGCTCGTCGGTTATCTCGCTCCTTCCCTCGTAGACGGAATGTGCGGCGATGACCTTGCCTCCGCCCGAATAAGCATGAAAATTGTAGCGCTCGATGGCGGGGCAGACGCCGGCATAGCGGTGGCTCTTGATAAACAGGAGAGGTATCCATTTACAATGTGAACAGCGGGAACAGAAATCCATCTCGAACGCGTAGTCGCTCAACGCCATTTGAATCACCCCCCTAGAAACAGAGTTTGCCCGGGTTCATGATGTGATTGGGGTCGAAGATGCCCTTCACCTTTTTCAGTGCCGCCATGGATTGGCCGTCGCGGTTGAGCACCATCTCCGCCAGCAGGTCGTAGGGTCGGGAGAAGAAAGCTCCGCGGTTCATGAGGGCATCGGCCGCCGAGAGGTAGAGTTCCCTGGCGTGCCCCGTTTCGCTTTCGCTCTCCGGATCGTAAGGCAGCTGGAACTCTACATGATAGCCATGCCCCTGGTTGATGGGCTGCACGTAGGTGCCGACGGGCGCCGTGAAGCCCACCCTTGCCGCGTTTTCCCGGAAGGTTTCGATATGCTTTGGTATATGCGTAAGAGAAGAGATGAAGAAGAGTTCCTGGCAACCTCCCCTGTACCTGAGCTTCCAGTAGGGATCCGCCGATGGTTTCCTGACGAGGTCCAGCAGCAGTCCGGCGCCGAGGCCGGAGATTGCCTCGGGGGTAGGGGTGAGGCCGAGGACCTTCGTTATATCCGAGATGTCCTTTTCCTGATATTCCACCCTCTCCTCCGGGAAGATCCCGTATCCCGCCAGGTTGAAGAAAAGGGTCCAGCGGGGCAGGTCTTCCCGCAGGCGGTCGATCTCCTGCGGCTTGTCCCCGGCCAGGCTGGCCAGGGCCTGATCGTCAAGGATAAAGAGTTCGTCGCCAAGCCGCAGCCTTACCAGGCGGTAGGCGAGATCGAGGAGGTTGTCTATGCGCTCCGAGGCCACCAGGAAGGGCTTTTCCATTGACGGCAGGACCTCGCACCTGACCGTGGCCCAGGTAACGATGCCCATGGTGCCCTGTGAGCCTTGGACGATGCGGTAGATGTCGGTCTGAAAGCCCATGGGCGATTTCTGCCTGCGCCCCATCTCCCACTGTTCCTCCACTGACCCCGGGCCCGCCGCCTCACCGGTATGAAAGATATCGCCGCTGCCGAAGACCACCTCCGTGCAGAGCAGGGGTTCGGATACATCCAGATGGTATTTGGGGATGATGTGGGGCTCCCGCTCCAGGCAACTCCCCAATACGGATTTTGTGAAGCGCGGGCACAGCGGCATTGGTATCCGTAAGCCCTCCTTGCGCAGTTTCTCCTGCAGCGTGGCGAATCTCACCCCGGGCTCGATCATGGCCACCCGGTCCGGGCGGTCGATCTTGATGACGCGGTCCATGCCGCTCAGGTCGACGACCGCTCCTCCCATGGCCGGGATGGTGTCTCCCCGCAGATGGGGCGGGCCCGAACTCACCGGGATGAGCGGCAGCTCGAGTTTGTTGGCCAGTTTCACGACTTCCTGCACGTCGGCGGCGTCACGTGGTCTTACCACGCATACCGGCCTGCGCGGCGGCGTGAAACTGAAATCCCTGGAATAATCCTCCAGGGTTCCCGCATCATCCAGGACGTTCTCGTCGCCCGCGATCCTGCTCAGGTCTTCTTTGACGGCCATAACGAGCCCCCTTTCTCAGGACACACCGTCACCATGTACGGAACGACGTACAGCGTGATTCCTGGAAGGATGGATGCGGCGGGATGGACTCCGATCAATGCTAGATATTGTATAACATACCAGCCGTCCGGTTTTTATATTTAAGCACTTCTCTCATCGCCGGTCAAGGCGTTTCCGGTGGGAAGTATGGGGCTCGACTACGCCCTTGCCCTTGATGGCTTCGGCCTCACTTGGACCCGCGCGAGGGCGGAGTGGCTCTCAGGAGATAAAAGACTTGAGGGAATGTATTAACAGCTCCAGGTTTGCATCGTAATCGACGAGCTGGGGGTCGCGCATATACTGGATGGCTAACCCGTCCAGGGTTGCGAATAACTGGATGACGAGGACTGCCGCCTCCCCCCTGGACAGTTTTTTCCGGTTCGAGGGGTCGGAGGCAATATCCTGTGCCAGTCGTTCCACCATCTCGCGGTAGAACCCCATGATCCTCCTGTTGATCCCGGGTATCCTCCTCCCGTAGATCACCGACTCCTGGAGTATGGCCAGCGGTCCGGGGTCCTTCTTGAATTCCTCCCAGAAATCCCTGATGCCGCCCTCGATCCTCTCCTCGTTGGTGGGATACCTGCTGATGATATCCCCTATGATGACGCCGATATCGTTCACCACTTTTTTTACCACCTCGGTGAGCAAGGTCTCCTTGTCCTCGAAGTAGTAGTGGATCATGTACTTCGAGGTACCGGCCCGGCTTGCGATCTTGCGGATACTGGCGCCGGAGAACCCGTCCTCCAGGAGGGAAAAATAAGCGGCTTCTATGATCTCCCTTGCCTTTGCCGAGTTGATCGCGTCTTCTTCGCCGTTCACGGCACCCTTTACATTTTCTACCGACACATTCCGCATGCGTCTCCTGACCTGACGGGTTCTACTACACGCTGATTCTAGCTGATATCGTGCCGTACTTGAACAGCGGGCGGCACGATGCTGTGCGCGGACACCGCTTCTCACGACAGGTAACCGCAAGCAATTGAGCGGTGGTATTATGTTCTGCATAATGCTTTAGAGGAGGAGGAACAAGGCGAATGAAGCGATTGCGGATGGTGCATATTATCGCTGCCTTAGGGAGGAGCGGGGAATCCGGGGATATTTGTAGGAAAACCGCTTGAACTTGAACCCCAGCAAGGAGAAGCATGACATGAGCATCGAGAAAGACCTGGAAGAGCTGAAGGCCCTGGCCGTGGAAAAGGGAGCCATCCTGGCAGAGGTGATTCCGGCGCACGAGGTGATCCTCGACGAGAGGGCTTTATACAAGTGCCAGTTCGGGTGCCCTGCTTACGGGCGCTACCTCACCTGCCCTCCGCATACGCCGCCGCCTTCCGAGTTCGAGAGGGCCCTGCGCAACTACAAGTGGGCCATGGTGCTGGAAGGCAGCCGTGCTGCGATGAACCGCCTGGTGGTGGAGATAGAGACGGAGGCCATGCGCCTCGGTTACTTGCTGGCACTGGGTTTGATAGGCCAGTACTGCCTGCTGTGCGAGGAATGCGTGCCGCCCGGCGAGCCGTGCCGCGACCCGGCGAATGCCCGGCCCTGCATGGCCGGCCTGGGGATCAACGTCTTCGCCACCCTGGATCAGGCCGGGATAGGGCACGAGCCGGGCATGGGCGGCGGGGACGACGCCTCCTGGGGCATGGTCCTCGTGGACTGACGGCAGCGGCGCCCGACCTCCGCGTCGAGGTAAGCACTCATTCCAGCACGGCGCCCCTGGCGGCGGAGCTCACCAGCTTCACGTAGCGGCGCATGAACCCCGGGGGCACCTCGCGTTCCTCCGGAACACGCTCCCGGATACGCGATGCTATCTCATCCGCGGAGAGCTTTACCTCCAGGAGGCGCCCCGGGATATCTATGCTTATCTCGTCGCCGTCTCGCAGGGCGGCGATGGGGCCGCCTACCGCGGCCTCGGGCGAGACGTGCCCGATGCAGGGCCCGGAGGTTGCCCCCGAGAAACGGCCGTCGGTGATCAGGGCGACCCTTGTAAGGCCGTGCAGTTCCAGGCCCATGGTCACCGCGAGGGTTTCTGGCATCCCCGGCCCTCCCCGCGGACCTTCGTTGCGGATGATAACCACCTCGCCGTCCCGGAGCGAGCCCTCGCGCAAGGCGGCCAGGCATCCGGCCTCGGATTCGAACACCCTGGCGGGGCCGCTGAAACGGAGCATGTCCGGGGAGACCGCGGACTGTTTGACCACCGCTCCTTCCGGCGCCAGGTTGCCGAAGAGGGCTACCGTCCCCCCTTGTGCGAACCAGGGGTTGTCGCGCCCGCGGATGACCTCCCGGTTCTTGACCTCCACCGCCTCCATCACCTCAGAAAAGGCCTGGCCCATGACGTTGACCGCGTCGAGGTGCAGGTCGGAACGGAGTTCTTTCATCACCGCCAGCACGCCCCCGGCCAGGTAGAGTTCCTGGATGCCGTGGGGGCCGTTGGGCGCGATGGAGCACAGGGTGGGTATGCGGAGGTTGAGATCGTTGAAGCGGGAAAGGGGTAGGTCGAGTCCCAGCTCGTGTGCGATGGCCGGCAAGTGCAGGGCGGAGTTGGTGGAGCCACCGATGGCCAGGTCCACCATGAGAGCGTTTTCCACCGCTTTCTCCCCCAGGATCCTGCGTGCCGTGAGGCCCTCCTCCACCATCTCCACGATGCGCTTCCCCGTCCGCCGCGCATAGAGGAGCTTGTCGGAGTGGTAGGCGGGGACGTTGGCGGAGCCGGGAATGGTCAGGCCCATGGATTCGGCGAGGCACTGCATGGTGTTGGCGGTGCCCATGAGTTCGCAGGATCCGCAGGTGGCACAGGTGGCACAGTTCATTTTATCCAGCAGGTCGTCGTAGTCCTTGTGGAAGATGCTCCCCTTCATGCCCAGTGTGTAGCGTATGTTGAAAGCTCCCGGGCCTCCGGTGATCATGATGGTGGGGCGGTCCAGGCGTGCCGCCGCCATTATCATGCCGGGTATTATCTTGTCGCAGCTCGCCACCAGCACCAGGCCGTCAAAGAGCATGCTGCGCGCGTACGTCTCCACCGTGTCCGCGATGAGCTCCCGCTGGGGCAGCACGAAACGCATGCCCTCGTTGCCCTCGGTGAAACCGTCGCAGGGGGCGGGCACGTTGAACTCGAAAGGGATACCGCCCGCCGCGTGCACGCCCTCCCTGACCCTTTCCGCCAGCGTGCGCAGGTGCATATGCCCCGGGTTCATCTCGGTATGGGAATTTGCCACGCCGATGATGGGCTTCTCCTGCAGTTCGGCGATTTCGACGCCCAGTCCATGCATTATGGCGAGCCGGGCGACGCTCACCGGAAAGTCGCTCTCGTCGAACATCGGTTGACTCTTGGGTTTGGTCATAGCGCACCTCCTCCTGGAAAACTGGTTACTGATGAGCCGCCCAAGGCCTTGACGGCTCGGGATGTTTCTATTAACACTGCCCACACGCACCATCGATGCGAATATTCTACCATCCTCACCGTCGATAACCTCGCCCGGGAGGATACTGTGCAGGCGCGGCAGACATTTATGTTACAAGGCCCGGCGAAGCCGGCGCGGGCCGTTCCTCGCGCCGCGGATGTTGTATATTAGACCTGCCTGGGAGGGGAAGGACAGCGCGAGCGGGGAGGATGATAGGCCATGCAGGATGATTTCGACACCATAGTGGTGGGAGCGGGGATAGCCGGCCTGGGAGTAGCGTCGGTACTCGCAAGCGAGGGCGGCGAGAAGGTCCTGGTGCTCGACCGCTACGACCGCCCCGGCGGCCGCTTGATGAGCTTTCCCGACACGCCCGGCAAGGGCTGGAAGGTGGATATAGGCCTGCACATGGCCGAGTTGGGCGATTCATCGTCCATCCATGCCTTGAACGCGCGGGTGGGGGTTGAAGTGCCCTGGGGCCCCTTCTCGGAGACGGTACAGTTCTACCACCAGGGGAAGTTCGTGAACGTCGCCGAGCTGGTCACCATGAGCGGCGACGAGCGGCGCGATTTCGGCGCCACCCTGCGTCGCATCGCGGAGATGGAGGACGCCGAGATCGCCGCCTGGGACGACCGCTCCCTGGCGGAGTGGCTGGCGGAGAGCGTAAACAGCGAGGCGGTGCGCGACCTCTTCACCGATATGGGCATGATCATGACCACCATACCCGAGGCCATCGATATGGCGGCGGGGGAGGTCCTCTACATCGGCCGGGACAACCTGCACAAGAAGAGCCAGCTGCTCACGTCGAGCTATCCCTTAGGCGGCATGGAGGCGCTTACCTCGGGGCTGGTGAAGGTCATTGGAGGCTGCGGAGGAAAAGTGGAGACCGGCCGGGAGGTGGACGAGGTAGTCATAAGCGGCGGCCGGGCCATAGGGGTCAGGGTGGCTCAGGCCGGTGGGGCCGGGCCCTACCCCGGGCATTACGCCATGCCGCTGCTGGAGGAGATAACGGCGGAGAAGGTGGTGTGCGCCCTGCCCATATACCAGCTCCCCGCCATCATCGACTTCGCTCCCGCTACCTCTCCCATGCCCTCGTGGTGGACGAAGAGGATCACCGACATCATGCACGAGGTGACCTGCCTGGTGGGGTTCATGTTCGGCCTCTCCGAGCCGGTGACGGACAAGCTGTGTTTCTACACCGCCCTGGAGACGCCCCACGCCGGTCTGCCTTTCCAGGCCTTTCCATCTTCCAACTTCGACCCCGGCGTGGCACCCGAGGGAAAGCAGCTCCTGCATACCGACGTGGTATGCGAGTACCGGCAGGCGTCAGACCCCTTCCAGCGCAGGCGCATCCTGGACGCTCTGTGGCTGGACCTCGCCGAGATGTTCCCGGGCATAGAGGACGCGGTGGAGTGGAAGGTCCCCTATTACGTGGCGGGGTGCGACGGCCTGGCGCGCAAACCCGGCCTGGTGGGGGAGTTCAAGCCCAAGCTGCAGGCGCCTGGCGTGGAGGGCCTGTTCTTCGCGGGGGACACCTACATCGGGCGAGGCCTGGCCATGAACGGGGCGGCCCTGTCCGCCATGAGATGCGCCGACCTCATCCTCGGCGGGATGGCCTGACGCCGAACGGGGTGCTAGGGGTCGTATCTTCGATCTTCGGTTTCATATCATTCGATCCTCCGGTCGATTTGGATAGAAATGGTCCTTTCTAACCAAGTCAAACCGAAGATCGAAGATACGACCCCCATTCTGGTTCTGTGGTGGTGAAGGGGCGTCCGTCCCGGTGGCAGAGGACCTGGATGATGTCCCGCCCGGACTGAGCCGCGGGAGGGAGGCCGCCCCCGGGCATGACCCACTGACCGATCATGTAGAAGTCGTCCAGTCCCGGCAGGGTCTTGTCCATTCCCCTGGACATGTTCCTGAGCATGTTGTCCGTGGTCAGCAGCCACCCCTCGAAGCTTCCCTGCCAGTTGTTGGTATAGCGCCTGTAGGTCACGGGCGTGGCCACGTCGACCATCTCCACCCTCCCCGCAGCGGAGGGGAAGCGTCCCTCGACGGCCGCAACCACCGCGTCTCCGATGCGCCGTTTCTCCGCCCGGTAGCGCTCGCGGTCCTCGTGCAGCTTTTCCCAATAGCTGTAGCTGGTAGAGAAAGTGGCGATGAGAACGGTCTTGCCCTCCGGCATCTGGACGGGGTCGAACCTGTGGTTGACGACCCCCATGCGGTGTTGCTGTACTCCCGCAATCTCTATGGGGCTGGCCAGGGGAAAGCTTATCGTCTGTGGTTCGCCCTCGAGTCTGTCGGCCACCCCCAGCGACACCTGGACCAGGGGCTCGAATATGGGCATGTTATCGTAGCGGTCGCGTATCTTCGCGTCCACGTATCTGCCCTCGAGCATGTCGAAGATGGTGGCGTGTCCGTCCGCCGCGGATATGACGGTATCGGCACGGTGTTCGCTGCCGTCCTCCAGGCGCACGCCCACCGCGCGGTCGTTTTCCACCAGTATCCTTTCCACCCTTGCCTTGTAGTCCACCTTGCCCCCCAGGTCGAGGTACCTGCGCTCTATGGAGCGGGAGAACTCCAGCGAGCCACCCACGGGATAGCCGGCATCGCGGTTATGCAGCCAGGCCATGGTGAACATCAGCCCCAGGATCGGGAAGTCCGGGAGGTCGAAGATGCCCGCGAAAGCTTCGTGCAGCAGGGGGTCCGTGAAACGATCCGCGAACGCCCTGGTCGAGACCTTGCGCCATTTCATGAGCGGCCGTGTGAGGGGAAGCATCTTGGGCAGCATCTTCAGGCCGTCCAGGGGAGAGGAGACCTCCCGCGGTTTGGGCAGGGGCATATCGACCCGGCTGATGGCCCTGACCGCCGAGGTGAACTCCTCGATAGGCATGGCATCGGCGGGAGCCAGTTCCTTCATGTGCCGCTCCAGGCGGTCGATGTCCGTGTTCAGGTCGAAGAACCTGCCGCCGCTGCCCTCGAAGCGTATGAAAACCTCGTGGTCAATGATCTCCTTTCCCTGCAGGGCTCCCAGCTCCCTCCATATGCGGTTGAAGCTGGATGAGGGGTCGGTGCCCACCAGCCAGTGTATGCAGCCGTCTATGGTGTATTCCCCGCGTGGCCAGGCGGTGCACAGCCCGCCCGGCATGTCGTGCAGCTCGAAGATATGGGTGTCGTAGCCGTTCATGCGCCCGTAGCATCCTGCTGAAAGGCCGGCTATGCCCGCCCCGATGATGATGATCGATCTACCCATGGCAAAACCCCAAGACCTTATAGACCCGCATTATATCCGCTCAGAGTTGCGCCTCGAAGTAAGTGCGCTCCTGGGTGAAGCCCATCTTCTTGTAGAAACCCGTAGCCCCTGCATAGTCCAGATCGGTGGCCACGGCCATGATGGAGCATCCCAGTTGCAGCGCATGTTTCTTCGCCTCATCGATTAACTCTCGCCCTACGCCCTTACCGCGGGCCCTCTCGCTTACCACCATCTCGGTGATGGTTGCCTTGTTCATGCCGGTAGTGAGGGTTGGCCTTACGAAGAAAAGCACCAGGCCCAGGGCTTCGCCGCCTTCCTTGGCTATGAGAAAGATCCAGTCGGGCGATTCAAGCATCTTCGTGAGGGTCTTGTACCAGATCCCCAGGTCGATCAGGGGCGCCTGCTCCGCGAAACCGATGGCATCGGCAAGCTCCCTGATGAGCTTGAATATCTCCTCCTCGTTGTCTGTGGTCGCTTTTATAACCTCCAGCATATCGCCCTCCTCTCCGCTCGCACGGAAGCATCTTGAGCTTTTATATAGTATAGCGCGGGACAGCAGGGAGGAAAGCCGCGAATGTCGGGCGATGGCGCGGAGGGGGCCTGTTGGCATTATAATCCCCCCGAGCAATAGTTTATCGCGGCATGATCTGCGGCGGGGGAAGGCCGCAAGGTTATGCGCCCGGTGGTCATGCCCGCCGGGTTAATGTGGACGGTGGTTTCTCTATAAAAGGCCGTTTATCGTGATATAAAGGGCGTTCATCGTGATATCATGGTCTCTGTGGACGCGCTCGAGCATGGTTTTATTGGGATGTTTACCATGGAAACCGATAACCTGATAGAAGAGGCGGCCTCGATCGTCGCCGCAGCCCATAGCCTGGTGGCTTTCTCCGGTGCGGGGGTATCGGCGGAGAGCGGGATACCCACCTTCCGTGACCCCGGAGGCCTCTGGGACCGCTTCGACCCGATGGAGGTGGGCGGCGGGGATATCTTCACCTCCATGTTCAGTGGGTCGGGGATTTCCCAGGAGGCCGTGGATTTCGTCTCCGAGATCCTCGCGGTCCTGGAAAAGGCGAGCCCCAACCCGGGGCATTATGCCCTGGGCGAGCTGGAGAAGATGGGTATACTGAGGTCGGTCATAACCCAGAACATCGACAACCTGCACCGCGAGGCGGGTAATTCCCGCGTGATAGAAGTGCACGGCAGCATCTTTCGGCTCGTGTGCATGGCTTGCGGCAGGAAAATAGAGCTCGCGCGGGAGGATCTCTTCACCCTGGGCAGAGAGCTGGTGAAGTTCATGCGCGCGGGAGACCTGGAAGCCATCATCAAGCTCGTGTCCAGGTGCGAGTGTGGCGGCGTGTGCAGGATGGACGTGGTGGGTTTCGGGGAACCCGTGCAGGATATGGGCCTGGCCATGAGCGAGGCGAGGGAGGCTGACGTCCTGCTTATCCTGGGGACCTCGGGGATGGTCTACCCCGCCGCCTATATCCCCGAACACGCCAAGAAGACCGGGGCGAAGGTCATAGAGATAAACGCGACGGGATACTGCTTCCCCGACCTCCTGGATGTCGGCATCAAAGGAAAAACAGGCGAGGTCCTGCCGCGGATTCTGCAGCGCGTGAAGGAAATACGGGATTAAGCCGGCTCCTCGAACACCGGAAGCAGATACCGCCCGCATGCCATGCTACGAGCAGGCAATCGTGTAAGGCGCCCCTTGCTAATCCGACACCTGAACCCCGGTATCGGATGGAGCGTCGGCCATCGTTTTTTCTCGAGCGGGAACCGGCGCCGCTGCGATGCCCGGGATCGAGCGGCTGGCCCCGTTCAGGCGTGGAAAGTAAGGCGCGTTCCGACCATGTTCAGGATGAACTCGGCGGGCATGGCCTCCTCGAAGGCCATGGCGGCCTTGCGCCCGGTGCAATGCGTGGGCACCACGTAGTCGGGTTTGAACGCCTGCAGGCCCTCGATGGTCTGTCCGATGATAGGCTCGAAGGCGGGGCCGGTAAGGTGGAAGCCCCCCATGACCACGTGTACCTTGTCCACGCCGGTCACCTTCCTGGCATAGGTCACCGTGTTCACGATGCCCGAATGCGAGCAGCCGGAGAGGACCACCAGCCCCTTGCCCCGCAGGTTGGCGACGATGGCCGTGTCGTCCTCTATGGGGTCCCAATGCTCCTCACCGTCTTTTTCGTAAAAGGCATTGGGCATGCCCTTCTCGAAATCCGTCAGCCTCTCGACCTCCCCCAGGAAGAGTAAGGTGCCGTCTGCAATGAGGGCAGGCTCTACGCTTTCCACGATCTTCGCACCGGCCTGCTCCCACAAGGCGCGGTCAGCGGGCGGGAATTTTATCCTTATATCGCCCACCTTGAGATAGCGGTTCTCCTTGAAGGCGGAAGGATGGAGGTAGAAGGGCAGAGGCCTGGTGGGGATAGCCTTGACCACGGGGACGAGCGCGCCGAAATGGTCCATGTGGCCGTGTGAGAGCGCCGCCGCCTCCACGCCGGAGATGTCCACGCCGAGCTTATCGATGTTGTAGGGCACGGCTACGTCCGAGAGCCCGAAGTCGAAAAATATCTCGTGCGCTTCCTCGCCGGAGGTGGTCTTCACCATGGCGGAAAAACCGTGTTCGGCGAGGACCGAGCCCTTGACCTCCATGTCCTTTACGGGCATGGCACGCGTGATGATCTCGCTGAAATCCATGGTTACCAGGTCGGTATAGTTGTCGGAAAGGGAGAGTATCTCCACCTGGTCGACTTCCCTCAGCTTTACGCTATCGCTCATCTCCATCCCTCCTCATGCTATGGAATCAGGCATATGTAAAATTAATCATACCCGCTCGGACCGTCCAGGGAAATAGAAGGGGGATGCGGCTCCGCACCGTCCCGCCGCATGTATGCGTTGCAACGGCCTTGCCGCGCGGTGGCGGGAAGGGGAGGAGATGTAGCGGCGCGACCCGGAGGGCGGATTTCATATATTATTATCTGAGGATACAAGCGGATGGCCGGAATAGTTGTTTCGACGGCCCTCCCGGCCCGGTACGGATCGAGGCCATTTTCAAGAGGGTGAGGTCGTGGGAGAAGAGATCTACAAGTGCGCTTTCTGCCGCAAGGAGATGAACCCCGGGAAAGAGGTTTACGGCCTGGGCGTCAGGCTGAGGGCGGAGCTGGAATACAGGGGGGCGGTTGGAAGGAGGACAGCGGTCCAGCTTCTATTGGGGGGCAGGGAGATCGAGTGCATGGTGACCGCGGATGGCTCACAGGCCAGGAACGAGGGCTGGGATCTTATCTTCATGGTATGTAGCGAAAAGTGCGGGAAAGAGCTCAAGAAGCTGCTGGAAAAAGAGGAAGACCTCTTCGAGGAGATAATGTAGGAGGGGCGGGAAGGGGGTGCCATGTCTTCAGGTCAAGGTCAGAGCGGCATAAACCTGGAACTCACGCCGGAGCAGAAGATGGTCCGCGATATGGCGGCGGAGTTCGTCGACCGCGAGATAATCCCCAAGATAACTCGGCTGGACCAGTCGCATACCCTGGACATGGGCATCCTGAAGGGTATGGGGGAGCGGGGAATGCTGGGCGCGCCGGTACCCGAGGAATACGGCGGCCAGGGCCTGGATTTCGTCTCCACCGCCCTTATCTGCGAGGAGATCGAGAGGGGAGACGGGGGTTTTCGCACCCTGCTCTCCGTGCACCTGGGCCTCAACTCCCTGAGCCTGCTCACTTTTGGAAGCGAGGAGCAGAAGAGGAAATACCTGGTTCCTCAGGCGAGGGGGGAGAAGATCGCCTGTTTCGGGCTGACCGAGCCGGGCATGGGATCGGACGTGGCCTCCATGGAGTGCAGCGCGCGCCGGGACGGCGGCAGGTATATCCTGAACGGGCAGAAGGAATGGATCTCCTACGCGAACGTGGCCGACCACCTCATGGTCTTCGCCAAGACGGACAGGGAAGCGGGGCACAGGGGCATCTCGGCTTTCCTCCTCGACCACTCCATGCCGGGCATCGAGACCAGGGACATCGAGCAAAAGATGGGGGTGTGGGCGGGCTCGACGGGCGAGATATTCCTGTCCGACGTGGAGGTGCCGGAGGAAAACCGCCTGGGTGAGGAAGGCCAGGGATTCAAGATAGCCATGTATGCCCTGGACATGGGGCGGTTCACGGTGGCGGCAGGCGCCCTGGGGACCATCCATGCCGCCATGGACGCGGCGGTGAAATACGCCAACGAGAGGGTGGCCTTCGGGAAGCCTATCGGCCGCTACCAGTTCGTGCAGGATATGATCGCGGAGATGGTGAGGGGATACGAGACCTCGCGCCTGCTGGTGCTGCAGGCGGCATGGCTCAAGGACAAGGGGGTCAGGAATACACGCGAGACCTCGCTGGCCAAGTGGCACGCCACCGAGTGCTCTTTCCAGGCCGCCCACATGGCGGTGCAGATACACGGGGCTTACGGATATTCCGCCGAGTACCCGGTGGAGAGGCTTTTCCGAAACGCTCGCGCCCCGCTGCTCTACGAAGGCACCACGGAGATACATAAGCTGGTGCAGGCCGAGCACGCCCTGGGGTACCGCAAGCTTAACGGTTGATGCCGGATGGGATGCAGGGGGCGCGAATCAGCCACCCGAAGTCGGATGCGGGCGCTGTTTTCAAGAACGTGCGTTCTTCTTGTTTAGGAGGGGATCATGGACTTTGAGGACGTCATCTACGAAGCCGAGGGCGGCTTAGCCAGGATAACCATCGACCGCCCCGAACGTCAGAATGCTTTTCGCTCCCTTACACTTGACGAGCTTACGGATGCCTTCGAGATGGCGGAGGCGGACCCGGCCATAGGTGTAGTGATCCTTACCGGGGCCGGCGACAAGGCCTTCTGCGCCGGAGGTGATATCTCGGAGATGGGTGAACTGGACCCAACGGTGGGGAGGAAGTTCCTGGGCAAATGCCTCAAGCTCTCCAATACCATGAGATCGCTGTCGAAGCCCATTATCGCCGCGGTCAACGGTTACTGCCTGGGGGGCGGGCACGAGATCAACGCCATGTGCGACCTGACCATCGCCAGCGACAGCGCTGTCTTCGGGCAGACCGGGCCGTCGGTGGGGAGCGCCCCCATCTGGGGCGGGACCCAGATGCTTCCGCGCCTGGTAGGCGAGAAAAAAGCCAGGGAGATGGCCTTCCTGTGCTATCGCTACTCCGCCGCGGAGGCGGAGAAGATGGGGCTGGTGAACAAAGTCGTCCCGCCGGAAGAGCTGATGGGAGCGGCGGAGGAGTGGGCCCGCCGCATCCTGGAGATGAGCCCGCAGTCGATAAAGCTCACCCGCACCTCCATGAACTTCGCATCCGACCTGCTCTACCCGTCCTTCATGCACGGGCGGGAGATGCTGGCCCTGGTATATGGGTCCGAGGAACTAACCGAGGGCATGAAGTCGTTCGAGGAGAAGAGGAAACCTGACTTTCGCAAGTTCCGTAAGTAACGGCGGGGCATGTTAACGACCCGAGAGCGACCGCAATAGAAAAACTGCAGATACGGCCATACCATCGCGGGGAGGGAGCTAGTTATGGAGGTCAAAAAAGTACTGGTAGCCGGGGCCGGGGTTATGGGAAGCGGCATCGTACATGCTTTCGCCCGATCCGGATACGAGGTCTGCATGTTGGACCGCTCGCAGGAACTGCTCGCAGGCGGGCTGGGCAGGGTGGAGGGCAGCCTGGACAAGGCGATAAGTAAGGGCGTCATCTCCGCGGACGATAAGCAGGCAGCGCTGGAAAGGATAACCACCGCCACCGACTGGGAATCGGCGGAGGAGGCCGACTTCGTCGTGGAGGCTGTGTTCGAGGATATGGAGGTCAAGAAGGAGGTCTTCCGCAAGCTCGACGGCATCTGCCGGCCGGAGGTCATACTGGCCTCCAATACCTCGTCCCTGCCCATCACCCCCATGGCGGCCGCCACCACGAGGCCCGACAGGTTCATCGGGATGCATTTCTTTAACCCGGTCCCGGCCATGAAGCTCGTGGAGATCATCCGCGGCTACCTCACCAGCGATGAGACCAACAGTATCGTCGTGGAGCTGACCAGGAAACTCGGTAAAACGCCGGTGGAGGTCAACGATTCCCCCGGTTTCGCCATGAGCCGCATCTTCATGGTGATGATAAACGAGGCCGTCTATTGCCTCTACGAGGGGATAGGGACGCCGCAGGCTATCGACGAGGTCATGAAACTGGGCGCGGGGCACCCCATGGGGCCTCTGGAGGTGGCCGACCTGCTGGGCTTGGACATCGTCCTGCACATCATGGACGTCCTGCACGATGAGTTCAAGGACTCCAAGTACCGGGCCTGCCCGCTGCTGCGTAAGATGGTGGCGGCGGGAGAGCTGGGGCGCAAGACGGGCCGGGGGTTCTACAGCTACGAAGGATAGTCGGGCGGACCGCAAAGGAGCTACCTTGGCCGAGACCATGCTCTGGGGCGCAGCTAACCCAGAGGAGGAAGAGAGATACAAAAGGATCATCGAGGACCGGGTAAAGCACTCGCCTTTCTACGCGCTGATGGGCATGGAGGTGATAGGGCTGGCTCCGGGTAAGGCCAGGCTCAGGATCGATGCCGGGCCCCATCATTGCGATGAAAAGGGAGACGTGCACCCCGGCGTCGTTTTTGCCCTGGCGGACGCGGCCTCGGGCGTGGCCATGGCCACCCTCGTACCTTACGGCTCGAGGAGGGTGGTAACGGTGGAGATGAAGGCCAATTTCATCGCGCCGTCCGGGGAGGGCGAGATCGTCGGCGCCGGCGAAGTACTCCAGGCGGATGAGGAGATCGCGGTCTCCACGGCCGAGGTCCGCGATGAGGCCGGCGACCTCCTGGCCACGAGCATGGCCACCTTCATGACCATCCGCTGAACCCGGGCCTATTCCAGGTCCAGCAGTTCCAGGTCGCGGCGATACAGCCGCATCTCCGGGCAGGCAATGGCCTCGGTCGAGAAGCCGAAGCTCTCGTAGATGGGGCGCCTCATGTCCGTGGCATAGAGAGATCACGTTGCGGGTCACTCGTGGCTCTTTGTCCTGCGCCAGGCGGACGTGATGCGAGAGAACGATAGTGAGCGAGCAAAGACGGCTTGGCCTGGCACGCATACTTCGGGAAGATGGAGACGGGCTAGACCCCTTTCCCATCCCGGCTCTCAACGGCCCACCGCCTATTCCCGCGTCGCGCTCCTCTCCCGGCGGGCTCTCGCCTTGAGGTACTGCTCACGCCAGATGAATGCCCGATAGACCTGGGCGGCCGCCGCCGCGGCTGCGTAGAGCACGAAGAGCCAGAATATCACGGCGTACCGGTCCAGATCGTAACCGATGAGCACCGCATGCACGAACAGGGCTAGGAAGAGGAGGTAGTTGAGGCGGTGGATCAGCCGCCATGCCCGGCCGAAGGCCTTGCGGTAGAGAGCGGTGAAGACCACCACCGCGAGCAAGGCGAGCACTCCCAGGCCTATGGCCACCGCCAAGCCCTGGTAACCCATTATCCCGTAGGCGAGAGCCAGCCCGGCGTGGGTCAAGGCGAGCACCAGCCCGGTCACCCCGCAGGTCACGTGGACCCTCTGGACGTTCTTGCCGCCGTATATCCGTCCAAGTCGAGGGCGGAGAGCGCCGGTCACGATGTTCAGGAAGAGAAAGGTGAAGGCCAGCATCGCCGCTATACGCAGGGCTAACCATTCCGGAGAGAAGCCTCTCACCCCCGTCAGCAGGACGAAAAGCAGGGGCAAAGCGAGTGCCGCGGCTGCGAGAAGACCCAGTCCGGCCCCGGCCGCCACCCTGAAGCCCCTGCTGTTCGGGTCTCTTGTTGCCCGCCCCTGGCGTTTGGAGGCGCTAATCCTCGAGCCTTCCCACTACCGGTATATCGTGGTCCGTGAAGATGGCCTGGCCGTGCGGCGATTGCCCGATCTGCTCGGTCAGGTCCTGGCCGGCCATAGCTTCAAGTTCGCAGGGCCGGTGATCTCCTTCCGGCCATAGCGGGCTGCCGGTGATATCGTAAACCACTCCGTCAACCGCAACGTAAGCCGACCTGCCGTCCATGCCGTCGAACTCGGCCAGTTCCTCCAGCGTGAAGACCTTTTCTCCATCCTCCGGAGCCTCCCCGCCCTCCTCACCGCAACCGGCGATGAGCCCGAAGAGCAGCGAGGCCGCGGCCAGCAACATGAGGATCTTTCTCATCTTTCACCCCCTTAAATCGGTATTATCACATAACACTCCAGATATCATGGTTTTACCCCCAACGAAAAGATTGAAACATCAACGAACCCGGTTTCCGCTTTTTCCCATGATGCTCCCACCCGATATGGTATGTAAAACGCCCTCCTGGGCATGTGTTCGGCGAGACCCCACGACTTTTCCTACGACGATTGGCACCGCGTCATCGACATCAACCTTTTAGGAGTGGTTCACGGGGTGCCGATGCCATTGTGCGCGGCATTGAACGCAACAAAGCGATCATCACCGCAGCGGCGGAGGCCAAGCTCTTGTGGTATATACAGCGGTTCAGCCCCGGCTTGGTGAGGGCGCTCTTCAGCCGGGGATTCTCCGGAGCGATGCGAAAAGCAAAGACCTGCTGACCTTATTCCACCGTGACGCTCTCGGGAAGCTTCCTGGTCAGGATGTCCGCCGCTTCCTCCACCATCTCCTCGAGGACCTGCGCGGCAGGCTTGATCTCCCTGATGATGCCGGATATCTGTCCCGCGAAGCCGCCGATGTATTCGTCCTTGTCGGCCTTTATAAACGGGCTCAGCAGGGACGAGGCTATCAGCATCTGCAGGGGGAACGGCAAGGGCTGCAGGCCGGATTCCTCCCAGGACACCATGAACTGGCTGTAGATGGAACGCAGAGTCTTTCCCGTGAACATGGTGCTCACCTTGGTGTCCTCGTCGGTGGCCTGGAGGATGTGCTGCTTGATGGATTCCGGGGCTCCTCCCTCGTTGGTAGCGAGGAAGCGCGTCCCCACCCATACGCCGGCACAACCCATGGCCAGCGCCGCTGCCAGGCCGCGGCCGTCGCCGATGCCGCCGGCCGCCAGCACGGGCACGGGGTAGGCGGCGTCTATGCAGCCGGGCACCAATGCCATGGTGCCTATCCTGCCCGTGTGCCCTCCCGCCTCGTGGCCCTGTGCCACCAGGAGGTCGATGCCGGAATCCGCCATGCGCTTGGCGTTCTTGATGTTGCCGGTGATGCCCAGCACCTTCATACCGATCGCGTGGGCGTCCTCCACCATGAAGCCGGGGTTGCCGAGCCCGGCGCAGAAAAGTGGCACCTTCTCCTCCAGGCATACCCTCACCGCCTCGTGGGGCATGGTGGGGGTCATCCTCATGTCCACCATGATCTCTACGTGCGGCAGGTCCAGGTCCGCCTTCATCTTGGCGATGAAATCCTGGTGGGACTGGGGCAGGCTCTTTATAAGCTCGTCCAGGGAGACCTTCCCGGACCCGCCGGCGTCGGGCAGCTCCGTGAGGTTCTTGGGCAGCAGCAGGTCCACACCGTAGGGTTTGTCCGTGCGGGACTTGATCTCGCGTATGGCGTCGCGCATCTCCTCGATGGAATAGCCGCTAGCCCCCAACACCCCCATGCCGCCGGCCTCCGATACGGCAACGACCAGGTCCACCGGCGCTCCGGTTTCCTCCCCCAGCAGGTTCGGCCCCATGCCCGCGCTGAGAATGGGATATTCGATGCCCAGCATGTCGCACATCTTCGTTCTAAGCACTCGCTTGCCCATGACTGCCCCTTTCGTCCGAGAACAACAGGCCATCCCGCGGAGAAACATCAGGCGTGAGTCCCTCCCCGCCGATCCGATTCCTAATCATTATAAACTCGAAACATACCAACCTGAAGTAAAAGATCCGGGCGGCGATATGCGGGGGACGGGCACTCTTATCCGGGCCGACCTGGGTGTGGTAGGTTATTAGCATAATCGGTTCGGCGAGTGCATTATGTTTTTGGCCAGGCATTGTTTTTCTCTGCTCGAAAAAAGGGGGTAGCATGTATTCACTTGATGCGAAGAGGGCGGTCATAACCGGGGCGGGCTCGGGACTCGGCCGCTCGCTGGCGACCGCGCTGGCCGGCGAAGGGTGGAGGATCGGCTTGGTGGACATAAATGACACCGGAGCCGCCGAGACGCTGCAGATGGTGGAAAGGTCCGGTGGCTCGGGGGAGGTCTTTCACGCAGACGTAACCGCGCCGGAGGATGTCGCGGCCATGGCCGAGCATTTCTTCTCTGATTGGGGCGGGGTGGACCTGCTCATCAACAACGCGGGCGTGGTCGTCGCGGGCATAGTTGGAGATGTCCCCCTGGAGGACTGGAGATGGGTGTTCGACGCCAACTTCTGGGGCATGCTTTACGGCTGCCATGAGTTTATCCCCCGCATGAGGGCCCAGGGAGGAGGATACATAGTGAACACGGCATCCTCCGCCGGATTGCTCTCACCCTCGGAGACGGCCCCTTACAACACCACCAAGGCGGCGGTGGTCTCACTCTCGGAGACGCTGAGGATGGAGGTGGCGCCGCACAACATAGGCGTCACGGTGGCTTGCCCCATGTACTTCAACAGCAACCTCCTGGAGAAGGCGAGATATTCGGACAGGTGGCAGTCGGAGTTCTTTCAGAGCTCGTTTAGAAATGCCAGGATGGGTTCCGACGAGGTGGCGCGGAGGATAATCGCGGCGGTGAAGAAGGACAAGCTCTACGCGATCCCCCAGTTGCCGGGCAAGATCTTGTGGCTGAACAAGCGTCTGACCCCCGGCAAATATTACGATCTGTTGAGGTTCCTGAACCGGCACGGCACTTTGAGGCCGCTCATGGATACGCTCGTGCGCCTGGGGTTGCTGCAATGACCTGGATCGTGGAGCACGGAAAAAACGGCACGCCCATGTATTCGAACGGGTGGTTTGGCAAGGCACGGTCATGGGGATGGATGGAGAGGGGCACGGCATGAAAAAACTGGACGGCAAGAGTGCGGTGATCACGGGCGCGGCGTCCGGGCTGGGGAGGTCCCTGGCCCTTGCCCTGGCGCGAAAGGGGTGCCGCATCGGCGTGGTGGATATCGACACGGGGGGAGCCGAAGAGACCCTGGAGATGGTGAAAGGGGCTGGAGGCAGCGGAGAGATATATTTCCTCGACGTCAGCGTGCCCAAAGATTGGGAGGTCATGGCGGAGCATTTTTTCTGTAACTGGGGAGGCGTGGACCTTCTGGTCAACAACGCCGGGGTGGTGTCGGCCGGCATCGTGGGCGATATACCTCTCGAGGACTGGGAGTGGATCTTCAGCGTCAACTTCTGGGGCATGCTCTACGGGTGCCATACCTTCATACCGCGCATGAAGGAGCAGGGTGGGGGGCATATAATGAACGTCGCCTCCTCTGCCGGTATCCTTTCCATGATGGAGATGGCTCCCTATAACACCACCAAGGCCGCGGTGGTGTCCCTTACGGAGACCCTGAAAATGGAACTCGCGCCGGACGGTATCGGGGTGACGGTGCTGTGCCCCATGTTCTTCAATACCCACCTCCTGGACGGCATGAGATACACGGACAAGTTCGAAACCGATTTCGCCCACACTACCTTCGAATACGCCAGGATGACCTCCGAGAAGGTGGCGGAGGCGTCCCTGCAGGCGATAGAAAAGGGCAGGCTGTACTGCATCCCGCAGGCATCCGGCAGGGTATACTGGGCGATAAAGCGTCTAAACCCCGATACCTTCCACGGGTCCCTGGCATTCCTCAACCGCCGAAGCTGGGGAAAATCCCTCTTCATATGGATGGCGCGCAAGGGCATGCTGCAGTAAAAGACAGGCTACCTGGCCCCGTTTCGGGCATGGGGGCCGCCCGGTTTCAGGTGGCGCGATCGTGCGTCAACGGAGGTGGACGATGTACAGGATAACCATAATAGGTGGAGCTGGGGACATGGCACAGGTGGCGGCGAAGACCTTCATGTCTCAGATGGGAGATGTCCGCCTGGTGCTGGCGGACTACGACCTCGCCAAGGCCGAGAAGGTGGCGGCGTCGTTCGCTTCTTCCCGCGTGGAGGCGGCGTTTGCCGATATCTACGATCCGCCTGAGCTGCGCGATGCGATAAGGGGCAGCGACCTGGTGGCCAACTGCACCGGCCCCTACTACCGCACCGGCCGCCCGGTTGTCGAGGCCTGCATGGACGAAAAGGTGGACTACATCGATCTGGGCGACGACGAGGAGTCCGCCCGGGAGCTGCTCGATATGCACGAGAAAGCACGGGAAGCGGGCATCACCGCGCTCATCTGTTGCGGAGTGGCGCCGGGGTTGGTCAACGTAGTCGCACGCGAGTGCGCCCGGCAATTGGACGAGATCGAGAATATCGACCTGGCCTGGGTCACCGGCTCTACGCCGCCAAAGCAGGGCAAGGAGAAGAGCGGCGCCGCGGTGATCGAGCACATGGTCCATGCCTGCATGGGCAATTGCGGCACCATCAGGGAGGAGAAACGAGTGGAGATACCGTCCTTCCGCATCGGGCATGTTCTGGAGTTTCCCGAGCCTCTGGGCAGATACAAGCTCTTCGAGCTGGGACACGCAGAAGTAGCTACCATGCCCCGCTATTTCCCGGGAGTGAAGACCGTCCGCACCATGGGCGCCCTCTATCCCCCTTATCTCAACGGCGTCTTTCGCGGCATAGCGAAAGCCGTGGACAAGGGCGAAGTGGAGATGAAGGACGCGGTGAGCTTCCTCCTCGCCCTGGACGCGGGAGGGAACCCTCGCGGTTTCAGGCTGTACCTCAGCGCGCTGGGGGGAGTGGTTTCGCAGGGCTTGCGGGGGGACCTGAAGACCCGCGATTTCTACGCCTTCCTCAAGGAAGTGGCCGGTAAGCCTTCCGGACATCCCATAGGCGCCGTCATGGTGGCGGTGGAAGGGACAAAGGACGGCAAGAGGCTGCGTATTCAGGCCGCTCATGCCGGTTACCAGGGAGGTCCGGAGGGCGGCCTGGATATGGACGACTGGACCGGCACCCCCCTGGCAGTCTTCGCCTCCATGCTCCTCGATGGCTTGATCGAGGACAAGGGGGTCCTGTCACCCGAAGCCTGCGTGGATCCCGCCGAATTCACAAGGCGCATGGCCGCGGCCATGCCCGGCGCGGAAGAAGCCATGCAGCTGGAGGTAGCGGAGCTCTGAGCCACGGCCAAACATCATGCCGGGGTTGACCCAGCCCCTTACGGGTAAGCGTCGTTGTTGCTAAAATCGTACGATGATGAGAAAAAGTGTTACAAAGGTCGCGCCGACAAAGCTGGTCCTTGATCTTCTTCTTGCCGTTGGCCTCTCTCTCGTACTGGTCCTGGCGCCCCTCGCGGGCATGGAATCAGCGCGTGGCGAGTGGAGCGGCGGGCACGACGTCATGGGTGCGGAAGCTCCCCGCGAGGAATGGTTCTTCGCCGAGGGCTGCTCCCGCGAGGGCTTCGATACCTGGCTCTGTCTGCAGAACCCCACGGATGAGGCCGCCCGCTGCGACATCAGCTACTACTGCGGCGACGGCACGACCGAGGAGAGAGTGGGCATCGGCCTGGCACCCAACTCCCGCTCCACCATACCCGTGCACGAAACCGGCCTGGGCCTGGGGCGCGCGACATGCGCACGCGGCGACTTCTCCATTGCGGTGCGCACCACCAACGGCGTGCCCATCGTCGCCGAGCGCCCCATGTACTTCCGCTACCGCAGCGCGCAGCCGGAGTGGATGTGCGTGGACCGTGACGAGCTCGTACGTTCGCTGGGAACTGTGGAGATACACAACGGCATTACCTCGCAGAGGCGCGTAGCCCTGACCTTCGATGCCGAGCAGGACCGGGCCGCCACTACCGCTATCCTCGACGCCCTCAAATCCTGCAACGTCCACTGCACTTTCTTCGTGCTCGGCGGATACGCGGACCAGTACCCGGACCTGGTGAAACGCATGGCAGACGAGGGACACGAGGTGGCCAGCCATTCCTACAGCCACCCTGATTTCAGCCTTTCTTCCGCAGAGAGGCGCCGGGCCGAGATCCTTTCCGCGGAGGCTGCGATCTCCCGCATAACCGGGTATTCGCCCCGGCCGTATTTCCGCTTTCCCTACGGGTCCAGGAACGCTGCCGCCCTCGCGCAGCTCAATTCCATGGGGTACATCAGTGTATACTGGAACGTCGACCCCACCGATTATTCAGGCATATCCGCAAGCGTACTCCATTCGCGCGTCATGTCCGGGGTAAGGCCGGGGGCCATCGTGGTCATGCACACCGTATATGCTTCACAGAAGGCTGGCGCGCTGCCCGCTATCATCCGCGACCTGCGCGCCTCCGGCTACGAGCCCGTGACCGTGACCGAAGTCCTCTTGCAGGATGACTGAGGGGCATGCCTCACTGTCGTGCTGCCTCCGCAAATACTCCGTGCCAACCCCTCACAGCGCTCCAGTCTCCCGGGGAGTACTATTTCACGGACGGCCAAGGACGCGATGATCGTCCCCTCCGCGCCCGCCCCGAGCCATATGTATTGTCTATATCATTTACCAATATATGTAATCATGTTCTTATAGAGTTTGGCCTCGAGCTTATGCGCAGCGGAAAGCGCAGGCGGGAGCCCGGGACACACGCAGGGCGGCCGTATCTGGCTGCGAAGGGTTAAGCGTGGTTCCAGGCCTGGTTACCGGGCCTTCTTATGAAAAGAAGCCTACCTGTCGATAAAAAATCGAAGGGCGATATTCTGCGGCGACAACCGGCTGCAAAAACCACGATATGATTACCCTAATACCTGTTGCAGGGTGATGAGCGTGAAAGACGAGAAAAGAGCGCTCGGCAAACTCCTTGACGAACTGGAGGATCTGCGCCAGCAGGTCCGGCGCTGTGAAGAGCGGGACATGCAATACCCGCGTGTCGAGATAGTGCCCGAAACGCACGCGGACGAGTCGGGAGAGCAGAGAAAATTCCTGGAAGAACTGGTAGAGGACCGCACGCTGCAGGTCATGATGACCAACGAAAGGCTGCAGAACGAGATAGCAGAGCGAGCGGTGATAGAGGAGCAACTTCGCGCTCGCAACGACGAACTTGAGGCCTTCGCCCGCACCGTCTCGCACGATCTGCGCAATTCCACGTCCATAATCGAGGGATACGCGAGAGTCGCCCAGAAGCAGCAGGGAGAGATACTGCGGGAATGCCTGGATAAGATAATCTACCTGACTCAGCGCATGGGGAATTTCATCGAGTCCCTTCTGGCGTACTCCGAAGCGGGCCGGCCTGAGGGAAGCCCGGTTGCCGTGAACCCGAAAGAACTGCTCGGCGAGATACTGGCGGAGAGGGAAAACGAGATAGCCGCCGGGAATGTCGAGGTGCTGGTGGAAGAAGACCTCCCGGCCGTGAGGGTCGATCCTCTAAGGCTGCAACAGGTGTATATCAACCTGCTCGATAACGCGCTCAAATACATGGGCGATACTCGCAGCCCGAGGGTTGTTTGCGGTGCGGAAGTGGATGAATGCGTGGTGAAATTCCATGTCGCCGATAACGGCATAGGTATCCCCGCGGCGGACCACGACAAGGTATTCGAGCCTTTTGAGCGCCTGAACAGCGAGGACTATTATGGCCTGGGAATCGGTCTTTCCACTGTGAAGCGCGCGGTGGAAGGCTGGGGCGGTGAGGTCTGGGTGGAATCGTCCCCCGGCCGCGGAGCGACCTTTTTCTTCACCATCCCTATAGGGAGAGGAAAGGCTGGCCGGTTCTGAGAGGTCTCGCGCAACCGGTTCAGCCCGCGTCCAAACGGCTCCTTAATTCCCATATCATACTCTTCTCATCATCCATGCCAGGACCTCCCCCTGCTTGATCTGCGCTTCGTGGATCGCCGTCGGCCCCGAAGGGGTCTAAGGCAACGCGTGAGCATCGCGTGTCCGCCCCTGGACGGCGGCTGCGCGGGAATCCCGGGATTCGCACGTATATACACAACATGGAGGACGTAGCGTTTGGCCGGGAAGGGGTCGCCGATATGGACAAGCTCCGCTTCGAAGCGGTGCCCCGGCAGCAGGCGCCTTTTATGAACAAAGGCGTAGTCCTGGAGTCTTATAAGGCCGTTTGCCTGCTCATCGACTGGGTGAGGGCGGTCCTGGCGGAGCGCGTGGATGGGGGACCCATATCAACAGGGGCGGCCCTGGATAAGTGGTCTATCCTGGAGCATATTTCCAGGACGGAGGTGGTTTCATACGGGCAGATCGCGGACACGCAGCACTTGCTGCGCATCATGGCCGGCCTGGAGTTCGCCCTCCTGCTTTCGGGCGAAAAGGACGAGGCGTTCGAGATCCGCAGGGAATGGCAGAAGCTCGGGAGATGGATGAATCTGCATTACAATAAGGAGACTGCCTTATCGGGGCCGATCTTCATGAACCTCCTGTGCGATCTGGGTGAAGTGCCCAGGCGCGAGGCCATGGCCTTCATGTTCGAGCATATGCCCGAGCTGAAGTCGGGCTGGAAAGAGGGGGGAGCTGATGCTCTCAATGATTACCTGTACGTGCTGTGGCTGGAGGCGCGTGGTGGGCAGTAGGACATCCATGCGCGGGAGAAGCCGGGAAGCCGGGCACATGCGCCGTGCCGCCGGCTTACCGGGTGGAGGGGAATATCGACGATGAGGGCGGCGGCGGCTTCCACGGTCCGGGGGATGAGGATGGCGGCATTCTCAGGCCTGGTCCTTACCCTGCTCTGCGCTGGTGCCTGGTACGGCGCGAAGGCACTGGAGGGCAACGAAGCCAGGGCTGCCATGGAGTCTCGTTGGCAGGATACCCTGGCGTCCGGAGCGCCCGATACGTTCATACCCGGTGAAGTGGTGGGAAGGATCGTGATTCCCAGGATAGAGCTGGACGTGCCCCTGGTGGAGATGGCGGACGTCGACGACCGGGAAAACCTTGACCTGGGGCCGGCGCATCTTGCTGGAAGCGCTCTCCCCGGCCGGACCGGCAACTGCGTCATCGCCGGGCACCGCACGACCTATACCCACCCATTTTTTCGCCTGGACAGCTTGCGTGAGGGAGACGTGGTTGCGCTGATAGACCTCTCCCGGAAATGCTATGAGTACAAGGTGGTGCAGGTGTTGATAGTCGAGCCCGATGAAGTATGGGTCATGGACCCCACACCCGAGAACAGCGTGACCCTTATAGCCTGCCACCCGCTCTATTCCGCCCGCAAGCGCATCGTGGTCAAGGCTGTGATGGAGAAGTGAAGGGCAATGCAAGACCGCCCGAACGGCATGGGGTAAGAACCATGACACGGCGTTGGCTGAATGAATCTTTATGTTATGTACAGTATGATGTAAGATGTAATCGAACGTCGGGCAAGGATTTAAAAGGCGGTGCTCGAAATGATCGTGGAGACAAAAGAGACCGGCAAGCTCCGGAAAGATTCTTCCATCGAGGACCTCTACCGCCTCTACCATCATAAGCTGGTCCTTTTTTTCGGTGGCAAGGGTCTTGAGCGCGAAATTGCCGAGGATTTGAGCCAGGAGGTCTTTTTTCGCTTCCTGCGCAGCAACGCGTCGGTTGAAAGCGAAGACCACGCGCGTAACCTCCTCTACCGTATCGCCCAGAACCTCCTCATCGACCATTTTCGCAAGCACAACGGGAGCGTGCGGGTCAGGGCGCTGTCGCCGGAAGGGCTTGCGGATGAACTCCCTTACCTGGTGATGGAGGAAGTGGGGCCGGAGGACAGCCTGATCAAGGACGAGACCTCGCGCGATATCCGCCTGGCCATCTCCAGGCTGCCCCTGCGCTATGCGCAGGCCATAATGCTTAAGGAATACGACGACCTGTCTTACCGGGAGATCGCCGCGCGCATGGGGGTATCCCCGAAGGCGGTGGAGAGCCTTCTGCACAGGGCAAAGGCGCAACTGAAAGAGGACCTGGCCGAAACGGGGAAGAGCCGCGGCGGGTGGTGGTCCGCCATCTTCCTGGGGTTGCGGGGCCTCAAGGAACGCGCCGGCATGAAGCCGCTGCGCGCTATCGGGCACGTGGGTTCGAGGTGGCACGGCGCGTCTCTGGGGCTCGGTTTCGCGGGTGTCGGTAAAGGCGCGCTGAACCTCATCGCAGTTGTCCTGCTCCTGGGATCGGTAGCAGGGACCGGCGTGGCGGCCGCCACGTATTTTCACCGCGATGAGCCGGCGGTGGAACGGATAGTGGAGGATATCGCGCCGGCTGCCGAGCACGAGGCCGCCGGTGAAGAGACGGTCATGGAGAAAAGCACCGGCCGCGACCATACCGCCGTTAACGAGGCGGAGCTTGACGAGCCGATCGCCGATACTGTCACCGGGATGCATCCTGCTTCCGTTGAAGACGCGTTTCCGGATGTGGGAGGGTTGCTTGACGGGACCGGCGTGGCGGCTCGCGGTGCGATCTCATCGGCAGGTGCCGGGCTGGATTTGCTACTGGCGGACCTGGGGCAGATCCTAGGGGCCCTGAGCGACCCCCTCGTGGGGCTGCTGTTTTATGCCGGTGTACCGACAGGGCTGCTCGAGACGCTGGAGGACCTGGCAAGCCTTGAAGCAGCACGGGATCTTACCGAGGAAGTCGTGTGCGGAGCCGTGGAAGCCACCTATATCCTTGACGAGACCGCGGATGTGCTCTCCTCGCTGCCGGCGATCCAGCCCGGTGGAACAGGCTTTCCTCCGGAAGGGAGCACGGAGCAAAATGAAGTGGCGGTCACACCACCAGGTGAGACCCCTGACGATGAAAATGCAGGAGAACCCGCCGCGCTGATGCCGGACCCGGACGCATCCCGCGTCGAGGGCGAGACAGCGGCCGGCAGTGAGGAAGCGTCCGAAGACGATCCGAACCTTGTTAACGATCTCCTGGAGACGGTCGACGACATCGTGGACAGCCTCCTTCCCTTCTGAGCATCGGCCCACCTTGAAGAACTGCGCCTTTCGAGCCGGATGCATCATGTGGATATGAGGCCGGTTAACGGAAGTGGAGGAGCGGCCTCCGCCCACGGTGAACGCCGGGTCCGGCGGAAACCACTTCCTCCATGCGATTTAATCGCGCCTGCCGCGGTCGGCGCTCTACGAGCCCGACTTTCTCCCCAGCTTTTTCTCCAGCCCGTGCAGCAACATGCCTGCAATGGAGAGGAACATTATGAGAGCGAGCACAACGGTAAGATCGGCGCCCGTAAAGGGAAGGTGGTCGCCGCTGCCACCCGTGCCTTCCCCGATAACCTCGCCCAGCACCTCGGTGGACGGCACCTGCTGCTCCACGGTCTTGGTCTCGCCGGGGTTTTCCAGTTCCGGTTCGACATCGCGGTATATGGGAAGCAGCGAGAGGATAGGCTTCAGGATAAACTTGTATATTGAATCTATGACCGTCTGCAGACCATCCGGCACCATGCCCGCGCCGGGAAAGCTGAGCTCCAGGGGGAGGACGACGTCCAGGATCTCCTTCCAGCCCTCATCTCCCGCCAGGTACTTCAGGTACAGCTCGATCGGCACCAGGAAGGCGTTCTCGTCCACCTTCTCCATTCCCAGGCTCCCCTCCACGGCCAGGGCGTTGAACAGTATCAACTGCAGCTCGAGCAGCGGTGCTTTCTCCAGGTTCTTGCCCAGTCCCACCGTTGCCTTCAGCAGATCATCCAGGGTCAGGACTACCGATAGCTGGTTTGTTTCGTCGATGATCTGAAGTACCTGCGTGGGATCCATGGCTGGCAAGCCGGGCAATCCGGGAAGGCCTTCCATGCCCGGCAGCGCATCGAGTCCGGGGACGGCAGAGGGATCAAGCGCCCCGGTCAGCGCATCGAGTCCCGGGACGGCAGAGGGATCCAGTGCCCCGGTCAGGGCATCGAGTCCGGGGACGGTGGAAGGATCAAGTGACCCGGTCAGCGCATCGAGCCCCGGGAGGGCGGCGGGATCCAGTGCCCCGGTCAGGGCATCGAGTCCCGGGACAGCAGCGGGATCGAGGGCGCTTCCCGCTTCCGACGTCGCGGCTCCCGCGTCGGCTTCCCCGGAAGCGGCCGTTTCCCCCGCCGTCTCCGTTGGAGCATCCGGGGTCAGTATATCCACGATCTCACTGCCCAATTCCTCCACCTTGTCCAGGGCATCACCCAACGGAGTGTCCTCGAGCAATCCGCCGGCCATGCATAGCCCCGTCGCGGAAAACAGGAGAAGGGCGATGGCAACAAGGCAGATGCTCGCCTTTAGAAACACCTTTCTCTTCATCTCACACCTCCAGTAAAACTACGTCTCGTTCCATTACGGTTCTCTCGCACATGGGTAGATACGGTCGAAGCCCGAAATCCCTTCGCGGCACGCGCGGGAAAAGCTGCGCTCATCCGTATGAAGGGTTGGACGACGAGGACAACCAGCGAGGGGGTGCCTTACAGATGATAGCGGGAAGGAAGATGAGCAGGGCGCTGCCGTTGATCGCGGCCAGCCTGGCGCTTGCCCTGGCGACGATGTTGTGCGGGTGCTCGGCGGGTGAATCGGTCAGCAAGTACAACCTGACCGGGCAGCTCGAGAAGATAAACGAGGAAGTCTCCGCGCTCAACGCGGAAACGGCCGAGCTGGTGGAGACCATCGCGGTGCTGGACGAAAAGGAGGGACAGCTGGCATACTCCGTCGAATTGCTCCTCGCGATGAGCGGGAAGACGGACCAGCAGCTGGAGACCACATCCGAACTCGCCGCCATCCTGGAGCAGGAACGCGGGAAGGTGGCGGGGGTCCTGTCCCTCGCCCGGCAGGTGCTGGCCGTGGAGCAGGGTTTGAAGGGCGACACCGCGATGCAACTGGGCATGTCCGGCACAACCCTGGAACTGGTGCGGGAGCTGTTGGCCAACCTGGGGGGGTTTGCCAGCATCAATAACGATATCAATTCCAAGCTGGACCGCGCCCTGGAGATCATGGGGAACATGTAAGGGGTGGTGCAGGCATGAAAGGCAAAGTTATCAAGGCGGCAAAGGTGATCGGGGTCGTGGCACTGATAGGTTTCATGATCAACACGCTGCTCATGCTGGCGCAGTTGAAGGGCCTGGACACGAAGTTATGCGAGAACGAGAGGCTGCTGTCCCGGGCGGTGGAACTGGAGGAGTCCATGGGCGCCAAGGGCGAGAAGATCGATGAGATGGCGGCCATCTTCTCCGACATCGCGGTGAAGATGGATGCCGCCAACGCCACGGCGCGCTCCATCGCCGCTGATGGCGGGGAGATCCGCGTCATGAACGACCAGTTGCTGGAGGTAAACAGCGATATCGACGCGGTGATCCTGGAAAATATAGCCATGGCCGGGGATATCGGAATCCGCATGTCCGAGGTGGTGCGCACCATGGGGGACGTCGGCGCCTTGCTGGGCGGGATCACCGCCGCGGCATCGCAACAGCAGGGCAAGATCGGGGAGATGTACCGCCTGGCCCAGGAGAACAACGCGTCCGTACCGGCGCTGCCGTAAGGAGATGGTTCACATGAAAAGGCTCATCAAGGCGTTCCTCTCCGCGGGAGTGTGGACGCTGGCGGCGACGGTGGCGGTCATCACGGCGGCCGGGACGCTGGCTACCCTGGGAGTGGCGCAGAACGTCAACGCCAGGGTCGAGAGCGTGCACGGGCTGGTCGTGCGTTCCAACGAACTCAACGAATCCATGCGCGTTTCCCTGGACCCCACGATAGGGTTGAACCAGCAGGCCGGGGTGGTGGGGGAACACATCCTGGACACGCTGCAGGCGATGCTGGAGATGAGGGAAGGGTTGGTGGCGATGGTGGAAGCGATCGAGGACAACAACGGAGTCCTCGCGCTGGTGAGGGTGCACACCGACAAGCTGACCGCTTCTCTCGGCGCCCTGGTCCCCTACATCGAACAACTCGCCGCGGCGGTAGAAGATGGAAACCTGGCTTCGGCGTCCGCGCTGGGGACGCTGGGGGAGATCAACCGCTTGAACCAGGCGATCGCGGCGGAGATGGCCCAGATGCGCGACAAGATCGCGAACTCGGTTTCCTACCGTATACTCTTCACCTATGCCATGCCGTTGTTGCCCTGAGGGAGGTGGCGGAACATGAAAGCAAAAAAGCTGGTGATCGCAGCGGCGGCCGCGCTGGTAATGGCGGGACTGGTCACCGTATCGTACACCCTGGCCGGCAGCGGTGCCCTGGAGGGCATAAACGAGAAATACAACATATTCGAGATGGTGGACGACAGCCTGGACAATATGCGTGATATGAACGTGGTGATGGGCGAGGTGAGAAACAACGTCGGCACGCTCAACGGCAAACTGGACCTGCTGAGCCGGACCAACGAGCTGCTCGAGCAGCAGCTCGTCGTGGTCGACGAATTGAACGGGCTGATGGCCGGGCAGAAGCCGCTGCTCGAGGAGACCAACGCCTCTATATCCGTCCTGGACGGGAAACTGCAAACGACCCTGGGACTTGCCCGGGGCCTCGAGCCGCTCATGGGCTCGCTTATCGCCGCCATGGACGAATCGCTGTCGTTGACGGGCCAGGTAGTGGACGGTTCGGCGGGCATGGTGGGCACCGCCTCCTACATATCAGCCCTCTTTGACCAGACGCTGGGCTACCTGGGACGCATCCAGCCGCATAGCTCCAAGGCCAAGGCGTATATGGCCGGAGATATACTCAGCAGGCTCTCGAGTTTCCTGCCTTCCCCGCAGAACGGCGCCGCCGTAGCGGACCCGGGCGCTCCTGCGGTGGGGCCGGGAGAAAGCGCGGCGACGGCCACCCCGGCTCCGAGCGCGGGCGAAGGGGTTACGGACGTGGTCGAGCACCTGGTGGACGACGTCGTGGCACCCTTGCTGGATACCGTCAACGACACGCTCGATGAGCTGCTGGGGCTATAGGGAGGTATGGAGATGAAGCTCGTCAAGATACTGCTGGCGCTGGTGATAGCGGCAAGCCTGGCGGTAACCGGCGTTTCCCTGGTAAGAGTCATAGGGGTCCAGCGGGTTATGGGAGAAAAACAGGAGGCCCTGCTGGAGGAGGTTAAGAGGCAGGATGCCGCGGTCGCGGCGATACTGCCGGCATTCAAACCAACCGAGGAGATGGTGGGAAAGACCGAGGCTATGCTCGCGGACCTGCAGTCCCTGGCTTCCGTGGTCTTGGAGATGAACGGTCTCGTGCAGGCCGCCAACAGCCTGCAGGCCACCACGGCAGATCTCCTGGACTCGAGTAACCTGTCCATAACCCTGCTGGCGAGGGGGGTCTCGGTTACGCGCGAGCCCCTGGTCGGGGTGGGGGAACGCACTTCAGCTACCCTGCGATATATCAACCAGACCCTGGCCGCCCTGCAGAATATGGCCGCGGGATTGCAGCTCTCCAACTCTTATGCCTCTGATCTCGCGGACATGATGGAGGGCAAGTTCGGAGATTAAGGAAAAGGAGGGCTGGCCACATGTTCTTCAAGACCCTGTACATCGCTCTGGCCATGATCGTTTTACTTCTCGGCGCGATACTGGTGGAGGCCGTGCTGCGCGACCGACCTTATGCCGGGAAGATTCTACTGGGAATAACTGGTATATACGCGGCGGCGGGCATGGCCGCTTTGCTCTGCTCGTTCGCCGGTTTATAACCCCCCCGATTGCCGGAGCTCCGGCGCGCCCGATGAAACCGCCTCTACCCGCGGCGGTTTCATCATTTAAGAGAACTCCCCGTCCCGGGAGCAACGGTAACCGATCGCCGCTTCCTTACGCTCGGCATGGATGCACCGTGAGACATGGCGATCGCTTGTGGTAAAGTAAACACTGCCCGTGAAACGCAAGGCCGTGGATAAGCCCCGGGCCGTGGACGGTCCTGGCGGACCAGGGGGGAAACAGGTGACCGGCGACGGTAGAATGGCCATAGAGGTTGAAGGGCTGGTCAAGCGCTATGGCGACCTGGTGGCTGTGGACGGTATCTCGCTCCAGGTGGAAGAGGGCGAGCTCTTCGGTTTCCTGGGCCCCAACGGGGCGGGGAAGACGACCACGGTCAACATACTCACCGGCGTATCCCTTTCCACCTCCGGAAGGGCATCTATACAAGGGCACGACGTGGTCAGGGAATCTTTTTGCGCCAAGGAGGCCATCAACGTCGTCCCCGAGGTCTCCAACGCATATATCGAGTACACGGCCTGGAAAAACCTCATGTTCACAGGCGCCCTGTATGGGGTGGCGAAGAAAGAGACCGCGCGAAGGGCCGAACAACTCCTGAGAGCGTTCGACCTCTACGACAAGCGCGACCTGAAGGTAAGGGGTTTCTCCCAGGGTATGCGTCGCAAGCTGGTCATCGCCATGGCGCTCATCAACAGGCCCAGGGTCCTGTTTCTGGACGAGCCCACCACCGGCTTGGACGTGCAGAGCGTGCTCGCCATCCGCGAGATGGTCAGGGACCTGAACCGAGACGGCATCACCGTATTCCTCACCACCCATAACCTTACCGAGGCCAACGTGCTGTGCAACCGCGTGGCCATTATCAACCGCGGGCGCATCGTGGCCACGGATACCCCGGAGAACCTGAAGCGCGCGGCGCGCAGCGTGCAGGTGGTAGAGGTGTCCTTCGACCGGGCGGATGATCTGGCGGACGATGATATCGCAGCTATTACCATGGTCAAGGAGGCGTCCAGGCGGGGCGACAAGTTCCGCCTGCTCACGGATGAACCCTCAGCGGTGGTATCGGGCATAACGCGCTTCGCGGATGAAAAAGGCCTGGCCATAACCTATATTAATACTCCCGGCCCCAGCCTGGAGGACGTCTTCGTGGAACTCACCGGGATAGACAGATCGGGTAAGGCAGGTGGCGAGCGATGACCGCCAGGGTACTCGCGCCGCAGAGACTGGGCAAAGAAATGCGCCGCGCCCTGGTCATCGCCGGCAAGGATGTGAGGATCTACTGCCTCAAGCCGCCCGTGCTCCTCTTCGGCCTGGTCTTTCCCTTCTTTCTCTTCCTCTCTTTCTACGTGGGCAGGAAAGGGCCCATCGAGGAGGGGATACCGGGCCTGGTGAGCATCGCGGTGTTTTTCGCCTCCTCCAACATCGCTCCCGTGGGCATGCCTTACGAGAGGATGGCCAAGACCTTCAACCGCTACCTTTCGGCCCCCATATCCATCACCTGGATGATCTTCGGGAAGACCCTGGCCGGTTTTCTCTTCGGGACGCTGGTATCGATCGTCCCGCTCCTGGTGGGAGTGATCGCTTTCGGCACCGATGTGACTTCGCCCGCTCTCCTGGTCCTCTCCGTCCTGGCGGGTGGGATGTGTTTTTCGTGCATGGGCACGCTGATAGCCTCCATCCCCACAGAGTCGCCGGGTAACGTGATGACGGTCTTCAACTTCGTGCGCCTGCCCCTGCTCTTCATGAGCGGGATATTCATACCCCTTGCGGATATGCCGGGTTGGGCGCGCGTGCTGGCGGCGATCTCACCCCTCACCTACGTCAACGATCTTCTAAGGCGGAGTACGGGGCTGTCCGGTTACTATCCCTGGTGGCTGGACCTGCTGGTGCTGGTATTATATGCTGCCGCTTTTTTCTTTTTCGCGGCCTGGATATTCAACGTCTCCCGGCGCCGGTCTTAAGCGGGGTTCCGGGCCGGCCTTTTCTACTACCGAAAGGGCTATTGCATTTTGCGCTCCTCTTCCTCGCGCAGGATCTTGCGCAGCACCTTGCCCACGGCGGATTTCGGCAGCTCGTCGCGGAAGTCCACGCTCTTGGGCACCTTGTAGGCGGCCAGCTTCTCGCGGCAGAAAGAGATTATCTCGTCTTCACTGGCGGACTCCCCCTGTTTGAGCACGACGTACGCCCGGATGGTCTCTCCCCGGTACTCGTCGGGGACGCCCACGGCCACCGCGTCCGCGATCTTGGGGTGCTGGAAGAGGACCTCGTCGATCTCGCGCGGGTAGATGTTGTAGCCGCCGGCTATGACCATGTCCTTCTTGCGGTCCACGATAAAGATATAGCCGTCCTCGTCGCGGGTGGCGATGTCACCCGTATAGAGCCAGCCGTCCCTGAGTTGGGCCGCGGTCTCCTCGGGGTTCTCCCAGTATCCCCGCATGATCAGGGGCCCTTTCATGATGAGCTCCCCAGGCTCTCCAGCTGGCACTTCGGCCACTCCATCTTCTATGTCCACCAGGCGTACGTCGTTGTCCGGGAAAGGGATGCCTATGCTGCCCGCCTTCTTCATGCCCAGGATAGGGTTGGAAACCCCCAGTGCCGTCGACTCAGAAAGACCGTAGCCCTCACTGAAAGAGGTGCCCATATCCTTTATCTTCTCGATCATCTCCACCGGCATGGGCGCGGCACCGGAGTTGAGCAGCCCCAGCTTGCGGTCGAGCCCTAGCTCCTCGGCCCGGGGATGGTTGATCAAGGCGTTGATCATGGTGGGCACTGCTGGGAAGAAGGTTATCTCCTCGAAGCCCGCGAGCAGGTTCATGACCTCGTCCACGTCGAAGCGCGGGATGAGGATCATGGTAGCGCAGTTGAAGGTGGCCCAGTTGAGGACGACGACGTTGCCGTAGACGTGGAAGAAGGGGATGATTGCCAGGACGCTGCGCCTTTCCGGGGGGATCATGGATATCGTCGGGTTACCCCACATGGAGCACTGCAGGGTGCCGGCCACCAGGTTGGCGTGTGTGAGCACTGCCCCCTTGGGGACGCCGGTGGTGCCCCCCGTGAACTGTATCAGGGCCGGGTCCTCGGGGCTCACCTGCACTTTGCTGCGCCGGGGGTTGGCCACGCCTTCTATAAGGGTGGAGAAGTGGTGCCAGCCCCCGTCCAGCTCCATGCTGGCGGCCGTGCTCGCCTCCATGCTCCTGATGTAATCGGTGACCTTGGTCACGATGACCTCCGGGACCTCGACCTCGCCCAGCAGGGCGCGGATTATGGGCAGCACCATGTCGAAGGTGATGAGCGTGGTCAGGCTGGTGGTCGTTACTATCTGCTTCAACTCGTCCGGGGTATAGAGGGGGTTGAGGTTCACGACGATGGCGCCCACCGACAGCGCCGCAAAGTAGGCGATGGGGTACTGCGGGCAGTTGGGAAGGTGGATACCCACGCGGTCCCCCTTCTTCACCCCCATGGCCTCCAGGGCGTTGGCGAAGCGCATCACCTGGTCGCGCAGCTCCCAGAAGGTCACCTCGCTGCCGTAGAAGTTGAGGGCGGGCTTGTCCGGGTACGCGCCCGCCGGCAGCCCCAGGAGCTCGTGCACGCCGATGCGCGGGTAGCGGATGGTCGTTGGCACGTTGTAGTCGTAATGACGGTGCCAGGGTTTTTCTTCCATCAGGATCACCCCCATATGCAAGCGGTCTCGGCCTGATTATCGCGGTGATGTGGTTAAAGCTGCAGGTAGGTTAATTCTAGCATTGCGGAGAGCCTTTGACTACGAAAGAGCCCGGGTTGGATCTGGCCCCTCCGCGGCCTCCAGCCCCCGGCATCGAGACAGCACGAAGGCCCCCTGGGGGGATGGGCGCGAAAGGGTCTATGGCGCGTAACGCGTGCTTTATCCCCTCCCACCCCGTTAGCGCAACCAAGGCTTCATGGCGGGCTTTCCCGCCGCGACGGGTCGTGCCACGCTCGCGCAGCGCTGGAAGCCGCGCGCGCCCGCTATCTCAGGCCGCTCTCGCGGTGCTTCTGCGCGATGGTATCTGCCAGCTTGTCCAGGGCCTCGAGGTCGGACTGCAGGGGCACCCCTTTGCATAGCACGGGCTCCAGCACCTCGGCTTTCAGGTTGGATATCATCCCGGCCAGAGTATCCACCGTCTTCCCCCCCCAGCTGTACGAGCCCACGATGGAGAGGTATTTCACCTTGGGCCTGAGCGCGTTGGCCAGGAAGGTCGCGTAGGCGGCCATGGGATGGGGTCCGGCCAGGACGGTCGGCGTGCCCACGACCACCGTGGCCGCATCGACCAGGGCCATGGCCAGTTTGCCGATGTCGGTTACGGGCAGGTCGAAGAGCTCGACGCGTACCCCCCGCTCGACCAGTGCCGCCGCCAGGTGATCGACCATCTGCCTCGTGCTGCCGTGCATGGAAACGAAGGGCAGGACCACCAGGTTGTGAGGGTCGCCCAGGACCCAGTCCCGGTAAGCGTCCAAGATGAAATCGGGCCGGTCGTAAATCTGCCCGTGGCTGGGGGCGATTATCTGGATCTCGTAGTCCTTGAGCTTCTCGAGGTTCTTCTCGATGATGTTGCGGAAGGGCATCATGATCTCGGCGAAATAGCGCTTGGCGGACTCGTACACGCGCCCCTCGTCGATCATGAAGAGATCGCTGGTGGCGATGTGGGAACCGAAGAAGTCGCAACTGAAGAGGATGCGTTCTTCTTCCAGGTAGGTCACCATTGTTTCCGGCCAGTGCACCCAGGGAGTGTAGATGAACTTGAGGGTCCTGCCTCCGAGGGAGAGCGTCTCGCCGTCTTCCACGGTGATAAAAGCCTCTTCGGGGATCTTCAGCAGATCGATGAGCATGCCCTTGGCCTTGTTGCTCACCACCACCTTCGCATCCGGAAAGCGCTCGAGCACGTAGGGGATGGACCCCGAGTGGTCCTGCTCCGCGTGGTGGGAGACGATATAGTCGATCCTGGGCACCTCCTCGAGCTGCGCCAGCAGTTCCGCTGATTTGGGCGGGTCCACCGTGTCCAGCAGGGCGGTCTTCTCGGTCCCTTCTATCAGGTAGGCGTTGTACGACGTTCCGTCCGGGAGGGGGATGAGCGAGTCAAAAAGGCGCCTTTCCCAATCGACGGCCCCCATCCAGTAGACCTTCTCTCTTATCTGTCTCTTGTTCATCTCAAGACCTCCATCGTCGTTGGAGGACGTCTCCTGTCGGTCCTCTCCTCAAGTAGTTATTATTCCCACTTCAGCGGGATTCAACGGTTACATGCGTGAACTGTAAGGCAGCGGGCGCGTGATCCGCGGCATCGATACCTTGGGCGATCTTTTCCTCCCCGAATTCCCCTCAATGCTCGGTGGCCGCGCGCATGTATACCTGGCCGAAGACGGCCGAGTTGACCGATTCCTTGGTGGACCAGTAGCCCGGCTCGGTCCCCTCGCCGTTGGGCCGCTCGGAACCGGTACGGAAAGCCTGCGCCGCCAGCTGGGCGGCCTCGGCCGCTCTGGCCTCACCGGGGCGGTTCAGGGGAAGGGTCAAAGGGCACCCCGGCCCACAAGCGCGAACTCCACCGCCGCAAGGGCATGGATCTCGGTGCTGTCGAAGAGGGGTGCCGGTATGTCTTTCTCCACCAGGATAAAGGGGAGTTCGGTACAGCCCAGGACGATGCCCTCCGCTCCCTGCGAGATCAGGTTCCCGGCTATCGCTATCAGCTCGTTCCGCGAAGACGGTCTCGTTATGCCGTGGCAAAGCTCATCGAAGATCACCCTGTCCACCAGGCGGCGTTCGTCCTCCTCGGGGACTATCACCTCGATGCCGTGCCCGGCCGCCATCCTCTTCCTGTAGAAGTCCTGCTCCATGGTGAGGGCGGTGCCCAGGAGACCCACTTTGGCGATGCCGTACGACTTGATTCTCTCGGCGGTGGCGTCGACTATATGCAGCAGGGGTATCGATAAGCTCTCCTCTACCATGCCGGCAACCATGTGCACGGTATTGGTGCAGATGAGCAGGAACTCCGCGCCGGCTCTCTCGACCCGGCGGCCAGCCTCGATCATCATCCGGGCCAGTTCCTCCAACCTCTTTTCGCGCAGGAAGAGCTCCACCTCGGCAAAATCCACCGAGAACATGACTATGCGGGCGGAGTGGTGCCCGCCCAGGCGTGCATTAACCGCCCGGTTGATGATGCGGTAGTACTCTGCGGTGGATTCCCAGCTCATACCACCGATCAAGCCGATCGTCTTCATCTTCTCTCCCTTGTTATGGAAAGAGTTCCCAATAGACCACGCTTCTCGCCCGCTGCACGGGGTCCCTCGCGCCCGCTGCCCGATACGGTTATTCTAGCACCCGGCGGCCAAGGCCGGATGCGTGCTTCAGCGGAATGCCCTTTTCTGGCGGGCATGCGGCTGCCGGTTTACGCTAACCTGGCCGGCGGGGAGAACGGCGTGATGCCCGTGCCCGGTAAGCGGTCTACCCGTCCCGATTTGCCCCCCGTCCCGCCTCCAGGACCAACTCGAACAGCTCCCTGGAGGTGTAGGTGGGCCGCCAGCCGAGCTCGCGCTTGATCTTCTCGTTGCTGCCCACCATGGAGTGGCGGAACATGTTGAACCAGTGGGAGGAGATGGGGGAGAGCCTCAGCCTGTAGGCGGTATCCACCGTGCGGCACATCAGCTCAGCCGGGACGGCGGGTGCTTTTATGCCCGCCCGCTGCATCATCTCGGAAAAGGCGATGGTATCGTCGCTGGTCACGTGGTATATGCCCCTGGCGCCTCGCTGCAGGACCAGCTTGACCGCCGAGGCCAGATCGTCCTCGTGGATATACTGCGTATGCGGGTCCGACCCGCGTAAGCTCAGGGCGGTCTTGCGGCCGAAGAGCCAGGAGATGGTGTTGTCCAGCCTCCTGCCGACGATCACGCACGGGCGCAGGATAGTGAATTCCAGCTCCGGGTGCAGCTGGCTCAGGCGGTAGAGGTAATGCTCTATCTCCGCCTTACCGTAGGAGTAATAGCAGCGGCAGTCGCCGCGCGGGTAGTCTTCCTCGCTCAAAAGGAAAGGGTTGTCGGAGTGGGCTCCGAAGGCGGCCATGCTGGACATCTGTATCAGCCACGGGGTCGAGGTGTCCAGGCAGGCGTGGAAGACGTTCTTGGAGCCGTTGATATTGATGTCGTGGGTCTTCTTTTTATCCCTGATCTCGTCGAGGATGTAGGCCATGTGCAGGGCTGCGTCGCATCCCCTCATGGCCTCCCTGATACCCTCGCGGTCGCGCACGTCGATCTCGTGGAACTCGAGTTTGTCAGGCCGGGCCGACGGCGGCCTTAAATCGACGCCTACGATACTCTCGATCGAAGGCTCGTTTTCCAGTGCCTCCAGCATCACGGTGCCCAGGTAACCCGAGATGCCGCTGATGAACAGGCGCAATGCCATCACCTCCGTGTTTTTTCGCTTCCGTGAAGATTGTAGCAGAATTTCCATCAGATACCGATATTGATAATGACTAATAGTTCATTCTAACTATTCGATTAAGAAAGCGAAGGGAATAGTCCCGTCTAACCCGGTTCCGGGCGGCGGCGACGGGCATGCTGTTCCCGGCATTTGACCATACCGGGGCCTACGCGCAGCGGAGGCCAAGTAGTCTGAGCCACCTCCATAAAACGTGCGAGCGCGGGGCTTCGCTAGAGAAAGGCCATGGCGACTCGCGCGGGAGGGCACGCCGCCTGTTCAAGGCCGGCAGGGTGGGTTAGAATCGGGAACAGGCCGGCCCCCCGAACGAGGTCTGTAAGCATGGAAGCCGGCGCAACACGGGAGAGGTCAACCATGGATATACTCTTCATCTGCAAGACGCTGCCACACGAGAAGGTTATCGGAGGGCCGGTTATCATCTACAACCGCGTCCGCATCCTGGCGCAGCGGCACAACGTCTCTTTACTCTGTTTCGTCTCCCCCGGGGAGAGGGAATACACAGAAACCGTCTCGCGCTTCTGCCGGGATTTCCAGGCCGTGCCCATGCCCTCTTACGGCGGCGGGCTGCGCAAGGCAAGGGACTGGATCTTCTCGCCGGTGCCGGTCTATTTCCTCAACAACCACTCGGGAGAGATGTACGTCCGCCTGCGGGAGATGGTTAAACGTTTCCGCTACGACGTGGTGATCAGCGAGTATTCCATGGTGGCCCAGTATCTTTTCCGCAATCCGGACCTCGCGGGGATAAAGAGGGTGATGTCGGTGCACGAGTGTTATTATCTCGCCCGCCGCAAGGCATGGAAGGTACAGGGTTTCTCGCGCGCGGGCCTGGAGGCGCTTTTCAACCTCAAGGGGCTGAGGGGATTCGAGCTCGACATGTACGCGGACGCGGACAAGGTGCTCGTGCTTACCCCGGAGGGGAAGCAAGAGCTGCTCGCAATAAGGCCCGAACTGGATATCTCGGTGGTACCGCACGGGGTGGACGTGGATTATTTCCACGCCTCGGGGGATTGCGCCAGGGAGCACGCGGTGATGTTCCTGGGCAACTACCCCCATGACCCCAACCGTGACGCGGTGCACTACTTCCACGAGAGCATATGGCCGCGGGTGAAGGAAGAGGTGCCGGAGGCCGTTTTCTACGTGGTGGGCAAGGACCCCACCCCTGATCTCCTGGAGCTGGCGCGCACTGACCCCTCGGTGGTCGTGACCGGCACTGTGGACGACGTGCGCCCGTATTTCGAGAGGGCCAGGGCCTTCGTGAACCCCGTGCGTATCGGAGGGGGTTTCCGGGGCAAGATACTCGAGGCCATGTCCATGGGGCTTCCCATCGTCAGCACGTCTCTGGGGGCGGAGGGGGTTAACGCCGAGGACGGCCGGGACATGATCTTAGCCGACGAGCCGGGCGACTTCGCGGCAGCGACCGTGCGCCTGCTGCGCGACGAAGCCCTGGGTGAACGCCTGGGAAGGCGCGTGCGCGGGATGGCCCTGGAGAGCTTTTCCTGGGAGAAGGGCGTCGAAAAGCTGGAGCAGGTACTCACGGATGCAGTACGGCGCGGAAACACGGCACCCCTGTCTTGAGCCCCCCAGCCCGGATGTCGCCGGCAAGAAAAACACTGTCCGGGCTCTACCGGGCCGGCCGCAGCGAGCGCGTTTCCGACGGTTTCTTTACGTTGAGAGTCTGCATGCGCAGCCGAATGAGACCGTTACCCGGAGACTCGAGCCGCAAAAGCACCTGTAGCGAATAGCGTTACCCCCGTCCCTGGACAGCGAAGTCCTTCTCCAACACCTCCAGCAGGCATCGCACGAGCCGCGGTCCGTATCCCTGTTCCGCATGGCCGAAATCGGGGAAGGTCACGAGGCGGCAGCCGTCACCGGCGCGGCGCTGCAATTCCCGCGCCTGTTCGACCTCGAAGATGAAATCGTCCTCACCCTGGATGATGGTAAGGGGTTGAGGGGGTATGAGGTGCGCGAGCCTGGCGGGCGGCGCCTGGCGTTTCCAAGACCCGGCTACGTTCACCCCGTAGCGGTGCGCCGCGACAAAACGCCCCAGCGGGTTGCCGAGCAGAAGGCGGATCAACCTGGCCCCGGGCGCGCGCGCGGTGCGGATATCCGCCGGCACGCTGATGGCTGTCACGGATTCCAGCCCCCCGAAAAGTGCGGCATATCTCATGGCAACCACGCCTCCCATCGAAAATCCGATCGCGGCGATGGCGCGGTTTCCCTCCGAGCGCGCCATATCGACCACCGCCTTGAGGTCGTAGACCTCGAGGAGGCCGAAGGTGGAGCGGCCGGGCGAGAGGCCGTGACCGCGGAAATCGAAGGTATAGACGGTGAAGAACCGGGACAGGTCCTGGGCCAGGGCCACGAAATCGCGGATGTTCTTGTTTCCGCCGAAGCCGTGGCAGAGCACCACCGCACGCTCCGGGTCACGTCCCATGCGGACGCAGTGCAGGGTTATGCCGTCCTCGGTGTCCACCTGGCGGGGTAGCGTGGGCACGGTGTAGGCGGCGAACATGACTCCCTCCGGGAGCCCCTCGTTGATCGATCTGTCCATTTACCACCCGCGCTTTTCGAGGATAATGAAGCCATTGTCCAACCCAGCGGGGCCTTAAGAAACTCGCCGCGCGCCAAACGGCGGCGCGCTATTCCTCTGATCCCTGCTGGGAAGTCCTGTGGTATTTGCGCATGGAGAGAAGGACCATGCCCAACACTAGCAGGACCATCGCGCTCAGGAGTACCAGCACCAGCCAGGTACGCTGGGTGGAGATGGTGATCTCCATCTCGGCGCCGTATGTGCCGGGTATGTGTTCGTACTCGGGATAGGAGGATATCAGGACTACAGCCGCCGTGTTGGACCCGCTGATCTTGCCCTCCAGGTTCCAGGTCAGCTTAACGCTGGAGCCGGGCTGCAGGTCGCCGACGTCGATTTCCTTCTCCGCCATGGAGGAGAATTTCAGGCCGCCCTCGTCGGGCAGGATGAGGCGGACCCTGGCGTTGGGGAGCGCTCTTTTCCCGCTGACCTGTATCTTTACGACGGCATCGATGGGGACGTTGACTTCGGCCCTCAGTTCCGGGGCCAGGATATCCACGGCAAGGTACGATTGCAGGTTCTCCATGAGGAGGAATATTGCCTCGCGAAAAGGGCCGTATACGTCTAAAAGGCTTCCGTCATCCTCGTAAGCCTCGCTTTCAGACGGACGGTGCATGTAGAGATCGAAGCAGACGGGAGAGGATGCGCCGTTGCCCTCGTAAGCCCAATCGGTGGAAGAGCCGGTAAAGGGAACCTCGGGCGCTCCAACGCGAGTGGGATAGGGAAATACGTCAGCCAGCTCGGACATGACGCCTTCGTAGAAACTCCACTCGGGGTTAGAGGCCGCCTGTTCGCTCCAGTTCCAGGGCGAGTTGATGAGATCCTCTCCCGTATGCAGGTTCAGGTAGAGATCCGCGGGCACGTCCTCGAAGAGCTTGCCCAGGATCTGGCTCTCCGTCTCGGAGAAGGGGCTGGGGCCCGCGAATTCCGCTGCATCAGGGTCCCGGTTCCCTTCCTCCCACTTGATGTCGAAGTTACGGTTGATGTTGACCAGGTTGCCGTTGCGCGGCGCCTGGCTGCTCAGCAACTGGCTTTCCGCGGAATCGGGCATGGCCAGCCATCGCTGCAGCCCGTCCGGGTTGACCAGGGGCATGACATATATGTTGAGGCGGTCGAGAAGTCCGGCCGCCGTCTCGTCTTCCCCGGCCCTTTTCACCATATCCTCTATGAGATCTAGCATGAAAGCGCCTCCCTCGGGCGCGTCTCCCTCCATGGCCGCGCTTATAACCACAGAGCTCTTGGGCTCTTTGGAGGTGAAATCGGTGATGTGGGCGACGCAGATGTCCCGGCCCTTCGCGCTCTTGCCCAGGGAGCTGACCTCCACCAGGTCGGGGTGTTCGCTCGCCAGGGCGTTCAGCCTGCTCTTCGCCGCCGCGTAACCCTGGCAGTATCCCCAGGCGGAATAATGCGCCAGCATGTTGGTGTCCTCGATCTGCAGGGTCTCGCCACCGTCGTGTGCTATGCGGAAGACAAGGCCCGTATTTCTCTCCACCAGCAGCTCGACCCCTTCGCCCCGCATCCTGGCTACCTGGAAACGGTTGCCCTTGTAATCGAAATCCTGGATCTCTTCCGCGGCCAGCTTCTTGACGTTATCTATGCTGGCTGTACCGTCCTTGTCCAGCCCGGGCATAAGCCAGTACTTCCAGTACCCTTCCTCGCCCGTATCCTGGCTGCGGTAAAGGCGGTCGATGGTCTGTAACTTGAACGTGCGCGATGAGACGACCTTGCCGGCAGCATCGGATTCCGTAACGGTCGCGTCCAGGACCTTGCCGTCCCTGGGCTCCGAGGATGGAAAATCGTATGCGATGCGCAAGGAAAAGAGCTGCGGCTCGGGCTGGCCGGGCACTGTCCTCTCCCCTTTGTAGGTTATCCATGCGCCGGCCGCCGGATCTATGGGTCCGGTGGCGATATCCTGCTCTTCCGCCTGTCCATGTGCCCTGACCGTTGGGAACAGGGACAAGGCCAGCAGCGCCGCCGTCAGCAGCAGGCACGTGGCCGCTCGCGCGATAGTCACCCTTCTCGTATCGTATATATGCATATCCGGTTCCTCCTCGTGAAACGAGCTTTAGAACATTATACTAGAGACGGGTGATGGTTTATCGCAGGGCAGAGAAAGGGCAGTGGCCCGTATATCCCCGGGCGATGCCCTCATACCTTGCAGGCGGCCGGGAGAAAGGTGAGGGAATGCGGGGAAAAGATAGTCGCCGGCTTGCGATAGCCGCGGTCATGCTGCTGTCGATCCTGCTGGCCGCCGCATTCCCGGGCTGTGGAAGTGATGATAAACCGGCCGTGCAGGATGCCCGGACAGATGACGGTTTTGATCCGGGCGACGGGGGGGAGGACAGAGGCGATGATGGGGAAGGAAACGGTGGCCACGGCGCTGATGTGGTTTACATGTGCGGGCGTTCCGTGCTGGATGGCTGGTTCGAGCACTGGGGCTGGGACGGCGATCCCGGCAAAGCGGTGAGTTTCGGTTCTTTCAGCCTCGTCTATCGCGAGATGGAATGTCCCCCGGATATAGTGGACGGCGCGATAGGTGTGGCCCGTGAATCGGCGGGGAAGGGGAACGGGACCTTGTTCTTCAAGCTGTGCTTCGAGGATTTCGAGGGCGGAGACGAAAACGCCGCGCGCGACAACCTGGAGGCCAACGAAGGCATGATAGGAGATGTCGTGAGAGCCGTGGTGGAGGAAGAAGGCCTGGTCCTCATCCTGGGAAATGCCCTTCCCATGGTGAATGAGTACACCGACGAATGGCTGATATGGAATCACCGCGAATACAATAGCTTCCTGGCGGGTCTTGCGGCCGAATACGGCGGCAGGGTCTTCGTGCTCGACCTCTACGGTGTGCTGGCGGCGCCCGGGGGATGGTTACGTCCCGAGTATGCCGCGGAGGAGTACGACTCCCACCTCAACGAGGCCGCCTACGATGCCCTGGACGATATATTGATGGAGATGCTGGGGGGTTGACCGCATAACGGGCGCCTTCCTCGCGCAGCCATGCGTGGCCGAACGCCGCTGCTCACGAGCAGGCAAAGTCGAAGCCCGGGCGGCCGTTCAAGGCGAGCGGCTTTTTTCAGCCGGTTTCGTCACATATTTTGCTCTCGTCTCGCTCGAGGTATTCGGGCAGTCCCGTATGGCCCCAGAAGTCCTCGACGTAACGCCCTTCCAACATGCCGCTCTGTCGGCCCTCGACGAGCAGCCTGACCCTGTTGACGCCCTCGAACTCCGTGAGTGTATTGGCGATGGCGGCAAAGGCCAGCACCTCGCTGGAGGTGCTCAAGCCCACCTGATTGGCGTCGGTCAGTATCTCCAAGCTCACGTTCACCGTGCATACGCCGTCAGCTACCCCTATATCCAGTACTCTCACAGTATCCGGCAGCACGGCGCGCGATTGAGTGCCCGGCGAGGGCCCCTTGATAAGTTCCTCCATCGCAGCCCGCAAGGGGTCGGTAACGTTCGCCACCGTCCTCTGCTCGGGAACCAGGGATTCCTGGTTTTCTACGCCGTTGCGGAAATAGAGCGTGATGGTTTCCTCTCTCTCCACCGGCTCTTCCTCTGTTTCCTCCACCGAACCCTCATCCTGGGGAACGGAGGGTTCCACCTGCCTGCAACCCCAAACCGAAAGCGAGGTTGTCACCAGGAGCAGGGAGAGCATCGCTATCGATACCAGGGCCATGTCTTTCCACTTGATCCGCATATGCATCATCTCCTCATACTTAAGGACATCCCGGGCGGAGTCGATGTTCCAGGTGCTATCATTACATAGTTCCCCCTTTACAGGTCATCTCCTTGCGATAAAGAGGATTTATGCAGGATATGAGGCATTTGTGCTAATATTCAGCAAAGCGAAGTGTATGATAAGCACGATAGTCCGGGAGAGAAAGCGTGCAGAATGAATCCGCCGAGAGCCAAGGTGAGCGTCCCGGAAGAAGAGCCGGCTTTTTAGAGAAGTTGCATGGCGAATGGATGGAGATCCTGGCGACCATACTCCTTGCCGTTGCCACCATCTCGTCCGCGTGTTGCGCCTACCAGGCGGCCCGCTGGAGAAGCCAGGAGTCCATGCGTTTTAACGAGGCTACGGCAGACAGGGTACACGCGGCGGAGGCGGATGACCTCGCCGATACGGAGCTGGATATCGACTTGGAGACGTTTCTCGTGTACGTCGAAGCGCTGCGCGCTGGCGACACCGGTAAGGCCCAGTATTTTGAGAACAAGGTCTTCCGCGATGAGATGATGGCGGCCGTGGAGGCATGGAAAGCCACCGACCCGTTACAGGACCCCGAAGCCCCCGGCACTCCCTTCGAGATGCCTCAATACGTGAACGCCAATCGGGAGGAGGCGAAGAGGCTGGAAGCGGAAGCCAGCAGAAAGATCTCAGAGGCCAGGGATTCCATCGATAGATCGGATTTCTACATCTTGCTCACGGTGCTGTTCGCATCGGTGCTGTTCTTCGCCGGCATATGCACCAAGTTCAAGACGCCGGGCGTGAGGATATCGGTTCTGGCCATGGGGATTATTCTCTTATCCGCTTCCCTTGTCGTAACGATCCTGCAACCCGTCCTGTGAGAGGACTTCTTACCGGCGGATCTGCCCCGGTGCTTCTTCTTCGCGAAACCCGGCCCGCATAGCCCCAGTTGCGCGCACTTGAAGGTGAGCAGGTTAGTGTGAAAGAATAATCGTGTCCGCCCGTGGCCGGGCGGCATGAGGAGGCAAAAACGTAATGTTGATAGATATGCATATTCACACCGCCGTTTCCTCGCCGTGTTCCCAGATCGACCCGAGGCAACTGATAGAGGCCGCACCCCGTATCGGCCTGGACGCGATCTGTATCACGGAGCACGAGGAGATGGAGGGAGCTGACGTAGTGTGGCGCCTGGGAAAGGAGACGGGGTTTACCGTATTCCGCGGCGTGGAGGTATATACGGAGCTTGGGGATATGCTGGTGTACGGCCTCTTCCGTCCGAGTTTCCCCCTGCAGACCCCCTTCGCGGAGCTCCTGCACGAAGTCAGGGACGCCGGGGGCGCGATAGTCCCGGCACATCCCTGCCGCGGTTCGTTCGGTTTTCACCATATAATGGGCGACGAGAAGGCGGAGTTCCTGCTGGCCAACGTGGATGCCATAGAGACGCGCAACGGGGGTTCGAGCCCGGAGTCGAACGACGCTGCGCTGGTATACGCGGAGAGGTACGGCCTTCCCGGGCTGGGCGGGAGCGACGCCCATTTTCTCATGCAGCTGGGACGCTGCCTCACCGTCTTCGAGCGCGAGATAAAAGATGAGACGGAGCTGGTGGAGGAGATAAAAGCCGGCAGGTGCCGCGCCGTGTATGCCTCAGAGGTGGAAAGCCTTAAGTTATCGGAGATGTGGAGATAAAAATGATAGTTGACCTGCACATTCATACCATCCTGGGTTCCATCTGCTCACAGCTGGGACCGCAGGAACTGCTGGATAAGGCGCAGGAGATGCACCTGGATGCCATCTGCATAACCGAGCACCATTCCCACCGCGGCGCCAACAAGATGGTCGAGTTCGCCGCGGGAAGCGGATTTCCCGTCTTCCGCGGTGTGGAGATCTACACGGAGCTGGGAGACATGCTCGTATACGGCCTTAAGCACGAGACCCGCTATCACCTGACCACCTTCGCGGAGTTGGTGGAAATGGCGGAGCAGGACGAGGCGGTGATCATACCCGCCCATCCCTGCCGCGGTTGGGGCCGCAAACACATGGGCGGCGACGGGTTCCCCGAGGATGTGCTGGGGGACATCGTGGCCATCGAGACCCTGAACGGCGTGAACAAGACGCGCTGCAACGAGTCGGCGCTGGCCGTAGCCGAGAAGTACGGGTTGCGCGGGACGGGTGGGAGCGACGCCCACGCCGTATGGCAGGTCGGGAAATGCGTCACCGTCTTCGAGCGGGATATCGCCAGCGACGAAGAGCTGGTGAACGAGCTGAGGGAGGGCAGGTTCTTCGCCTCGTACTACGATGACCTGTTCAATAAAAAGGAAGAAAGCGCCTGAGCCCGAAGCCCCGTTATTTCCCTCTAGTGATGCGGAACCGGCACCTGTCGTCTCCTCGCGGCAGCGATTCCAGGACCTCTATCCTGAAATCCCCCCCCAGGTGTGAGACGAGGCCCGGGAACTCGTGCTTGGAACAGCTTTCCTCGCAATCGATCCCGATATGTTTGAAGTACCAATCGTACCAGGGATCCCTGCGGATGGTCAGGTAACCTGTATCTCTATCTATCTCGGCGTAGATCTGTTTCAACTTGGGCAGGTAAGCCAGGGACTCGTTGTTCAGGAGCAGCAGAAGCTTCATGGCGTCCTCTACAGTCGGCTTGAGCCGATAGACCTTGACCAGGCGTTTGCCTGCGCTCCACCCCACCCCGTGCATGGCGGCGTTTATCAGCCCCTGAAATTGCTCCCTGGAGAGGTTGGAGCTGGCGTATTGGGCGATGTCGTTAAAGACGCCCATGAGGGCGGCGTAAAGGGTACGGTATTTGTCGTCCACGGACATGGCGGGGCATATGACCATTTCCAAAATCGCATCACCTCCAGGAAAACCATTCTAACATCCTGGAGCGTGCCGGGGGCAAGGGCGAATCACATTTATTCATCGCAGGCGGTTATCTTTTATGCTGCGCAGGGGGGGGTGGCTGGCGGGATGCGAGGTGCGCGAATGCGGTTGCGGCACGCCCGCGGGAGGTTAACGATGTTATGCGTTTTCCCGGTTAAGTGATATTTAAAAGGCACGCGATGGCGGGATCTCTAGGAACCGGTTTATTCCGCGAAGGCGATGTTTTCCTTCAGGAATTCGACGGTATCGTTCTCGATGCTCAAACCCTCGAGTATTACCGCGAAGGCGGTCCTCCCTTTTATCACCCACAGGACCTCGACGGTAAAGGGAGTCCCCATCATATCGAGGCTGGTGACCATGTGCAGGACGGCGTCCCCGGTCGCCAGCCTTTCGACCTGGTAAAGATCGATCTCGGACGGCACGCCCGCTCCCTCGATGATGCCGGTATTGAAGGACTCGACCCACTCATCCTCGTTGTCGTAGAACCATTCCTCCATCTCCTCGGGGTCGTCTCCCGAGGGGGTGTCCACGGCCGGGGAGACGGGTATGTCTGAGTGTACGGCGATGACGAAGTTGCTCATGCCCGCGTCGATCAGAAGCTTGTCCACCACTATGTCGTCGTCGCCTTCCTCCATGGTTTCCTTCAGCTCTTCGACGAGTTCCTCTTCCGCTTCCGAGAATCCGGGCGGTGGGGGGAATTCTATGCTGTATGTCTTGCCCTTGAGGTAGAAGAATGCGCCCACACCCAGGATGACTATCAGCAGCAGGACCAGGACCCCGATTATGATCTTGACCGTCATGGGCCCCTTGGGCGCGGGCGGAGGCGGCTGGAAGCCGGGCGCGTAAACTCCCGGCGGGGGTGCCGGGTAGCGGGGCTGCAGGCGCTCTTCGGGGGCCGGGGGCTCGCCCGCGTCACTGCTGGCGGTAAAGGGATACTCGCACAGGTAGCACCTTTCGGCGCGGTCGGCGTTGTCCGCACCGCATCGAGGGCATTTCATCCTGCGATTCCTCACTTTCCCACAGTCCCGAATCGTTAACTATTTGTCGTCAGAGGGGTAGAACATCTTAAACGACATGATGGAGGAACGGTCATTATCTTCCAGATTCGCCTTGCCCGGCAGAGACCGGAGAGCATGCACGGGCTGGAAAAACGGGTCACGGGCTCGGACACGGCCGCACATGCCAGGCGCGCCGGTCCTCCGCCTCTTTCCCTTCCCGAAGAAGAAGCGGCAATACCGCCCGCGGGTATCAGTAACGTGTGATGTGCTGCTCGCACAGGCCGAAGAGGTCCTCTACCTCGGCCGCATCCTCGCCCGCGCCCAGCCTGCCCCGGAAAAGGCCGAATGGCTGGTGGAAATCCGAGAGGATGGGCCCGATGCGTATGCGCTCGGCTCTCTCGCCCTGGGGGCGGAAATCCACGTCCACCAGCCCGTCGGTGGTGTTGATAAACCACGGCCCCAGGATGTCGGCCTCGCTGTACCCGAAGCGCGCGGCCCCGGTGAGATGGATCCTGCCGTCCAGCCAGTAGCAGTTCTCGCTGTACTCCTCGTCGTTGGAGATGATATTGTGGCAGAGGTTGGCGGCGATAAGGCTGCCTCCGGGTGAGAACCCCCCGAAACACAGCCATCTCCAGAAGCTCCTGTAGGGATAGAACGCCTTCTGCTCGTCCAGCAGGCAAATGTCCCGGGACGGGTCCAGTTCGATCGCCTCTCCCCCAACGCTGATCCTGCCCTCCACCGGGCAGGCGTTTTTATGGGTGTACAGGGGACGGTTGGGCGAAAAGGGGCTGACCACCACCAAGGGCTGGTACCTGGATATGTCCTCCAGCATGCGGAACTCCCCGCTTATCGCCGGGAGCTTCGGGGTCTGCGCGGCGTCCATGCGCACGCGGTGGAATCCTTCCTCCAGGCGGTTCTCGAAGCTCAGGGAATATCCCCTGGCGCTGAACGAGCATTCGCCGTGCCACATGGTCTCGGCTATCCTGGCCCTTCCTCCCGGGGCCTGGCGGGCATGCTCCTGCATGCCGCCGCTCCGGCGATCGAAGTGGTAGACGAAGGACACGGCCATGAACTTGGCGTCGAAGATGACCATGCCGAAATAATGGTCGGGATTTATCACTCCGTAATGCTGCCATTCCTTGAGGCGGAAGCGGTTGAGGCCGCGCAGATTCTTGCCGCCAAGGCGGAAGATATCGGCCTCCTCCAGCTTCAGTTCCCTGAACGGCTCCTCGAAGGCTCCGAATTCCACCACCCTGCCGTCCTCCACCAGGCGCGGTGGGGTCTTTTTTATCGTGCGCAAGGCTCCTCCTTTCGTCGGGAACACCTACCATTCCATTTTAAAGCAATAAACGGCATATGGCCCCACCCTGCTTCGCGCACTTGCAAGCGTGTTTCTTCTCCTGCATGCTATATGGGAACATCATCGAATGTATGAGGGCCCCGGAGCGGGGCGCATCAAGGGCATGGTTTAATTGCTGCGATGCATGGGAATGAGGCGTCAGGCGACCGCGCGGCCGGCAACGGGTCCGTCGTTGCGGGGTAAGACGGCATCGAGCTATGAAAAAGGGGAGGGGTTGAATTGATCACCGCATTTCAGCACGTGGGTATGGGTGTACGCGACACGGATCGCTCCTACGATTTCTACCGCAAGCTCCTGGGCTTCAACGTCAAGCTCAGCGACATGACCAGTTATATGGAGGAGATGGCGCCCATCCTTGGCGCAGTGCTGGAGATGCGGGCGCTTATGGCTGCGAACCTGAGGGGCGGGGCGGTCATCGAGCTGATAGAGCATACCTCTACGCGCCCGCTGGAACCGGCCGAACCCGTGCAGTGGGGGGATATAGGCTACCTGGAGCTGGGGCTCAAAGCCTTCAACCTCGACCAGCTCTACATCGACCTCAAGAGCAAGGGAGTGGATTTCCTCACCCCGGTGCGCAGTATCGAACTGAGCACGGGGGGAAGAGAGCGCTACGCTTACCTGCGCGACCCCGACGGCCTGTTGCTGCAACTGGTGGAGGAAAAGGGCGGCAGGAAACCCGCCGCGGGCGGCGTCCGGCATGTGGCCATCGGTGTCAGGGACATGGAGAAGTCCAGGGCGTTCTACACCGACGTCCTGGGCTATGGCGACGTGCTGCACGAGTTCAAGGGCCGCATGCCGGAGATGGAGGAGATAACCGGAGGCAAGGATATGGAGGTGGTGGTCCTGGGTCACCGCCCACAGGAAGAGAGCCTCTTCGCCGCCGTTCTCGACAGGGCCATCGTGAAACTCGTCCATACTCCCGGGTACAAGGGCAAGGACATCTACGAAGGGCGAAGGTGGGGCGATGTCGGTCTCATGGAGATGGCTTTCGATGTCAGAGACCTGCCGGCCACGGTGAATGCGATAATCGCCAGGGGCGCCGAGCTCTATCATCCGCCCACCATGGTTGACATGGGCTCGGGCACCGGGGGCTACTTCGCCTACATCAAGGATATCGAGGGCAACGTGGTGGAGATGGTCGAGGTGGTCAAAGCCCTGCACTTACCGCCCAGGGTGGTCAAGCCCGCGCTGGGGGGAGTGGTCAGGGCGGCGGGCGCATTGAGGCTGCTCTGAGAGTGATTAACCAGGTTGAGGGGGTGTTTCACGTGGTGGACTTGCCCGAGGAGCTGCGCGAAGCCGTGAAGTTCCACGGCCACCTCTGCCCCGGCCTGGCCATCGGCTACCGGGCGTCCAGGACCGCCATGGACAGGATGGGCATAGCCAGGGCATACGACGAGGAACTGGTCTGCGTGGTCGAGAACGATTCGTGCAGCGTGGACGCGGTGCAGTTCCTTACCGGATGCACTTTTGGCAAGGGCAACCTCATCTTCAAGGATTACGGCAAGCAGGTATTCACCTTCGCCTCGCGGCAGCGGCCGGGCAGGGCGTTACGCGTGAGCCTCAGGGCCGACGCGATCCCTCCGCCCGGCGAGGACACTGACCCCGCGCGCAGCAGGGAGGAGGCAATAAAAAGGCTGGTATCCGCACCCCTTGACGAGCTTTTCCGCGTTGATGACATCCCCTTCGAGCTACCGCCCATGGCCAGTATCCGAGGGTCCATCCTCTGCGACAAGTGCGGCGAGCCGACCATGGCGACCAGGATAGTGGAGCGCGACGGGCAACGCCTCTGTATCCCCTGCTCCGAAGGCTGGACCCCCCCAACTCGATAAACCCTCTGAAGCCCTTCAACTAAGCGAAAACGATGCGGCTCCTTTCGCGCCAGTCATCGTCCAGGGTCCCCTCGAAGACACGCCTGGCGGGGCCACGGGTCACGATATCGCCGTCCGGAGTGACCTCGACCTCCATCAGCCCCCCCGGCTGCTGCACGTGCACCTTCCGTTTGCACCTGCCGGTCCGCAGGGCGGCGGCCACCGCGGCGGACGCGCCGGTGGCGCTGGCCATCGTTTCCCCGGCGCCCCTTTCCCATGAACGCAGTCTCATCTCCGACACGTCGATCACCTGCGCGAACTCGACGTTTACCCGCAGCGGGAAGAGGGTATGGTTTTCGATGGCCGGGCCCAGGTCGCCTACCATGGCATCCTCTACATCTTCGAGAAAGAGGACGCAGTGGGGATTGCCAACGGAGAGGCAGGTGGCGCAGACAGTCCGCCCCGCCGCCGTGATGTCGATATCTATGGCCTCGCCTTCCCCGCCCCGCATGGGAATGGAGGAGAGACGGAAGTCGGGGCCTCCCATATGCACCTCCACCGTGCGTACCCTGCCCATGGCGGTGTGGATGTTGAGCTTCTTCACCCCCGAGGGCGTATCCACGAACATCTCTTTATCGGGATAGATGCCCATCTCGTAGAGGTGCTTGGCCAGGCAGCGCAGCCCGTTGCCGCTCACGTCCGCCTGGCTTGCATCGGGATTGTAGTTGACCATGCGGCATGCGGCTCTCTCCGAGGGCTCTATCACTATGATGCCGTCCGCCCCTATACCCAGGTGACGGTGGCACAGCATTTGAATATCAACTGGCGAAAGCTTAAGCGGTGCCTCCAGGGCGTCCAGGAGTATGTAATCGTTTCCGAGGCTGTGATATTTGAAAAAGCGCATCTCTCCTCCGCGCTGTTGCCGCCCGTCCACCTCGCGGCCGTTTGACGCGAGCCGTTTCCCACATTATAAGGTAGTATATGCCGATTGGCAGCCGGGACGACCGGGTATTTGGAGGTGTGACCATCTTTTTAGATTTCGAGGATGAGAGCTCGCAGTGGCTGGACCAGGCCAGGCTCACCCTGCAGTCCGCAGAAGTCCTGCTCGTGGGGGGTCTGGACGGAGAAGCCATAGCGGACGCCTTCCTGGCCATGCTCTACGCGGCGAGGGCTACCCTGGACCGCAGCAAGGGCGAGATCTCCGGCCGGGAGGAAGTGGTCGGCCGTTTTCAGAGCGAATCCCTCCCCGGGCTGGGTTTGAGCAAAGGGAACCAGCGCGCGCTGCCCATCGTGGCCGACCTGTACAGGCGCATAACCAGTGGGGAGATGGAATCCGATCCCTTGACCGCGTCCGCTTGCCTCGAGGATGCCAGGTCTTTCGTGGACGGGATCGAGTCGAAGATGAATACATGATGCCGGACGCGGCCATGGTGCCTCCGAGCATTGCCGTGACCTCGGCTGCTTGGCCCGCGCTCGCTCACCCCCGATTCAGGCAGGGCAAGGGCAAGGGTTTGCACACCTATCAGGGCAGTCACTGGCCGGGCGGACTTACTGGCTGCGCTTCTCCCATATCTCGAGAAATCTCTGGGAATCCTCCCACATGGATACGTTGTTGAAGAGCACGTAGGCTTTCTTCTTCTTGCTCTTGCGCAGGATGGTGACCATCTTGCCAAGTTCCTGGTCCGTATAGCGGTGGCGGATACCGCCGATCCCGTGCAGCCGCCAGTAGATGACCGCTCCCGCCTTCTCCCTTCCCTGCAGGGGGTCGACGACGTGCAGAAGGTCGAGCTCGCGGCACAGTTTCCCTATCTCGTCCGGACTCCATTGCCCTCGCGGCTCCCAGGCCATCTGCAGCCCGTCCCTTTCTATGGTCGAGAAGAACTCGCGCATCTGGGCGATGTTCTTCGGCCCCGGACCGAAGCTGGGTTGGGATTGAAAGACGACGATTTCCGCCTCCAGGGCGCGGGCGACCTCCAGGGTATCCCTCCAGGCCTTGAAATTCTCCGGCGAGGGCTTGAACGAGCCGTAAGCATCCCGCAGCTCATCAGGTATGGGGTGGGGGAGGCGGCGGTATGTGGGGCTGGAGGGCAGGTGGGTGATGAGCTGCCAGGCCTTGAGGGTGAACTCGAAATGCGCCGGGGACTCCTGGCGCCATTTAAGCGCCGTTTTCACCCTGGGCAGCTGGTAAAACGTCTTCTGTATCTCCACCAGGGGAAGGGTCCGATAATAAATCTGCCGTGCCTGGGGGAAACCGCAACAACCTACCTTGAGCTCCAAGTCAGCACCTCAGAATAGCGATTACAACCCCCGCCATGCGGGCCTCTCCTTGGCCTTTCCTCTATATGCATCGACGTTGCTTACATGATCCTATATATAGAATTCCAGATAAACCGGAAGCTTCCTCCCCTTGCGAGGAAAATCCAGCCATTATGCCTGCTTAATCTCCCGCGGTTGCGAGTAAATACCGTTTCAGTCGCCGTCCAGGCCACCCAGGGGGAGGGAGGGGATTTTGATATGCGTCCGGAAACGGCTGAGCTTGAGGTCCTTGAGGAAGTCCTTGTTGCGGGCGCGGAAGCGGGTTATGGAATGGTGGGCATACATGTAGATGATAAAGTCCCACCAGCGGAAACGCAGCCCCAGCTTCCAGCATTGCCATAAAGAATAAAAGCGGCGCATGGAGCGGATGGACCCCTCTTTCTGGAGTTGATATGGGGTCATCTTGGCGGGGTCGAAGACCACGTGGTGGCCGCTGTATTTTGCCCAGTCGTATAGAAAGATGCGGTTTTGCTCGACCAGTTCGTCGTAGGTCTCCGTCCCCGGCAGGGGGATGAGCACCAGGAACTGCACGGTGTCTATCTTGAGACCGCGCGCGAAACGCACCGTGTCTCTTATGGTCGTCACGTCGTCCTCGTCCGATCCCAGCACGAACATGCCGTGGACCTTGATACCGTATTCGTGCAGGATCTTTACTCCTTCGGCGATGTCCTGCACCGTCTGCTCCTTGCGGTAGATCTCCAGCGTCTTCGGGTTTATGGATTCCAGCCCCAGGTAGAGGAAGCTGCAGCCGGTGTCGCGCATCAGGCCGAGCAGTTCCTCGTCCTTGACCACGTCCACGCGGGATTGCGCCGTCCAGTGCAGCTTGAGCCCCCTGTCGATCATGCCCTGCAGCATCTCCTTGGTCCTCTTCGGCTTGGCGGTGAAGTTGTCGTCGTAGAAGAAGATACTGGCCCGGGGATTGCGCGCGTGCAGCACCTCCAGCTCGTTGAGCACGTCTGTGGTATCCCGGAAACGGTAGCGCCTGCCGAACATCTTGGTGACCGAACAGAACTTGCAGTTATGGGGGCAGCCACGGCTGGTCATAACGGGAACGATGCGGATCTTCTCGTGGTTCTCGATCATGGTCAGGTCGGGCCAGGGCAGATCGTCGAGGTGTTTTACCTGCGGCGCCTCGAGATTGTGGAATATTTGGCCATCAACGCGGCCGGTGAGGCCGGGGATCGACTCGAAGTCATGGTCGCCCAGCATTATCTTCCTCGTCAGCTCGACCATGGCGAATTCGCCTTCTCCGCGCACCACGAAGTCGGCCCCTTTTTCCATGGCTTCATCCGGGAGGAAAGTGACGTGGGGACCTCCCATTACTACCGGTATGTCGCTCTGTTCCTTGATGCGCTCCAGGATATTGAAAGCCTCGGGCGCGGTGGGGGTGATGGTGGATATCCCCACCAGGTCGGATGTGAGAATCTCGTCCCAATCGAGATTGCCCAGTTCCTGAAAATAGATCTTCGGCCTAATCCCCAACTCGCGCTCCAGCATGGCTCCCAGCAGGGGCAAGCCCAGGCGGGGAAGCTTGAACTTCGAATAGACGTGAATACCAGGCGCTTTAGGTTCGATCAACGTGACTTTCAATGTAATCCCTTCTGATTGCCACGGCATGAGCGATGGAGAAACAAACTATTAATAATATTATATATACCCACATCCGACGATTATAACAACCAGGAAACCGCTGATTCGTTACAGCGAAATAACGGGTTTGAACGCATCGATACCGGGAACTGGTAGCGCGACTCTAAATCCGTGGTTAGACTGGCGCCCTTGCGAGCCGGGCCAGGGGGGTGGCGAGAAAAAGGGCGCGGCGGCGTAGATTATCGACGCTATAGGGGATGCCTGGTTTATAATAGTCATTGCGGGGCATGCTGACCGCTGAATCCCGAGGGCGAGACGTCATGGCAGGTGGGTACGATGAAGGGCAAAATCATTATCGTGGATGACAACCAGGCTATCGTGGAGATGCTCCAGCGCAAGCTTGAGAGAGAGGAATACGAGGTGCTGGGATGCGCAGAAAGCGAAAAGGCCAGGAGCATATGCCTCAAGGCCAGGCCGGACCTCATCATCCTGGACATCCTTATGCCGGGCAAGAATGGCTGGGAGATTTTGGAAGAACTGAAGGGAGACCCCGAGACACGGGCTATCCCGGTTATCGTATCGACGGTGAAGAACCGCCCCGAGGATATCGAACACGGCAAAAGGCTCCAGGCGACGGACCACATCGCCAAGCCTTACGTATTCAGCGACCTCCTGGAAAAGGTGCGCAGGATCCTGGGTGAGCCCGATCAGCCCTGATATCCCGAGAACCTCTCCTGGCACCACCAGCGCGGATATTTATAGCTCAGGCGGGTGCCATCCGCGCTCGATACGACTTCGATGGTGATCTCCTCGCCCTCTATGTAGATGAGATTGAACGACGGCAACGTGAACCCGCGCGTGCGCCACGTGGATGCGGTGCCGGAGGTGATGAGGTACATGTGCGCCAGCGGCCATACGTATGGTACGTGCTTGTGCCCGCTGAGCACTATATCCACCTCCATGTCCCGCAGCACATGCAGCACGTCGCCGGCATCCCATACGATGTTCCTCTCCCTGCCGGTCCCCGGGATATGAACGAGGTGGTGGTGGAGGACCAATATGTTGAAAGTGGCCTTGCTCGAGAACTCCCGCTCCATGAACTCGTAATTATGGCGGCCGACTTCCCCGTCGTTTACGTCGGGTTTGTTCGAGTCCACCGCCACCACTTTCACGTTCTCGCTCAGGCTCCCGCTGCAGGCGCCGCGGTGAGTGAAGTGCAGGGTGGAACTGCGGGGGCCGAAGAGTTCCTCAAAATGGAGATAGCCGACATTGCGGCAATCGTGGTTGCCTGCGATGACCGTCTTGAGCGGGCAGGAGATGAGGTCTATGTAGTTCCTGGCTTCCTCGAACTGTTCGCGGTATCCTTCCAGCGTGAGGTCGCCCGCGACAACCACCAGGTCGGGGTCTTCTTCGTTTACGATATCGATGCAGTTGATCATCAACTTGCGGTCGAAACGCAGGTCGCCGCAATGGAAGTCGGATATCTGCGCGATTAGAAAGTGCTTATCATCCTTCATCATTCTCCTCGCTCATCTCGCTTTTCTTCTTCCGGCCGCGCAGCAACGTTCTCTTCCTCCCCTTTTCTTTCTTCGTTGCCTCCTTGATATCGATTCCGGCCACCTTCCCCGAGCCCATGGCTCCGCCGTAAGGCCGCTCGCCGCAGAGCTCTCGCGCCGCGATCACCCCGCTCAAGGCGGCACCTTCGACTCCTCCTCCGAACCTGCTCCAGGCACCGACCAGGTAGAGGTTGGGCAGTGGTAAGCGTGGGCCGGGCCGGCGGTAATACCACTGGTCGAGCAGGGGGGCGAAGCCGAAAGCTGCGCCCTGGCCATTGGAGGTCAGCCGGGAGAAATGCAGGGGAAGGGTAACAAATTCCTTTACCGCCTTTTTGACCGCCGGCAGAATGGATACGATCTCGTCTTTGACCAGGTAGGTAAGTTCGGCTCCCAGCTCGGCGCTCTGATTTACGTCCTCGAAGACGTGATAGCAGCGGCTGGGGATATCAATCCTGGCCAGCAGCACGCAGCCCTGTTTTTCCTCGCGCGTGAACTGCTCCTTGGTGATCATGATCGAGTCCACCTCCAGGTAGGTGTCCCCGGTCCTCACCCGCCTCGGCTTGAGCGGGAAGAGGAACACCCTCTCCGGGATGCGCAGGTCTTCCTGGAAGATGAGGTGGAGCACGAAGGCAGATCCGGAAACCTTGAGTTTCTCCATTTCCTTGAGGAATTCGAGGCCCAGGTAGGAGGGCTGGATCAGCCCGGTAAGCGCCCGCCGCGGGTCCATGTCCAGCACGACCACACCAGAGCGGACCTGCGACCCGTCCGCCAGGCGCAACCCGATGGGCCTGGCCCTGGCGCCCTCTCCCTGCACCAGTACCTCCTCCGCTCCACAGGCGGTAAGGACATCTCCTCCCGCGCTGCTCACTACGCCCGCCAGTTTCTGGGAGAGATGAGAGAGGTGATTGCGGGGATAGTAGGTGCCGTCCAGCAGCAAGGCCACGAGAATGCGGGCGCCCTCGTAGGCCGGGAAGCGGCGCGGGTCTCCGCCCAGCAGATGAGCGGTCTTGAGCAGCATGGAACCCAGTTCCTGGTCCGGCAGGTATTCGTTCAGCATTGCCTGGAAGGTGAGGTTCTGCCACAGCGCCGATAAGGGGTGGCGAACGAATTGCTCGTGGTATTCCTCCAGGCTGGAAGGGAGGGAGGAGGTGAGGAAGTCGGGGCGGTCCAGTAGTTCACCCCGGAAGCGGCGCAGATCGTTCACGAGGCGCCTGAGGCCGTCACGAGAATCCGGGAACTTGCCCTCCAGTTTTGGAAGGTCCTCGTCTATCCCCAGGCCCAGGCGCAAAGCCATCTTGCCGTTGGACATGCCCCAACTCATCCGCCGCATGGGTATCTCCTTTTCGAGGCCCAGGCGGTTTACGAGGGCGTTGAGGGTCCCCCCCTCCCCCCCACCCAGCAGCACCGTGGGTCCGGAGTTCAAGGGAAAACCATCCCAGTCGTATGTCTGGCAGTATCCCCCTACCAGGCGGGCCTTTTCCACCACGATGACCTTCATGCCTGCCTGGGACAGCAGCGAGGCACAGGCCAGTCCCCCCATGCCCGATCCCACCACCGCGGCATCGTATTCGTTCTTGCGCAGGGAGCCTCCCGGCTCAAGCACGGGAGGTTCCCACTTAATCGAGAGAGGCCCTTTCTCCACCATTTCCGATTCCATGCGCCGCGGCAGGAGGATGACGATAAAGGGCGTCGCCGCCATGCCCACGGCGAAAATGGCGGCGGAGGCGATGGTCGCGGTGGAGGTCGATGTGTCCCCGCGCAACGCCAGCATGCTCACGAGGTTGATCGCGAGTCCGGCGAGGAAAAGGGCGTCCCAGGCAAGGGTCAGGACCCAGAAGGCCTGCTTCAGGAGAGGGCTTTCGCGCATGCTTTCAGGGTAATCGAGGTAGATGTAGTGGGCGGGGAAAAGGATACCCTCCAGCGCGCCGTAACCGGCCATGATGGTCAGGCATGCGAACCCTCCGGCTAGGAGGTTGGGGATGCGGGTATCGATCTCGTCTCCCAGGACGAGAACGGCGGCGCAGGCGACCAGGAAGAAGAGAAGGGAAAAAGCCTGCAGGATACCCCAGCGCCTGCCGGATGGGAGAATAATAAACATGGACAGGATTATCGCCAGCCCTGCCGCCGCGCCCCACAAGGTCAGGTCGAAGTAAGCGAGTGCCGCCAGGATCAGCCACGGCAGACAGGCCAGGATGAAGCGTAGCAGGCCTTTCCTGCGCATTGACCCTACCTCCTTGGTTTTCGCTCTGGATAAACTCGAGCAAAGCTACAAATAAATATACCTCACAAGGCAAGTCCATCCCTTTATTGTCCGTATGTCGCATGCTGGAGCCGGTATCCGGGTGGTGAGAACATGCTGGGGCGCGTAGGGCGCTCGGGGCTGGTCGAGAGCCCGGGGACGGCCCGGGAAGTATTTCATTAATCCCCGGGAAAAGCGTCCTGGTCGCCAAGGTGGCGGGAGATCTGGCGCGGGATGTCGCGCAGCAATATTATGCACAGCGCCAGCGAGATGAGAAATAGAGAGAAACCGGAAAGCGCGAGGCTCAGCTCGGGCAATATGGACATGGCGGTGAGGACGACGCAGGCAACCAGGATTGCGATGAGGAGCGTGCCGACGGCATACAGTGCCCGCTGCAACCTTGCCTCCAGTTCCGCGGCACCACCGAGCAGCTCATCCTCACCTGCTTCCCCGTCCTCCCTTACCGTGCGGGAAAGGGCGGCAAGCAGGCCTTGCGGTCCTATGGCCATGGCGCGTCTGCGGAAAAGCAGGGCGTAAAGGAAAATAAGCACACCCAACGCCGCAAATATTATCGTTATTATCAGGGCTACCTTCAAAGCGCTCGCCTTTCCCTGCGACGGTATGTTCCCGCTTTTACCATAGAGACGAAATCATTATAATCCAGCCTGTGGGATACTGTGTCGGAACCTCACGCGCGGGTGTGTTTATGCATGCGGTAGAGCGGAAGAGGAGAGGAGTAGCGATGCCGGACGGGATTCTTTCCAAGACCCAGGCGGAGGTGGCGCTCGACCTGGTCAGCAGGTACCTCGAGTTCACCAGCGAAGAGGAACGAGCCGGATACCGCAACGCCGATGCTTATCTCGGGCTCTACGAGAGGGCTTATCGCCTGATCCTGGAGACATCGGAAAAAGGGGAGAAATCCAGCACAGGCTTCAGGCCTTGAGGTTTATTGTTCCCGAGACCGGGGGTATTCGATCTTCGTTCCCGAGACCGGGGATAACGGTACTCGCTCGGGGTTCTTTACCGGCCCGAGCCTCCGGGTAACGGCCTCGCTCGGCTGCGCTTGCCATCTCTACACAAGAAGAAACCGTTACTTGCGCGCTCGCTGCGACCGACCCGGTAGTTCTCGGGCCAGTGGCAGCTTTTTGTTCCCGAGACCGGGGTGCGTAATCGAGCCAGGCGCTCTAGAGGCCCGAGCCTCCGGGTAACGGCCTCGCTCGGCTGCGCTTGCCATCTCTACATTAGAAGAAACCGTTACTTGCGCGCTCGCTGCGACCGACCCGGTAGTTCTCGGGCCAGTGGCAGCGCAGATGAGGCTCTTATCACCGGATGCCGGATATCGGGAAGTGTTTTTT
>CAYWXM010000031.1:0-15308 GCA_964462595.1 uncultured Actinomycetota bacterium
ATCTTTCCATCGTATACGTGCCAGGCCTGCACAATCGGAATTGTCCAGGCGCTGGGACACCGCCGCGCCGAAGACGGCGCTGTCGCTTACGCGATGCAGGATGTCGTACCTTTTTATTGACACTGACGCGGGGTTTTGGTAGCGTGAATCTTCGGTTTTTAAACGGAAGGTGAATAGAGATGAGGATACTGGTAACACTGGCATGCACTGAGTGCAAAAGACGCAACTATACCACAAAAAAGAACAAGAGCAACGACCCGGACAGGATCGAGCTGAAGAAGTACTGTCCCTGGTGCCGCGCACATACTTTGCACCGGGAGACACGCTAGGCTAATATATTGTAAGCGAGGAGGGTGCTGAAACTGCCCGCTGAGTGAGCACCCGGCTTAGGGGATGAGCGTAGGCCTGTAGCTCCAACTGGTAGAGCGCCGGTCTCCAAAACCGGAAGTTGGGGGTTCGAATCCCTCCAGGCCTGCCATTATTTTTGTGTAGAAGAGGAGGCGAAGTGCCGAGTCGAGAGATGCGCCGCATGCAGCAGAAGCTGGGCATGGAGAAAAAGCGTGCCCAGATAAAGAAGTCCGGCGGCGGAGGCAAGAAGGGCAGCCCCAAGAAACAGAGGGTGACGGTTTCACAGTTCCTGACAGAAGTCCGGGCGGAGATGAAGAAAGTCACCTGGCCCGCACGGGACGAGGTCGTATCGTATACCATAGTCGTGCTGGTGACCGTGATCATAGTAGGCGGGCTCGTGTACTTCGCCGACATCCTGTTCACCAAACTGGTGGATATAATAATATTTTAATACGGGAGATGGGTATGGACCCTAGGTGGTACGTGATCCACACATACGCGGGGTATGAGAACAAGGTTAAGAGCAACCTCGAGCATCGCATTGACTCCATGGACATGGGGGAGATGATCTTCGAGGTTGTCGTCCCGACCGAAGACGTCATGGAGATCAAGGGCGGCAAAAAAGAGGTGGTTCAGAAGAAGATGCTGCCCGGATATATCCTGGTGAACATGGAGCTGGACGACGACAGCTGGTACGTGGTGCGCAACACCCCCGGCGTAACCGGGTTCGTGGGCTCGAGCGCCAAGCCGACGCCGCTCACCGAGACGGAGGCGACCAAGCTACTGAAGCCCCCGACTACGGAGAAGCCCCGCCCCAAGACCGAGTTCGAGGATGGGATGAGCGTACGGGTATCCGCGGGTCCTTTTGCCGATATGAGCGGCACCATCTCCGAGATCAACATAGACCAGAGCAAACTGAAGGTGATGGTATCTATTTTCGGCCGCGAGACGCCGGTAGAGCTCACCTTTGACCAGGTCACCAAGCTGTAAGGAGGAAGAGTAAGCGATGGCCAAGAAGGTCATGACCAAGATCAAGCTTCAGATATCGGCGGGGCAGGCAAACCCGGCCCCACCGGTCGGCCCGGCTCTGGGCCAGCACGGCGTGAACATCATGGAGTTCTGCAAGGCTTACAACGCTCAGACCCAGTCCCAGATGGGGACCATCATCCCGGTGGAGATAACGGTCTACGAGGACCGCAGCTTCTCTTTTATCACCAAGACCCCACCGGCCGCCGTGCTGCTCAAGCAGAAAGCGGGTATCGAGAAGGGCTCCGGTGAGCCCAACCTGCAGAAGGTGGCCAGCCTTACGCGCAAGGACCTGCTGGAGATAGCCCGGCAGAAGATGGCCGACCTGAACACCAGGGACCTGGAGGCGGCTGCGCGCATAATAGAGGGAACCGCGCGGAGCATGGGCATCAGCGTGGAGCAGTAGATAGTAACGGGGTGGGAGGGCCGCCGGCCCGAGAGGACCACGGAGTAAAACGGCGGGAGCCAGGGCTCCGGTCCGTGGATCGCACATCCCACCCGATACAGGTACAAGCAAGAGCACCCTTTCTTTCGGTTTGATGTGGGAGGGTTAAACCCGCGAGCACCACGGAGGTGGATGGATTGAAAAAGAGAAGCAAACGTTACCAGCAGGCGCTCGAACTCTACGACCGCCAGAAGCTCTATAATCCCCAGGAGGCGATCGGCATTATCAGGAAGATGCCGGGGAGCCGTTTCGACGATACCGTCGAAGTGGCCTTCAAGCTTGGCGTCGACCCCCGTAAAGCGGACCAGATGATACGCGGCACGGTGAGCCTGCCGCACGGCACCGGGAAGGAAATGCGGGTGCTGGTAATTGCACAGGGTGACAAGGCCAGGGATGCCGAGGCGGCGGGCGCGGATCTCGTTGGCGGGGCGGAGATACTGGAGAAGATCCAGGGCGGCTGGTTCGAATTCGACGCCATGATCGCGACCCCGGACATGATGTCACAGGTCGGGAAGCTGGGAAAGCTGCTGGGCCCGCGGGGGCTGATGCCCAACCCGAAGGTCGGGACGGTGACTTTCGAGGTCGACAAGGCGGTGCGGGATATCAAGGCGGGAAAGATAGAGTACCGCGTTGACCGCCAGGGCAATCTGCACCTGATCCTGGGCAAGAAGAGCTTCGGCGAGAAGGAACTATTGGAAAACTACGTGTTAGTGCTGGAGGAGATCATCCGCGTCAAACCGGCGGCGGCCAAGGGGCGTTACATGAAGAGCATAACCCTGTCCATCTCCATGGGACCGGGTGTGAAGGTGGACCCCATGGTGGTGAGGGATATCCTCGCCGAGGCGGAGGCCACGGCTTAGGTCAATCCGAGGTAATGGCGACCGGGGGTGCGCAGACGGGCGGTTTATTGATCGGGGCGTTGGGTGGTAATGCGAGCAGGCATGATCCTTGACGTGAAGCCGCTGTAGTGGTAGCTTTGTCGATGTCGGGCCTGAGAAGCGGGTGCCCTGAAGGGCTTAATCCTGACCCGCGGAGGCAGGAGTTACACGGGAGAAAAGTGACCCCTCGCACTTCGCGAGGGTTTTTATTTTCGGTGGGTCAGCGCCTGAACGCTTCCGAGCGTTTAGGCCTGACGCCCGAGAAGCATTGAAAGGTGGGTCAGCGCCTGAACGCTTCCGAGCGTTCAGGACTGATACCCGAGGAGCATTAAGGATCGACGGGAGGAGGATATGGCGAAACCGGAAAAGTTAGCCAAGGTCGAGGAGATAAAGAGGATGTTCCTCGAGCACAAGGTGGTCTTCCTGACGGACTTCAGCGGTCTGACCGTGGAAGAGATCAACAATCTGCGTTATCTGCTGCGCGATATGGGCGCGGAATACCGGGTGCTCAAGAACACGCTTACCCTGCTGGCGATAAAGGATACAGATTACGAGGGCATGAGCAGGCTGGTCACGGGGCCGGTGGCGGCAGCTTTCGTATCAGGTGATCCTATGGCCATAGCCAAGGAGCTGGTAACCTACATTCGTAGCAACCAGAAACTAGAGATCAAGGGCGGCTTTATGGAGGGAAGGGTGCTGGAGGTCGCCGAGGTGCGCAGCCTCGCACTGTTGCCTTCCCGTGAGGTGTTGCTGACAAAGATCACCGGTTCTCTCAAGTCACCCGTTTATAAACTGCACAACGTGCTTTCCGGCCCCTGCCGCAAGCTTGTATATGCCCTGCAGGCGGTGGCGGATTCGAAATCGGAGGCTGCCTGAGATACCAGGGTATTCCCTAGGGGATGTCCGGGGTCGAGGCGCTAATATTACCTGGAGGTGTGAGAATTGGCGGAGAAGAAAAAGATCGGCATGGACGAGATGCTCGAGGCTATCGATGCCATGACCGTGCTCGAGCTCAACGAACTGGTTAAGGCGCTGGAGGAGAAATACGGCGTTACCGCAGCTGCCCCTATGGCCATGATGCCGGCTGGCGCGGCCGCGGCCGGAGGCGGGGAGGCTGGCGAAGAGGAGAGCGAAAAGACGGAATTCGACGTTGTCCTCCTGGCTGCTGGAGACCGAAAGGTCCAGGTTATCAAGGAAGTCAAAGCCATCACCGGGCTGGGCCTGAAGGAGGCCAAGGCCCTGGTGGACGATTCGCCCAAGGCGGTCAAGGAGAAGGTGTCGAAGGATGAAGCCGACCGCCTTGCGGAACAGCTTCGCGACGCCGGCGCCCAGGTAGAGATAAAATAAATCTCATCTGAGTTCTACGGCCCGCTCCATAACCCACCTCAGGGGCTCAGTTTTGCGTTCCGAGCCGAAGGCTGGGAATGTCAAGGCTGAGCCTTTATCCACCTCACAGAGCGGAGCGACGCGCAAGCGCTGTGTGCCAGGATTTATCCTGGCACCAGTCGCCATTATCTCAGGCCTGCGCCTCGACCCATAAGCAGACCTATAACGTAAGACCAACGCCTCTTCCATTGGCGAGGTATGATGGTGCATCGCACACCTTCCGAGGCCAGCGACGCGCAAGCGCTGTGTGCCAGGATTTATCCTGGCACCAGTCGCCATTACCTCAGGCCTGCGCCTCGACCTGTGACCGGACCTATCGCTCGAGGCCCGCGCCCCTTCCAGGGCAACGCTGGGTGATGCTATCCTATAAAGGACATAAATCGCGCCGGGGCGCTATATTTTCTGCGTGATATTGATTTGACACACCCGCTATATTTATCATAATATAGTGTTTTGCGTGTATGTAGGGGATTTTTGCGCCTTGCAGAGGAAAAGGAGTGAGGGAAACGGTGGACCAAACCCATGTCGGTCGCGTGAGAAAAAACTTCGCCAAGATACCGGAGATCCTGCCCGTACCCAACCTCATTGACATCCAGAGGAAGTCATTCGAGTGGTTCCGTACGGAGGGCTTGCGAGAGGTCTTCGAGGACATCTCGCCTATCGAGGATTTCACCGGAAACCTAGCGGTGGAGTTCGGGGATCACCAGTTTCAGGAGCCGAAGTACGATGTCGATGAGTGCAAGGAAAAGGACATGACCTATTCCTCCCCGCTCTTCGCCACCGTGCGCTTCATCAACAAGGAGACTGGGGAGATAAAGGAGCAGGTGGTGTTCATGGGGGACTTCCCCCTCATGACCGACAAGGGCACCTTCGTCATCAACGGCACCGAGAGGGTGGTGGTATCCCAGCTGGTCCGTTCCCCCGGCGTCTATTTCGATAAGGAGCTGGACAAGGCCACGGACAAGGAGCTCTATTACGCCAAGATAATCCCTTCCCGCGGCGCGTGGCTGGAACTGGAGACGGATAAGCGCGACGTCGTCGGGGTAAGGATAGACCGCAAGAGGAAGCAACCGGTAACGGTGCTGTTGCGCGCCATGGGATACGAAAGTGACGATCAGATCCTCTCCTTCTTCGGGGACTCTCCGCTCATCAAGACCACGCTGGAGAAGGACCATACCGGGAACCGCGACGAGGCGCTGGTGGATATCTACCGTAAGCTGCGGCCGGGAGAGCCCCCGACCGCGGACTCGGCCAATACGCTCCTGGAGAACCTATTTTTCAACCGCAAGAGGTACGACCTGGCCCGTGTCGGCCGTTACAAACTGAATAAAAAGCTGGGGCTGGACGTGGACCTCTCCATCACCACCCTCACCCAGGAGGACGTGCTGGAGACCATCCGCTACCTCTTGAACATCGTAGAGAGCGAAGTGGAGGAAGGCGACGACATCGACCACTTCGGCAACCGCCGCGTGCGTTCGGTGGGCGAGCTCATCCAGAACCAGGTACGTATCGGCCTGGCGCGCATGGAGAGGGTGGTGCGGGAGCGCATGACCACCCAGGAAGTGGAGGCCATCACCCCCCAGAACCTCATCAACATCCGCCCGGTGGTGGCGGCCATTAAGGAGTTCTTCGGTTCCAGCCAGCTGTCCCAGTTTATGGACCAGACCAACCCGCTGGCCGGGCTTACCCATAAGCGGCGCCTTTCAGCCCTGGGGCCGGGAGGCTTGTCTCGGGAGAGGGCGGGCTTCGAGGTGCGTGACGTGCACCCCTCCCACTACGGCCGCATGTGCCCCATCGAGACCCCGGAGGGCCCGAACATCGGGCTCATAGGGTCTCTGGCCACCTACGCACGGGTGAACGAGTTCGGATTTATCGAAACCCCCTATCGCAAGGTGTCCAAGGGAAGGGTCACGGAGGAGATAGTCTACCTCACCGCGGACGAGGAGGAAAAATACACCATCGCCCAGGCCAACGCCCCCGTTGACAAGAGGGGCCGTTTTGAAAATATCTCCATCCTCTGCCGCACCAAGGGGGGTAACGTGGTGACGGCGCATCCGGAGGACGTGGATTACATGGACGTCTCCCCGCGCCAGACCGTATCGGTGGCCACCGCGCTCATCCCCTTCCTCGAGCACGACGACGCCAACCGCGCGCTCATGGGCTCCAACATGCAGCGACAGGCGGTGCCCCTGCTGCGCTCGGAGGCCCCGCTGATCGGCACGGGCATGGAGTACCGGGCGGCCAAGGACACTGGCGACGTGATCACCGCCCGTGCCGACGGCACGGTGACCTACGTGGACGCCAACCGCATCGAGGTGAAAAGGAAGAACGGGGACATAGATATATACAAGGTGGCCAAGTTCCGCCGCTCCAACCAGGGCACCTGCGTGAACCAGAGGCCCATCGCGGACGAGGGGCAGAAGGTAACGGAAGGAGAGATCATCGCCGATGGACCTTCCACCGATCACGGCGAGATAGCCCTGGGCAAGAACCTCCTGGTAGCCTTCATGCCCTGGGAGGGCTACAACTACGAGGACGCCATCATCGTCTCCGAGCGCATGGTCTACGATGACCTCCTCTCGTCCGTCCATATCGAGGAACACGAGGTGGATGCCCGCGACACCAAGCTGGGTCCCGAGGAGATCACCCGCGACATCCCCAACGTCAGCGAGGAGATGCTCAAGGATCTGGATGACCTGGGTATCATCCGCGTGGGTGCGGAGGTCAACCCGGGTGACATACTGGTGGGAAAGGTGACCCCCAAGGGCGAGACCGAGCTCACCGCGGAGGAAAGGCTGCTCAGGGCCATCTTCGGAGAGAAAGCACGCGAGGTGCGCAATACCTCCCTCAAGGTGCCCCACGGCGAGTCGGGCAAGGTCATCGACGTCAAGGTCTTCACGCGCGACGCAGGCGACGAGCTGCCGCCGGGCGTTAACCAGATGGTAAGGGCTTACGTGGCGCAGGTGCGCAAGATATCAGATGGTGACAAGCTGGCCGGACGTCACGGCAACAAGGGTGTAATATCTAAGATCCTTCCCCTGGAGGACATGCCTTTCATGGAGGACGGAACGCCCATAGACGTGGTGCTCAATCCCCTGGGGGTGCCCTCACGCATGAACATCGGGCAGATCCTCGAGACCCACCTGGGCTGGGCGGCCAACGAGGGCTGGCCCAAGAAAGGACAGGGCAAGGTGGAAGGGCCGGTGTACGTGGCGACCCCCGTGTTCGACGGCGCCAAGGAGGGCGAGATCGAGGATGCGCTAAAGCAGGCCGAACTCCCGGAATCGGGTAAGACCACCCTATATGACGGCATCTGTGGTGAGCCATTCGACCAGCCCATAACCGTGGGCTACATATATGTGATGAAACTCCTCCACCTGGTGGACGACAAGATACATGCCCGCTCCACCGGCCCTTATTCGCTGGTCACCCAGCAGCCACTGGGAGGAAAGGCACAGTTCGGTGGACAGAGGTTCGGGGAGATGGAGGTATGGGCCCTGGAAGCGTACGGCTCGGCCTACACCCTGCAGGAGCTCCTCACCGTGAAGTCGGATGACGTCATGGGCAGGGTGAAGGTCTACGAGGCCATCGTCAAGGGCGAGAACATACCCGAGCCGGGCATACCGGAATCCTTCAAGGTACTGGTCAAGGAGATGCAGGCTCTCTGTCTGAACGTGGAGGTGCTCTCCGAGGAGGGCGTGGAGATAGAGATACGCGAAACGGACGAGGATCTCATGCGTACCGCCGAGGATCTGGGAATCGACCTGAGAAGCGCTTCTGCCGCCCTCCTGTCTACTCGCAGCAGTGAGGAGATGAACGAGGACGTGCCGGAGGAGTTCTGATAATCGTAGTGATTGCGCTGCAAGCGATGAAAATGGCGACGTTTTAAGGAGGTTGGTCCCTTGTTGGATGTCAATGACTTCGACAAGCTGAAGATCGGTCTGGCCACGCCCGACCAGATAAGGAGCTGGTCACATGGCGAGGTAAAGAAACCGGAGACCATCAATTACCGTACCCTCAAGCCGGAGAAGGACGGGCTCTTCTGCGAGAAGATATTCGGCCCCACCCGTGACTGGGAATGTTACTGCGGTAAATACAAGCGTGTGCGCTTCAAGGGCATCATATGCGAGCGTTGCGGCGTGGAGGTCACCCGCGCAAGGGTGCGCAGGGAGAGGATGGGGCATATAGAGCTGGCCGCCCCCGTCGCCCATATATGGTATTTCAAGGGCGTTCCCTCGCGCATGGGCTATCTCCTGGACATCGCCCCCAAGGACCTGGAAAAGATACTCTACTTCGCTTCCTACATCGTGACTTTCCTGGACGAGGAGAAGAGGCACAAGGACCTCGAGCTGCTCGAGGAAGAACTGGGCGAAGAAGTGGCGGAGATCGAGGAGACCACGCGCGAGAGGATCGAGGAGCTGCGCAACCCCCCCGAAGAGGAAGAAGAGGAAAAGACCCCGGAGGAGACGGAGGGAAGTGAGAAGGCTGCTCCCAAGCTGAAACCCCAGCAGCTCGAGAAGGAGATCAAGTCTCTGGAGGACAAGGCCAAGCGCAGGATAGAGGAACTTAAACGGGTCTTCGAGGAGTTCAAAGCCCTCGAGGTAAGGCAGCTGGTGGGAGACGAGATGCTCTTCCGCGAGATGCGGGAGCGCTACGGCGATTATTTTCATGGCGGCATGGGGGCCGAGGCCATGCGGGAGATGCTGGCCAGCGTGGACCTGGAGGCGGAGGCAGCAGAATTGCGGGAGACCATCCGCACCTCGAAGGGGCAGAAGAGGCAGCGCGCCACCAAGCGCCTCAAGGTGGTATCCGCTTTTCTCAACACCGACAACGACCCCACGGCCATGATCCTGGGCTGCATACCGGTGATACCGCCAGACCTGCGCCCCATGGTGCAGCTGGACGGCGGGCGTTTCGCCACCTCCGACCTCAATGACCTCTACCGGCGGGTGATCAACCGCAACAACCGTCTCAAGAGGCTGCTCGACCTTGGCGCGCCGGAGATAATCGTGAACAACGAGAAGAGGATGCTGCAGGAAGCCGTGGACGCTCTCTTCGACAATGGGCGCCGCGGCCGGGCGGTTACCGGACCGGGCAACCGGCCCCTCAAGTCCCTTTCGGACATGCTCAAGGGGAAGCAGGGCCGATTCCGCCAGAACCTGCTGGGCAAGCGGGTTGATTACTCGGGCCGCTCGGTCATCGTGGTAGGCCCCAACCTCAAGCTGCATCAGTGCGGCCTGCCCAAGCAGATGGCTCTCGAGCTCTTCAAGCCATTCGTTATGAAGCTCCTGGTGGACAAGGAATACGCCCAGAACATCAAGAGCGCCAAGAGGATGGTGGAGCGCCAGCGCCCCGAGGTATGGGACGTGCTGGACGAGGTCATCCAGGAACACCCGGTGCTGCTCAACCGTGCTCCTACCCTGCACCGCCTTGGAATACAGGCTTTCGAGCCGGTGCTGGTGGAGGGCAAGGCCATCCAGATCCATCCCCTGGTATGCACCGCGTTCAACGCCGACTTCGACGGCGACCAGACGGCGGTGCCCCTGCCGCTGTCGTCAGAAGCGCAGGCGGAATCGCGCATACTCATGCTCTCGGCCCACAACATACTCTCGCCGGCCCACGGCCGGCCCATTACCACCCCCACCCAGGACATGGTGCTGGGCGTCTCCTACCTCACGGTGATAAAAGAGGAAGAGAAGGGCGAGGGTAAGATCTTCGCCTCGGCGGACGAGGCGGTAATGGCTTACGAGTTCAAGGAAGCCTCGTTGCACGCCCCGGTAAAGGTGCGTATCCGCAAGAAAGGCCGGCCTCCCAAGATAATAGATACCTCGGTGGGAAGGGTCATTTTCAACCAGGCCCTGCCTGACGACTACCCTTACGTCAACGAGCCCGTCAACAAGTCTAACCTGCAGCATATCGTCACCGACATCGCCACTCGCTACGATACCGTCAAGACGTCCGAGATACTCGACAACATCAAGCGGGCCGGTTTCCACTTCGCGACCGTGGCGGGAATAACCATATCGGTCCAGGACATCACCGTGCCTCCCGACAAGGAGCAGATACTGGAGGTACCCGAGAAAGAAGTGGAGAAGATCGAGGAGAATTACAAGCGAGGCCTTATCACCGACGACGAGCGCCACCAGCGGGTGGTGGAGTTGTGGACCGAGGCAACAGACGAGGTCACCGAGGCCATGGAGCGCAGCTTCGACACCTTCAACCCCATCTTCCTCATGGCCAACTCGGGGGCGCGCGGAAACATCAAGCAGATCCGCCAGCTGGCGGGCATGCGCGGCCTGGTGGCCAATCCCAAGGGCGAGATCATCGACCGCCCCATCAAGTCCAACTTCCGCGAGGGTCTCACCGTGCTGGAGTACTTCATATCCACCCATGGAGCGCGCAAGGGCCTGGCGGACACCGCGCTCAGGACGGCGGACTCGGGCTATCTTACCCGGCGTCTTGTAGACGTGTCCCAGGAAGTGATAGTGCGGGAACTCGACTGCGGCACGGACAAGGGAATACCGGTCAAGGTGCTCAACGCCCAGGGCGAGCCGAACAACTCGCTCGCCGCCCGGGTCACCCTGAAGAGGGTCTCCAATCCCAAGACCAAGGAAGTGCTGCTGGCGAAGAACCAGGAGATCGACCTGGCGATGGTGGAAAAGTTTGCCAAGGCCGGCATAGAGGAGGTAATGGTGCGCTCGGTGCTCACCTGCGAGGCGCGCACCGGCGTGTGCAGCCGCTGCTACGGCACCATGCTGGCCACGGGCAGGCAGGCTGAGATAGGCGAGGCGGTGGGCATAATCGCCGCCCAGTCCATCGGCGAGCCCGGCACCCAGCTCACCATGCGTACCTTCCATACCGGCGGCGTGGCGGGAGAGGACATAACGCACGGCCTCCCCAGGGTGGTCGAGCTGTTCGAAGCCCGCAAGCCCAAGGGACAGGCGGTCATAGCGGATATATCCGGCAAGGTGTCCATAGAGGAATCCGAGAAAGCGCGCAAGATAAACATAATCGGATCCGGCAACAAGGAACGCGCCTACCAGGTGCCGCGCCGAACTCGCCTGAGGGTGCGCGACGGCCAGGAAGTGGCGGCGGGAGACCAGCTGATCGAGGGTTCCGCCAACCCGCACGATATACTGCGTGTGCTGGGACCGCAGTCGGCCCAACTGTACATGGTCCAGGAGGTGCAGGAGGTATACAAGAGCCAGGGCGTGGACATCCACGACAAGCACATCGAGCTCATTGTGCGCCAGATGATGAAGAAGGTGGAGGTGGTCGAGGCCGGAGATACCGACATGCTGCCGGGAGAAAAAGTGGACCGCAAGTTCTTTGCCGAGGTCAATGAGGCAGTTGCGGAAGAGGGTGGAGAGCCGGCGACGGCGCGGCAGATGCTCCTGGGTATCACCAAGGCCTCCCTGGCCACGGATTCATTCCTCTCCGCGGCCTCCTTCCAGGAGACTACGCGCGTTCTCACCGACGCCGCCATCTCAGGGAGGGTCGACCCCCTGCTGGGCCTGAAGGAAAACGTGATCATCGGCAAGCTCATCCCCGCGGGGACGGGCATGAGCTGCTATCGCAATATAACGGTAAAGCCCAAGCATGTCGGCGTAAGCCTCCTGGAGGAGGTCGAGGCCTTGACCAATGAGCCGTTCGGCGACCAGGCCCATTCCGCGGCCAAGGAGGCCGACGAAACCGATACCGCGGACCTGGGGCTTTCCGTGAGGACCGTTAACCTGCTCAAACAGGCCAATATCAACACCAAAGGCGATCTTTTAAGAGCCAGCGAGGACGACCTCTACGACTCGGGTCTCGGTAAGGGCAACGTAGAAGAGCTGAAGAAAGCGGGATTGCTCAAGGAAGCCGAGTTGATGGAAACGATGGAAGAGCTTGAGCAAAGCGAGGAAGCGGAGTAACCAGGCGGGCCCTGAGGCCGCGTTTATTGACACCTCTATGTGGTGATGGTAAACTGTCGCTTTGGCATGTTTAATGTAAAAGAGCAGGTAGAAAAGGGGATAGATCTCCGGAGGAGGTAGATTTGCCGACCATCAACCAGTTGGTTCGCAAGGGCCGCACGGACAAGCGCAAGAAGACGAAAACACCGGCGCTACAGGGATGTCCCCAGAGGCGGGGAGTGTGTACGCAGGTGAAGACGTCGACACCCAAGAAGCCGAACTCCGCCCTGCGCAAGATCGCCAGGGTGAGGTTGACCAACGGCATCGAGGTCACTTCCTATATCCCGGGAATAGGTCATAACCTGCAGGAACACTCCATTGTCCTGGTCAGGGGCGGCAGGGTGAAGGACCTCCCGGGTGTCCGCTACAAGATCATACGCGGCACACTGGATGCCGCCGGCGTTGTTGACCGCAAACAATCGCGGTCCAGGTACGGGACGAAGAAGACGGCCGGCCTGTAGGGCCGGGGAATAGAGGAGAGAGAATGCCGAGGAAAGGACCAGCACCCAAGCGGGAGGTAACGCCGGACACCAGGTATCACAGCGTCCTGGTGGAGCAATATATCCGTAAGATAATGCTGGATGGGAAAAAGAGCACGGCGGAAAAAGTGGTGTATGGAGCCCTGAATATACTGCACGAGAAGACCGGCAACGACCCGCTGATCATACTGCGCAAGGCGACGGACAACGTGCGTCCCGTGCTGGAGGTTCGTTCGCGCCGCGTGGGAGGAGCCAGTTACCAGGTGCCGGTGGAGGTGCGTCCTCGCCGCAGCACCACCCTGGCTATCAGGTGGATCGTCAACTACACGCGCCAGCGCAAGGAGAAGACTATGAAGGAGCGCCTGGCGAACGAGCTTCTCGATGCCTCCAACAGCATGGGAGCCTCGATAAAGAAGAAGGAAGACCTGCACAAGATGGCCGAGGCGAACAAGGCCTTCGCCCATTACCGGTGGTAGCATGAAGGTAACGACGACTAACAGGGTGGAAAAATTATCCGAGGAAGAAGAGCGCTTTCCTCTGGATAAAGTGCGCAACATCGGCATCATATCCCATATCGACGCCGGCAAGACCACCACCACCGAAAGGATTCTCTATTACTCGGGGAAGACCTACAAGATGGGCGAGGTGCATGACGGCTCCACGGTTATGGACTGGATGATACAGGAGCAGGAAAGAGGAATAACCATCACCAGCGCCGCTACAACCTGCTTCTGGAGAGACAGCAAGATAAACATTATAGATACACCCGGCCACGTGGACTTCACAGTAGAGGTAGAAAGATCCCTCAGGGTATTGGACGGAGCCATAGCCATACTAGATGCAGTGGCGGGCGTAGAGCCGCAGACGGAAACGGTGTGGAGGCAGGCGGACCACTACGGCGTGCCGCGGATATGCTACGTGAACAAGATGGACCGCCCGGGGGCCGACTATTTCGACTGCCTGGAGATGCTGGAGGAGCGCTTCGAGGCCAGGCCGGTGGCGATGCAGATACCCGTAGGCATGGAGGGCGGGTTCAAGGGTTTCGTGGACCTGGTCGAGATGCGGGCCATGATCTACAAGGACGAGTTGGGCACGGAGTGGGAATGGCAGGAGATACCCGAAGACCTTGCCGTAGCCGCGGAGCTATACCATCATGCCCTGGTTGAGACATGCGCCGGTTATGACGACGATCTAATGGATAAATACCTGGCGGGCGAGGAGAAGGTGAGCGGTGAAGATATACGCCGCGGCCTCCGCACCGGGGTGCTGAAATGTGAGATAACCCCGGTATTCTGCGGGTCCTCTTTCCGCAACAAGGGAGTGCAGCCGCTCCTGGACGGGGTGGTTGACTATCTGCCATCCCCCCTCGACATACCCCCCATAGAGGGAGTCCATCTCGGCAAGGAGGGAAAGAAAGAGGCCAGGCGGGCCTCCGACGACGAGCCTTTTTCGGCCCTTGCCTTCAAGGTGGTCTCGGACCCTTACGTCGGCAAACTCATATACCTGAGGGTTTACTCGGGCTTACTGCGCACCGGTTCCACGGTATATAACAGCACGCGCAGGAAGAAGGAGCGTATCGGGCGGCTGCTGCAGATGCACGCGAATCACCGCGCGGAGCGTGAAACGATATACACAGGAGATATAGTGGCTGCGGTGGGCTTGAGGGAAACCCACACCGGAGACACGCTCTGTTCCGCACACCGGCCCATCGTGCTGGAATCCATGGAATTCCCCGAGCCGGTGATATCCGTGGCCATCGAGCCCAAGACCAAGGCCGACCAGGACAAGCTCAGCACCGCCATGGATCGTATATCCGACGAGGACCCCACCTTCCGGGTAAAGCTCGACCCCGAGACGGGCCAGACCATCATCTCCGGCATGGGGGAGCTGCACCTGGAGATCATCGTGGACAGGCTGCTGCGGGAGTTCGGGGTGGGAGCCAACGTGGGACGTCCCCAAGTCTCCTACCGGGAGACCATCCTGGGGCATGCACGCGGGGTGGTGGGGAAGTTCATCAGGCAGACGGGAGGGCACGGGCAATACGGCCATGTCGTGATCGACGTCGATCCCCTGCCGCAGGGAAGCGGGTTCGAGTTCGAGAGCAAGATCACCGCAAATGCCATCCCCAAAGAATTCATACCCGCGGTACGGCAGGGCGTGGAGGGAGCGATGGAATTCGGCAGCCTGGCCGGATTCCCGGTGGTGGACGTAAAGGTGACCCTGAAGAACGGCTCTTATCACGAGGTGGATTCCTCGGAGCTGGCCTTCAAGGCGGCGGGTTCGGCCGCCTTCCAGGAGGCGCTGCGCAGGGCGGAGCCGATACTGTTGGAGCCGGTCATGAGGGTCCAGATAACCGTGGCCGAGGAATACCTGGGCGATATCATCGCCGACGTCAATTCCAGGCGGGGCAGGATCGAGAGCATGGAGACGCACGGTAAGGCTCAGATAATCAACGCCCTCATACCGCTGGCCGAGACCTTCGGCTATGCCACGGACATCCGTTCTCTCAGCCAGGGCAGGGCTACGCATCACATGCAATTCTCGCATTACAACGAGGTGCCTTCGAGTATCGCCACGGAAATCGTCCGCCGCATAAAAGGGGAGTAAATAAGGCTTGTATCGGGACCTTCGGGCATTTAGAATAGGGAAGTTGTGTCCAAAGCGCGACACGGGTATTTGATTCAGGAGGAATGAAAAAATGGCCAAGAAGAAATTCGAGAGGACCAAGCCCCATGTGAACGTGGGAACCATAGGTCACGTCGACCACGGCAAGACCACCCTGACCTCGGCTATA
>CAYWXM010000032.1:0-92624 GCA_964462595.1 uncultured Actinomycetota bacterium
AGGTCGACAAGCGTGGGGTCTTACAGCTTCTGAACCCCTGATTCCCATCCCATGCAGGCATTTTGCAGAGAGAAACCCGGTTATCTCTTAAACTCCTGTCGAACACTTGTAGGGTATTTGCCCATGCGTGAACGCGTTCGCAGATGCCTTGCGTATCCGAATCAGCATCAACCTTTAAAGTTATTCTTCCGCCGGCTGTAATTCTTTCTTGGATGCTTGCGCTAGGAGAGCTTTGCGGGAAAGACGTTCTGTTGTCCTCAGCACTAACGGACGGGTTTTCTTCGTTACTGGGGGGGGCCAGAGGAATCCCCGACTTGATCGCATCATTGAGCCTGCCCATCATATATCCGATACCTTTACAGCCGCTTAGGGGACAGTAGATCTCGCTAGATGTGAAGACCTTCCCTGCAATCTCCACGTATTTCTTTCCGCCTAGAACCACAACCCTTCCGAAAGCATCCAGGCCCTTTCTCTTTGCTTGCGCTGAAAGCTCTTCTATGGCTATCGGGTTCGTCTTCCTGTCGTTGAAGCTCACGTTATAGAGTGCAGGGACGAGGTCGTCAGGGAAGAGAAACCCATACTTCGCGGAAAGGATGCACCAGAAAGAGGGGTGATACTTCTCGGCATATTCTTTGCACTTCTTAGCGAACGGCCCTATATAAACAGACCCGGCTCTGGTGGGTCCAGCTTCCGGGTCGACGTCCCATATCTTTCGGTTTCAACAAGGGATTATACAAAGTGTCCTCATGCTCTCTGCCCCTAATCGTAGAATAGGTCTATCCCGCCTTCTGCTCTCGAGTAATCCCTTGAACGACATTCCGGACACCTGGGGCTTGCTCTGAACTTGAACTTACCTCCACATGCGCAACTGCCTGCTATTTCTTCTACAATGGTTTCGTATTCTGCCTCGGAGATAACCGGGCCATCGTACGTTTCCTGGATCACCTTGTCTGAGCCGCTTGTCGCCACGGAATATGGGATATCCAATCCCTTTATGTATTGGAGATGTGGCTCCCCGATCTCATCAAATCGAATGGTCTTCTCTTCACCACACTTATTGCAGTGGAGCAGGTGAAACATAAACCCTCCACCCTCACGCACCATGAACCGGCATCCACATTTTTTGCATTCAACCTCGTAGCCATGACCCATTACGAAGAGTCTCCTTCCCCAGTATTAGAAGACTCCTTCTCTAATACTTCTTCAAGAACGCCGAAGATGAATTCTCTCGTAGCTTTGTCCTTGCTATTAAGGTATTTAGTGATTACCTCGTCTTCGGGCTCACAAAGCTCTACTAATATCTCCCCTACAACTTCTCTAAACTCCTCATTACCCTTTATGGCGTGGACGACCAAGCACTCTCTAGACTCAAGCCCTTTCTCCAGTATCATCTCTTTTCGATGCCGAATAGACTTGATATCTCTATTTGCGCTTAACTCCATCAGGCTTTGAAGGGACTTGACGAGGTTCTTTATTTCCTTCTTTCTCTTTCTGTCTTCAAGTTTATTAACGGCGGCTCCCTTACTCGTTCTTGCCGCTACCTTCGTAGCGTTTGCTATTACCCCCTTTACCTCTACACCCAATTTCGTCTTGGCCAAGTCTGCTTTCTCTGGGCCAAAAACTCTTTTAGCAACAAGCCCCGCAGAATAGCAGAAGAAGAAGTCGAAAGCGGCATTAATCGGCCCCCCAACAAGAGGGGCAAGCTTTCCAAGATTTATTGCCCCTTTCTCTCCAAATTTAGTAATCAAGCGGGTGCCTACTGCTTGGTTTATTTTCGTCAGGGTCTTTCCGGGTATCTTTGAAATCTCTTTGATAGTGAGCTTTTCGACGACCTTAATCGTTGGTTCCCTGAATACTTTCAGCGCCTGCTCGCCCAGAATGCATGCAAATATTATTGTCTGAATCGCTTCCTCATCCGGGTCGTTGCCATAGATGATTGCTAATGCTGTTACCATTCTTGTCTGGAGGAACCATGAACCGGCAATATCAGACGGAATCGTCACCGGTATTGTAATAAGACCTCCCAGACCTGTTATAAACCCCTGCAGAGAGTTCTTTGATGATTCATGGAAAATCAGTGAGTCTACTCGTTCGTCATCATTTTGATATCTGTCATCTCTGACATATCGCTCGGCCAGTTGCTGCGCCGACATAATGCCTGAGCTTGGAATTCCTTTCTTCGCACTTCTGCTGAGCGACTCCAATACGGCCAGCGCTTTGCTCGCCTTATCAGGCTCAGTTCCCGTATTTCCAATTGCGATTTCCGACGACATCACTTTTTCCCCTGTGCCAATATGTCATCCTCGCTCTATTTTTCGTCTTCTTGAGTTGTCACCTGAAATCCCATCTGCCCTTGAAGCATCCTGCCGAAGACGTTTGTTCTTCCAGGCTATATCGCCTTCGACCAGATAATACTTGCTGGCAGTGACGGTCTTGCTGCAAGTGGCAGCGTGAGCCGGCTTTGCTACATATATTTGCTACATCAGCCATGTCGCTGATCAGATGCTTGCTGTCTCTGGTTATTGCTAGAATGAAGAACATCTAGTGTCGTAAACAAATTATGCTGACTTAGGAGAAGGTGCGAAGATGATCGGTGCGATTGCTGGAGACATCATCGGGTCCGTTTACGAGGGGAACCCCATCAAGACAACAGAGTTCCCCCTCTTCAGCCGGTGAAGCCGCTTCACGGACGATACGGTGCATACAGTGGCCCTGGCCGACAGCATCCTCCACGGTGATGATTACACCTTAAAGCTCAAGGAATACTTCGGGTATTATCCGCATGCCGGCTACGGCGGCATGTTCTACCGTTGGGCCTCCTCCAGCGATAGCAGTCCTTATAACAGTTTCGGGAACGGCTCAGCCATGCGGGTGAGCCCGGCAGGTTATGCCTTCGACACTATGGAGGAAACCCTAAGGCAAGCAGAGATGAGCGCCGCGGTCACTCACAACCACCCGGAGGGGATCAAGGGCGCCCAGGCCACGGCCGCCGCCATCTTCCTGGCCAGGCAGGGCAAGAGCAAGGACGATATCCGGGATTACGTTGAATACAACTTCGCATACGACCTGAGCGAGCCCCTGGACAGCATCCGGGAGTGGTACCACTTCGATGTGACCTGCCAGGGATCGGTCCCCCAGGCCATCATCTCCTTCCTCGAGTCCGAAAGCTACGAGAGCGCCGTCCGTAATGCCGTCTCCCTCGGAGGAGACAGCGACACCCAGGCCTGCATCACCGGCGGCATCGCTCAGGCCTTCTACGGTGGCGTGCCAAAGGACATCGCCGACAAAGTCCTGGAGCTGCTCGACGACAGGCTGCGGGAAATCACCGTCGAATTCATGGACAGGTTCTGCCCGGGCTGGCTATAGGGATAGCTTCTACCAGGGGTTGGCTCGGAAGCTGTTTTCCATGTTGGGTCGGACAGGAGCTTCGAGACGAAACAGAAACAGCGCCCTGGACGGTTCGGCCTGCCTGGAGATGTTAGAATGTTTGCACCGGTAGGTGCATGCGTAAAAAGCCGGCCTGCAATTTGCATGTTTAATGATTCTACGGGCAAGACAATAACAGGGGGTCATGATGTCTCTGCTCTTCAACCCGATGAAAATCGGGGGTCTTGAGGTAAAAAACCGCTTTGTGCACTCCGCCACCTGCGAGAGCATGGCCGAGGAAACGGGAGAGGTCACCGACAGCCTGATCGCAAGGTATCGCGGCCTTGCCAGGGGCGAAGTTGGGTTGATCGTCCCGGGGTACATGTATGTCCATCCCCTAGGCCGCACCAATGTATTGCAGACAGGCATACATAGCGACGAGATGATACCGGGGCTCGCCAGGCTGGCAGATGCGGTGCATGCCGAGGGCGGCGCCATAGCCTTTCAGCTTGTGCACGGCGGCAGGCAGACCACCAAGTCGGTGATCGGACAGAGGCCCCTGGCCCCCTCCGCAAAGTGGAGGGACCCCCTCTATTTCGTAAAGCCGCGGGAGATGAGCGAGGAGGAGATCCTGGGGGTGATCGAGGATTTCGGGAGAGCCGCCGGCCGCGCAGTGGAGGCCGGGGCGGACGGAATCCAACTACATTGCGCCCACGGCTATCTTATAAACCAGTTCCTCTCACCCTTCCTCAATCTCAGGGAGGACAACTGGGGAGGCTCGGCAGAAAAGAGGTTCCGCTTCCTCAGGGAAGTGGTACTGGCCGCGCGGCGGGCTATGCCGGAGGGAATGCCCCTCTTCGTCAAGCTATCGAGCAACGACTTCACGCCCAAGGAAGGCATAACCCCTCCCCTGGCATGCGAGTACGCGCGGTGGCTCGCAGATATGGGCATCGACGCCGTCGAGGTCTCGAGCGGAGGCTGGTTTTCCTTCATGAACACACTCAGGGGAGGCGTGCCGGTAAAGGAGCTCATGAAGAACGTGGCCTGGTACAAGAAACCCGCCGGCCGCGTGGTCATCGGCAGGATGGTGGGCAAATACGACCTGGAGGAGGGCTATCACCTCGAGGCCGCCAGGATGATGAAGCCCGTAATCGGTGACGTACCGCTCATCCTGGTCGGAGGATTGCGAACTACGTCCTTCATGGAGGAGGTCCTGCAAAAGGGAGAGGCGGACTTCTTATCACTTTCCCGCCCCTTCATAAGGGAGCCGGACCTGGTCAAAAAGATAAGGGAGGGGCGGGCGGATCATGCATCCTGCACATCCTGCAACAAGTGCATAGCAGCCATCTTCTACGGGCTGCCCCTACGCTGCTACGAAAAGGGCTTCTGAAAAGCCGGATGCTTGCCTGGGAAGGCCTAGTTCAAGGGCTTATTTCTTCTAGTCTCATCTTCTACTTTAACTTGAGATATAAGGAGATGCTGAGCTCGGGAGGCCCAAACACCAGGGATGATAGAGGCAACTGCACCAATATCTCTGTAACTGCTAATCCTGCCTATCGAGATATGATTTTGTGCCCGGCAGGCTGCAACAGGCTCAGCTGCTCCTCCCCCAAAACAGGGCTAATCTACGATCTCGCCCTCTTCCTCCTCGTGCTGGTCATCGGAGCCAGCTATAGCCCTTAACTCCAGGCTCTCTATCTCCGGCATGGATGCACCGATTATCCCCTGCATCTCTCCGTACATGCCGGCGGTGCTGTCCAGGACCTTCTGCAGCTGTTTCTCGCGCTTCTTCCATATCCTCTGCATGGCGGTTCTTTCTTTTTCGAGGTCTTCGTGCATAGCCCTGAAGGCCTCCACCAGGGCATCCACCCGGTGGCGGAATCCCTGGCCCGAGAGATGGTCGTAGAGAAGCTCCATCTTCTCGTTCTTGCCCACTACCGCCTGCTTGATCCCCGAGATCTCGATGAGGGTAGACCTGAGGGCGGTGGCAAGCCCTATATAGGATGCGTAATCGCACACCCACACGCCGTTATGCAGGCTTATACCCTTGCCCTCCTTGGGCTGGGCGATGCTCACGATAACCGCGATGTCCGCCCCCGCTTCCCGCTGGTCGCCCTTTAGCTTCTCGATCCAGCCATCGCTCCATCCCTTGGTCCGCTTGGCCTCCCAGATTATGGTGCCGCATTCCCTGCCCATGCCATCGCATACCACCTGGGTGACGTCGGCTCCCCTCTTGCCAGTAGAGACGGGCTCTATGCTGTCCTGGGAGAAATAAGCTTTGAGGTCGTCTTCCAGCTGCTTTTCCAGAGTCTCGCCCTGGGCCTGCTGCGATCCCTGCTCCGCCTTTCTCTTGAGCTCGTTGATCTGGGCGGTGAGAGCCTTGTTCTTCTCCTCGTAATCCCGCACCTTCAAGTCGTACTCTTCCGAGAGGCCCTCCCGCAGCTGCTTCTCCAGCTCTTTCTTCTCCTCGTCCAGCTTGCGGGCCATCTCGAGTTCAAACGCCTTCTTATCTTCCTCAAGCTTGCGCTGCTCTCTCCTCAGATCGAGCTCCGCCTGCTGCATCTCCTTGATCTTATCCGCCTTCTCCTTTACCTCATCCTCGAGGCCCTTCATTCTGAGCTCGAGCTCTCCCTCCGCCCTCTCCTTGGCCTCTTTCTCCAGCCTGGCCTTCTCCTCCACCAGTTTCTTTGCTACCTCATCGGCGATGGCCTTGCGCGCATCCTCGATCTCCTGCTCCCTGGATTGCAGCTCTTCCTCCCTCTTTTCCAGCTCCTTCTGCTGCTTGCCCATCTTGGCGTTGAACTCCTTCTGGAGCTCTTCTTTGATCTGATGGGAGATCGCCTCGGTCAAAGGTATCTCGTACCCGCATTGGGGGCATGTGACCACTTGACTATCCAATTTGCACCTCCTGCCTGCGCTCATCTCAAGGGACAAGGAAACCCTATCCTAGCCAATCAGGGTGAATAATAGCATGCGGCAGTGACATCCTGGAAAGGAATAACCAGCCCTTCCTTATTTTGTCACTGGGGGGTGCTATAAGAGAAACACTACCAAACAAAGGAGTGATATCGATGGAAAAGGCTGTTCTCGATTACGTAACCTCTCTGGAACTGGGTGAGATCCAATCCCACGAGAACCTGGCGGTGGTGCCGCTGTTCTCTCCGGTGAAAGGCGGGCCGGCTTACATCACCATGAAAGAAGCCCTGGAGGGCGGGTCTCTCCTGGTGACCGAGGTAGGCGAGGGCGGGACGGTACCGGAACTCAAGGTCAAGAACTCCAGCAACAAGGCCGTGCTGCTCCTGGACGGGGAGGAGGTATCGGGTGCCAAGCAGAACCGTGTGCTCAACACTACAATACTCATTGCCGCCCAGGCCGAGGTGATTATCCCGGTGAGCTGCACCGAGGCGGGCAGGTGGCACTACACCTCACGGGAGTTCGCGGATTCCGGCAACATCATGGCCTCGGAGGTCAGGCGCCAGAAAACCCGTTCCGTGAGCAGGAGCCTCGAGCGCAACCTGGAATATAGGTCCGACCAGGGCGAGGTGTGGGACAATATCGCCGCTTTGCAGACAAGGGCAAGCGTTGACGCCCCCACTGGCGCCATGAGCGACGTGTTCGAGAGTAAAGCGGCAGACCTGGAGGACTACCTGAAGGCGTTTACCTTCCTCCCCGACCAGAGGGGCATGCTGGTGATGGTGAACGGGGAGGTGGTGGGAATGGATATGCTCTCAAGGGCTGCGGCCTACGAGGTCCTCCACCCCAAGCTGCTCAAGAGCTACGCCGTGGAAGCCGCCCTCGACATCAAGAAGAAGGCACCCAAAGCCAGCTCCAAGAAAGCCGAAGCTTTCATCGCCGCCGTCAAGGGCTGCGAGGAGAAAAAGTACAGCTCCGTGGGCATGGGCTGGGACTACCGCTTCGAGGGCAAGAGCCTGGTGGGATCCGCCCTGCTCTACCGCAAGAAGGTGATACACACGGCATTCTTCATGGTAGAGGAAGCGGAAAAGATCGGGAGGATGGCAAATTACCATACCAGGAGAGGGTATCGCATATAGCAGACCCTACACGGAACCATACCCTATTGCTTGGACCCCGTTTCTATGGCAAACCCATTCCATGGCGGGGTCCCCTTCTCTATATAGAACAATCGGGATGACCTTCTTCGGTTTGTACTGCCTATTGAACATCTCAACGCCAGCTACTACCTGGCCAAAAACTACCCGGTTAAGCTCTTTTTTGACCTCGATTAACTCGACTTCTTTGTCGCGAAATATCTCGTATAGATCTATTTCTTTGCTTCCCGCAGAAGCAATAAATTGTTTTTGGCCTGTGCTGCTGCTGGGTATTCTCACCCCATCGATACGGCGTACATTCGAGCCCGGCGGCCACCCTCCCCTTCTCCCGCTATTGCCGATCGGTACCTCTAAATATACGGTTCCTCCGTTCTCCTGCCAGTACTTGAACAGGATTTTGTCTTCAAGGCTTCCAGGCGCCCACTGCATATGTCCTACGTTGCCAGTCTCAAGTCGATTATATTTCTTACAATAATTTTCTAAAGCACGAGACAAGCGCCTGCCTTGCGCCGACTTCTTCGTCATAAAAAAGAAGATTATCTCATTGTCGCTTATATATGAAGGGTGCCCTCCTGTAATATTGTGCAATTTCCCAGATCTTTCTTGAATATATTCATAGCGCTTAGCTCGCGGGGAGTGTTGATAAACCATAAGAACCGAATTGTTATTCATGCGATCATATTGCTCCTTCAGTTCTCCGAACATGACATGTTGTCTATTTGAATGCTTGATTTCCATTCCATTATCGGGGTCTAAGAACACCAAGGAGTTGCTCAATAGCTTGGTGCCAATACCTTGAAAGTACTTGCCTCTATCTCCATGAGAGAAGAACTCGTCTTCACTATAGATTGTTATTGCGATACCGATAGAGTGAAAATATCGTCTGATCTCTCGGATGTCCCTCCTGCCTTTCTCCGTACAATCCTCAAGAAAGGCTTTCAACTGGTCATTATCCCTCCAGCTTTTGCTTTGCTATAGTCCAGCTTCTGGCCGTGCGGCTTGCTGTCATTTGGTGTTAGCATGGGGATGAAGGTGAAATGATTGACATGATCCCCAGGTTGGTTATCAGCCAGGAAGCAAGGTCATATTTAAACAGGTCCCGAGTATCTCAAAAGTATTGATTCTTCATAATAAAACAGCTAGATCATCCACCATCTCTCTTCGATATACCAATTAAACGTCTCTAGCCCGCTTCCTTCAACGGGGGGGGTTATGTGAAGTAGATATCGAGAAGGCATACCATCTTCTTGCCTATTCTTTGATTTGTAGCCACCCTATATGAAAGTATAAATAGTATACCTTTGTTGTATTGAGAGACGATGCACTGCAAGCTGCGACATGCGGATTATAAGTCCTATGAAAGGCAGCGGTGGCTATCAGTATAGTGAGTATATTTCACCGGAAGATCCTCAATTCCCCACAGGTGTATTTGATCCTGGCGAAAAGGTAGGGGGTTTATAGCTTTTGGAGTTAATAACGGGTGGCAGGAGCTTGTTCTTCGAGTTAGGTGAGACAAGGAGAATAGTGTCCGAGAGGGAGATCGATCATATGTGCGGCTTCGCCCGTGACTACTTCGATGAAATCCTTTTTCTACTGCCGAGGAGCTTCTCTAAGACGCTGGAAGAATAGATGACGGCTTTCGGCGCTGATGATAGGGATAATGCCTCAGGCCGATTTCCCGGACCCCCCGGCCTGGCGGGGGTCCCACCTGTCCAAAAGCCTAGGGGTTTCCGAGTCTTCCTGAGCAGTAAAGCCTAGGCATAGTCTCCCTCGAAATCGGTTTCCACGTCTCCCAAGGCGCTGACGAAGAGGTCGATGGCCCGCTTGTACTTAAGGAGGTTGGTCATGTTTCCCTTCAGGCGGAGCTTGCGGGTGACCATCGCTTTGGTGGCCCCGATCTTCCCGTTCAAGATATCTATGAAGATACCGTAGGGACCCGACAGCGTATAATCCACGTCCTTTTTGACCCCCTCCCATACTTCGTCACACTTCGGCGCGAAAAGGCCTACCGCATGGCGTTCCTCCACACCCTTGGCGGGCTCGGACTCGATGATGAGCTGGAACCTGGAGTCGAATCCCTCCGCTGCTTTCTGGTACTCCTGATCGTTCTTGAGCTTTTCCGCCAGCGCCTCTATCCACTCCTTGCTGAATGCCAACATGGACTTACCTCCCCTTCCACTTCCTTGCCCTGATCGCCTATGTCAAGGGGGTCATCCCCGGACGTTCGCCATCATAATCCGGGGAGCCACATCTTGGTGCCAAGTAGTTTTTTTTCCGAGATCAGCAAGCCTGTATCTCAGGATTTAAGCACTTCAGGCGTCAATCGACCCCTAAAGCACCCTGCCCAGCCATTCGCGGTAAAAGGTCCCCAGGTCGGGCTCGAAATCGAAGATAACCGGGTAACCCGATGGCACAGCCTCAACCTCAAGCTGAACCTTACATCCGGGGCAGAAGTACTCCCGCAACGTCACCAACTCCGGGTCCGAATGCATGAGGGGCGGGTAGATCTCCTGCATCTGCTCCTCCGTATCCCTCACGTAGACAAGCGCCTGCATCTTCCAATTATCGTGATAATCCCCGAACTCGAAGCCGCAGTCGCACTTGACGACACGCGATCCGTCCTCCTTCTCTACGATATAAAGGTGAGGTGCCAGGGGGAGCAGGATGCGGTCATTCCATGGTACCCGCCCCTGCAGGATCTGCACCACCTTGTCGAAGCGGTCGGAATCCTTGAAGCTGCTCATGATCCCTTTGACCTCGTTCCAGGGGAGCTTTCCATCTATCAACTGCTCCAGCGTGCTCAGGTCATATTCAGGCATTTCTGCTCTCCTTTCCCTGCTTCCTATCACCTTCGCCGCAGCATGATGCGTAAAGCGGAGTCTGCTTCGCCGTTGCGCGCCTCGCGATTATAGTGGCGGGTACGATACATGAGGCGTTCCGCTCGTGTTGCGCGCCATAGCCCCTTCGGGCCAAGAGCCAGGCGCTGCGTTCTTTGCGTTCTGCGATGAAGGTGTGAGATGAAAAGGCCTGACCCCCGTTGTGGACAATGGAGGGCTGACCCCGGGCATGGCGTCATGGTTGGACCTCCGGGAAACGGAAATCGTCGGGCAGGTCCCAGAAGCCCAGGAACCACTCCCGCCAGTCCTTCGAGAGGTCCAGTGACTGATTGTACATGCGCCGCACTTCCTCGCGCAGGCCGGGTACGCCGCCACCGGCCACCTCGCCTTCGCCTCCGGCTGTGCCGCCCTCACCGCCGCCCGTCTTATCTTCCGCGCCTGCACCTTCGCGCGCGCCTCCATCCATCCCGGCTGCGGCGAGCAACCTCTCCCGTTCACGTGCCAGGAACTCCGAAACGGGCACGGCGCGTCTGCCGCGCTCCTCCCGGATCTCCTCCCGGCGCCTGCCTGTGGCCTCCGGGTCCACGTGCCAGAACCCCTCCTCGTCCCTCGAGATAACCGCCCCGTAGACCCGTTCCACGAAGCGGGGCAGCATAAAGTTGCCGTCCAGGTCGGCCTCGATCAGCTCCGGCCTCCTCTCCAGCGGGTCGCCCAGTCCCCCGCCCCCGTTCATGGGGGAATAGTAGAGGTCGCCGTGCTTCATGCGATAGGGATAGTTCATCACTCGCGTGTCGAACAGGTGGGTGCCAGAGCAGAGTTCGCTGATCTCCGACGCCGCGGTGTCGTCCTCCTTCACGGGATAGTCCCTGCTCTCGCCGAAGCGCTCCAGCAGGTCGGTGTCGAGCACGTTGTGCCGGTAAAGAGAGGCCGCCGGGTAGCCGCCGTAGAGTCCCACGCTGCAGAAGCTCCCCCCTTCGTTGATGTTCTGCATCACGAGATCGAACGTCTTCCATATGCAGTAGACGGATTGGAACCCGGCGCCTCCCCGGTACTTACCCATGCCCCCGGTGTTGGGCTTGACCCTCCTGCCCAGATAGATTATGGGCATGACTAACTCCCACAACTCCATGTCGCCCATGTCCGCCTCCGGGTTCCACATGGCAGCCGCGTAGTCCAGGCCGTCAACGACTCCCCTGGCGCCTCCTCCCACGCTGGAGAATTCCAGGCTGAGCATGCCGATATCGTTTCCGAACTGGTCCTTCCCCCCGCCCTGCATGCCGTTGGCGGAGAGGCCGTAGCTGGCCACCACCTCCTCCACGTAGCCTCGGGAGAAGAGTCCCCGGGAGAGGCCGCGCGCTAGGCTCGTGAAGGCCGGTATCAGGAAGACCCATGCGGCCCCGGTTGCCGCCTCCTTCTCCACGGGGTTGGCCAGGCTGTAGGGTGGGAAATATTGTTTGGTTGCGTAGTAGGCCCCGTCGTTTATCTTGTCGTTGGGGATGATCATCTGCGACAGTAGGGACCACACCGCCCCCTGCATGGCGGTGGGCGGGCAGTTGAATGAATGGTAGCCCCAGCGGCTGGTCCCATCGAACGAGATGCCCACCTCCCCCTCCGGCTTCACCACTAGTTCCAGGGGGGCATGGTAGAGGGTGTCGACGGCGGCGTAATCGGGCAGCCCCTTCTCGCCCGCGAATGGAAACACGCCGAAGGTAGGAGCGAAATAGCGGCCAGGTATCATGAGTTCCCTTATGCGATTGATAAAAGACCTCCGGCCCTCCTCGATCACCTCGCGCACGAACTCCTTATAGACGTCTATGCCTTCCTCTGAGATGACCTGCTGCACCGCTTCCCTTATCATGTGGCAACCGGCGATGCGGCATCGCTCGTCCAGCTTCCAGAACTTGGGAGTGCGGGTACCCAGTTCGCAGCGGATCTCGTGGTCCCTGTAAAGGGTATCGTTCTCCCCCACCTTGTTCGCGGTCAGATCCAGGCCGTCCTCGTAGCTGGAGATGGGGCCGACGGGAACGTTTCCAGGGGTGGAGGCACCTATATCCATGACATGGGTCACTCCTCCGGCCCATCCCACCAGTTCGCCTTCCCAGAAGATGGGAACGATGGTCTGTACGTCGGCATTGTGTACGTCCCCTATCTTGGGGATGTTGTTGCTGAAGATATCCCCGGGCATGATGCGCGGGTTGAGCTCGTAATCGTTGCGTATCATGAACTTGATGGCGTCGCTCATGGTGTGCACGTGCACTATGATGCCAGTGGATAGGGCTACCGAATCGCCCTCCGGGGTATAAAGCGTGAAGCACAATTCCCCCAACTCCTGCACGATGGGCGAGGCAGAGATGTTCATGGCGGTCTCGCGGGCGTTGACCAGCCCGCCCCTTATCTTCGCGAATATCTTCTCGTACCCTATAGGGTCGCGCTTCTTGAGCTCCAGCTCCTCTACTCCACAGTAGCGTTCCGTCTCCGCGAGCAGCCTCTCGGACTCCTCCAGCATCTCCTTGATGGTCATACCCCCCCATCCTATGGGCTCATACTTCTCGCCGTCGCTTCCCGCCTTTATTAGAAACTCGGTCATCCTCTCACCTCCTTACCCTTCAAGCCCACACCATGTGGAAAATGCGGTGTTCGTCCAGCCTCGCCGCCGCTCCGGGCGGCACCACGAAGGTGGTCGCCGGGTCCTCGACGATGGCCAGGCCCCGCAGCACGTTCCCCGCCCGCAGATCCGCCATCTCGTAGACCTGGGCTTCCGTCCACTTGCCCTGCCAATAAACATCCCTGCGTCCCTTGAGGGCTTCATCGGGAGGTCGCACCTCGCTCAATTCCTCCATGGGGATCGCGGGCTTCTCCACCTCCCCGGTGCCGGCAAGCACGACCTGGGTGATGAGGTACCCCAGCTCGGGCGAGCGTGCGGAGCGGGCGTAAAGCTTGCCGTATAGCTCCTCGAAGGAGGCGAGCACTTCGTCCAGGGACTCCGGCCCCTCCAGCCACTCGTATCCCGTCTTCACCGCAAGGTCCCTCAGCTGCCCCATATACTGGATGCGGAAACCGATGCGGAAGATGACATCCTCCTCGGAAACCCCGCTCTTCGCGAACTCGTCGATGATCTTCTCCCTGAGGTAGGAGCACTGGGCGTTGGCCATCTCCACCAGTGCGTCCTTTTCGTCCGTGGTGATGTCCGGCGCCACCGGCAAGTCCACGGATACGTTGAAGCTGTACTCGAAATCGGCGCAGGAGCATCCGAAGGCGGAAAACCCCGCCGCCCAGGTGGGCACGAGCACTCCCTCGAAGTCCATGCCCCTGGTGTAGCCTCCCACGTGAAGGGGCCCTCCTCCGCCGTACGACAGCAGGCTGTAGTTGGCCGGTGCGTAACCCTTGGCCAGTATCCTCGCCCGCACCTCGTTCTTCAGCCCCGATTCGAAGATCTCCACGATGCCGTCGGCCGCCTCGTAAACGCCGATGCCCAGGGGCCGGGCGATACGCTCCTCTATCGCCGCCAGGGCCCGCTCCTTGTCGAGCTTGATATCTCCGCCCAGGAAGTAGTCGGGATCGAGCAGGCCCAGCACCAGGTCGCAATCGGTGATGGTGGGAGTGTCCACCCCTCCGTCCGGCCAGGAGACACCTATGCGGTAGCCCGCCGAATCGGGCCCTATCTCAACCCGGCTGGAGGTGGGGTTAACCCTTACGTATGACCCGGTCCCGGCCCCCACGGAATCGACCTCCACCAGGGGGAGCACCAGGAGCATGCGGGCCATATCCGGGTAGGGTTTGATCTCGTAGTGGCCCTTGGTGATCATGGCGATATCGAAGGAAGTGCCCCCGATATCGGTGCATACGACGTTCTCCATGCCCAGCCGGTCCGACAGCCACTTGGCCCCGATGACTCCCCCGATGGGGCCGGACACCAGGGTGCGGGCCAGCTCGTTGGTCTCCAGCGAAACCGACCCCCCGTGGGAGGCCATGACCCGCAGGTCCAGCTTGCCTCCGTTCTCCTTGATGCAGCCGCCGATCTGCCTCAGTTGACCGCGCGACGGCTCGGCGGCGAAGGCCTCAGCGACGAGGGTGTTCAAGCGGGGGAAATCTCCCCGCACGGAATAGTAGTCCGAGGAGATGAACATGGGGGTCTCAGTGTTTTTTTCGGCCATGACCTCTTCGGCGATGTCCTTCATCTGCAATTCGTGATTGGGGTTGCGATAGCTGAAGAGGAAGTTCACGCAGATGCAATCGACCCCTTTCTCCAGCAACTCCTCCACGGCACGGCGGGCCTCCTCCTCGTTCAAGGGGATGGCCTCGTCTCCCACCACGTCTATCCTCTCTCCCACCCCCCGGATAAGGTGAAAAGGGACCAGCGGTGGATTATGCTGGTGGGTGCAAGCGTGCAGGCGGTCGGAGTAAGAGTATCCCAGATAGGTCTGAGAGGCCCTCTCCAGCCGGAAATAGTCCTCGCATCCCTTGGTGACGATGAGGCCCACCTTCTGGCCCTTGCGCTCCAGCAACCGGTTGAGCATGATGGTTCCCGAGTAGATGGCGGTGGCCAGCGGAGGGAAGCCTTCGGCCGCATCCATTTCCCAGTACGAGAGGGCGTCCCGGCACGAATGCATGAAGCCCACCGATTCGTTTTCCGGCGTGGTCTGTGCCTTTCCCACCACGAAATCACCTTCCCTGTCGATGAAGAAAGTGTCGGTCATGGTGCCGCCGGTATCTATGGCTAAGATCCTCGGAGCCCTGTCCATACCTCACTCTCCCTTTTTATCAATACGAGCTCGGCTCCTGCGCTATGCCCAGCATCTCGCGGGCCTGGGCCGGGGTGGCTATCTCGCGGTTCATCTCCCTGGCGATGCGCGCGATGCGCGCCACCAGCTCGGCGTTATTCTTGAGCTTCCTCCCCCGCGCGTAGTAGAGGTTGTCCTCCATGCCCACCCGCACGTGGCCGCCGAGCATGATTCCCATCACGTTCATGGGCAGCTGGAAGTGGCCCACGCCGATGAGGAAGAATATCGACTCGGGGGGCAGCTCGCTCACCAGGCCGAGCACGTTCGCCGGGGTGGGAAAGGAACTGGTCTGGAAGCCCATGACGAACTGGATGTCGTAGGGGGGCTCGATGAGGCCTTCCATGATGAGGTCCTGGACCACCCAGTACATGCCGGGGTGGTAGAGTTCCATCTCCGGCTTGATGCCCTTCTCCTTCATGGTGCGGGCGAAGGTCTCGACGTCGGCGTAGCTGCACGGTATGCAGCGGTCGAAGGTCAGCGCCGGGCGCGGGTGGGGCAGGGGCTCCGCACGCTCCGGCATGGGGACCTTGAGCACGAAGGGCCCCAGGTTGAGGGAGCACAGCTCCGGGTTGGCGTAGATGGATGCCATGCGCTGCTCCATGGTCAGCTCCGGGCCCCCGCCGGTGGTGTTGTTGATGATCATGTCCGGGCACCTCTCCCTGATCATGGCGTTTACCTTGAGGTAGTCTTCCGGGTTGCTGGTGGTCATCCAATTCACCTCCGGGTTGCGGACGTGCACGTGCACGATGGACGCGCCGGCCTCGTAGGCCTCCTGCGTCTGCTCCGCCTGCTCCTCGGGGGTCTCGGGAAGGTTCTCGTTCATCTCCTTGCCCTGCACTCCCCCGGTGATGGCCACGGAGATGATCAGGGGCGGCAGGCCCTGCCTCACCTTCGCCATCCACGTGTAGGGGTCCCGGTAGTCCCAGATGTAATCGCTCTTCTCCATATTTCTTACCCTTTCTAGATTTCCTAGGCCTCCAGTTGTGGTTCAAAATCAAAAATAAAGGGGTACCCAGGGGGAACAGCCTCCACCTCCAGTTGCGCCTGACATCCCGGACAATAGAACTCCCGCAGAATCATCCAGTCCGGGTCACTTCCCCTCCTGGGCTCGAACACCTCTCCATCCTGAGGACTCCTCTCGTAGACTAGAGCATTTAGCTTCCAGTTCTCCCGATAATCGCCAAACTCGAAACCACAATCGCATTTGATGATGTAACCTGATCCTTTTTCGACTACATACAAATGTTCCGCTAAGGGAAGTATTATGCGTTCATCCCAGGGCACCTTTTCCTGCTCAATCCCCCTTATCTTCTCGAAGCGGTCATCATCCTTGGGCGAGGACATTATATTCTTGAGAGACTCCCAATCTAGTTTTCCTTCTATAAGCTTTCTAAGGACTTCAACACGGTATCCCTTTTCCATCTTATCCTCCCTTTCCTAAAACGCGAATCCAGCGTCAAGCTCCCAGAATTCTCGGAAATCCCGGGCAAATTTATCCGACATACGGAAGGAATCGTTATACATCTCCTTTACTACCGGGATAAGGTCACCTTTAAGTATTCTCTCCCTTTCTTTGGCCAGGTACTCCTTGGCCGGTATACCTCTTTCCTTACGGTTTTTCCTCTCCGCATCTCTCATTTGCCTGGTCTTGTCTTCGTCAATATTCATTGCCTGTTTATCTATGGCTACGCGATAGACTTTCAAGGCAGTTCGTATAGTCGTCATGTCGTTTTCCAGATCTTTCTTTATCATCTCGGGATTTCTTTCTATAGGATCTCCATATCCACCGCCCGCCAGATAGAAATGCTGAAAGAGATCGAAATTCTTTGCTCTGGAGGCGAAGACAGCTCCCTCCCTTTCCTCGAAGGATTTGCTCTCGACAAGCCTTTGGATATCAGGGTTAGCGGGGCTTCCCTCTATATGCGGCAGCGGGAGCTTATCTTCGATCAACTTGGAGACGTTGGTGTCCCTTGCGAGGTAGTTATAGTTACACATCGCCGGATAACCGCCCATTATCCCTGCTTGGTCGAAGACCTTGGTCACATTGGTGAAAGTCACAATCAGAATATCTTCTGTATTATGGATCAACCATACCGTGTTAAAGCCATTCCCGCCCCTGTATTTCCCAAAACCGCCCGAATCGGGGGTGGTCGTTCTCCCAAGGTGCAGTATTGGCAAGATCAGCTCCCAGATCTCCGCGTCCCCCATATCTGATTCCGGATTCCAAAGGGCGTAGGCAGTGTCTAAGCCGTCCATCACCCCCCTTGCCCCAGAACCGCAACAGACCAGTTCGGCAGTGCCAGTGCCAAAGTTGTTACCATATTGATCAATGCCGGTACCCCCCTCGCCGTTAGTGTCGGCGCAGCCTGCCAGTATCTCCTCACGGTAGCCCTTTGAATAGAATGAGCGGGAGAGTAGCCTTAGAAATGTTCCAAAGGCTGGCAACAGAGTTGTCCAGGCGGCCCCGGTAGCTGCGAAGATGCTATCAGGGTTGAACACCGAACCTACCGGCAATCTCAATTCGCAGGCCAGCCAGCCACCATCATTTATCTTGCCATCGTAAGCAAGGAACTGGGTTAAGGCTACGAAAAAGCCGCCATCCATGGCCGCCGGAGAGCAGTTATGGTTGTGTTGTCCCCAGCTTGAAGCTCCATCAAAGTCAAGGATCAGATCACCGTCTTTGGTCACGTTCATTTCAAGAGGCATATGGATCAGAGTATCCTTGGCCGCCACCTCCGCTACTGGTTTTCCTTCCAGCAAGACATCGTAGAAAGCAACTCCTCTATATCTGCCGGGAAACAAAACTTGCTGAACCTTTTTTTTAATGCCTTGCCTAGCTTCTTCTATGAGTTCTCTAGTCGCCTTCTCGTAATATTCGAGGCCAAAGGAATCTATGATTTCCTTTACTGAGTCTCTGATTATCCTGCACCCAGCAATGCGAGCCCGTTCGTCCATCAGCCAATAGGCAGGCGATCTGGTATTACGGATGACCATCTGTTCGTAGTCATGCTTAAGCTCGTCGTTTTCCGCTGTCTTCAAACAGGTCAGGCTTATACCCTCGTGAAACCTAGTCGTCTGAGCCGGTCCCATACCAGCCGCATCTACAGCACCCACTTCAAGAACATGGGTAACTCCGCCGACCCAGCCCATCAGCTCACTTTTGTAATATATGGGAGTAATAGTCATGATATCAGGTACGTGCACACCACCGATGAAGGAATCGTTGTTAGAGAAATAGTCGCCTTCTTTGAAGCCCACCCTCTCCTCGTATTCGTTCTCGATCATCCATTTGATGGCTCTGCTCATAGTATGCACGTGCACCATGATGCCAGTGGAAAGGACGATTGAATCTCCTTCCGGCGTGTAGAGGGAGAAGCAGAGTTCCCCGATCTCGCGGACCATGGGAGAGGCGGATATCCTCTTGGCCGTCTCCCGAGCGCTGACCATTGAAGAGAGAAGCCTTGAATGAAGGATCTCGTATTTGATTGGGTCCTTTTCCTTTGTTTTCATGGATTCTACGTAATAACCGTTGGTTCTGAATTCCTCCTCGCTCTTCTTCAGCTTTTCCTTTAAACTACCCATTATGGCCTCCCTTTACCTTTATCAGTCTTTGATCATGTGATTGACAACAGAGCATGCTTGAACCGGACTATTTTCGTAGCCACAGAGTTTTGTACTCATCCAGAAAGACGCTGTGCTCGGGCGGCACCACCATCGTGGTTGTGGGATGCTCGATAATGCATGGACCGCTCACTTCGTTGCCGGGAAGAAGGTTTTCCAGCTCATAGACGGCTGTTTTTAATACCTTACCGTTAAAGAAAGCCTCGCGGTGCCCCTTTAAGGATTCTTTGTTGGGCTTAGGTGGCCCTAGGGGATTCACCCTAAGTTTGGGCTTGAGCTTCTCTACGGAAACTCGCACTCCCGCCTCCATCACTAGATAGCCCGCATCTGGATATTTCGCTGCCCGCGCATATATTTTCTCGTACAGTTTTTCGAAGCGCTCTATTAGAAGATCACATTCCTGCGGAGATTCGATTCTGGGGGTCGGAGATGACACGATAAGATCGTCCAGCTGGCCTCTATACCTGACCATCACGAGCTGCTCGCATTGTATTTCCCCTTCGCTATAGCCCTCACCCATCATGTCTTCTTTACCTTTTTGTTCCAACGCTTCCCAAAGTCCGTTCAGTGATTGGCCGAACCATATCTTTGCGTCTTCATCTGCGGCAGGGGGCAATAAAAGCGTGCAGGACTTGTTGTACAGATGCTCGTAGTTTGAAGTAGCGGCGCCGAAGGCCGAGAAAGTAGAAGAGAACGGGAAGGCCATTACGCCCGCGAAGTCCAGTTCCTTTGTGTAACCAGCCACATGAGTAGGACCTGCCCCACCGTAGGATAGCAGGTGATAATCGTTTGTATTGTACCCTTTTCCGTATATCATCCCCAGTATCTGACCCCTCATCCTGGTGTCGATAATGTCTTTAACCCCTTCCGCAGCCTCCATCAATTCGATACCCAATGGTAGGGCGATCTTCTCCTCGAAAATATGTTTCGCTTTCTCTTTGTTGAGGCGCATTCTCCCGCCCAGAAAATAGTCGGGATCAATGTAGCCAAGGATGAGATCAACATCTGTGATTGTAGGGTCTTCTCCACCTTGGTCGTAGCAGATGGGGCCTGGGTGTGCTCCCGCGCTCTCCGGCCCTATCTCAAGCCTGTTCATTACATGATCAAACCTAACGATGGTCCCTCCCCCAGCACCGATGGAATCAACCTCTATCATTGGGATCCCCAGGCGAAATCTGGCGCAATCAGGCTCGCGGTTGATCACGATAACCCCACTGGAGATCATGCCTACATCGAAGCTAGTACCTCCAACATCAGTGCTGACAAGGTTATCGAATCCGTACACCTCGCCTATATGCTTGCATCCTAAAATGCCGCCTACCGGTCCGGACTCCATGGTCTCTACCATATTGGCATGCCGGACGCTTGACAAACCTCCGTATGTGAGCAGAATCTGCAGATCCCCCCGTTTAAAACCGAGGCTTTTGATTCTTTCATCAATAGTGATCAGGGGCATCCTTGACGGGGCCCCCGCGTAAGCCTCGATAATGGTACTGTTCAGCCTGGGAAATTCCCGGATTACCGGGTTGATCTCCGAGCTCAGATAGATTGGCACATTCTTGCCATATTCCTCCATGACGGTGCGGGAGATGTCGGCCGCTTTTTGTTCATGCCCCGGGTTCTGAAATGAATATAGAAAACAGATAACCAGCCCTTCTATATCTTTTTCGAGTAGATCTCTTACGGCTTCTTCCAATTCATGTTCGTATAGCGGTATTGCCGTCACACCGAACATATTGGTTCTCTCCGTGACGCCCTTAATAAGCTTCTTTGGTATCAGGGGTTCGTTATGAATATGAGTAACAGCATGTAACCTATCGGGAAGAGTATAGCCCGAAAAAGTTTGCCCTCCTCTTTCCATCAAGAGATAACCTTCGAAGCCCTTGGTTATTATCAGACCCAATCGAGCACCTTTGCGCTCAAGAAGTGTGTTGATCACCGTCGTTGCTCCGTATCCGGCAACTTGGAGGTCGGGGTAAAATTCATCCTTAGTGAGATTCACTTTACCGATTGCATCATCAATGGATTTAAAATAACCAACGGAAACGTCTTCCGGCGTAGTAGGAGATTTTCCAAGAACAAAATCCCCCTCATCATTGACAATAAACGTATCAGTAAAAGTTCCACCGGTGTCCGTATAGCAAAGCAACGGTTTCCATCCATCACCCATAATGCACCCCCTACTATTTTCTACGTTTATACCTTTCTTTGGCTTAGCCCAAATTAAGCTAAACCCCCTTTCCTTAAAAGTAGAAAAATCTTAGGGCAGTGTTTAGAATTCAGTGTGTTATCGTCACTTGTGCTTTGAGCTCCCCTTGGTTTTTTCTACTTGTTTAGGCTTCGCCGTTCCTCCCTTTTTATCTGCCTTCCCCATTGCCGACTTACCATTGCTTTTTGCTCCCCTAATCAGTAGATCAAAATTATCTTTAAGAAGTTGCATATAATTCTTCCGATCCTCTTCACTCTGTTTTCCCATAACGGCTAAATCTAGAATTCCTGCGCTTGTCCTCCAGAGAAGAATACTAAAATTTGAAGGATTGATATCTTTCCGAAATATCCCTCTCTCTTTTCCTTCTCTGATCACATCATTGAGGTAACCAAGACACTTCCAGGCATGTTCGTATATTGTTTCAACAAGTTCTTCAGGTATGCTCAAGCGAGCTTGATCCGTAAAGAAGTACTCGAATATACGAAAATATTCGGGGTGATTGAGGGAATGCTCAATGACTGCAAAATATAAATTTTCTAATTTTTTTTCCAAAGAAGACTCGTGACCAATTATCTTTATCAATTGCTCCTCAATTATGAGGAAGCCTTCAATAGTAACTGAGATGTAAAGGTCATCCTTGTTCTTGAAGTATATATAGATTGTCCTTTTGCTAAAATCAGCTCTTTCCGCTATCTCTTCCATGGTGGTCATCTGGTATCCCTTTTCGAAAAAGAGATCCCTGGCAGCGGCAAGAATGGACTTCCTTTTAGCTAACTTTTCTCTTTCACTGCGCGAGATAATACTCATGTACCTTAAATCCCAACTCTAAAATAGAATCGATTAAGGATTAACGATTACCCCAAATGCGGCAACTAAGAGACGTATAATTTTGCTTAAGTTAAGTAACTGCAAGTTTAATTGCTACCCTTGAGTGCATTTTATAACCAACAGTTACTTCAGTCAAATGACCGAATTGACTCATAATTAATCTACTCCAAACGGGTTCGTTGCCTCAAAATCAAAATCTACTCGAAACATGGCGCGAAAAAGCCCCCTCAGGGGCATGTATAGACTGAGGGGGTGAGGAAGTTGAGATTGGATCTTATGACCAGAAAGTCGATAACCAGAGAGGTATCTCAGAGATACAAGAAGGCCTCGAAGAAGGAAAGAGGCCGCATGCTCGATGAGTTCTGCGCCATTACCGGTTACAACCGCTCGTACGCGGCCGGGGTCCTCCGCAAGGGCCCGTCACCCAAGAAGGCCAGGAAGACGCCTGTAAGGCCCGCCCGCGCCGCTCGTGTTTTTCGTCAAGTAAAATTCCCTGTTTTCAGCAAATAGAATTCCCTATTGTGAGCAAGGGGATTTCCCTGTTTTCATCATCCAGGGGCATCCGCCCCTCGGTGGTCTTTAGGTTCCTTCCCGACCACACTGTCTGCAGGGCCTCGGTGAGGAACTTCCGATAGCCCAGATCCCGCTTGGCCGCCTGCTCCAAGAGGGCGTCCGCTTGGGCGGCCAAGGTCTCCATCTTCAGTTTCTCAAGTAGCCCCTCGAGTTCCATCAGCAGCTCACCTCCTCGTAGACCGAAAGGGGCCGGGCCTCCACGGGCGCGGCCTCCGCCCACAGTCTGGCGTGGTATTCGGGGCAGGTGGCCCAGCCCGCGGCCAGGTCCCGGCGGATATGCACGGCCACCAGCTCGCGCGAGTCGAAGACGCGGATGATCCCGTCCAGGCCTATGCAGAGAGACGTTTTGCTACCTGGCATATCGGTGAAATACATATCTGTGATGACAGAATAAAGCAGAACGCTAGAAGGGATGGTTTCGAGCAATCACCGGAATACGAGCGATTCCTCGAACATGCTTTCTTTCACCTGGGACCCGCCTTAAGTAATCTATGCCGACAATCCTCGGTTAAAAGAAACTTAGAACTAAGAATTGCCAAGAAGCTAGATAAACTAGACGCAATGCTGAACCCCAAGAATATCTACATAGACGAAGATCACTTTCAGGATGCAATGGTACAGGCTAATGATGCCTGCAGCGAACTCGAAACCATGACAAGGCAAGGGAGTAACGGAGATATTTCGGCTCGTCTCCAAGACATTAAGATACGGCTTTCAAATATATCGGATAATCCTTGTTTTTTTGCTGACCTCATTGATGGAAGAAAAGTTATGTATATGGATCACAAGGCACTTATACAAGATCTGTGCAGAAGAATCCACCTATCGTCCGATAACGGTAATTTTTCTCAAAAAATAATCCGCAAGATGGTGTCACCCTATCTGAAAAAGCAGGGCTGAGTAACATTATTCTCTTTCTTGACAGCAAATATCCCTATATCGGAAAGCATGTTCTTTATAAGAGTATTAAAAATACTTAACATTCCTCCCCCGTGTGGTCGCCAGATTGATTGGGGTCAGATTCGAGTAATCACCTAGTACCTAACCGGAGGGATAAATACCTGCTCCCTGTGCCACCTTATGTAAAAAATATCCGGGCTTAGTTCCTTGCTATAGGGCTCCCTGATGGGCTTATCCTTGAACTCTAAAAACCATTCCCTGAAATGATGATATCCATAGAGTTCTGCCGAAACGAGGAGTCGAAGATCATCATCCAAACCTATCGCTCCTCTGTCCAAGGCTTTATGGTGCAGCGTGCATAAAGCCAGCCCGTTCTGCACAATGTCTGGGCCGCCTGCTTGATGCCACTTAATATGCGCTGCCTCCAAGCCTAAATCGATATTGCCCAATCTTAGGTCGCAACCACAGACTGCACATCTATGCTCATATGCGCGGATAACTTCATCGCGGAATCTAGGATCTCTCGTACTTATAAACCCAGTCTTTTCCAGAGAAAGGCCAATATCATTGATTATGTCTTCATGAAGGGAGGACGGAAAGTGAGCGTTTAGCAGCGATAGAGCTATCTCGGCACGGAAGTCTTTATTCTCCTTGAGGAAGTCGTATATTTCACTGGTGAAGCCACCCGTTGCTTTCTTTTCTAGCAACTCTGATCTCACAGGATTATTACTTCCTTTCCGAAAATCAATATCGCCCTCGTGTGCAACCTCCCATATGCCATCATTCTGCAACCTCCAGAAGGGTTGTTCTGGATGCTGCGATTTCCTTTTTGGGCCATACCTATCCAATAGTTCTGTTAATAGCCCCTCTATTTCGGCAAAAGGTGCCAATCTTTCAAGCTGTTGTTCTATTCTCGCCAAAGCTATAAGAAGAAGGAGGGGTTTATGGGGAGCCCTTTCATCGCCTCTCTTCCAGATATTTATCTGGGAGATCTTTTCCTTCAGCTCATCCTTTGAAATAGCGTACATGTTTCTGTCATCCTGATTCTACAAAGCAGCCTTCCCGTATAAGTTTAGCAAACTGGCCAATTTCATAGTGACACTTCCTAATCTTTTTCCTTATCAATACTTGACTTAGTTCGTTCACATACCTGTTTTATTGTCTGTTCCGCATTTGGTTGATACACATCACCTGAAGAAGCATGCCTGATCATAAAACCCGCACTGCCCTTGTATTGAACGATTACATCGCCAAGCACGAAAACCGCCCTGCCCCTTGGCTCATGTCCCTTCTTTTCTGCAGGCGTTCCTGGAACGATACTGAAATCCAAACCGGCCGCTTTTAATCCATCATAAAGACGCCATTCAGGCTCAGTTTCTAAAAATAGTCCTCTCAACTCTCTTGCTCTCTGTAGAGCAAGAAGTGATGTCCATCGATTACGTGAAAAGCGCACGCCTCTCCCATTTATACCCCGATTCTCAATAGATGGAGTAAGTTCCTTTATTTCGCCAAGATAGTAGACCACCTGGAGTTCATCCTCTTTTCTTCCAAGTGCCCACGGTGTTGAGATATCCTTGCGCCTTAAAACGTCGATTCTTTCAACTGGCGCACAATAGGCAACAGCTCCAGGTTTGCGCAGCGAAGCAGGTAAATATATTGCTAACCAGCGAGTCAGGAACTGGAGTCTCTGTGTGTGGGTAAGAGGCGTATAATAGCGGCGCTCCTTCATTATCCAGTCCAAATGCACTTGTGCATCGGCTTTAAGGGTTCCTACCAATACCACCTCTTTTGACGCCTCCCGCCATGAACGCAACTTCTCATATGTGACATGAGGTATGGCTCGTTCCGCAATAGACCAACCGCTTTGACGTAATATGCCCCTAAGCCATTCCTCTACATGATCCATTTCAGTTGGAAGGAACGGTAATGCACCTATACCCAACCTCTCTAGCGATTTCCACAACCTACTCTTAGTAAATTCCCTATCTCTGTCCACGTATGGAAAAAGCGCTGCTCCTTCCACTACAGTTCTATTAAATCTATCCGATCGTGTTTCGTCATCATTTGTATCCTCGAGTATCGCATCACGATAACGATGTAATACATTTATTGCATCTAGCGGTGGGCCTGGCGCTCCAAATTGTTCCAAATATTTCGCCGAATTATTAATCCTATATTTCGCGTCAAGGATGAGCCTAACCTCAGGCCATTCGGAATCATGCAAAGCGATTACTATATCGGGTTTCTGTGGAAGTACATAGCTATCGCCGGAAAATGTAGGGTTATAGATAACCTCGATGCTTCGTGATTCATCTATAACGAAAGGAATGCGTTGCGCTCGCCCTTTTTGCAGCTGCACCTGGATTCCATTCTGTTGAACTTTTAATATGCGCTCTACCGGCACCCTTACGCCTAACACTTGAGCCAGCATCCTTACGATAGAAAGATAACACCAGTATTCATAAAGCGTGTGAATCTGTTTTAAAGAAAGTGACAAGCCGCCCCCACCAACCCTTAAGCCCAATCGTAGTTTAATGCAAGCGTGATAAGCTTCTCGATAGCCAGGTGCATTCTGCAGCTTCAGTGACACAAACCCTGGAGCCGGAAAACCCATAGCTGCTGCTATTGGCTCAATCGCCTCAAGCCTGCTGATTTGTTCTTTAAGGTTGCTTATTTCCTCTAGTGTATGGGCCCTCCTCGCAGGAATTTCAGCCCCTTCGGCAATTTCTACGCGCCTCTTCTCCTCTTCGTATATCTCAGCCAGTCTTTTTCTTACTTGTGCCAGTTGTGCCGCTATCCAACGGTGTTCCTGTGTGTCCAGCGTTGGCAGAGCGCGGTTTTCAGGAAGCTTGCTTCGCATGGCTAATCCATTTCGTGTAAGCACTCTTTGCCCAGCTCCCTTTCCTTGCATTACATAGCGAAAGACCGCTGCATCAGGCTTTCGCAAGCGTTCAAGTCTGGTCGGCAACCTCTCTCTCGAGAGTTCCCTCTGAGGATGCTTCTCGATATAGCGTAAACCGCGTTCAAGATCGCCCATAATATTGCGAAGCAATAACAACCATTCCAACCTTGTGGGAATCGCTTCTCTTCTCGTGAAGCCCATTTGAAATGTTGATTGAAGATATTCAAGCACAAGCGCAGTAACGATGCCCTGAAGATCTGCAAGGATTGCTTCGTAATCGGATGTATAGTCGAGTTTGCTTGGGAATACCTCTATCTCAAAATCGAATTCAGGCCTACCCCCTATTAAGACATTAAACAGGCTCCTTCCTATTTGTCCGCCGAAGTTTATTACCCCGTATAGTGCCCTTCCTTGATCATCTTTGCTTAAGTCTCTTACGATCAAAGGATCGCGATGTCTCATCTCTATCTTTTCTGATACTTTGCTGCGCAGAAACACCTTATATTGGGTTTCTTCAAAGAGATGTGGGCCAATCTCGCTATCGACCATCTCCGAGACCTGAGGTTGGAAATTCTCATTAAGCCTTTTTACGCTTATTTCTGCGCCGACTCTGCGCAGCTTAACCGATAACCTGCCTGGAATATTGCTCATTTCAATCGGAAGGCTATCCGGCAGCGTGGCTAGGCTGCTCCAAATCAGCAATGATCTGTCTGTTTCTATGCGGAATAGCTCACCCATGGTTGTTCACAACCAGTACGAAGTGTAACCCTCCGAAAGCAACCGTTCTAGCATCAAGCAAAGTTTAGCAGCCAACCTTGGATACTGGCTGTCGACAATCGCTGATGGTCTCCCTGTGCTGTTCCAATCATTCAAGAACTGACGCGCTTCATCTTCAAGCTTGAACGGCTCACCACCACTAGCCCATCCAAGCAGACCAAACACTACTCGGTTTATTGCTTCGCTGCCCCCTATTATTCTAGGCAATATCTTCATTTGTAGGACGAGGTCTAGCGGATCCACCCCGTTTCCTTCCAAATCTCTAAATGAATTAATAATCTCCATGCTGTGTAACAAGAACAGAGCAACCTCATCCCTGGTCCTGTATCCAACCTGCAATTGTGCAGGAGACAATAGCCTGTTAATCGCCTGCAGAGCGGTAATGGCACGCTCAACCTCTGATCTCTCTTTCTCCTTAAGATCCCCTAAATCTGAAAGCATGATTGCACGCGGATACCAGAACCCTATAGGCCATGTAGTTGCTCTTACAGCCTCAGATTGTTGTGAATTCTCCCATTTATCAAGATAGATTTCAGATAGCTCAATCGTGAAAGCTCGGTCCAAGACTTTACGGCTGAACCCATGTGCGCTTTCATCCATATTAACTGTGCCTACCAGAGCCAAATTGGGTGGAATGACAACCTCCCCCCATTCGGCCTCCTCTTCCTTCAATGTCTGCCCGAGAAGCTGAATGCTTGCATACCCACCATTCGTTTCTGGCCGGCGGTCTTCAATTCTACTTAGAACTTCAGCGAAATACTGCTCCACTCGCGCCAAATTCATTTCATCTATAATACAGACCCAATAACGATCTCCATTCTCCATTGCCTCACGCGCTATCTCGAGCACCGGACCTGGGCGAAAATCTCCTTGGAGGTCTGTATAACCAAGTACATCTGAACTGTCGGTCCAATCAGGCCTGACGGAGACTAGCCTACTTACGCCTGCCGTTGCATCAGCAACGAGTCTCGGTAGCTTGGATTTTCCTGTTCCAGTTATGCCGGCAAGGATTATAAATGGCTTGGTCCGAAGAGCAGTAATATACTGAGCAACCTGCCAGGGCTCGTAAATGAACCCACGATTATTAATGTAAGCGATAAGGTCCTCCAGGGATTGTTGTTTATCGAATCCAGGTTTTAGTGGTTCAACATCCTCGTCTTTAAAGCTTTCCACCGGCACCTCCAGCTGTCTTGATTCCAGATACCCATCGTAAACATCTAGTAAGTAGTCAATATCCGCGATGATTTCTTCGTCTCGTGGCACCGAGCCTTTTTCGTATAGCTTATATGCAACCGTTGAATACTCGTATTCCTTCCCCAAGCCTTTCGCAGCATGCAAAGAAATGCCGAAGTCTAACAGAAAGCCATTTGCTTCAGCATCAACACAGAATTCTTGGAGCTTTCGGGCGCGTTCTCTGAGGATTCTTCTAGCTTCTATGGTTCCGTGGGTTTTCTTTAGTGTCGTCACGCCCTGATTGAATGTCAGATATACGCCTCCCATATCCTCTTGAAACAAGAAGACTGGATATACTCCATTCTGAGTCGTCTTTGTCTCCCTTTCGTCCAAGAACGTAATCCACGGTATACTTGCCCAATTCCCTTGCCCCACGCTCCAATTCACTCGTAATGTGGGGCGGCTCTTTACCGAAGGGAGTTCAGATAATATTTCGCCGAGCTCTCTGAACTTCATCGAAACTGGCTGGCTTGAATTGAAAGCAGAGTTACTCCTGGATTCTAAATAATTTTGAAGAATCCATACGATGTCCTCGCTAATTCCCATCTCTTGCAACCCCTCCTCATGATATTTTTCTGGCAGCCCTGCTGATTACAATTCTATCATTCCTGCAATCGCATATTGGGGAGTCATGTGGAATGTGTAGGCGCTGACCTTTTGCTTAAAGATTTAGCAACGCGCTTGGACCATTATCAACAAGGGCTCAATCATCGCTCGATTGAAGTATTACTTGTAACCACTTCGAGGCTGATATCTCTGAGGTGCGGGAATGAGAATCGCGAAACAGACTGAAGACAGGATGGTGATCAAGGGCGATACCCGCCGGATAAAGAGGAACATCATATACGGCGCGATCATTGCCGCCGTCTTCATCGTCCCCATCATCATCTTTGCCTTCACGGAAAGCCTTAATATCACCAACATCACAGATATCATAAAAGGCCTCGTCTTCCCTGTTGTCGTCCTCGTTGGGGTATCTGCCGTTCTCTACAGGGAGAGCACTCGCGTCGTTATCGACAAGGCTAAGGACCGCCTGTCGGTCAAGTTACCTCTTAACAGGATTATATCCGGGGCTTATCCACTCAAGGCCGTGAGCGAAGTAAGGCTCAGGCATCACGGTAATCCCTATTATTTCCCTAAGTTGAGCATTTTGCTGAATAACGATGAGGAGATCATTCTGAGCAGTGACGTGATGATTAGCATGCTCAAGCCGGGCTATCTATTCAAGGCGCCGCCCCTCTACGGGCATGTTATCAGGGAGCAGCAGCTTGCGATGGATATCGCCATATTCATGGGCGTTCCTTTTCGTGAGATAAAAGGCGGAGAGGTGACCTTCGGCCTGGACCAGGCGGACAAGGATGCGACCTGTTCGGAAGAAGCTGAAGAGAAGGAAGGGAAGGTTGACGATCAGGAAGGGTAACGGAGTTCTCCATGCTCTTCTGGCAGATTGGATGGAGGTGCTGCCTCTCTGAATACTCGAGATGCTCAGAGATTCCTCAGTACATGAATATAACGATGTAGAGCACCGCCAAGCCACAGATGAGATTCAGTGACGCGACAACAGCGAGAGCCAAGCGCCAGCTTCTTTCAGTTTTCCTGTTTATTGCCCATACACCAGTGAAAATCAGAAGGAACAGATTTCTTCCAGGTGATTTCTTCTGGAACCTCTCATAGTTGGGTCGAATATAGAAGAAGACTATTGGCGCCACAACAACCATTAAAAGATTGCGACAATAGCAAGTATTATTCGGTCCGCGCTCATATTGTTATTCCTAAACGTTCGAGCAGCCAGCTTTTTCTCTTTTGCTGGTCCTCGCACATATCCCAATCAGAGGATCTCCATGGGGCGGGATGGTGATCAGAAGCCTCCTTAAATAGATTGGAGTTAAAATGTCTCCTAGCCTACTAGGATGTTGGTATTTGTTTTTCCGCCCATGAGAAGAATCGTTCAACCCGTTTCATTATGTCAGTCGACTCCTTTGCGGTACAGCTACGTGCCTCATATTCAACTATGCCTTTGAGCCTAAGTATCGCCTGCATCTGCCTGGCAGCCTTTGAGGCTTCCTCGGAATCTACAGTCTCCTCTAAATAGCCATGGGCTTGGTTGTGATCCTGGCCGATAAAATATTCTCCAGCGTACCTGATAGTCACTGCATTTGCCATCAGGATAACAGCATGAACGGCATTTGATACGGCTGCATCCCATAGGCTGGCATCATGTGATAATTCCATTGCCTTGCGAAACTGAAATGCCTTTTCCTTGAACTTCTTGGCCTCAGCCTGCGTAGCTTTAGCTGTTCTCTGCTTCCTCACCAAGGTTATTGCTCCTTTCCATAGAGGAGCTTCCCTTCTGAAAGGATTTCTCTGGCCAATGGGTGCTCTCTTTGCTTCAATCGCTCGAGCTCATCGCAGGTATACAAGAGAATGTTCGTCCCGATGCGGTAGAGCCTGTACGCCTCCCTCTCGTTTTCTGCGATGACTTCCTCCACCTTTTCCTTGTCTGTCCCAGCCTTCAGGATCAGCGCCAGGTCGATATCGCTTGCTGGTGTATCTTCACCGCGTGCCACACTGCCAAAAACGTAAACGCTGATGATACACTGCTTGATGCCTTTGCCCAGAATCCCAACGAGATCATCGAGCAAGCTGGCTTCTTTCTCGAAAAGTGGCCTTAACAAGTCCTTGTAAAGAACGGTATCATCAGGTATCTCATAGACAGAGCTTCTTCCGACTGTCTTGCGTGATATTGCGCCCATATCCGCCAACGAATCCAGTGCCCTGATACAGGTTGCATGATTCATATCGAGCTCTCTTGCTATCCCCCTGCCAGTAATAACCCTGGATGGGAATAGAACCAAGTGCCTGAGAATGCGCACATTGTTCTTGTTGTGGAAAATATCATTTAATGGATTGTTCGTTCTCATCAGATCACCCGTATAATATACTATACATATGTATAAATTATTATACATTTACAAACTGACGTTTTCAATGACCAAGAGAGTGAATATTTGGAGCAACCACGGGGGGCGAATGGTAATCGAGCTAGCCTTCCTTGTCGATTATTTCCTGTATTTTGTCTCTTAACGGTGTTATATATTCAATAATATCCCTGTCTCTCATACCGTTACCAACTCACTCAAGATGTTCTTACCGATATGGGGCTTCAAGGCCTTCCTGGAAACCAGGTCTACTTTTGATCCGAGAACGTCCGAAAGATGGTCTTCAAGGTCAATGAACTTGAAAAACCCAATAGGTTCGGAGAATTCAACAAGAATATCTATATCGCTTGCCTCAACCTGCTCCCCTCTTGCAAACGAGCCGAAGATCCCTATCTCCTTGACCTTGAATTTTTCTGCTAGAAATGGCTTCTGCTCCAGCAATTTCGCTTTTATATCCTCTACTCCACCCATCACAATCTCCATCCGTGTCATACCCATCTATATGGTAAATTATAGCTTATGCTGATGACCTTGACTTAACTGGACCGCAGGAGGAGCCCTGGTCGTTTTCATTCTCAGCCCTTCGTCTTTCACCTCTTTCGTGGTCTTTATCCCCTATCATGTCCTTCAGAAGATATCTCTTCTGATCCCAACTATCAACGCGCGCAAGCCTGCATTTCCCGATTAAAACCCTGCATTGCGCGATCAGTGATAGCATATATCAGAGAGAGCCAGAACCTGGGATTTGGAGGTGTTTGAAGTGGGCAAAAAGAAGCCGCTGAAAGTAGACATCGGCGAGCTGACAGCGGCAATGAACTACGGCAATTATGATATGGAGTACTACCTGGACATGGATACGGGAGAAGTCATACCCATATGCGACGATTACAGGTGCATGGAGGAATTGGCGGAGGTCTTTGAGGCAATTGAAAACGAGTCGGAACGATATTTGTACATAGATAAGGTGGAATCCTGGGATGCCTACCGTGATATGGAAAGATTCATCTTAACCGTCAAGGACGAGAGGCTGAAGAAGCTTCTTATCGTGGCTATCGACGGGAAGGGCGCTTTCTCCCGTTTCAGGAAAGTCATCTGTGAGTACCCGGAAGAAAATGACCGGTGGTTTGCCTTGAAAAGCGAAAAGGACAAGCGGAGAGCACTGGAATTCCTCGACGCAATCGGTGTCGAGCCCGTTGAATAGTCGTGTGGCTGCACTACCCGGCGACACTTTTCATCCATGCTTTTGTGATTGTCAGCCCCCGGGGGCTGACAGAGTTGTCTTACTTTTTATGACTTATTCAGTCATGCTATAGTAAGACTTAGTCATACGCGCGAAGGGAGGGCGTGATGTCAAGGACGACAAGGACCATCACCATATCTCTTCCACCCCGCCTGCACGAGGAAGTCGAAAGGCTGGCACGTGAAGAGAACAAGACCAAGAGCGAGCTGTTCAGGGACATGATCAAGGTATACGGGGATTACCTGGACGAGAAGCGCGTGCTGCGACTCAGGCGTTTGGGCAAGGAAAGCGCAAAGAAATACGATATCCGTTCCGAGGAAGACATCGTCAAGCTGGTACACGAAGCACGAGGCATAAAGGAATAGCCTTGCACCGCGTGGTCTTCGATACCAACGTGCTTATTTCAGCCTTTATCTTCGGGGGCAATCCCGAGAGGCTTTTCGACCTTGCCCGCTTCGGGGAACTACGGCTCATCGTCTCACCCGACATTCTCATGGAGTTCGCCTACGTCATGAAAGAGAAGTTCGCTTGGGCAGAAGACGATATTGCGGAGGCGATAAAGGCGATCGGCTACTCGTCGGAACTGGTTAGAACCACGCAGAAGCTGAAGTTGGTCATAGATGACGCCGACAATCGCATCCTCGAGTGCGCGCTTGAGGGAAACGCTGATTTCATCGTCTCCGGCGATCATCATCTCCTCGATGTTGGGAGATTCCAGGATGTAAGGATCGTGCGGCCCAAGGCATTTCTGAGATTCCTCTAGCCGGGGCGTTATCCCTCAGGTATTCGTTCATCTACGACTTGCCCTCTATGCCAGTGCTCGCAGGCAGGATGCCTGAAAGTGGCGCGATTGTGGCTTGCCCTACCTCCGGGGCGGGATATCGTCCAGGCCCAGCTGGCCCCCCGGGTTCATTATGCCGTGGGGGTCGAAGTGGCGTTTGAGCGCCCGCAGGACCTCCATCTGCTCCCTGCCCAGGTGCTGCTCCATCCAGGGAGCGAGCAGGCGGCCGATGCCGTGGTGGTGGCTGGGGGTGCCCCCGTATTTCAGTATGTTGTCAATAATGCCGTTCTGGAACTCCACGTACTCGTCCACCTCCATGCGGGCCATGAATATGAAGTAGAGGTTGGTGCCGTGGGGGTAGAAGTGCGAGGCGTGGGTCATGCAGATGGTGCCCGGCCGGCTCTTTATATATGCGCGCACCCCCTGGTGCAGGCGGTGCAGGTTGTCCCAGGTAACGCTGGTCTCCAGGGTGTCTAAAAAGATGCCGTAGTCGTTTAAGTCCTCGCGCATGAACGGCTCGGTGTAGCGGGTGTGCTCCCACATGCGCCCGGGATAGCCAGTCATGGGAAGGGCGCCGTGCTCCCGGGCGATGCGCTTGATGGTGCGCGCCACCAGCCGGGTGTACTCCCCGTCCCCCTCCACGTTGCCCAGGCACAGGCTGCGGCTCCCGGGCTTGTAGCCCAGGCGGGCCAGGCCGGCGTCAACGAACCCCGGGACGCCGTAGAGCTTCAGGCCCCGGTCGGTCTCCTCGGGGTCGGAGATGCGGTAGATGGCGGGCAGGCCGGACTCGTGCTGCATGATCTCGCGGCTGGCGTCCACCGCGACCTCCCAGGTGGGGAACATGAAGCTGAAATAGCGCCGGTTCTCGGGCATAAAGCGGAATATCTTCATGTTCAGCTCGACCAGGATGCCGAAGGCTCCCTCCGAGCCCTTGAAGATGTCGTTCACCTTTGGGCCGGTGGCCGTGGCCGGGTAGTCGAGGGTCTTTATGGTCCCCACCGGGGTCACGTATTCCTGGCTGAAGACGAGGTCGCAGGCATCGCCGTAATAGGTGGAGGCCTGGCCCGAGCCCAGGGTCACCACCCAGCCCCCCACAGTGGAGTACTCGAAAGACTGGGGAAAATGCCCGTTGGTGTAACGGAGCTTGCAGCCGAAAAGCTCGGGTGCGTTGTTGAGGGCCTCCTCGTAGGCGGGGCCGAACATGCCCGGCTGCACTCGCGCGGTCTGGTTGAGCTCGTTTATCTCCAGCAGTTTGTTCATGTGCGTGCTCATCACCAGGGTGACGCCGCCCTTGTAGGGCCGGCAGCCGAAGTTCACCGACGAGCCGGCGCTGAAGACGGTTATGGGGATGCGCTCTGAGTCGCAGTAGCGCACGATCTCGCTGACGTCTTCCTTGTCGCGCGGGTGCACCACCACGTCCGCCACCTCGCGGATGACCCCCCGGCGCAGCTCCCATATCTCCTCCGAGGTCATGCCGGTGGCGTATTTCACGCGGCTGTAATCGTCCGTGGCCACGTTCTCTGATCCCACGATGCGGGCCAGGGCCTCGATGTGCGTGGGCGCGAGCCGCGGCGGGCGGCCCAGCACCACCGGCTCGTGGCCCTCGCTCTGCTTGGCTGAGAAGTCGGCCTTGCTCATGCCGAACTCCCGCATCATCATCTCCACCCAGGCGTCACTGGGGTGCTTGAAGCGGTGCGGCTCGCCGTATTTCACGATGGAGCGGATGGTGCCGGGCTTCGGGGGCTGCTCCGCCCAGTCCGGCCTGAAACGCTTCAGCTTCATGGGAGGTCCTTTCCTGCAAGCAACCGGTATTTCCCGTATGAATCCTTACCCATATACTCTAACACAGTAAGCCGGGGGGTCAGGCCCGGAAATCGGCCACGCTGATACGGCGTCCGTGCAGGGCGGCCTGGTAAAGTAACCGGGATTTCTGTGCGTCCAACTCCGCCAACGACTGGCTGGGCGGCAAGACCATCTTTCTCCCGGAAGGAGGTACCCTCACGCCGGCATGTGAAAAGAGTGAGCGCGGTGAAGACTTGCGTTGATGTGAATCGCTCCATGTTCGCATTTATGCGAAATTGGAAACGGCCGATACTACACGGGAACGGTCGATTGCCCGGAAGATGAAGGAGAAGAGGATGCGTACCCGTAAGACATCACGTTACCTGGCGCTGATAGCGCTATTATCGGTCGTCGCGCTGCTGGTGCCCCTGGCGGCAGGCGGCTGTGGTTCGTCGGAACCGGAACCGGAGCCACAGGCCCAGCCGGTGGTCAAGAAGGTAGACCATATCACCATCAGCTGCGCCGACCCCGCGGCGCTGTTCGAAACGCTCACCCGGACCCTGGGGCTGCCGGAGGCCTGGCCGCTCTCCTCCTACCCCGGGTTCACCACCGGGGGCACCTATTGCGGCAACGTGAACGTCGAGACGCTGCAGTTCGGCGACCCCGGGGACGCCTCGAGCGGGGCTCCGAATTTCACCTTTATCTACGGCATCGTGTTCGAGTCCTATCCTATCGCCGAAGTGATGGACGAATTCCGGCAGCGCGGCGCCGAGCCTGGCGATCCCGAGGACCAGATGCGGGAGATGAACGGGCAGCAGGTGAAGGTGTGGACCAACGTGACCCTGAACGGGCTGTGCAGCGAAGACTACATCGTCTACCTGTGCGAGTACACGCCGCAGATGGAGGAATCCCTGGAGCAGCGCGCCCAAGCCAACCCCGTGCCACTGGGGGGGATCGGGCTGATCGGGGTGAAGGAGATCGCCATCCTCAGCACGCAGACCGAACAGACGCGGGACCTTTGGAAGACTGTCTTCGCCCCGGTGACCATGACCGACGACGGCGCGCTGTCCTTCGGCTCCGGCCCCGCCGTCCTCATAACCGACGGAGAAATGGACGTCATCGCGGGTCTGGTCCTCGAGGTGGAATCCCTGAAAGTAGCGGAGGAATTCCTCGCGCTGAACGGCCTGCTGGGTGAGGTCGGCGACGAAGAGATAAGCATCGATCCCGACAAGGTGCAGGGCCTGGACATCACCCTGGTCGAATAGGCCGAGGGGTCAGGCCCGGAAATCGGCCACTTTCTTTCGTCGGGGTGCCAAACCCTCCTACACCCAGTTCAGCTCGCCGCTGAAGTCCCTGTCGTATATTAATTTCCCGTTCTCCTCGATGCTGGCCTTGACCTCGAAGTCACGCTGCGAGACCACCTGGCTGGCCTGGAAGAGGTAATCGCGCCCTTCCAGGGGGAACTCGGCCCTCCCGCTCGCCTCCAGCAGCGCCGAGTCCGGCTCCCCTTCGGTCACGCTGGCGTCGCAGGTGAGCTTCATGAGCATGGGCGATTTGAGGTGCGGCAGGGGAAGCTCGTATCCCACGCTCCAGTGCACGGTCACCCTGCCCGTCTCCGCGTCCCTGAGCACCCGGTACTCCCTTTCCTGTGGGTCCATCTGACCCTCGAACATGCCCAGGTCGGGCGCCGCCAGTTGCGGGTTTTTTTCGGGCAGCCCCGCCCCTTTTATCGCCGTTATCTCCAGCCTCTGCGCTTTCTCGGGCCCCATGTCCAGCTCGATATCCCCCTTATAGGGAAGGGGAAAGATGTAGGGGAAGTCGCTCAGCGATATGCTGACCCGGAGGCGGTGTCCGGCCTCCAGGCGGTAATCGGTGGGAAATAGCGTTACCGCCAGCACGTATTCCTGACCCGGCTGCGGTTTCTCGGGCCTCTCGTCGCCGTCCCTGTGGCTCATGCGCAACCACCCCCCGGTGATGAGCGTCGATCTACCGTCCGGGGTCACGTCGCACAGCCTCGCCCTTATGGCCGCATCGGGCATGGTGGTCGAGGCGGTAAGGGTGAGTACGGGCTCCCCCGCTATCTCCAGGGGCTCTGGCAGCGGCAGGGAATCGAAGGTCAGCGAACGCTCGTCGTCCTCGCCCTGCTCGAGGGGATAGCCGAGGCCGAAGGGGAAGACCGCCACCAGCCCGGCCTTGACGCCCACCGCGGGGTCGTGTTCGTACACCACGGTCTCCCCGTACTCGTCGGGCCTGTCGCCAAGGGTGCCGTCGCCGTGCAGGTAATAGACGACGGGCTGCGCGCCCGCCGGGGGCCATTCGTCCTCGTATTTCCAGTATCCCTTGCCCATCACGTAGACGGAAAGGGGCGGCTCCTCCTCGATCCCGTTGTCCTCTCCCTTGAGCCAGCGGTCGAACCACCTGATGCACTCGCGCATGTAATCCACCGGCTCGTCCGTGCAGATGCTTGGGAAATAATGGGTCCAAGGCCCCATGAGCACTTTTCTGGGCCCCTGGACCTTGCCGTACGCCTGCAGACCGTCGCGGTAGGAGAAACCCCTCCAGCCCTCCAGGATGTAGGTGGGAACCTTTATCCTGTCCACGGCGAAGTCGGTCTCTCTCCAGTATTCGTCGTAGTCCACGTGTCGGGAAGGCTGCATGATGTATGGGACGTAGGCGTCCAGGCGCTTCTCCCACACCCTCCTCCAGTCCGGCCTGCCCTTCAGGTACAGGGGAGGGAAGAGGTTGGTCAGGTTCATGAAATTGAGCCAGGTGCCGCAGACCCCCAGCATGTTGAAGGAGCCTCCGGGGAAGGCCAGGTTGCGGTAGAAGAACATGGGCGCCATGTCCGAGAACACCGCCTTCAGGCTGGGCGGGTTCTCCGCCGCCGCCTTAATCGCGCTCATCCCGCCGTACGACTCCCCCTCCATGCCCACGTTGCCGTCGCACCATTTCTGGCGCGCGCACCACTCCACCAGCTCGTAGAGGTCCTCTCCCCTCAGGCCCTCGAAGGGGTCCCCGGAGATGCCCTCGGAGGCGCCGTGGCCCCGCAGGTCGGCCGCCACGAAGGCGTAACCGGCCTTGAGGAGATCGAGCCCCTCGAAGAGGGACATCCCCCCTCCCATGCCGTCTATCTGGTAGGGGAAGGCTGTGATCACCGCCGGCCATGGCCCTTTGCCCCGGGGAAGGAAGACGTTGGCGAAGAGGTCGACGCCGTCGCGCATGGTCACCCGCTGGCCCCTCTTCGCCTTGACCATGTACAGGTAGGCGAGTTCCAGCTTGTCCAGGTCCACGGCCAGCTTGCTCCGGCCCGTCCTAAGCATATCCCGGTTGAGGAAGGCGATGAGCCGGTACTGCGCGCCGCGGGGAAGGGCGCCGAGCCTGGCCAGCATGCGGTTGCGGGACCCGGGCACGCAGACGACCCTGCCCCTGCGCAGGGCCTCCAGGGACTCCTCGACCACCTCCTGCGGCTGCATCCAGGGGAACTTGGAAAGCTCTTCCATGTCCACGTCCATCTTGTCGTGGAAATGGGTATGGGTGAAACCCGGGCACAGCACCTGCACGCGCACTCCCGTGCCGAGAAGCTCCAGGTGCAGGGTCTCGGTCATGGCCACCAGGAAGGACTTGGTGGCGTTGTAGGTGACGGAGCCGGGGAAAGGGAACATGGCCAGCATCGAGGCCACGTTTATTATGTCTCCCCCGTGGCGGGCTTTCATCTGGGGAAGGGCGGCCCGCAAGAAGCGCATGCTGGCGATGTCGTGCACGGCGACGATATCCGTCTGGCTCTCTATATCCAGGTCGGCGAAGAAGCCTTCGGTGCAGTAACCGGCGTTGTTGACGAGCGTGGAAAGCCACTCCGCGGCCTCTATCCTCCTCTCCACCACGGCGACGTCCCCGGGATCGCTGAGGTCCGCGGTTATCGTCTCCACCGCCACCCCGTGGCGGCTCCGCAGCTCCTCCGCAAGCGTTTCCAGCAGCTCCCCCTGCCTGTCCACCAGGATAAGGTCGCAGCCCTCGCCGGCCAGCCTGCGCGAGAAGGCCTCCCCTATGCCGCTGGCGGCGCCGGTGACCAGGGCTGTCCCTCCACGGGACGGCTCCTCCCCGGGAGCCCGAACAGAGCGGCGCGCGGCTACCGCCGCCCACGCTGCTGCGGCCGCAAGACCCAGCCACAACAGCCCCTTGCTCCCACCGGTACTGAAACGCCGCAGCTGGCCTCCAGGCTCAGAACTCATCTCGATACACCTTTCCTTCCTCGTGATAACGGTACAGCAAATCGGCCCTTTGTCTTTCCTCGACCCCGATCGCCGTCAAACGCCTGGTAAGCTCCAGGAAATATCCATGTACAGCACCGCGACATCTTGGCTTATCGGGCAAGGTCTCCCTTATATACCTCCTGATGGAAAACCTACCCAACGGCGCGCGAGTTGAAACTCCCAGATCCTGGTTACTGCTTTTCCCGACAAATCCGCCAGCCATGCGGCAAGATGCTTCCCTCTTCGGTCCGGACAGGGTGGGCGCGAAGACCCCGTTTCACGGGGATGGCACAAAGGGCGTGCTTTCAGGTGGGGCTTTACGTTACTGATCTCGGCCCGGGGGAATACTATGTGCAGCGGATTTCGGCGTTAATGTGAGAGGCGCTCCCGCGCATAAAGCCGGAAGGGAAGCGCGCCGGTGCACGGCCTGGGCCTCGTCCGGCAAGGCGGGCACGACATTCCCGCCGCCGTCTTGCCGAACCTGTCGCATCGAGCGTTACCCACGGAGGTGATAGCATGTCGAGGGAGAACAAGGTCCTGGGAGTAGGCGACAAGGCCCCGCATTTCGAGTTGACCGACGCGGCCAGCGGAGAGGTGGTGAAGCTCTCCGACTTCGCGGGCCAGCCCATGATGATCTATTTCGGCCGGGGCACCTGGTGACCGCACTGCCGCGAGTATATGGGTCATATACAGGACATGTATCCGGAGCTCGAGAAGCGAGGGGTGAGGGTGCTGGTCGTCCTGGCCGAAAGGCTGCAGCACATCCGTGAATACCTCGAGGAGCATCCTTACCCCTTCCCCGTGCTTTCTGACATGTCACGCGAGGTGTCCAAGGAATACGGCGTTTACGTGCGGGTCAACTTCGAGTCGGTGCACATCGCCCGCCCGTCCACCTTTATCCTCGACCCCGAGGGCATTATCAGGTACATCTTCGTAGCCAGCGTGCAGACGGAATACCCTGACGACTCCGGCATCTACGCGGTCATGGACGCCATGTAGGCGGCCGCTTCACGGGCGGCCGGGTATGCCGTCCGCGGCGGGACCTTACAGGCCTCCGATGGTCTCCACCAGCCTGGCGGTGGTGACCACCGGGCCGATGAGGCGGTCGAAGCGGGCCAGGGCAAGGTCGTGGTCCTCCCGGCTGGAGGTGGCGCAGGCGTCCGAGGCTACGATGGTAAAGAATCCCAGGTCCGATGCCTGGCGTACCGTGCTCTCCACGCAGAAGTCGGTGAGGAAACCGCTGACGATGAGGGTATCTATGCCCAGGTCGTTCAGATACCTGCGCAGGGCGGTGCCCTCGAAGGCGCTCCAGCCCGGCTTCTCTATCACCAGCTCGCCCTCTGCGATGAAGGGCTTCAGCTCGTCGTAGATGTCGGTATCCCAGGTGCCGCCGAGAAAAGCGTCCGGCAGCGCGCCGTGGACGAGGTCCATCATCTTCGCGTCGAAAGTGCCGGGGAAGATATCCCCGCCCTCCGCCAGGCGGTTCTGCTTGATCCAGAAGACGCGGACGCCCTTCGCGCGGCAGGCCTCCAACAGCCTCTTCACGTTCTCCACCGCGCCGGTCTCCTTCGCCTGCTTCCAGGCGCCAACGAAGGCCAGGCTCCCCTCCTCGTGCAGGTTGTCGTTTTGTGCGTCCACCACCAGGAAGGCGGTCTTCCCCGCCTTGACGTAGGCGGGCCACTCCACGATATCGTTGAGGGAGATGCCCTTGCCCAGGCTCTCCCCCACCTGCTGCAGGTCGAAGGAACGCGGTTCCGTGGGCGGGGGCGGTACCTCGTATTCCTCCAGCAGAGCCAGAATGCCGCCGGTGTCGATCACCGGGCCGATGAGTCTTTCCAGCCGCTGCAAGCACTTGTCGTGCAGTTCCTGGCTCTCGGTGGCGCAGGCGTCGGAGACGGTGGCCGCGAGCAGGCCGCGGTCACAGGCCGAGCGCACCGTGGCCTCCACGCAGAAGTCCGTGAGCACACCGGTGACGATGAGCGCCCGCGTGCCCAGGCTCTTCAGCAGCTTGTCCAGGTTGGTGCCCTCGAACATGCACGAGCCGTGCTTGCCCAGCACGATGTCGCGCCCGTCCATGGCCTCGAGCAGCTCGTCGTAGATCTCCGTCTCCCAGGTGTCCTGCATGAAGGCGTTGGGGATGATGGTGCGGATGAGAGACAGCAGGTCGCCGTCGAAGGTGCCGGGGAAGACGTCCCTCCCGCCAGCCATGCGGTACTGCTTGGCCCAGATCACCGGGATGCCCCGCCCGCGGCAGGCGGCGATGACCCGCTTCATGTTGTCCACGGCCCCGTTCTCGCGCGCGTGCTTCCACACGTTCCAGAAAGACAGGGTACCCTTCTCGTCCAGGACGTCGTTCTGGGGGTCGATCACCAGCAATGCCGCCGGGGCACGCTTGAAGTAGTCCTTCCAGCCCGCCAGCTCGTATAAGGAATATTTATCCAGTATCTCTCCGGGGTCCTTCATCCCCATGTCCTGCATTTCCGCCATCTTTCCTTCTCCCTTTCCTCGCTAGCCGCCTATTCCCCCTCCTCGTAAAGGCGCTCGAAATATTCTATCTTGTACTCGGAGCGCGGCAACGTCCCGGGAGGTATCATCTCCACCACCGGGGTGAAGACCAGCTTCTCGCGCATGGTCTGCCTGATGCGTTCCGCCAGCCCCTGCAGGCTATCCTCCGGGAGGTCCTCGCCATGTTCTATCTTCAGCTCGAGGTTGGTGTCGATATACGGGCCGGGCTTGCGCAGCACGATGCGGAACTCGCCCGTGGTATCGGGCATGAAGGTGCAGATGACGTCCTTTACCGCGGAGGGGAAGACGTTCACCCCCTTGACCTTGAGCATGTCGTCGGTGCGCCCCAGCACGGAGAAGCGGAAAGAGGTGCGGCCGCAGGCACAGGGCGAGGTGAACACCCGCACCCAGTCGCGACAGCGGTAGCGCACCACCGGCGTCGCCTCGCGGTCGATGTGGGTATAGACTATCTCCCCCTCCGCGCCGTCCTCCATCTCCACCGGCTCCAGGGTGGCGGGGTCCACCAGCTCAGCCAGGATGAGGCCCTGGCCGCAGAAGTGCATGCCCTCGCCCTCCCCGCACTCGCTGGCCATGTCCGCGGCCACGTCGGCCATGCCGTAGAAGCTGCGCGCCGTTATCCCCCATTCCTGCTCGATGCGGTGGCGGTCCTCCTCGGCCATGGCCTCGCCGGCCATGAAACCCTTCTGGAATCCGAGGTCGCGCGGGTCCATCTTCATCTGGCTCCTCGCGTACTCGGCCAGGAACACCGTGGCCGAGGGGGTGGCGAAGAGCACGGTGGGCTTGAGGTCCAGGACCAGCTGCATCAGCTTCTCCACCCCGGTGCTGCCCAGTGGGGCGGGGATGACGCAGAAGCCCATAGCCTCGGCGGACACCGCCTCCGAGAGGCCGCCCACGAAGAGGGTGAAGTTGGCTGGGTTGATGAAGGAATCTCCAGGGCGTATTCCTCCGCACCAGGCATGCCGGGCGAAGAGCTCCTTCCAGTTGTCCGCGTCGCGTGCGGTGAGGGCCACGTAAATGGGCCTGCCGGTGGTTCCCGAGGTCCCCTGCACGCGCACCACCGAGGTGAAGGGAGCGCAGAGGTGGGCGCCCAGGCCGCCGTCCTCGGCCTGCGTCTTGCGGATGTCGTCCTTGGTCATAAAGGGAAGCTTGTGGATATCGGCGGTGGTCTTAATGTCCGCGGGTTTCACGCCCGCCTCGTCGAACTTCCGCCTGTACAGCGTCGAGTTGTCGTAGATGTAATTGATCTGCCTGCGCAGCTTCCTGGAGTCCAGCTCGGCCAGCAGCGCCGCAGGCATGGTCTCTATTTCCTCGTTCCAGTATTTCCTGCCCAGGTGGTTCACGGGATGCACCCCCTTTACATGCCAGGCCGGGTCACAGCTGCAGCAATCGCCTCGCGTTCTCGCCCAGCCACTTGGCCTTCACTTCCTCCTTTATGGGAAGGTTCTTCACGTCCTGCACCGCCTGCTCCAGGGGAAGCAGCGGCCAGGCGGTGGCGAAGAGCACCTTGTCCTGCAGAACGCTGTTGCCGTAATGGATCAGCGGCTCCCAGCCGGTGTGCTCCATCCCCATGTATTTCTGCCTTATGCCCGATATCTCTATGTAGACGTTGGGGTGCCTCCAGGCCACCGCCACCATCTCCATCACCCACGGCCACCCGGCGTGGCCGGCTACTATCTTCAGCTCGGGGAATCTCACCGCCACGCGGTCGAGGTGCAGGGGATGGCCGTACTCCATGGGGATCTGGCGCGAGAAGTTAAACGAGGTATGGATCCAGATGGGGATGTCCAGCTCCACGCACGTCTCGTAGATTGGATAATACCTCTCGTCGTCCGAGAACATGAGGTGTTCCCAGGGCGATATCATGGCCCCGCGCAGGCCCAGTTTCTCCACGTTCAGCCGCAGGCTCTCCACCGCGCCCGCACCCTTGTGCGGGTCCACCCCGGCGAAGCCCAGGAAACGCTCCGGGAAGGAACGCACCAGATCCACCACGATCTCGTTGGGGACCTTCTTGGCGAAGGTGGTCTCCTGGTCCTCGCCCAGCAGCACGGCGACGTCTATGCCCGCCGCATCCATCATGGCGATGAAGTCCTCGGGCTTGAAGTCGCTGATGTAGGCCTCCATGTCGGGGCTCATGGAGTAGATGTCGTAGTAGCCTGCGAGGTGGGGCATGGGCTCCAGCATACCGAGAAGGACGTCCCGGTGGGGTGGCGAAACGCATAAGTCTATTATCATAGTCCCTCGCCTGCCTTTCGGGAGATGACCCGCCAGCCGCCAGTCCTCTCCGGCCGCCGGCTTCCATGCTTAAGCATAACGCTTGCGGCAGGTTCACGGATCTCCCGCCTGACGCGAGAGGTCTACGCCCATGGCGGCGGCTTCTCGCCGCCGCCATGGAAATCTTCTTTCTCCCGTCCTTTGTAAGAACGCTCCCGCTGGAGCCGCCCTTTCCCCGACCGTCACCCTTTTCCAGACTCTCCGCCCCTTTTCCCGGAAAGCATTGAAAACAACTGGGTGACCGGTCACCCATATTATAACCGCTCCTTTTTTCCCGCGCAACCCCGGAAATGCCTCTGTCGCTTTTATCTACCGGGCCCCGAGAAAGGATGGTCGGGGTCCCGGCTGCAATGTATACATGCGATGATCCTCAAATGCACACGGGGGCCTCAGGTGCACGTATGCACGGAAACGTACCTGTGGCCTTCGAGAGCATGTTCCACTGCAGGTCCGCAAGGGTCAACGGGATCTTTTAGAGATGCCGCCGGCTCATCTTTTTGCCGTCAGCCCGCCCAGCATCATGTCCTGCAGGGGTTTATATACCTCGGCGGCGCTCCCCCACCCCTTGAGGAGCTGTTCGTAAAAGGCGATGGTCAATTCGTTCAAGCCCAGGAGCAGGAAAGCTGCCAGGCGCTTGTCGACCTTGCGGAAGATCTTCTTATCGATACACCGCTCCACCAGTTCCTCCACCAGGTTGGCGTATTCCTCAAGGACCTCGGTGGCCGTGCCCACGAACTCGCGGTTACCCCCGAAGAAGGAGGATATCCACAGCTGGGCCAGCTCCTTGTGCTCCACCCCCAGCACTACGTCCAGCTCGAGGAGTTTCTTTAGCGCGTCCAAGGGGTCTTCTCCTGCTTCCACGATCTCCCTGGCTTTTGCCATCCACACCTCGTTGCTCTCGCGCAGGGCCTGGCTAAAAAGCTCAGCCTTACTCGGGAAATAGAGGTATATGGTCCCCTTGCCGATGCCGCTCTTCTCGGCGATGACGTTCACGTTGGCGCCCTTGTAACCCTTGCTCACGAACTCGCGGGCTGCTTCCTTGAGTATCCTGCGCCGTTTGTCCTCCTGGTTGACCCTGCTTCTCTCGGCCACGCTGCGCCCCTTCCCGTTTGTGATTATCGCCATCGCCTCTAGGCAAGATTCTACTCCATGCCGCCGACGCTTTCACGCAAGGAGGCCTGGGGGCCAGGTATGGCTTCCGACCGAGCCGAGGGGGCCCTGCTTCCGGCATGGCAGTTATCATCAGGCCGGGAGGCTGGGGGAGTCAGGACTTGTCATGCCGGTAGTGGTGCCCTTCTTCTCTCGAACGGTTATTCCGGCACGCAAGTCGCTGACCCCCAGGCCGGGCCGGGGTGTCAGGCCCGGCTTCGTAGGTGGCGACCCACGACGGGGTAACGAATATGTAAGCGGCTTTTTTAATTCTCGGGGATCTCCATGTCCTGCACCTGCTCCCGCAGCTCGCGCCTGAGCACCTTGCCCGCCTGGCTGGCGGGGATGGCCTCCACCGCCTTGAGCAGCCGTATCTTCTTGTAGGCGGCAAGCCTGGAGTTGGCGTATTCCAGCAATTCCTCTTCCGTCGCCCCGGCACCCGGCACCAGCTGCACGAAGGCGATGGGTATCTCCCCTTTGCGCTCGTCCTTCTTCCCCACCACCGCCGACTGGGCGACCGCGGGATGATCGTTTATGACCTCCTCCAGTTCGCGGGGATAGACGTTGTAGCCCTTGTAGATGAGCATGTCCTTCTTGCGATCCACGATAAACAGGTAGCCGTCCTCGTCGAACTTGCCCACGTCGCCCGTCAGCAGCCAGCCGTCCTCTTTCAACATCACCGCCGTCTCCTCGGGGTTGTTCCAGAATCCCTTCATGAGCTGCGGGCCCCGCACGCAGACCTCGCCCGCCTCCCCGACATCCAGCTCCCTGCCGTAATCGTCCGGGTCCACGATCTTCACCTCGGTGTCCGCGACCGGCAGGCCCACCGAGCCCACTTTCATCGCTCCCCTCTCCGGGGGTGAGATGGAGACGATGGCCGTCGCCTCGGAGAGGCCGTAGGCCTCGCAGACCACGCCGGAGAATTTCCCCAGCAGCCTCTCCATGAGGTTCAGGGGTATGGGCGCTCCTCCCGAGGCAACCAGGCGGGTCTCCGACATATCTATCTCGGGATAGAGGGGATGCTCTACCATGGGCACGAAGAGTTGGGGAGCTCCTCCGAAGCAGGTGGCGCGGTACTTGGGTATGGCCTGCAGGAATTCCTCGGGGTCGAAGCGCGGGAAGACCACCAGGGTGTTTCCGGCCATCAGCTGCATGTTGAGGAAACCGAAGGCCCCCATGGCGTGGAACCAGGGCGGCACAACCAGGGACATCTCCAGCCCGCGCCGGAAGGGATGGGCTTCGTCACTGTCACCCTCTTCCCTGGCCAGGCCTATGATACCGTCCGCGTAGGTGATCTGGCCGCCGGAGAACCAGTAGGAGAGCTGGCAGGAATTAACAATCGTGTTGTAGTGTGTGACCATTATCCCCTTGGGTGTCCCGGTAGTCCCGCCGGTGTAAGAGATGTGGGCCAGGTCCTCCCTGACGTTGAAGGCGATGTCCGGGGGCTCGGCGGGGTAGTCGCTCACCAGCGAGGTGAAATCGATCACTCCCTCGTCGAAGGCTCCCTTGGACAGCTTTTTCACCGCCGCGCTTATGGGCGGGTAACAGTCCGCAAGGCTTACCTCGATGGCCCTCTTTATGTTCGTCTCGGGGAAGATCTTGCTCGAGGCGGCCCAGAAGAGGTCCAGCCCGATAAATGTCTCCACCCCGGAGTCGACGAGCTGGAAAACCAGCTCCCGCTCGGAGAGCAGGGGGCTCACGGGCACGAATACCGCCCCCGCCTTCAGCAAGCCGTAGTAAGCGATGGCAAACTGGGGGGAGTTGAGCAGGTGAAGCGCTACCCTGTCACCTTTCGCCACCCCCAGGTCCGACAAGGCAGCGGCGAAGCGATCGGAGAGGAGATCCAACTCCCTGTAGGTTACCTCCATACCGGCAAAGACGATGGCGTTGCGCTCCGGCCACTGCAGGGCCGCCGAGCGCACGATCTGGAAGACGGGCACCTCGGGGTAGTCGAGGTTTTTGGCCACACCCGCGGGCCAACGCTTGAAGTTCTTGTCCATGATCTCCCCTCCTTGAAACCGGCTGCCGTGGATGAGCTGCGATGCGGAAACAACAAAGATACGTAAACGCAATAAGATGATTACCCAAGTAGCGCGCTTAACGCCAGTTGAATCTCTGAACGTGCCGCCGCAGGCCTGCCCGGGGTAAACGGCGTGGGGCTGGATCGCGTTGCGTTGACCTGCACCATCGTCCGGGGACGGCACGATATGAGATGTTTACACGAAGCCTGGACCCGGTGTCCCGCGTTCGCGGATGGTGGGGAGCACGGGCCGCTCGCCCGCGCCCTACGGAGGTTTACGTGGCTTTTCTACCTTTTCTTCTTGCCGTCTTTCTTGCCGTGGCCCCTCCACTTGTCTTTTTCTGATTTCTTCCAGTCGGAGATCAGGCCTTCCAGCCTGGGGTCTTTCCTCTGGCCGAACCTGTTGGGCCTATCGTCTTGACGAGCCTGCTCGTCGCTTTTCATCTGATCCCCTCTCCCGTTCTGGCATTAATCGCCGGAGGCGGGCTTATGCGTCGCCTTCACGTACGTCCTTGATGGTCACTTCAAACCGTAGACTCATACCGGACAATGGATGGTTGAGGTCTATATTCACGTTCTCTTCATCCATGCCGATGATGAGGAAGTTGATAACCCTGCCGTCATCCGTGCGCCCGGAATATGATGTGCCGACCTCGAGATCCGGGCCTCCCTGGAAACGATCCTTGGGCACCTGCTGCACCAGGCCGGGATCCCTCAGGCCGTATGCTTCCTCGGGCTTTACCACTACTTCCTTGCTGTCTCCAGCCTCCATCCCTTCCAGTTCGCGCTCCAGCCCCGGAATAATAGTCCCCGCACCGAAGACGAAACCCAGCGGCTCGCCCTCGGGGCTCCTGTCGATGAGCACTCCATCCTCGTCGTAGAGCCGGTAGTCGAAGAAAACAGTCTTGTTCGGCCCTGCTTTCATCGCTTGCCCCCTTTCACTCCTTTTCCCGTCCCCTGCAAACAAAAGGCCCAGGCTTTAAAGGCTTGGGTCGTTCGACAACAGCTTTCCTGCAAACCTAAGATTACCTCTTTCCAACTATAACATATACGGTCTGCCGGTGCGTGTGGATAAGGCCTCGAGGAGGATGCTTGCTTTCCCGGGACGCGGGTCAAGGGTTCGGGCGATCCTGGAATATCACCTCCGCCGTTTCTCCTTCCCGCAGTTTCAGCAACTCGCCTCCGACCTCGATCTTGATCATCCAGGCGCCGCCGGAAAGGACATGCACCTTAAACGATTCTTTCGAGATGTCCAAGTCCAGCCACTGCCCGCGGTAGCGTACGAGCATGGAAAGCCCGTCCATGTCCTCGGGGAAAGCGGGGTTGAAGCGCAGCACGTCACCGCGGCATTCCAGCCCGGTATAGCCGCGCCCCAGCATGTCCACGCACCCGGCCATGGCCCCCAGGTGTATGCCCTCCGGCGTCGTCCCGCCCTGCACGTCTGCGAAATCGGTGAGCAGGGCTATGTTGAAAAGCTCCCACGACTGGCCACGGTCGCGCCTCGCCGCCACCCAGGAGTGGATTATCCAGCTCAGGGAGGAACCGTTGGAGGTGCGGGCGAGGTAATAATCTATGTTGCGCGGGATTATCTCGGGATCGAAATCGTAGCCCAGTTGCCCGAAAAGGCCCCCCAGCTCCTCGGCGGAAAAGAGATAGAATAGCATGAGCACGTCCGCCTGCTTGGAGGCCTTGTAGCGGTTCGGCATGTCCCCCTCCGCCTCGAGTATGCGGTCCAGGCGCTGGATGTTGCCATACTTCCTGCGGTAACCCTCCCAGTCGAACTCCTCGAGTTTATCGTATCCCTCGAACTGGCTGATGATGCCATCCGAATGGAAGACCACACGCATCTTGCGGCTTATCTCCCTCCACCTGTCTATCTCCGTATCCTGTATCTCGAGCTTCTCGCACAATTCGTCCAGGTACTCCGGCGGCAGGATGTCGAGAAGGTCGAGCGCCCGGTTCATGACGAACACGACCATGATGTTGGTGTAGGAATTGTTGTCCAGGCCCGGGCTCTGCGAGCCCGGGTAGGCATCGTGATACTCGTCCGGTCCCATAACCCCCTTGATCTCGTACCTGTCGAGCCCCGCGTTGTATTCGGCGATGGAGGCCCAGAAGCGAGCGATCTCCAGGATCATCTCCGCTCCGTACCAGGAAAGGAATTCCAGGTCCCCGGTTACCTGGTAGTACTGCCAGATGTTGTAGACTATGGCGGCGTTTATGTGCCGCTGCAGCTGGGAATTGTCCGGCAGCCAGTTCCCCGAAACGGGGTTCAGGTGGACCTGCTGTGTCTCCTCCCTGCCGTCGCTTCCGCTCTGCCAGGGGAACATCGCCCCCTTGTAACCGAGCCTCCTGGCGGCCTTCCTCGCCTCTCCCAGGCGGCGGTAGCGGTACATGAGCAGGGAGCGCGTTATCTGCGGGGTGCGGTAGTTGAGGAACGGGAAGATGATGAGCTCGTCCCAGAAGATATGCCCCCGGTAGGCCTCGCCGTGCCACCCCCTGGAGGGCATGCCCACGTCTATGTCCATGGAATGCGTGCATGCGGTCTGCAGCATGTGGAACCTGTAAAGGCGCAATATCCTCTGGACGTAATGCTGCTCCGGGAGACTGAACAGCCGCAGGTCGACCTCAAACTTGTGCCAGAGGTGATCCCAGGCTACGGCGTGGGAGCGCAGCAGTCCCTGAAACCTGTCTGCCGCCGCGATCGCTTTCTCCGCGGCCTGCACGCAGTTGGAAATAGCGCTGTCCCGGGAATTGTATAGCGCCATCGTTTTCTCCACCACAACCTGAGAGCCCAGGGAGGCGTCCAGAAGGATATGCTGGGCGATATAGCCGGGTTCCTCCACCAGGCTACGCTTCACGGGCAGCGGCTCGCCATCACGAAACGCCCCGGTCCTGACGGCTTGGGCAACGCCTATCCTTGACTGGCTCGTGCGTACCTTGAGGAGGACGGTATCCTCGCCGATGAGTTTTGTCTCTACGGGCTCCAGGTGATTTCCGTTCAGGTTGAGGTACCTCTTCACGCCGCTGTTGGTCACCCTTCCGTCCAGGGCCGAGCGCAATTCCAGCGTCCCCGACCAGTTGAGGGGCTCTATCATCACTTCCATCGCCGCCAGGTGCATGTTGTCCATGCTGACGATGCGGCGGCTGTTCATCCTGGTCTCCCTCCCCTCCGCGTCCCGCCATTTCACGCGGCGGTGCATGACCCCCGTCTTCATGTGCAGTTCCTGCCGGTAGGAGAGTACCTCCGCGCTCTGCAGGTCGAACCATTCACCCCCCGCGACCCGCACGTCGAGGCGCAGCCAGTTAGGAAGATTTACCAGGTCCTCGTTCTCTATCATGCGGCCCGCTATCTCCGTCTTCAGGCGGTTGTAGCCGCCTGCCAGGTAGGTCCCGGGGTAATGGACGCCGTCGGCGAGGGATTCCGGTGCCGCTCCCCGGGTGGCGAAATAACCGTTTCCCAGGGTGCACAGCGCCTCCCTGAGCCCCTCCTCCTCGCTATCGTATCCATCGTGCTCCAGCCACCAGGTGTTCTCCTCCTCCAATACGGAGGTGAGCCTGGCGATAAAGAGCTCGACCTCGTCGGGGGTCTCAAGCCTGTATTGCGCCTTGGTGCAGCGCGGGCCTTCTCCAACCACCACGGTGATTCCCCGGCCTTTCAGCGTCTCGAAGGCGTCCTCGTCGGTGATGTCGTCTCCCACGTAGAAGGGGACGAAACCGGGCTCCGCGATATCCAGTTCGTGCATGAACCATTCCACGGCCCTGCCTTTGTGCCAGTCGATGTCCGGCTGCAACTCGTAGACCTTCTTGCCCTCGGCCCTGCGAAACCCGGGGTATCGCCGGTGCGCGAGGCCTACTACTTCATCCACTTCCCCTACTTGTCCCTCGCTCACGTTGCGGTAATGGATAGCGATGGTGAACTTCTTGCGCTCCACCTGTGCTCCGGGAATGCCCGCCAGATGCCTTTCGAGATATGCCTGGGCACGGTCGAGCTCGTTCAGGAATCGTTCCGCCCCTTCGTTCTCCTTCCTGAACCCGTCGGGCCCGGCCATCTCGAAACCGTGGCTGCCCGAGTAATATATTTCCCCCACGTTTACCAGGGCCCTGACATCATCCAGCCCACGCCCGCTCACCACGGCCACGGTGCATTGGGACGCCAGGTCCCGGAGCGTACCGCGCGTTTTTTCGCGCAGCAAAGCGTCCTCGGGACGGGATACTATGGGGGTAAGCGTGCCGTCGTAGTCCAGGAATACCGCCACCCGTCTACCCCTGATCCTGTCCTCGATCTCACCGAAGTTCTCGAGCGCGTTTCTGAGGTCCCGTATGCGTACCTCCACGTCGATCTCCGCCAGGTCCTTCACCACCAGGTCCGCCCCTCCCTGCAGCAGGGCTTCCTCCTGGTCCTGCCGGTCAACCCCGATGACCAGACTAAAACCGCCGGCTCGTCCCGCGCTCACGCCGGATATGGCGTCCTCGAGCACGACGCATCTTGAAGGATCCACCTCCAGGCGCCGTGCTGCCTCGAGGAACATGTCGGGATCGGGCTTTCCTTTCAGGTCCAGGCTCTCTATGTCCACGCCATCCACCTGGGCATCAAAAAGGTCCGCTATGCGGGCAGCCTCCAGCACGTCAGTGCAATTCTTGCTGGAAGAGGCGATAGCGATGCGGTATCCACGGTTGCGAAGGTTCTTGATGAGTTCCACGGACGATCTGAACGTCTCCACGCCGCGCGATTTCATCCTTTCGATGAACAGCCGGTCTTTGCGGTTGCCCAGGCCGCATACGCTCTCGGTCTCGGGCGAATCGTCAGGGGTTCCGTACGGTATATCTATGCTCCTGGCGTCGAGAAAGCTCTTCACCCCCGCATAGCGGGGCTTGCCATCGACGTATTTGCGATAGTCGCCCTCTATGTCGAAAGGCTCGAACGCGCCACCGCCGGCTTTATTTTCCAGGTAATTGTCGAACATCTCTTTCCACGCCGCCGCGTGCAGCTTCGCCGTTTGCGTAACCACGCCGTCCAGGTCGAAGATGAGCCCGTCATAATCGGCTCGGGAAATTATTACCGCGTATGTGTTTCCTTTTTTCATGTTCCCTCTTGTCTATATTTCCTTTTCTCAAACCCTGACCGGCCCGCCAGTAGCATCGTACATACCCGCCCTGGAGCGATGCGGCACTAATTCCCTTACCCGGGCAAACTATTTCCCCGGCCTGTTGCCTTGATGCTTAAAACCATTCTACCGGACATCACGAACTCACTCCATTTTTCGCCGCCGGACCGTATAAAGCCTTCGAACCTGGCGGGCACATGCGCGTTCCAGGCGGCGTGCGGGCTCCGCGTCCCGGTCCCTGCGATTTAAGATAGAATGGTGAAAGGATCTGTCGGCAGTAACGGAGAGGGGGGATAGCCATGCTGGACGTTCTCATCAAGCGCGGAAAGGTGGTCGACGGCACTGGAGCTGCGGCGAGGAAGGCGGACGTAGCGGTTAAGGACGGCAGGATCGCCGAGGTGGGCGACCTGCCTGAGGCCGAGGCGGAGAGAGTCATAGACGCCACGGGGAAGGTGGTCTCGCCGGGGTTTATCGACATCCACTCCCATAACGATATGTACGTGATCCGCGACGATTACGTGCAGCTCTTCGAGCCCTTCGTGAGGCAGGGCATCACCACCAGCGTGGTCTCCAACTGCGGGTGGTCGGTTGCCCCATGGCTGCCCGACAACTCCGAGCTGTTTCATTCCACCCTGCATTCCATGGGCGTTTCCGCGGACTTCAAGCCGCAGTGGGGAACGGTGAAGGAGTTCAACCAGTGGATTCTCAGCCGCGGGCTTCCCATCAACTTCGTGCCCCTGTCGGCGCACGGCCCCTTGCGCATCGCGGTCATGGGCGACAACGCACGCTTCAGCACGGCGGAAGAGCTGGAGAAGATGAGGGCGCTGCTGCGCAAGGACATGGAGGACGGCTGCAGGGGCCTTTCCACCGGCCTCACCTACTTCCCGGGCATGTACGCACACACCGACGAGCTGGTGGAGTTGGCCAAGGTTTTGCCCGAGTACGGCGGGCGCTACGTCTCCCACATACGCAGCCTCACCGGAACCTTCGCCAGAGCCGTGGAGGAGGCGGTGGAGATCGCGCGGCGCGGCGGCACCTCCCTGCAGGTGAGCCACTTCATGGCCATCCCGGACTTCGGCCGTATGGGAGACGCCGTCTACGAGCTGGTGGGAGTTTTCGAGAAGATAAACCGCTTCATCCCCATGCCGGGCATCCCTAACGCGCAGTTGAAGAAGGGCTACGAGGTGGTGGACCGCGCCCTGGAGGAGGGGTTGGACGTGGGCATGGACTTTATCCCCTACGTCATGGGCAACACCACCGTCACCCAGCTCTTCCCTCCCTGGGCGCTTATAGGCGGGACGGATGCCCTGCTGCGCCGCCTCGCCGACCCCGGCGAAAGAGCGAAGATACGCCACGACGTGGAGACGGTCAGGGACAGGTGGCCGCAGTGGGAGCCCGGCTCCTGGGCTACCAACTATATAGAGTGCCTGAGTTACAAGATGCTGTCCATCCTCTCCATAGGCAGCGACAAGAACAGTTACATGGAGGGGAAGCGGGTGGTCGACCTGGCCAAAGCCGCAGGCAAGGACGAGTTCGACTTCCTGGCCGACCTGGCTATCGAGGAGGAGGGGTCGGTAGGATTCCTCATGGGCATGCCTCCGAAACCATGGTCGGAGAAGGTATTCCTGCACGGCCAGGACCATCCCCAGCTCTCGGTGGGGGCGGACGTCCTCTTCCCCGAGAAAGGGCCGGCCCCCCAGACGGCATACGGCACCTTCCCGCGCATCTTCGAGCATTACGTTAAGGATCTGGGCTACTACACGCTGGAAAACGCCGTGCATCGCTGCACCGGCCTGGCGGCCTCGCGTTACGGCCTGGAAGGTCGCGGGGTCCTGAAGGAGGGCGCGGCCGCGGACATCACGGTCTTCGATTTCGAGACCATCAAGGACAACTCCACCTACGAGGACCCGCAGCAGTATCCCTCGGGCATCGACTACGTGCTCGTGAACGGGAAGGTGGTGCTGGAGACGGGCAGGTTCGACGCCGGCACGCTGGCAGGGGACGTGCTGTCGCGATAGGCAGTCCGGACAGTGAGCAGCCCCCCCGGGGTCGCGATCAACCCGGGTGGGCGGGCAGCTTGATCGGGCCGGCCCGCATAGCGGCGCTTTAAGGCTTGGATTCCAGGATCATCCTGCCCGCTATGCGTACCGCGAAACCCGCGGGTACGCGGCACTTACTGGAAGCCTCGGCGTTCGCGAACTCCTCCATCTGCACGGGGTCGGTGAGGTCGTAGTAACGCCCGAAAATGCGCTCCTGGACGCCGGCGCACATGCAGCTCCCGAATTCCTCCTCGAAAAGGCGGCAGAAACGGTGGGCCGCCTTCAGTGTGCGCAGGAAGGCGTCGTAATCATCAGGCTCGTAGCGGCCGAAGGCCAGCCCGAGCGCCATTACCGAGCCTATCACCGCGCCGCAGGTCTCCCCCCTCAGGGCCACGCCCGGCATGGCGGTCGCCGCCTTGAGCACCTCGGCGTTGCCGAGTCCGAATTCTTCCTGCAGGGCACGCAGCGTCCCCTGCGCGCAGCTCCCGTAGGCCTCGAGATAATCCCCCGCCTGCTTTTCCAGATGTTCCAGTATCTTCTCCGGGGACGGCTTCAGCCCCATGGTCACTCCCCAAGCTCGATGCGGAAACGGCACACGCTGTCGCCCTTGGTGAGCAGCTTCGAGAACCCCTCCGTCTTGAACCGGGGGTTCAGTTCCTCCAGCATGCCGATCAGGGAGGCCTTGAGCATGACCTCGCACAGGTCCGGCTCCCGCGACCAGATGCGCGCCACCGGGCACGTCTTGAGCTCTTTTTCGAAGGCCTGCGGCGTGTTTTCGGCATAACCATCCCAGAAATTGGCAAACGTGTCGTCGATCCTGTCGTGTATCTTGGGCAGCCCCATGCAGTCCTCGAATTCCTCAGGCTTGGCTCCGGTGAGTTTCATCCACATGGCGGCGCCCTTCTTGCCGTCGCGGTAGTACTCCTCCTCGAGCCTGTCCACGAAGGCTTCGCCGCCGACCTCTTTTCCGACGCGGTAGAGCATGACCACCTGCCGCGCCAGCGCCTCCGTCCAGTTGCGGTAGCGCTTGCCCATCTCCTCCTCACTGACCGGGTATTTCTCGTATTCGGGCACTTCTGACATCTCGATCACCTTCCTTCTCATCCGGGCCATCCGCCACTCTCCGAGGTCAAAGCCAGCTGGCTGGCCTTGCCTTATCATTCCCTATTTTAAATCTCTTACTCCGGCTGGGAGATCCTTTCCTTCAAGCGCAGGATCCTGGTAACGCGCCCCTCGATTTCGTCCTCCCCGATATCGCCTCCGCGCACCGCCTCCAGTACCGCGGTGTAGGCTGCCTGGACATCCCCCGCCTCGTGCCCCGAGATCAGCAACACGTCCACGCCGGCTTCGGCGGCGCGTACGACCGTGATTCCCAGGCCGTAAGCCTCTTTCAGGACCTTGGTCGCCAGGTCATCGCTGACCACCAGGTAGTCTCCGCTCACCTTTTCCCTCAGCAGGTCGATGCCCGCGGGGGAGAGTGTAAACGGCAGGTCCAGGTCCAGGTCGGAGTAGATGACGTTGGCGGTCATGACGAACTCCGGGCTCGCCGCCGCCGCCGCCTGGAACTGCGAGAACTCGGGCAGGCCCGGCACCACGGCGAGCTTTTCGTTCTCGGGGTCATAGGCGATCCCGCCGTAACCCGGGAAGTGCTTGGCGGTGGAGAAAACGCCTCCGTCGTGCTGGCCGGAGATTGCGCTCCTTCCCAGTTCGCCCACCTCCTGCACGCTTCCAGGGAAGGTGCGGCCGTAGCGGGTGAGAAAATCCCCCTGCACGCCCATGTCCAGGACCGGGGCCAGGTTGAGGTTGATGCCCAATCCTTTGAGGCCTTGTGCGCGCGCAAAGCCCTGTTCGTATGCCTGGGCGGGATCCGTGATACTCGACTGGGAGATGCTGTCGTCAAGCCAGCTTATACGCACGATCTCCCCACCCTCCTGGTCTATGGCGACGAAGAGCGGCAGGCCCGTATCGGCGGTGGACAATTCCTCGAGGCCCGTTATCAGCTGCTCGAGCTGTTCCTCGGCCTCGATGTTCCTTCCAAAGAGGATCACGCCCCCGGGATGGACGGAGTCGAAGAGCTGTTCGATCTCCGGGGTAACGGCCGTGCCCTCGAAACCGATCAGGAAAAGCTGGCCGACTTTCTGCTCTATGGTGAGGTTATCCTGGGGGCCGTTGGCGCCATTACCATTGCCGCCATCGCCGTCCTGCACGGCGCCGGCGCAGCCCGCGGCCGCCAGGCCCAAGGCCAGGAGAAGGACGATCGAGACAGCCAGCTTAGTCCTGGACCGTTCCTTCACACTCAGCCTCCTTCGCTGTTCTCGCGGAGTATTTCTTGCGGAGCGTTATTAATTAGTAATTATATCTCGTTGTCTCGTCCCGTCCGAGGACTCCCGGCTCGGAGCGGCAGGTGAGGCGGGCAGCGAGAACGGGCTTACGCGGTGAGGGATGGTCGTCTGAGGTAAAGCATAGGGCTGGCTTGCAGGCCGGCACGTTACCGGGACTCGCCCCCTTGCTTTTTTCATCAGCTGAAGGAGGGGTTCTGCCAGAACATGTGATAGACCTTCACCTGGCCCAGGTCCTCGATGCGCAGGGTATCGTAGCCGAGGCTTTCGTAGAAGGCCCGGTTCTTCTCGCTCCCGGTATTCAGGTACATGCCCGAGATCCCGGGGTTCTCCTCGACCAGGGACTGGGCTTTGCACATGAGTGCTTTCCCCGCGCCCCGCCCCTGGTGATCGGGGTGGACTCCCAGCGCCTCGAAGGTGAAGTAGGGCTCGATCAGCCCCTTGGGATGTTTCGCCGCCACCATGATGTGCAGGGAGCGCACGGGGCGACGCGCAAAAAGAAGCAGGATCTGGAGCAGGTCAGGCAATATCAGGGCCACCGAGCGCCGCTTGGAGATGCGGATGCGAGGGTCGCGCACAATGCCCGCGCCTATTACGTGGCCGTCTTCCACCGCCGCATAGAGAGGGCGGCCCGCCTCCATGTAAAGCTGAATAAATATGTCGTCGAAGATCGCCATACGGCGTATGGAACCGGGGTGCTTCATGTCCAGGTGATAGGCGGTGGTCTCCTCCGTCTTGAAGGCCTCCACCAACGCGACGGTCGCTTCCTCCTTGATCTCGGGCACAATAGCGACGACCTCTATCCCGGTTTTTTCAGCATCGTTGCCTTCAACCATCGCCCCCCCTTTTTTTCAGTTTCCCTACGGCATCACATTTTACCATCATTGAGCCATGCTCTTATGTTTACGCGGCAAACCGCCTTCCCCTGCGCAAGCGCGCAAATGCGCGGGCGCCTGTCCGCGCGTTGCCATCGGGCGGATAAAGGCCGGACCGCGCGTTCGCCACGCGAAGCCCCGGGCCCCTTGTCGTTGAGCGTTAGCCGGCATGAGCCGGGTCATTTTTAGACCGGCATGGATGTGGGATGCTGTTATTGATAGGACTCATGGGTGTTGGGAGACGAGCCATCGGTGTTTCTCGAAGTAGTGCATAAGCCGTCCTATCCCTATGACGCATGATGAGCATGCGCTACCTTGCCGTAAAACATCGAGATGGTGAAGAAGGCGTAGTAGCCTGGCACGTCCAGGATGAAGTCCTGCGAATCCGGCTCGCATAGGCGCTTATATTCCGCCCAGTCCTCGTCCGATACCTCGGGCTGCCGCTCGCCCCACAGCATCGGGAAGAGCGAGATAAGGGCCGTGCGTATGTCGTCGTCGAGGGGAGCGTAGGCGTCGCCTACGAAGGTCTGAGCCGTGCATTCCTTAAGACCGGCCGCGCGAAACCAGCCCAGGGCGCGCAGGAAATTTGCTTCCGGTCTTGCCTCTCTTACGAAGGGCGCGTAAGACGAGCAGGTGGCGTTCAACCGCGCCTCCAGCAGCATATAGCCGGGGAGCATCTGCTGCGATGACCAAGCGAGGACGGCGACGGTGCCGCCCGGCACCACCACACGCTCCATCTCCTCCAGAAGGGGCAGGATATCGCCGGCTGGATACCCGGCACAATCCACGCTCCAGGTCCAGTCGAAAGAGTCATCGTCAAAGGGAAGGCGGGCGATATCGCCTTCCTGAAACGAGATGCGCTCGGACATGCCCGCTTGCGCCACGATCTTTTTCGCATGTTGCAGGAGCCCGGGAGATATATCGAGGCCGGTGACGTGCCCCGCGGGACCCACCGCCTCCGCCAGCAACATGGCTTGCTGGCCGATGCCGCAACCGGCATCCAACCCCCGGCTTCCCCGCGGGAGCTGCAGCGCGCTTATGGCCTCGCGCAGGATCGGCTCCCTTATGGGGTTCATCTCCTCCAGGGCTCGTATGTAAGCTGCGGCATCGCGCATTTCCCATCCCCTTTTGCAGACAGATCACTGCGGCCGGTCAGCCGGCTGAGGAGCCGCCGCCGCCGAAGCCTCCACCCGAGGAACCGCCCCCGAAGCCGCCGCCCCCGCTGAAGCTGCCGTGGAAACCGGATGAACTGGACAAAGCGGGGGAATACCGGCCAGAAGCCGGGGCTGACCCCTCGGCCTCGCTAGTCCAGCAGGTTCTCCACGAAGTCGCGGATGCGCGTCTCCACCTGGGTGCGGTCGTACCAGCGCGAGTCGGTGTGGTCGGCCTCGATGATCAGGGTCGGCTTGCTGGTGCGCTTGGTAAACTCCCTGGCGAGGTCGTACTGGCCCAGCGAGTAGGGCTTGCAGCTGCGGTTGGAGTGCATGACCATGCCGTCCACCGCGTAGCGCGTGGCCAGGCTCTCTATCTTGTCGGCCATCCTCTCCAGGTTGATGTTCAGATAGACCTCGGCGTATATCCTGGCCATGCTCTCAAGGGGCTTCTCCGCGTCCACGCCCTCGAAGGTCCAGGCGCTGGTGTAGGTGTCCGCCACCAGGCAGGTTTCCAGCTCCATGAATAAAGCACCCAGGTGGCGCATCTCGTACCACACCGGGATGTTGTCCCAGAGCAGGCGGTGCTTTTCGGAGGGCAGGATGCCGATGCCCTCCTCTATGCGCTGCTTCATCTCGTCCAGCAGCAACTGGTAGAAATCCACCACCTCCTGCGTGCCGCGCAGTGTGACGATGGGGGCCATGAGGATAAAAGCGTCAAAGCAGGTCATGGGCGCGGGCCGGTGCTCGCCGCAGGCGAGCACGTCCTTCCACAGGGCGGAGGCGAAAAGCGACTTGGCTGCCACCTCCATGAAGTGCTTCTCGTCGTAAGGTTTCCCGGTGATCTCTTCCAGGAAGCTCATGAATTCCTCCATCTGCCGCAGGGAATAATCGGCGGTGTGCTGGGGGAGTTCGCCCCGCACGAAGGGCGTGTCGTAGATGAACAGGGGCACGTCGAAGAAACGCGCCAGCTCCTCGTACCACTTGAAGACGGTATCGCAGATATTGTTGCAGCAGACCAGGAAGGTGGGACGGGGCAGGCCGCCGATGGGCCCTCCCTTGGTGATGGCGCTGCCGATGTCGCCGCGCGCGTAGGAGCAGAGGTCGCGGGAGAAGCCGCGACCCTCGGCCACCTCGCACAGCTCCACGTTCATGTGCGCCGCGCCGCACATGGCGCCGTGGTTCTCGGGGTAGACGGGGATAACGTCGAAGGCGATGAGAGGCTCCACGGGACCGCCGCTGGTTATCCAGGCGATATGCCTGTCCGTGCCCTCCGCCGCCTTGGCCTCCATGTAGTACTTGGTCATGAGGTCGCGCATGGCGGCGCCGGTCTTGATCTTGCGCCGTTCCTTGTCCGCCTGCTTGGCATCTTTTGCACCGCTGCCGTTGCCGTTCATCTCACCCTCCTTAATTCAAGGGGTCAGGTCTTGTTTTTTGCATACTCCGGTATGTTCGCCGTTAATACCCATATGCTCGCTTACAAGCAGGGACTTTACCCAAGTTACCATATAATGGCATACAAGCATCAAAACATGGCCCCCTTGCCTTACACTCCGCTGATGGTCTCGATGAAAGCCTGCAGGCGGGTGCGGAGTTGACCGCGCGAGAAGGATTGCAGCTCGTTCTCCAGCACCAGCGAGGGCACCTCGAGCTCTTCCATCAGCCGTCCCTTCATGTAAGGTATGTCGAAGAGGTGGGGCTCGCAGAAGGACTGCAGGAAGAAGACGACGCCCTTGGCGCCGCTGTCCCGCACCTGCCGCAGAAGGTGTTCCATGCGATCCTCGATGCTCTGTTGCTTGGCGGGGCAGTTCACCCTCCCCCACAAGCGCCTGGCCAGTGCCTCCTCGGGCGAATCCGCCTCGTCGACGTAGTTATCGAAGTAACGGTGGCCGCTGCAGAAGTCGTCGTCCACAACGTCCGCGCCCAGTTCGACGACGAGCTCCATGATGTCGGGGATGGTGCATACGCTGCCGCTCAGGAGGAGGGGCGTCCTGGCATCGGCTTGCGGACTTCCCGCATCCAGCCCTTCCAGCAGCTCGTGCAGTAGCTCGTTGTGCTTCTCGCGGCGCATCCAGAACCCTGCGGTAATGACGGCGGTGGCGGACAGGCCGTCGATAACGCCATGGTTGGTTGCGCGCAACTTGTACAGGCGATCGGCCAGGCGCCGGTTGCGGTTGTAGACGTGTATGCTCTCGTTGAGGGCATCGTCCCAGATGTCCTCCCCCGTGTACTCCTCCACGCTGCGGCGGAAGCGTTTCACCTCCTCCACCACGAAGGGCAGGGAGGTATCCTCGCCCATGCGGATGGGAAGCACCAGGTCTCCGTGGAAGGGGAAATTCGTGTTGCGGCGCCAGATGTCCGAGAGGCGCATCATGGTATCGCAGGTCTGCACGAAGACCGCGCCTTCCAGGTAATCCAACTCGCCGGCGAGTGCCATGTCCAGGTCGGTGCGGGCAAGCGAGCAGCAATAGGTCTGGAGATATGCGTCAGAGTGTGTGAGAGAACGCACCGCGCCCATGAGGCGCACCGGAGTGAAGCCGGCTGCATGCAGGATCTCCTCCGGTGTGTAGGAACAGAACACTCCCATGGGTATCTCGCCTTCATCCCGGAGTTTCGCCATGTGCGGGTAGGGATCCCTCCATAATTCCAGGCTCTCGTCTATGATGGTCTGGACATCCATGACGCTCCTTTCATACGCAGTGCCGTTCCCTCCGCCTTGAACGTTACATCTATTCTATCTATTGAAGGCACATATTACAGCATCAAGTGTCATTGCGAGGCGATGCTCACAGCGAAGCTGGCGCGAGCGGAACTAACGCAGGCGAGCGGCTCACGTCAATAACGGCGCGCCCGTAAAGCCGTTAACGCACGCATTTAACGAACGTATATAAGATCGGGACGGGGCTTATATATACGCCCAGGCCGATTTCCGGGCGTGACCCCAAGGCCTATATATATACGCCCAGGCCGATTTCCGGGCGTGACCCCAAGGCCTGGCAAGGCCGGTTAGTTGCCCTTCTTGCCGTTGCCGGCTCCGCCGCCGCCTCCAGGAGGAGCGGCGCCGGGTGGGTAGACCACGATAGCGGGGTCTGGGCAGGTGACGCAGGTGTTCTGGCAGGCTCCGCAACCCGTGCACTTCTCCGCGTTCACGTGGGGCCTGCCCCGGGAATCTATATCGATGGCCCCGTATGAGCAGCGCTCGTAGCATACCAGGCAGGCCTTGCCCTCGTTCCAGGCGATGCACTTGGAACGGTTTACCGCGGCCGTGCCGATGCGCACTTCATCATCGGCTGGCTCGCGTATCGCGCCTACCGGGCAGGCTTTCGCGCAAGCGCGGCCGCACAGCTCGAACTCGCACTTGCCCAGGGCGGGGTTGAGGCGAGGCGTCCACAGCTTGGCGGTGCCGAACTCCCTGCCCGCGGGCTCCAGGCAATTGGTAAGGCAGGCGCGCACGCATTCCCCGCAGCGCAGGCAGCGCGTGGCGAAAGCGGCTTCGTCCTGGGCTCCCGGCGGCCGCAGCAAAACGGAGCTGCCCTGGTCGCGCAGCAGGCCGTAGGCGAAAAGCGACGCGGTACCCGCCACTCCGATGGCCAGGAAATCGCGGCGGCCTATCTTCAGATCTCGCATACTATCGCCTCCTCCGGGGTATCCTGCCCCCGCGGAGCTTTACCGGAGGCGAGCACCGCCGCCCCCATGACTCGCAGCGACAGCGCTCCCACCTCGGGGCACGCGGCAACGCATTCTCCACACAGCGCGCAGTCGGCCATGAACAGACGGCCTGTCTTCCTGCTGTCCGCTACCTCGGTGATGCCGAAGGGGCAGGCGCAGACGCACTTGCCGCAGTGGGTGCAGGCGGCTTCGTCCTTTACCAGGGCCAAGGGGCTGGCCTTAGCGGGAAGGCGGGACCCGGCCATGCCCACCAGGGAGAGGGCGGCTCCCAAGGGGCACATCTCCTGGCACCAGAAGCGCGGCCCCACCACCACCGCCAGCACCGCCAGGGCGATAAAAAAGAATGGCACGCTGCCGAGGAGGACGGTGACCACCGCGCGATTGGCGATCACCAGCGGGTCGAAGATCCAGATCGCGTTTATGCCCAGCGCGAAAAGCAGTACGAGTATCCCCAGAAACACGTATTTGAGCCGGATGCGGCGGTCGCCAGCTCCTATGGTCCTGCCGAAGATATCCCTGGGGCGAAGGCGGGACAGCTTCCTTGCGCGCCTGTTCTCCAGCGAGGGCAGCATCTCGAAGGCGGAGCCCAGGGGGCAGATCCAGCCGCAGAAGAGGCGGCCGCTGAACAGGGTCAATCCCAGCAGTATCCAGGCGGGAAGCAGGTAGAGCCAGAGCCCGCTCTCCCACGCCGCCGTTATCCCCGCCAGCGGGTCCACGCGCAGGAAGAGGTTCTCGTCCAGCTTGGCGCTGGGCGGATAAGCCGCAGCCCATACCGTGACGACGAAAAGCGCCATGAAAGCTGTCTGCACGGCACGGCGCAGCCAGTGTACGGCGCGGCGTCGGTCCTTTTTCATGCGCTCACCTCCACCATTCCCAGGGAGGCGAAGTCGGTGGTGCCCACGCCGAGCTGCTCTCCGTAGGCCAGGTAGCCTATGCTCGACGGCGCCACCCCGAACAGCGAACAGCAGTAGGAATCGATGGCCACGGGGTCGGTGCCGATCACGATCTGCCCCGGGCTGGATACCGTGCCCGGTCCCCCGGGGCCGCGGTCCAGTAGGATGTTGGTGGCATCGCTTACGATCAGCGCCGGCCTGACCGCCGTGTTTATCTCGGCGATGGCCTTATGCAGATCTATGTTGTGAAAATTCCCCATGGTCTGGGTGATGCCGATGAAGTTCTTCATGGCCATAGACAGCCCGGCCCCGCTGTGGTGCTTGACCTTGGGCATGTTCACGATGACGTCGGCCGCGAAGATCTCCTCCAGGATGCCCGCGGAGGGAAGAGCGGTGGCCCCGGGAATCTGCACGATGCGCGCGGGCCCGGGCTTTCTCACCGCGTAAACGACCACCTCGGCCCCCGCCGCCCTGGCCGCCGCCCCTATGCCGTTCCTGTCCAGGGTCTGGTCGGGGAGGTCCTGCAGGATGTGGTCGAAGACGGTCACCCCAGATGCGCCCGCCGCCAGGAACCGGCGCACTGCCTCGCCCACCAGCTCCGGGTTGGTGGTGGTGGCGTCCTCGGGGGGCCGCGCGAAGGCGGCGTTGACCTTGATGAGCACTTTCTTGCCGGCGAGGCCCAGGGCCGCCACGCCACCCCATGCCTCCAGGCCCTTGCGCAGCATAAGCGCGGGGTCGGAGCCCTTGACCACCACCAGCCCGGGCGCAGGCGCCGCTGCGGGTTCGGGAGCCGGGATGTCCTCAGTAGATGCTGCCGGGCCCTCGTCCACGGGGCATGTATCGCCGGCGTTGCTGCCGCAGCCGGGTATGGTAGCCGCCAGATAAACGGCACCCAGGGCGGCTGCCGCGCTTCCCGCCTTACCCAGGAATTTCCTTCTGTCCATCTCCTGCAAATAGATCACTCCTTGCGCCGATTATCGCATCCGCGGTTCCGCATGTCCTTGACGTGCGTCACCGCCGCTCCCATTCCCGAATATTCGTTTTCTGTTGTATATACGCCGGCGAAGCCTTTATTGTTCGCCCGCAAGGAGTGATCGATATGATATGCGTCATTTTGGTAAGCGGGGTCGTATTTGTCCGCCCGCCACTCGTGGTGGATATTATTCGCGTAATATCTCGCTTCACCGAAATCACGCGCTTTACCGCGACTTTAACCGGGGCTCGTTCAGGCATCGACCACGCGTTTTATCGCGTTCACCAGCTCATCCGATACGCTCATCTTGTTGATATATCCCGCGGCTCCCGCTTCGATGGCGCGGGCAGCGAACAGCTTCTCGTCGTGAACGCTCAGGATCAGCACGGGTATCTCCGGGTACAAGCCCTTCACATCTTTCAAGACTTCCAGGCCGCTGCGGTCGGGCATGGTGATGTCGAGGATGATGACGTCCGGCGTCCTGGAATCCAACAGCCGCATCAATTCCCGCCATGTGGCCGCCTGGCCGGTCACGCGTATGTCGCTCTCTTCGGCGAGCATTTCTTCCAGGCTCTGCCTTACGACGGGATTGTCATCGAGTACGAACACCCCGATCATATGCTGGCCCTCCGCTCCCGTCGACAGTGCCTTGCGTCCACGCGCCCCCCTCCGACCTCTACAGCGGCATTCGTACCGCCACCGCGCCGCCTTTCTTCTCAGAAGCTATTATTCCCACCTCGCCCCCCGAATTTCCCCATGTATTCGCGCATGAAGGCGAAGGACAGGGGGTCGGCCCGTTGCAGGTCTTCCTGGCTTATGCCGTCACAGCGAGGAGGAACGGGCGATGCGGCAATCGTGCCACCAAATTGTCATTGCGAGGAGCTGTAGGCGTCGAAGCAATCCCTTTTCAGCCATACCTGGTGTCAGATAGAGGAGATCGCTTCGCTGGCGATGAGAGGCGCTCGAGGCCCTCAGGCTCCGCGGTGGGTCAGCGCGCCCTTCCAGGCCCCGCCGGTTAAGCGCTCCTTTCCGGACCTCGCCGGGTCAGCGCAACGCCTCGGTGGCGGCCTCGATGCCGCTGCGCAGTGAGCCCTCCACGCAGGATATGAGGTACATATATTCCCCTGCCAGGTACAGTCCTTTCACGTCGCGGTAGTTGTTCTTGCGCATGTTGTGGATGGCCCTGGCCTGCCCGGGCGGGTCGAGGCAGATAGCCTCGTCCCAGCGCACCGCCTCGGTGATGTAGGGCTCGTCGGGCATGGTGGGGACGATCATCTGCAGGTCCTTGATCATCATCCTTTTCAGCTCCTCCAGGGGCAGTTCGTTGAGCTCCTTCGCGCGGCGCCCCCAGGTCAGGCTGTGCACCAGCCCTGCGCCGGGGGGTGAGAAGTAGGGCGACTTGCCGCCCGCATCGGCGAAGCCCGGCTGCATGGAGCCCTCGTTGCGGGAGAAGGTGACGGCGTACCATCCCTGGGGCAGGAGCCTCTCCTTGAGAGCGAAGATGAAGTGGATGCACGAGCTGTAGGTTACCGTCTCCAGTGGCTTGCGCAGGGTGTCGGGCAGGTCGGGGATGAGGTGCATGGCGGTAGTGGCGGTGGTGGCGCAGATGACCGCGGCGGCGTCCAGGAACCCCTCCGGCGTCTCTACCCCCTTCACCTTCCCGCCGTCGATGACCACCTTGTTCACGGGGGTGGAGAGGCGGATGGAGTCCTTGCATTCCTCGTAGAGGGCGGCGGGAAGTGAGCCGATGCCCTTCTTCAGGAACTTCAATCCCGGCATCAGCCCCATGAGCAGCGCCAGGACGTGCGCCGCCCCCACCTGGTCGGGCTCGCCCAGGGTGAGGGACGCGGTCATGGGCTGGAACACGTAGTCCAGGGCCACCTGGCCGCCGTAACGCAGGACGTATTCCTCGATGCTGATATCGCTGAGGTCCAGGACCGGTTCGGGGTCCATGCTCTCGAAGTCGAAATCCTTCCGCCGCCTGAGCATGTGGTAGCCGACCTTGGCCATCTGGGGATAGCCCTTCCAGGGAAGTCCGCGGAACCTGACGATGTCGCGCCAGTGCTTTGCAGCTTCCCTGGGATTGATGGTTGCCGGGATGGGGTAGAGCTTGCCGTCCCTCCACATGGCTCCCATGAAATCGAAGCTCTTCACGGCGTCCTCCATGCCCAGCTCGTCGCAGAGCCGGAAGGTGGTGGTGCAGAGGTCGGCGGAGAACTGCGCCCCCAGTTCGAACTGGTAGCCCTCCTTCTGGTAGCCCCGCGCGCGGCCTCCCGCCACGTTCCTCTCCTCCAGGCACAGGACGTCCACGCCTTTCTTGCGCAATTCGTAGGTGGCCGCCAGCCCCGCCGGCCCAGCTCCGATGACGATGACTTTCATTTATCTACCTCCCTGGGGTCATATCCTCCCGTAGCCGCTCACATTGACCATGAAAGCTTTGCGCATCAGGAAGCGGTTGAAAAGAGGCATGAGGGGGAGGACGGCATGCATGGGATACTTCAACACGAGGTCCTGCGGGCTGCGATTCAATATGCGCTTGGCCGCCAGCAGCGGGTAGAAGGTCCGGTTGATGCGCCGGAACTCGTCGTAAGCCCCCGCCGGGTCGCTGTAGGCGCGCGCCGCGATCTTGCCCGATATGAAGGCGCCGTGCATGCCGAAGAAGAGCACGGGGTCCATCATCCCGGCCAGGGTACCGGCCAGGATAAGGTCGCCATGGAAGAGCCTGGGGTTGCTGAAACTGGCTATGGGCGCCCCCGCCGCTCCTCCCTTGGCCCCGCCCCCCAGGGGATAGAACCTCTTGAAGGGATAGCCGTCCTCCAGGGTGGCCGACTCGGCGAACTTCTCCATCTCCCACTTCGCCACCGGCCGCTCGCGGTTGAAGATGAGGGCGAAGGCGATGCCGTTAACGGAACAGGTAAAGGCGTAGTCAGGCGTGTAATCGTCGAAGCAGAAGGAGACGCGGGCTTCCTGCCAGGGCACCCGGCACTTGGCGAAATAGCCGTAGAGGGACTTATAGGGCACGTTGGCCGCCTCGAAGCCGTCGGCGTGCAGGCCGGTGGCCATGATGCTCCCCCGCGGCAGCTCGCGTACCTGCTTGTCCGTGATGATGGGCTGATCGAACTCGAACTTGACCCCCTCCTCCACGGCGATACGGTAGAGGTAATGGTCCATGGAAGACGCCCGCGGCCCCCGCTCGATCATCCACAAGTCGATATTGGAGGGGAATCTCTGCTTGTAGCGTTTGCCGAATGCCCCGATAATCCCGTCGTCTATGCGCACCATCGCCGGCTTGAGATCGATGCTCACATAACGGGACATGGCGTCGGCGTCCATGGGCGTACCATGTGGCGAGGGGTTGTAGACGGCCAGCCCCCCCACGCGCTTGCCCTTCTCCAGCACGATGACCTCGTGGCCCTCGCGCGCCAGGTTGATGGCGGCGATAAGCCCCGCCAAGCCGGCTCCCACTACGTGTACCGGACCCTTGTACTTGACCATCATGCCCTCCTAAACGCCGATATATCTGGAATATTTATCCATTTGCTTGAGGAGCTTGTACCCAGGGATCATGTTGGCCAGCAGTGCTCCCTGTATCCTGCCCATAGGCTCGTACCTCGACACGTCGCTTATCAGCCTCTTGAGCGCGACCCCCCGCATGAACTCCGGTGCGTAGTTGATGGCCACGCGGCGGAAAAACCACATGTTGTTGAAGCTGCGGTTGCATACCTCGAACATCTCCTGCGCGGTCGCCTTGTCCTCCAGGGCTATGGCCGCTATCTTGCCCGAGACCATGGCGCCGTGGCACCCGAAGTAGGTGCCGGGATCCTGGGCCCCCGCCAGCTTCCCCGCCAGTATCTTGTCCCCCTTGAACAGGCGCGGCTGGTTGGGGTAGCGGGATGCGAAATAACCCCTCTCCGGCCACCAGGTCTTGAACTCCACCCCTTCCGTCTCTTTGATCTGCCTTTCCCATATATCGCGGTGTTCCTTGCCCACGGGGCGGCGGGCGAAGAACAACCCGGCCACCACGCCGTTGGAGGAGGGAAGGTAGCAGTAATCGCGGGTGTAGTGGTCGAAATAGACCGAGACCCGCGAGGCCTGCGACGGCACTCCGTGGGGCCTGTACTTTCCGCTGAGCACGTAACCGTAAGCGGTCTCGCGGGGTATGCCCAGGGCGTCGAAGGCCTCTATGTAGGGGCCCGTGGCCACGATGGTGTTGGGCGGGAACTGGGCCAGGTCCTTCTGGGTCACAACGGGATTCCCCCACTCGAAGGTCACCCCCATGTCCGCGGCGACGTCGGCGAGGTAGCGGTCGATAGCCGTGCGGCGCGGCCCCCTTTCCACGTTATGCATCTTTGATTGAGCGGGGTCAAGCGCGCACAGCTTGCCGAAGGCATAGACGTTGAAGCTCTCGCAGGGCCTCACCTGGGGCTCCCCTATGCGTACGCCCAGGAAGCGCGACATCAGCTCGCAATCGAAGGGGGTCGTGTCCACGAAAGGATGCGCCCCCGGCATGCCGCCCGCGCGGTTGTACTTATCCACGCAGTGCACCTCGTAGCCCATCTTGCGCGCCGCGATGGCCGCGCACAGGCCGGAGAGCCCCGCCCCGACTATGTTTACTTTTTTCTCAGCCATTTGCGCTCCTTCACTATCGGTTATCCGGGAGACCGGGCCGGTACTGTATAGAGGAACCCCCTGCTTCACCGCTACCCTTTAACCGTCCTCCACCATGTTCTTCCCGTCTCCATCCGTTTCCCCGTGCATGCCCCGCGCGCGAGGCCGCGGTGTCTTGTCCGCCATAGCCTCTTTCCCGTCCGGCCGCAAATCGAAATCGACGCCGCCTAGTAACGGCCGAAGCCGGGCAGGGATTTAAGGGCCACGTCTATCGCCGGTTGCAGCAAGCGTGGCTGCTTCACATACATGCCGAAACCAAGCCTCAGCCCCAGGTTGCGCAACACGTGGGGCTGGGCATCGAAAAACTTTTTATACAGCCAGGAGTACTTGCGCGCGGACGTAAAGGCGCGGAAGAGCCTCCAGGCCCTTTCCCTGTCGTCCACGGCCATGGCCGCTATCTTTCCCGAGACCAGGGAGCTCTGCACCCCGAAGAGGAAGAAGGGGTCCTGCATTCCTGCCAGCGTGCCCGCCAGGATCTTTTCGCCGGCATAGAGGCAGGGGTCGCTGATCTTCCTCGTCGCCACCACGCCCTCGTGGGGCAGCCACTGCTCGAATTCAATTCCCTCCCACTCCCGCAGCTGGCGGTCCCATTCGTCGCGCAGGGAAGACCTGACCGGCCTGCCGTCGAAGGCCAGAGCGAAGGCCACGCCGTTCACGTTGGCGCAGTAGTTGTAATACCTGGTGCAGCGGTCGAAGAAACCCATGATGCGGGGCGGGCCTTCGTGGCGCGTCTTCCCGATGAAACCGTAGACGTCAACGTACGGGCGCCTCAGGGCCAGGAAGGGTTCGACGTGAAGGCCGGTGGCCACGATGGTGTTGGGGGGCAATTGGGCGAAGTCCCCCTGGGAATCGCAGGAGACCCCGAACTCGAACTCCACGCCCGAGGCGAGCGCCTTTTCGTACAGCAGGGTATCGATAGAGGTGGAGCGGGAGCCCCTTTCCACGGAGTGGAGGTAGAGCTGCCGGCCGGGGACGACGTGGGGTTTGCCGTAGACGTAGATGGGGAATTCCTCCGTAGGAGTCACGTAGGGTGGCTGCAGCTCTATGCCGATCAACCTCCCCAGCCTCTCCGGATCCATGGGCGTGACGTCCACGGCTGGACGGATATAGGGATCGCCGCCGATGCGTTCGAACTTCTCGAGTACTTTGACCTGGTGGCCGGCCGCCGCGCAGTTTACCGCCGCCACCAGGCCCGCCAGGCCCGCTCCCACGATGGTGACTTCCGCCATTTTTCCCCCTTCGCGTCCCGCCCCTGCCTCGTGAACATTCCGCGCGACACGGGTTGCGCCGCCCGCCGGTCCCTGCGGCCGGCGGGCGACATCTAAACCCAGAATCGCCGTTTTCCGGCTCCCCGGGATGAGGTCCGGCCTGCGGCTTGTCCGCGCGCCGCAGTCTCCGTTATCCCCTCTTCCCGGATCCCGCCGATACTCTATCGCATCACCTCCTCGGCTCCCAGCCGGCGATGAGGCCGGCTTATCCGGATAGAAAACCGTTATCGAACCCCGTACGAGCTCTCCGCTCCTCTCTTACAGGGTGAGCTTCTTGTTTAAACCGGTGTCGTAATCCCACCTGCGGGCGGCGATATTGTTGGGGTCCACCGCCTTCTTGAAGCCCACCATAGCGTCCGTGAAGGCCGCGGCATTAGGCATGGCCAGGGTCATGAGGTCATCCAGGGTGGGCATCCCCTCCGGCAGCGGCAGGGCCATGCCCTTGTTGAGGGGTATGGCGCCTGCAGCCAGGACCAGGCCCTCGCCCAGGATACCGGCCATCATGGCGCGCATATAGGTCATGAACATGCGCATGTTGTCGTCCTTGTCGCCCTGGTTGGAATAGAGGTCGTATTCCATGTACGCCGAGCGCCCCATGTGGTACGGCTGCAGGTAGGTGGAGGCGTCATCCGGCGGCAGGTTGTCCTCGGTGTGCCCGGCCTGGTTGGTGGTCTCCACGCGCATCCTGCGTTCCGCCTGCAGGAAGTTGTCCAGGTGGCCGATGAGGGCCCCGATTAGGAAAGACCCGCGCACGCGCATCACGCGCACGGTGACGTTGAAGAACTTCTGCCAGCGCTCGAGGTTTACGCTGCGCAGGTCGCCCACCAGGTCCTCCATGGCCTCCACGGGCAGGAACTCCCAGGTGGGGTCGATATCCAGGATGACTTTCTTGAACACCTCGGCCTTGAGCATGGCCTCCTCCATGGTCGTGCCGGCGAAGATGGAGAAGAGGTTGTTGCGCGGGAAGGAACCCGCCAGCGCGCTGGCGTGCTTGTTGGTCTCGGCCACGAAGATGCCGAAGAAGGAGTTCTGCATGTGGGCCAGCTCCAGGGTGAGGTTCTCGTTGGCCACCTTGTAGAGGACCTCGATCACGCATTCCAGGTCGTCCTTCTCATAAGCTGGGAATATCTGGAATATATTCTCGGCCTCGGGGTAAATGCGCAGGGTCATCTCGGTCACCGTGCCCAGCTGCCCGTAGGCGTAGCGGAAGAGCGAGGCCATGTCCGGTCCCGGCCCGGGCACGTGCGCCTTCACCGCGCCGTATGCGGCGGGCCCGGTCTTGAGGATGGTGCCGTCGGGCATGACCATGGTCATGTCGACGATGTTGTCGATACCGAAACCGTACTTCGACGCCAGGGTATTGATGTTGCAGAAGGCGTGGTTGGAGATAACCCCGGCCGTGGCCGCCGTCGAGGGGTTGAGCACTCGGCACCCCACCTTCTGGGCTTCCACCTGGGCCACGAGGTAATTGATCCCGGGCTGGATGATCATGTAGCAGTTCTCGCCGTCCACCTCCAGCACCTCGTCCATGCGCCTGAGGTCCATGATGATGCCGCCGAAGAGGGGGATGTGCAATCCCATGGTGGTGAGGCCGGTGCCCATGGGGATCACGTCCACCTCGCATTCGTTGGCGACGCGGTAGACCTCGGCCACGTCCTCGGTGGTCTTGGGCAAGACCACGAGATGAGGGTAGCTGGCGGGCAGCGGCCCCTGGTCACGGGAATAGCCTATGAGGATCACCGGGTCGTCTGTCACCCATTGCTCGCCCAGTATGCCGGCGAGCATCTCCTTGGCCCGGGCCACTCCCTCGGGCTTGTTGTGCCGGGGCTCCGCCTCGTGCTGCATGATGATACCGGAGATCCGCCTGTCCTTGATGTCCTTGGCGATATCCTTGGTCCACATACCCCTACACCTCCTTGCCCAGGGACGCGAGTAAGACCTCGGCCAGGTCGTACACCTTCATCTTGCTCCCCGCGGCCTCCACCGCCTGGCCCAGCATCTGCACGCAGTAGGGGCAGCTGGTGACGATGGCCTCCGCGCCCGTCCATTCCGCCTCGAAGAGCCTCTCCTTCGCCGTCGCCAGGGCGTAATCCGGGAAGGCGTAGCGCACGCCGCCCCCGCCGCCGCAGCAGAAGGAATTGAAGGTGGCGCGGGGGAACTCCAGGAGTTCCAGCCCCGGTATCGCCCGGAGGACCTTGCGCGGGGCCTCGTATATGTCGAAGCGCCGACCCAGCTTGCATGGGTCGTGATAGACGGCTTTTATGGCTACTTCCTTCTCTGGCGTCAGCTGGTTCTTCTTGAGCAGCCGGGAGAGGAGCTGGCTTATCTGATATACCTTGATGGAGGGGTCCAGCTCGCGCGCGTACTCCTCCTTGAACACCCAGGCCGCGTGGGTATCTGGCGTGACGATCGTATTAACCCCCAGCGAGTTGAAGGTCTCGATGTTGGCGGCGGCATAATCCTCGAAGAAGTCGCGGTCGCCCAGCATGAGCATGAGCGCGCCGTCGCTTATCTCTTCCGCCCCCAGTATGCCCACGTCCAGGCCCGCGTCCAGGAGCACCTGGGCCGCGGCGCGCGCCGCGTGGCGCAGGGAAGGGTCGCTGGTATAGGCGTCTCCGGCGTAGAAGAGCACCTCTGCCTTCTCCTCGGGCAGCTTCTTCAGGGCCAGCCCCTCGGCCCAGTCGCCGCGCTTGCTCCTGTCCATGCCGAAGGGGTTGTCGTTGGCCTCCAGGCTCTCGAACAGCGGCGCGTGCTCTGGCATGGGGCCCCATCCCTCGCGTACCGCCTTCTCGCGCATGAGCTCGAAGACGCGGGTGGGGTGGAGCTGTTTCACCTCGTAGCACTGCTCCTGACACGAAGAGCACAGCATGCAGGTGTAGAGTATGTGCCGCATGGAATCGCTGGGCTCTATCTCGTTGATGTGCAGTCCGCGGGCTATCTCCATCTTGCCGGAGGCGTAATAGGCATCCCAGCGGAAATAGGAACCGGAGGGGCAATTGCGCCAGAAACGCGACTCGGGGCAGTACTGCACGTGCACCCCCTGGCATATCTTGCACTTGGTGCAGATGAAATAGTCCTGCTGCAGCTCGTGCAGCACCTCCCTGGGAGCGGTTATCTTCTTCTTCATCTTCTACACCCCCTCCAGAAGCTGATCCGGGTTCATGAGGCCGTCGGGGTCAACGATGCCCTTGAAAGTCTTGAGCACCTTGATGAAACCTTCGTTTACCCTGTCGTAGACCATCTTCGCCGCCTCGCCACTGGGGCGGTCGATGAAGCTGCCCTCGTCGAGCAGCTTGCCGTAGGCCGCGCGGCAGATATCCGCCGCCTTTGCCGACTCCGCCTCGTCCGCGGGATCGAAGTAGAGGTCGCTCTCGCAGTAGCAGGAGGCTCCGAAATACACCGGGATCACCACCTGCCCTACCTCCTCCGCCGCGTAGCCCCTGGACTGCGCGGCATCGCGCACCGCAGCCAGCAGGCCGGGGGCGCGCTTGTAGAAATCGTAGTGCTCGATAAAGCTGGTGCGTCCGCGCATGTAATCGCGGTCGAATACGTACCAGGGCTCGAGGAATTTCTCGTCCATCATTCCCGTCAGCTCGCCGTCCACTTCTTTGGCGCCCAATGCCTCGGCGTCAGCGCGCACGTATTTCTCCCACATGTCCACCAGTTCCGTGCGATGCTCGATGCTCACGGCCGTGGTCCAGGCGGGTAATCTATCCCGCAGCGCATCGGCCGCGGCCGCGTCCCGGGAAAGAAGCACGGAAAGATAGCGCGAGTTGGCGGTCACGCACTCGAAGCAGTGCTCGTCGCGGTTTATCTTGTAGGCGAGCTTCGCCGCGGGCTCGAGGTCGTCGAAACCGAAGAGCAGCACCCGGCGGGTCTCCCGTATGGGGTAGATATACACGATACCGTAGAACGGTATGCCGAAGATGTCCTCCGACGCCCCGAAAAAGAGGGAGAACTGCGGCCCCTGGTCCTCGCGGAAGTCGGCGATGCCCTCTGCGGTCATCTGCTGGGAGCCGGATACCCAGATGCGGCCGTCCGAGAGTATGGCGTGGAAGATGGACAGGTTGGGGAAACGGTATACCGCATTGCCGTTCAGTACGTCGCGGTCCAGGTAGGAACGGAGCACGGAGCGCGATGTGGCGTTGGCGGGCATGAGCACCTTGCAGCCGACCTTCAGGCATTCCTCGCGCAGTTGCTCGTAGGTGACGCCGGCGAAGATATGCCCCATTAGATTGCGCCGGTCCACTTCCTTGATGGCGTTCATGCGCGAGAGGTCCAGCAGCAACCCTTTCCTGGAGGCGAGAGAATTATCCATTTTTTCCCTGCGCACCGAGAACAGGGGCAGCCTGGCCCTGTTGGCCGCGTCAGCCACTTCCGCCAGTTCGTACTCGTCTGCCGGCTTCACCAGCACCAGGCCGGTGTCCTTCACCGGGTCCGCGAAGTAGCCGGCCACCGCCGCGGCACCCGTCCTGACGTTGTCCTTCCCCACGAACTCCGCGATTTCCTCGACTATACCCGCCGCCATCGACCTACCTCCTTGCCGTTAAGACCTGGGCCGATCCACGCTGTGGATGTATCCCATCTCCCAGCTTTATAAAGTCCCCATTTGCATACATTCGCGAGATGTTATATATGTTATTCTGAACGACTGGTCAGTCACAACCGAGTCAATTATATTTCCGACCCGGTTGAGTGTCAAGGCGTCCGGGCAGGGAAACAGTAGCGTTTAGCCAGGTAAAAAGGCTATAATACATTTTCGACATAAAGTCAGAAAAGTGTAAGGAGGGATATAATGGCTGAGGTGACCATCGTTGGGGGAGGGCTGGCGGGCATGACTGCCGCCATCAACCTTGGCAGGCGCGGGCATGACGTGGTTGTGCTGGAGCGCGAGGAGCGAGCGGGAGGTTCACCCCTCTACCACCCATCCGGGCAGGGTACCCCCCTGCGCCTCGATGCGATGCGCGCCTACATAGGCTTCGACATCTCGCCGGGCATAGAGCCGATACGCGAGATGAGCGAGATAGCGGGGGGCAAGGAGATTCTCATCGACCCCTCGCTCATCAACTCATATTTCTTCGAGCGCGGGCCGAGGTCGACCAGCCTCGACAGTTACCTTTACGAACTGGCAGGCGAGGCCGGAGTAGAGGTCCGCTTCGGGTCTCCCGTCACATCCCAGGAGGACATGGCCCAACTGCCCCCCAACACCATCGTGGCTACCGGCCTGCACTTCGAGGGGTTCGACGCCCTGAGGCTGCCCTATCTCACCTCGCACCACTTCACCCATAAAGGCACCTGCGATCCCGACCTCAACTACGTGCACATGTTCCACGACACCTTCACCAGCGATTACGGCTACACGTCAGCTTTCCGCGGCATCCGCTACGTGCACCTCTTCAATCGCAGGAAGCCGATATCGCTTGCCGACCGGGAGCGCTTCGCGGAACGCGTGGCGGCCTTTGACGGCTTCGAGGTTCCGGAATGGAACGAGTTCACCTTTCCCGTGCCTGCCGCCTGCCTGAGGACCCCGCGCATATACGTGGGCAGCAAGATCCTGGCCGGCACCCTGGCCGGGGCCATGGATCCCGTGGCATTCTTCGGGCTGCACGGAGCCCTGGTCTCGGGGAAGATAGCGGCCCTGGCCGTCGAGGACAAGGAGCGCGCCTGGCGCGAGTTCCGCAGGTGCGTTTCCTCATTCCCCACCGCTTACATCCTCTCGCGCCTGAAGGAAATGCAACCGCTCCCCTTGAGCGTGTTGGGCTTCCGAATCGCATTCCAGAACTTCAGCCGCCTGAAGCTGGTACAGAAGATGATGCAGGTGGGCCTGCCAGGATACAAATGCCTGAGCGTGCAGGGGGTCAGGTCTTGATTGTTGCATTTTATGCATCGACAAAGCTGATGACTTCCCTGCTCGCAAAGGGTGTATATGGGATATTTTACTAATAGATACCAGGGTATGCAAAAAACAAGACCTGACCCCATAGACGCATAGGTGGAGGTGTGAGAAATGGCTGGAGATAACAGGAAGGTCATCGTCATCGGTTCCGGGCCCGGGGGTACCAGCGTCGCGGCGCTGCTGCAGGCACGTGGCTGGAGCGTAACCCTTCTGGACCGCAACGAGTTCTACGGCGGCAAGTGCTGGTCTTTCACGCGCGACGGTTACGTGGTCGACTCCGGGGTGCATATGTTCTCCATGGGCGCGTCAGGCCAGTTCGGAGACGTCAACCGCATGGTGCGTGGCGACCTGGAATGGCTGACCGCCAATCCCAGCGAGCATCTGCTGCTGGGCGGAAAATACCGGCTCAACCTGTACCAGAGCCTGACCGACCCCCGCGGGGCGCTGTCTAACTTGCGCGCTAACATGCTCATCGCCAAGGACCGTGCCAAGGGCATGCTATCGGGCGGGGAAACAAGGAAGAACCTCGACGCAGAGGTCTACCGCGCCTCGAAAAAGAACTCCCCCTTGGAGACCCTGCGCGCGGTGGCCAAGATAGCTCTCCTCAACCCCTCCTACCTCGCGGAGCTGGACGAGATAACCATGCAGGAGTTCATGCACCGTATTATCGATGACTGGACCCCGCTGCAGGGCATCGCCGCCCTCTCCATGCTCCTCACCGTGGTCCCCTACGAGGAGGTGAGCGCGGGCGAGTTCCTGTGGTGCTTCGCCAACGCCTTCCGCAAGCAGACCCTGGGGGTCCCCCGCGGCGGCTCGCGCGAGATACCGGGCGCGTTCATGCGCGCCTTCCAGCGGGACGGAGGGGAGATGCGCCTGGGCTGCGAGGTGGCGCGCATCATCGTGCGCGACGGCAAGGCGCGCGGGGTGTTTACCGTCGGCGGGGAGCAGATTGACGCGGACCTGGTCATCTCAAGCGCCGGCATCAAGCGCACCCTGGAGATGGCCGGGGAGGAGAATTTCCCGCCGGAATACGTCTCTTACGTGAAGGGGCTCAAGTATTCCCGTTCCTTCATAACCACCAAGTACGGCCTGGACAGGAGGGTGGTGGACCTTCCCGCACCGGGCTTCTTCAACATCCCCAAAGTCAACCCGGACCACATGTTCGACTATATCGAGGAGGGCGGGGTGCCCGAGGATCCCTTCCTCTTCACCCCCTTCCCCTCCGAGTGGGACCCCTACGCGGCCCCGCCCGGCAAGCAGCTCATCCTCTGCGGGGTACCTGGTCCCATCGAGGTCAACAAGGAGAACGTGGCGCAATGCGAGCGCATCCTGGACCGCGCCGAGGAGAGGCTGCTCGAGATATTCCCCCAGATCTCGAACCATATCGAGTGGAAGATGCGCACCCACATCGCGCACACCGCCTTCATCACCGGTAAACCCACGGGCGAGTGCATCGGCCTGGCCCAGTGCGTCGGCCAGACAGGGGTGCACAAGCCCACGCCCTGGACGCCGGTTAAGGACCTGTGGCTGGTGGGAACGGACGCCGGGGCCCGCGGCGTGGGGACGGAGCAGGCTGCCGGGAGCGCCATATACGTGACCAACCTGCTGGGTTGATGAGTCGTTATCAATCGCAGTGTAATCGCCGCGTGGATTCGGCGTTATACTTATCGTAAGCCGGCAAATGCGGCGCGCCCGGAGCGCAACCGTTCATAGTATAGCGATTCGATCGTCAAAGATACGGGTATATATACTAACGGTGGGTCTTACGAAAAGAGGAAGCAAAGAACAGGGAGGGCAGGTGAAATACCGCCGCTGCAAGGTGTGCGGCGTCCCCCGGCGCATAGGGAACGTACATCATTGGATGAACAACGGCACCATCGTCAATGCGCGCGTGCCCAGTATCCGGCAAGTGTTCATGGAGGCCGATTTCCTGCCGGAACTCCGGCAGCTTATCTCTGACGGCCTGGGGTTTCCCGTCAACCGTATCTTCTACGAGGCCGAGCGCAACTCGGTACGCATAACCGTGGAGGCCTTCCTGCAGGGTCCCCTGCTGAGGATCGCCTCGCGCATCCCCATCTTCCGCAGGGCGGCGGTGCATTACTTCAATAACCTGGCATGGCAGACGGGCACCGCAAATTCCAGGACGGTGGGATATCGCTCCGGCAAATACGGGCTGGCGCTGATGCATAACCCCTTCGACCTCGACCTCATGGCCGCGGTGGTGGTGGGGGCCTTCGAGGCCCTGGAGAGGAGGCCTTTCCGCTCTTTCTGGAAAAAAGAAAACGGCGCTTACCTGCTGCGGGTGGAGGCAGCGGACAAGCCGGAGCTGTCGGGGCGCCTCGAAGTGGAAAGGGAAGTGCTGAAGGAGGGGAACCTGCGCCTGCATTCCTGCCCGTGTTGCGGATTGCCCCTTGAGTTGAGCCATATGGAATGGTGCGAGGAGGAAGGGATCATCATCGACCGCCGGCGCGGCATCCGCATGATCAACCTGGACGGATACACCCCGCGCCTGGTCAACCGGGAACTGGTGAGGGAGCTGGGCGAGTCCGTGATCCCCATCATCATCGACGCCAAGCGCGAATATACCCTCAAGATGCTCGAGGACCTCGGGGTGCGACCAGGGGTGGAAGGGGAGATGCGGCAGGAGCTGCTCGACGATATGCTATCGCTCCTGCCCCTCTACGGTTGGGGCATGGCCACGGAAACGGAGTACCTGCCCGGCAGCACCCTGAGGGTGTGGGTGGACAATCCCCTGGACGAGTACCTCATCGCGGGCAGGCTCGCGGCTTTCTACGAGACCGCCGAGGGTAAACGGGCGCGGGTGGAGTGGAGAGAGGCCGGGTCCTCCAGCATCACCTATATACTGGCCCCCGCCCGGGAATAAGTCCGTACGGGTCAGCCCGCCTTCATATCTCCAGTTTCGCGGATGGCACGCGACCCTCGGGATCCAGGCCGGAAAGCTCGTATATCTCGGCGAGCATCCTTTCCATGTTGGGCACCGAGCCGGCGTTTACCCCCTCCTCTGTCGGGGTCAGGGCCTTGGGGGGCAGGACGTCGTCGTCGCGCCCTGAGCCGCGCAGGTTGAGGATGTGCCGCTTGAGGTACCAGATGCGCCAGCCGCACTCCATCAGTTCGTCCAGGGTCCAGTCAAAACCAGTGGCGGCGCGCATCATATCCACCTGGTCTTCCAGGGAGAGGAAGGCGCCGATGAACTCGCACATGCACAGCGAGTTGAAGAGCTGCCCTACGGCCAGGCATTTCCAGGTTATACCGGCCTTGCCCTTGCTGGTCATGCCCCTGTAAGGACCCTTGAGGCCTATCTCGGGCCAGGAGCCCATGCCCCCCTCCACCAGCAGGTTGACGGAGTTGAGGTGACAGGCGCCGCGGGTGCCCATCACGTAACCCAGCCCGTAACCGTGGAAGCCGCGCGGGTCGTGGGCGGGAAAATCCATGCCGCGCACGGTGACCGCGAGCTCCGGCGCACCCAGCTCCGTGGCCAGCGCGAGCGAACCCTGGGCCATACTCTCTCCGAAACCCTCGCGGGCCGCGGTGAGCCGGATAGCCTCCAGGGCCGCCTCCATGTTCCCCCAGGAAAAATCCAGGCCGGTGCGGTCCTGCCCCGCTATGCCCTTCTCCTGGGCCTCCATGAGCACCGCGATTATCGATCCCATGGCGATAGTATCCATGCCCAGGCGGTTGCAGAGGTCGTTGGCTTTAGCCACCGCTTCCAGGCTGGGGTTCATGAGGTTGGTGCCCATCATGCACACCGTCTCGTACTCCGGACCGGCGTGCTCGTGCATGGCATAAGGGCCTTCGTCCACCTTTACCACGCGCTTGCAGCGTACGGGGCAAGCGTAGCAGCCTATTATCTTCACCAGGATGTTGTCGTTGTAATAGAAGGAATTCAGGGTATCGAGGGAATCGATCCACTCGCCCACGCTCCAGTTCTTCACCGGCACGTCGCCCGAGAACATGCCGGTGTCCAGGGCTCCGTTGGTCCCCAGCTCGTGCAGGGTACCGGCGAGGATGTGGCCCTTGAGCTTTTCCGCAAGTCGCTTGCTGATATCCCTGGCCGCTTCCGGGTCCGCATAGCCCATCTTGCCGCCACCGCGCACCGCCACCGCCTTAAGGTTCTTCGAGCCCCTCACCGCCCCCAGGCCGCAGCGTCCGGCGACGCTTCCGATCTCGTTTACTATGGCCGCGAAGCGCACCCCGTTCTCCCCCGCGGGCCCGATCTGCATGGTGCGCACGGCACCCCCGTCACCCTTGAGTTCCCCCTGCAGGCGCTCGTCGGTCTCGTAGGCGTCCAGGCCCCACAGGTGGGAGGCGTCCCGGATCTCCGCCTTTTCTCCGTCCAGCCAGAAATACACCGGCCCCGCCGCCTTGCCGATGAACACGATGCCGTCGTACCCGGCCTGCTTCACGCTCGCCCCGAACGAGCCCACGACGTTGCACTCCCCCCACAGGCCGTTCAGGGGAGACATGGCCACCACCGAGGACCTGCCGCTGCCGGGAAAGCTGCTTCCGGTCAGGGGGCCATCCATGAACATTAGGGGATTATCGGGCGAGAGGGGATCCACCAGGGGGTCCATCTCCTTGATAAAAAGATAGGCGGCAAGACCGGTGCCGCCGACATACTTGCGGTACAGCTCCTCCTCGAGTTCCTTCACCATTACCGTTCCGGTGCCCATGTCGACATGGAGATAACGCGCGGCAAAACCTTTCATGCTTTTCCTCCCACTACAGGCTGATTACCCTTCACCCAGGGTCCTTCTCCACGGGCCGTCGCGGCCACGTGTCCCCGTTCCTCTGTCTCCCCCTGCCTCCCCGCCTTACCGCAAGCCTTCAGGCCCCCGGCCTATCGCTGGCCGGGGGCCTGACGCCCCAGACATAGACACAAGGCAGTATATCGCGGTAGGAAGGTTTGAGTGACTGCGCGGCCAGCCGCCGCGCCACCCTCCTGATCTCATCTTCGGACGCACCGTGCCCGCGCCAGCAGGCCGCCAGGCTGAACTCGCCGGGCAGACCGCTTTCGAACTCCTCCAGGGCTTCCTCCTCGCCAGCGAAGGGGCGGGTCACATCCGCGTGCCAGGTGAACGAGTCCACATCCTCGAAACCCGCCTCGACGACGGCCTTCACGAGATCCGTGCGCTCGAACGAGTATGCCGGGTGCTGCCTTTCCAGGATCTGGCGCAGCTTTGCCCAGAGATAGGCCTCGTCTCCCCAATCGAGGGTCAGTTCCTCCTCCAGGAGAACCGGCTCGAAGATTGACAGTACGCCCCCGGGGCGCAATACGCGCGCGGCCTCCCGCAGTACGCTCGAGAGGTCCGGCATGTAGCTCAACACCGACCTCGCCACCACCGCGTCAACCGCGCCCACGTCCAGTGGCACGCTGGATATATCGGCCCGCAATGTGCGCAGATTGCCGAGACCCATCTTCCCGGCCCTGTCCATCAGCTTATCCAGCGCCTCCGGGCTGGAGTCCACCGCGAACACCAGCCCCTCCGGCCCCACCAACCGGGCCGCTTCGAGTGATAGAAACCCCATGCCGCATCCCAGGTCCAGCACCCGGGAACCAGCCTTCAGACCGGCCTTGTGCACGACGCGGTCCCTCACCTGCGAACGAAGTATACGCAGCTGGCGGTCGCCCGCGGCTCCCTCGCCGTCCGCTTCATCCAACCACTTAGCCCAGATGTCTGCCGGCAATGCTGCGGGTCAGTCCTCCTCTTCCTCCTCGATGATCAGGTCCTCCAGGCCCTTCTCCTCGAGAAGTCCTGTATAGATATCGTAGGCAGGCTTGATCACGGGTAGCATCTTGAGCAGTTTCGGCACCGAGCCCTCGGCCTGGATCTCCCCGCTGGAAAGGGCTCCCAGCAGGTTGAGCTGCCCGCACCAGAAAACGTGTGCCGTATCCAGTTCCATGGACAGGGTCGCATCGGGCTCCAGCTCCTCGGGCGGCCCGCCGGGATATACCTTTACCTCATCTCCCCTGCAATCGATCCAGTATTCACCCACCGGGTTGACGTAGGCGAACTTGACCAGCAGGTTGGAATCCAGGGCCTTCTGCCGGATGGCATCGTCCTTCATCAAGGTATCGAACACCGCCACCAGCAGGTCGTAGAACACCTGGATATCTTCGAAATACGGCATATCGCTCCTCCTCTCAGGGTTATCACCATCACGCTATATCCTTTATCTCCACAAGCATCCTGCTTGAATCATCCATCCCCTTGTTCGCGCCGGGGAGAGGATGGTGCAAGGGCCCTCCGATGCTTCTCTTTCGTCCTAGGAGGGGTTTTATTGGACCTTTACCCGGAAGGCCCTTCACCAAACTTCTTACCGCCCCGTTTTCCCGCATGGCCGGCAGGCCACGCCAATACGGCTTGGCTTTCGGGGGGCCGGGAACGGTAAAAAACCCTGATATGCAAAAAGGGGATAAAAGAAAACGTGCCTTGCGGCGCGCGGACGAGGATAAATTAACACGGCGCCAGCCGGTATGTCAATGGACCGGGCCCGCAACGCTGCCGTCGAGAAAGGAATCCCCCGACCTGGCAGCTTCGGCCTTACCGCCGGGGATCGGGTGCTGGCTCCGGGCCGGGAAAGAGGCCGAGCAGGGCCGGCGGGTCGGGAATCCAGTAATCGGGCTTCTCCGCCAGCAGCACCTCGCGCTCAAACGGGCCCCATGCCACGGCCCCCGCCAGCACCCCCGAGGCATGGGCGCAGCGCAGGTCGTAGGGGCTGTCGCCGATGAAAGTAGCCTTTTCGGGCGATGCTCCCAGCCTCCGCAGCGCCTCGAACACGGGCTCGGGATCGGGTTTATGCCTCGTGGTGTCGTTGGCGGTGATCACCACCTCGAAAAAGGGATCGAGGCGAAAGAACTTCAGGTCGGGACCTGCGCTCGACATACGCTTGGAGGTCACCAGGCCCAGGCTGTATCCCCTCTCCACCAGCCCGGCAAGCGCCTGCCCGATGCCGGGGAACTCCCGTGCCAGCTCGTCGTGATACCGGTCATAGACTCGCTGGTATAGATAGAATATCTCCTCCGCCCGCTCCGGATCGATATCCCTTGCCTGCAGATGCAGGGGCCTCCCTATCTCGGCGAGGATCTGCGCTTCGCTGCGCGGCGGCAGGCCGAGGATGCGCAGGGTCTCCTGGAAGCAGAAGACGATGAGCTGGATGGTATCGGCCAGTGTGCCGTCGAGATCGAAAAGTATGTAACGTATGCCACCAAGCCCGGCGAACCCGTGTTCTTCGGCAACCGTATTATCTTCGTTGGCTATATTTTCGCTCACTTCCACGTCCCGTCAGATAACCGTCCCGGATCCCGCGGATGCAGGCAGGAGCTGGGTCCGGTACGTTCCGGATACACGAGGGCCGCGAAAGACGCCATCAAGATGCCTGGCGAAGGTGATAGGTGTCGTTGACCAGCGTGACCATGGATGTTTCCGGTATCCCACCGTCAAAATACCTGACGCAGGAGATGGAGGCCAGGTCTATCTGCAGGCGGAACATATCGTCCATGTCCATCTTGAGCGCCTCGCAGAGGATGCCGCGGATGGGGCCTCCATGGGCTACGACGAGCACCTGTTCCTCCCCTTTATGGCGGGAAGTTATCTCGCGGATAGAGGACATGACCCTTTCCTTGACCGCGTTGAAGTCCTCTCCACCCGGAATGTTCACCTGGGAGGGGTTGCGCATCCAGCGCTCCACCCTTTCGCTGTCCTCCTGGAAGAGTTTCGCGACAAACTGGCCATCCCACTCCCCCATGTCCACTTCCATCAGGCCCTGCACGGCCTCTACCTCCAGGCCGTGCTCCTCCGCCACGGGACTGGCCGTCTCCAGGCAGCGCCTCAAGGGGCTGCAATAGACGGCGTTCAGCATCGTGCCGCTAAAGAAGTCCTTCACGCGCGCGGCCTGTTGGTGACCATTATCGTTGAGGCCCACATCCAGGCGACCCAGCAGGCGGTGCTGGACGTGGTAATCGGTCTCGCCATGCCTTAAAAGAAATACTGTTCCCATGTTTCCTCATTCTATCCGTGTAAGCCGGCAGGTGGCAATGACGCCCGCCCCGGCGTGGGACCCTGGTTCCCTCGAGATGCCTTCCCAACCTGACGGACCGCGGACGCTATCGCGCGTTCCCATGTCTATAAAGCCTCCCCGGAGTATCCATGCTCGTAACTCTCCAGCGAAGGAGAACGGCCGCATACCAGGAACCCGGCTAGGGTACGCGCGTTCTTCACCCCCAGGTAGCGAAGGGATGCGCAAAGAAGCGCCACCCCCGCGAGCTCGCTGGTCCAGAAAAGCGGATCGCCCAGGTATTCCCGGATCTGTTCCAGGATGCTTCCGGTGGACGGATGCCTCTCGAAAGGCCCCAAAGCCGGCCAGTAGGCGGTGGCGGGCTCGATCCATATGCGGTCCAGCACCAGGTGGCTGGCTACCCCGCAGGCCAGGAGCAGGATGCGGCTGTCTCCTCGCCGCCTCCACTCGTATGTCCCGGCGACGAAGAGGAGTATCGACAGGGCGATGGTGTGGGTGAAGATACGGCCGTTCTCGAAGTAGGGCTTGAAGAGTACCTGGCCCACCGTCTTATCTACCAGGTCCGGCAGCACCGCCCCGGCGAGCAGCCATCTGAAGTCGGGGGCCTTATGCGCGAAACCCCGTTTCTCTCCCCAGCAGCCCGCCACCAGTGCAGCGGGCGCTACGGTAAATCCGAGATGGGCGGCGAGGAACACGCTTTATGCCTCCGGCTCCACCGTGTCCACGGGGAAGAGGGCCGGCTGTCCCTCCTCGGGCTCGGCCTTCTTGCGCTGAGACCTGCGCCGGGTGAGCGCGCTGTCATCAAGGGCCTGGTTGGCCAGGCCGTCCGCCTCGGCGTTTTCCTCGCGGGGGATATAGGCAATATCCCATTCCCTGTAGCGGCGCAGCATGGACAACACCTGGGCGTTCGGGCTGAAAAGCGTCTTCTCCCTGACGCGGTATTCCCCTTTGACCTGCTTCGCCATAAGCTCGCTGTCGGTATATACGCGCAACCTGTCCACCTCGAAAACCGAGAGCATCCGCAATGCATGTACCAGCGCCGTGTATTCGGCGTAATTGTTGGTGGTTTCGCCGATGGTCTCGCCGAACGCGGCGACCCTCTTTCCCTGCCGGGTCAATACCACCACCCCTATGGCGGCGGGCCCGGGGTTCCCGCGCGCGGCCCCGTCCACGTAGACGTGCAGCTCGTCGAAACGCCTCGCGCCTTGAAAGGCGGGCTCCACCACGCTCCTCTTGTTCTTTCTCTTCTCCAATCTCCACCGCCTCGTCCGGGCCCGGGTCCCCTGGCCGTCCCCTCTATTTCATCAGTATGCGGCCGCAGTTGGTGCAGGTAAACACGCCGTCAGATTTCAGAAAGCGATCGTATTCGATCCCGGGAAGCTCTACCCGGCATCCCTGGCACACGCCGTCTATCACCTTCACCACCGCCAGGTTGTGCTTGCTCTTGAGCAGCCCGTCATAGAGCTCCAGCAGCTCTTCGTCAAGCTGGGAGCGCAGCTCGCTACGCTTATTCTCCAGCTCGGCGACCTCCGCCATGATCTCCGCTATATCCCCCTCGAGCACTGCTCTTTTCTCTTCTATCTCAGCCTGCAGCCGTTTTCGCCTCGATTGCATCTCCTCGAACTCGGCCTTGTCGGCATCCTGGCGCTCCATCTCCTCCAGCAACTCGGTTTCCAGCTCGTCCTTCTTCTTCTTCAGCGAGCGCACCTCGGCTTCCAGCCCGCGCAGCTCTTTCTGGTTGGTGACCTTGCCGTCGTAGAGCTTGCTTTCCTCGCGGCTAAGCTTCTCCTCCAGGGCTCGCACCCTGTCTTCCATCCCGCGCTGGTCCTTGAGCAACCTCTGCAGGGAAGCGGAAGCATCCTCTATCCCATCGGCCATCTCCACGTCTTTCTGTTCGAGCTCCTCGAGTTCCTTTTTCCCGGCGTGTTTTTCCTCCCGGCTGCGCAACTCCGAGATGCTGGTATCCAGTTCCTGAACCTGATATAAAGCCTCAAGCTGATTCACTTGGCACCTCCGGCGACCCAGGGATCCGTATGCTCTTCCGAGACGGTTATCTCCACCTCCAGGCCCGCCTCTCGCGCCCTTTCGTCCAGCAAGGACGCGAGGTGGGGCACCACCGGCCTCTCGGTCTGATAGTGACCCGCGTCTATGATGGCAAGGCCTGACTCGACCGCCTCCTTCGCCTCATGATAACCGACATCTCCGGTTATCAGCACCTGTGCGCCCGCACCGAGTGCCGCCACGGCCAGTTTGGCCCCGCTTCCACCGCAGACGGCGACTCTGCTCACCGCCGTGGCGGGATCGCCGGCCATGCGCAGCGGGGGATCGCCCAGCAGCGTGCGGCACCTGCGGGCCAGTTCACCCAGGCTCATTGGAGCGCGAAGGTCACCCACCATGCCCAGGCCGGCCCCGGATATGCTGTAGGTGCGATAGAGATCGTAGACCGGCTTTTCATAGGGATGGCTGTAGAGCAGGGCTTTCAATGCCTGTGCGAGCCTCTCCCCACCCAGCAACACCTCCAGCCGGGCTTCCCTTACCTCATTACGTACGCCATCTTTCCCGTAGGCGGGATGCGAATCGGGCCCGGGGACAAAAGTCCCCGTTCCCTCCACTCGGAAAGAGCACCCGCTATAGCCGCCGATGTTTCCGGCGCCGGCTTCGAAGAGCGCGGAGCTCACCGCGGCTACGCTCTCGGGAGGCACGAAAGTGACCAGCTTGTACCGATCCGCCGATGGCGACTCCGTAAGCGGTGATTGGTTTTCCAGGTTGAAAAATGCGGCCAGGGCGGCGCTGACCCCGTGAGGGGAAGCGTCCAGGCTGGTGTGCGCGGAATATACGGCCAGGCCTGCGAGAAGCGCATCGCGCAGCATGGCGGCCCGGGGCTCGTCCGTCACCAGCCGCTTAAGGGGGTGGAATATGGGGGGGTGGTGGCAGACGATCAGCCCCGCCCCGCGGCGTCGCGCCTCCTCCAGCACCACCGGGCTTACGTCCAGAGAGACCAGCACCGCGTTTATCCGCGCCAGCGCCGAGCCTAACTGCAGGCCGGCGTTGTCCCAGTCCTCGGCGAGGCGTGGCGGCGCAAGCTCCTCCAGCAAGGTCACGATATCGCTCACTGTGCAGCTCATTTAACCTCCAATTCCCATGTGAAATTCATTCCCATTATACGGGTAGCCGGCGGCAGGTAGATAGTGCACCGGCAGGTCCCATGCCTATGGGGACATCGAGTTTGCTATACTCATGCATTGACCGGTGGATTCACGAGATAGAAGGCGATGCTGGTGGCCAAGATAAGATACGTGGTCAGCGACCTGCACCTTGGAGCAGGTGATTACCTTGACGATTTCAACCAGGACGACAGCTTCTTCGAGCTCCTCGGCAAGATGGACGAACGCCGTTCTTCCGAGCTCATCATCAACGGCGATTTCGTGGACTTCGTGGCGGTCAACCTCGAAAAGACCTCGAGCCGGCCCTTCTCGCGCCTGGGATGCACCGAGAGAGAGTCGCTGGATAAGCTGGAAAAGGTGCTCGAGGCTCACGAGAAGGTCTTCACCTCGCTGCGGGCTTTCATGGAGAGAGATCATCGCGTGGTGCTGGTGCCGGGAAACCACGACGTTGACTTCTTCTGGCCGAAAGTGCGGGACCGCTTGCTGGAGGTGTTTGGGAGACCCGATTCGAGCCATTTTCATTTCGAGCCCAGCGGTGTCTACCGCTCCGGATCCCTCCACGTAGAACATGGCAACCAGTACTTCGCGGACAGCGTTTTCGAGAACTTCACCCACCCTTTCCTGCACGACCCCAAGACGGGAGAGCAGCGCCTGGAAAGAAGCTGGGGCAATTGTTTCCTGGAATATTTCTCTAATGGCATGATGAGCGAGCGTAACCCCTTCATCAACAACGTGCGCCCTATCCCCAACATGGTTTTCCTGGGCATACAGGATGAGAGCTGGTGGTTCAAGATGGCCTACGGTTACAAGCTGTTGCGCTTCATGTCCAAGGTGGGGTTCCCGCCCTTCAAGGAAAGCCGGGAACTGCTGCGGCGCAGGCGGGAAGGTCGCCTGGATTCATGGGGTTATTCGGGCAAGCGCTTCATGAGCCTCATCTCGAAACGTGGACGGGTGGAACTGCAGGGCCTGGAGGACGCCGACAGGCTTCCCTTCGATTTCCCCGAGGAGGAAGAAGCCCTGGAGGAGGGACGCGACGGGCTGCTCCTGGATTCCCTGGCCACGCGCGAGGACGCGCTCTCGGTAGCGGCGCGGGAGATCCTGCTCTGCGACAACGGCATTGACGTGGTGGTTTTCGGCCACGACCACCGCTACTATTCCAACGAGCTGCAGCCGGTGCTGGGTGGGCGTAAAGGAAAATATTACACCAACACGGGGACCTGGATCCCCATGCTCTTTCTGACCCGCACCAAGCGCAAACTGCGCTGGAGGGACCTGGAGGACGAGAGCCTTTATCAGCAGCTCTTGACTTACGCAGTGGTCAGGAAAGGTTTGGGGGGGATGACCGCCTCCCTGCGCCGATTTGCCTAGGACTTATAGCAGATGAGCTGCACGAACTTCCCGATGCCCTTGAGGTGAGTCTCCTGCCCTGCCCGCTCCTCGAGCGCGAGCATGCCGCTGAAGCATTCGCCCTCCTCGAACAGGGTGCAATCGATGAACTCGGAGAAAACGAGCAGCCCGTACTGGCCTTCGATGGCAAAACCCAGCGGCTCCAGCAGCTTGGTTATCTCCGCATCAGAATAAAGGTGACCGCGCCCGTCATGCAGGGTGGTTTCGAACTCGTCTACCTCGAAGGTGTCCATGGCTCCCGACGCGTTTTCATCGATGATGATCCTGCGCATGATCAGGCCGTAGCGGTTGAGGAACACCAGGGACAACCTGCCGCGGGGCTTGAGCACCCGGGTGATGACGTTGAAGGCGCGCAGCGGGTCATCCACGTACTCGATGGTCTCGTGGCAAACGATGACGTCGAACTCGTCCTTGATGTTGGACTCCAGGTCCTCGACGCGCTCGTTCAAGAACCTCATCAGGCCGGTGCGGTCAGGGAGTTGCTCCCGCGCCCGCTCCTCCGCCGTCTGCAGAAGGCAGGCCTGGGGCTCGAGCATGGTCACCTTGTGCCCCAACGCGGCGAAGCGCAGGGCTACCTCCCCGAGGCCGCTTCCGACATCCAGTATGTTTAGCTCCCCGATGCGCTTGATATCGGATTCGAGGTGGGCGTAGAGGTAGCGAAACGCGAGCTCAGCCTCGAGGCGGCTGGTGGGCGCCTCGGCCTTCTCCATGAGGATCTCGGCTTTCTCCTCGGGTGTCTTTTCCATTATTATGCCTCCGTTTTCGTATATTGCTGCTTGTATTATCATCATAGGGCGGTCGCGCGGGGGCGGTCAACACGCCGTCACGATGAAAACGGCCCCTCACGCCTTGCGCCGCTATGCCTGTCCCTCGGAGGGTGTATCATGCTGGATAAATGAAGCGTTTTTTGCTTTTACCGTTTGCGGGAAACGGGTATGAAATGGAGTCGATGTGCAGGACGGTATGGTGATGTTTCCGGACTTCCTGCCCGCGAGCCTGCTCGAGAAGGGCGTCGCGTACCACTTCTCCATGGCGCGCTCGCGGCCGGACAACTATGCCTGGGATATGGAGGCGGCTATAGAGGTCATCACAACGCTGGCGGACCACGGCCATGCGATCCTCGGAGGCGACGTACTCCGGCTCCGAGAGGGACAACTGGAATATACCGGTAAATACTGGGACCTCGTCGATGAAGACGTCATCCTGTGGGACGAGTACGTGGAAGAGACGAAAGGGCTATCCGTCCGCTACGTTGAGGATATCGCACGCGAGCGGGGAGGTCCTTTCCTGTTTACTATATTCTTCCTAGACGAAAAACATCACCGCAGGCAACTCAGGGATTTCGGGAATATCATATACAGGTGAGTACTTCCGGCGGCATGTAAGCCGTTTCGTAACGGCCTGAAAAGAGGGACCATGAGCAACTCGCCCGCTTGTACGGAACCCGCCAGGTGAACATGCGGCGGACAGAGAAGGCGGCCGCGTTATCAACAGTCGCCTACGCCATCCTGGGGGGCGGGATGGTAGTGGTCGCCCTTATTTCGAGGAGCGTATCCCTCCTGGCCGAGGGCATACACACCCTGGCGGACAGCGTTACCTCCGTCGCTGTCTGGATCGGGCTCAGGCTGTCCGAACGCCACAGCAAAACCTTTCCCTTCGGCCTGTACAAGCTGGAGAACCTCATCGCCGCGGCCATCGGCCTTCTTATCATATTCGGCGCGTACGAGCTGGCATCGGAGTCAATCCGGCAGCTCATGCAGGAGCCCGAACCCCTGGAGAAACCGGGACTGGTATTGGCTGTCATGGCCGTGAGCATGCTGCTCATGGGCTTGACCGCCTGGTACGAGAACAAGGTGGCCCGGGAGGAGAATTCGCCCGGACTGAGTGCGGACGCCCGCCATTCCATCGCTGACCTGGGGGCCGCAGCAGCGGTGTTCGTGGGGGTGGGGCTGGAGACAGCGGGCGTCCCCCGCGCCGATTCCGTGGCCGCGCTGGTGGTGGTGGCCTTCCTGGCCTTCGCGGGCATAGAGGTCATGCTGAGCGGGGTGAAGGTGCTCCTCGACGCCTCCATCGACAAGGATATCCTCTTCAAGGTGAAGGAGATCGCGGAGAGCCATCACGGGGTTAAGGATGTCATCGGAGTGGAGGGGAGGAACTCGGGCAGTTATCGTTTCCTGAGCATCGCCCTCGTCCCCCGCACCGTGGATCTGGACAAGGCGGACCACGTGGCCAAGGAGGTCAGGGACAGCATCGTGAGGGGGATACCCAACGTCGACCGGGTGAACATAGAGCTGAGGACGGAGGAAAAGGGAAGCATGCTCTGCGCGGTCCCCCTCGACGTAGACGCTTCCACGGCATCCGCCCATTTCGGTGAGGTCCATTCCTTCGCAATCATCGATATCCGGCTCCCGGAGGGTGAGGTGATCTCGAGGGAAAACCTTATCAACCCCTTCGCGGAGCTCACGAGAGGTAAGGGGGTCAAGGTGGCTGAATTCCTGGCCCAGCAGGGGGTGGAACTCGTCCTGGTAAGAGAGGAACTCGAGGGCAAGGGGGCGCATTACACCCTCGATGCACGGGGTATACTCGAGCTGGTAAGGCCGGAAGCGGTGACGCTGGAGGATGCGGAAAGAGCGCTTGTCGAGTTCATTCGCGGGCGCGTATCGAAGTCCTGAAAGCCTCCCCACGGGCTAAACGCCAGGACATGGAATTAAAAAATCCCCTCCCCGCCGCCTTCCCACGAAGAGGACATCTGCTTGTATCGCTTTCCCGGCCGATTCCCTGACGTTGATCGCCTCTACCTCACCACCGGCGGCGTCCCCGATAGCCCTCGCGATCCGCTTCGTATTCCCGTACGCGGAGTCGAAAACGATCTGGACCTTCAGGCCATCACTCCACTAGGTCGCGAAAGCCTTATCTGCAGGGAAGCGGCGGCTTGCATTATGCTAGAATCTTGGCACAAGGACACCACCTTGATCCACGTAAGACAGAGGCCCTGGAATCCTTATGAAAAGATCTGCGAAGAAATTCCTTTTAGTCTTGGCGGGCTCCATCTCGCTCGTTCTGGGACTTATCGGGATAGTGGTCCCGGTTCTCCCGACCACGCCGCTGTTGCTGCTGGCTTCCTTTTGTTATATACGCAGTTCAAGACGCCTGTACGATTGGATGCTCAATAACAGGGTTTTCGGTCCCTACATTTACAACTACCTTACTTACCGTGCAATTAAGAGAAGCATAAAAGTCGTGACCTTGATACTCCTGTGGTTTACCCTTTCCGTCTCAATAGTGTTTGTCTCTAATATCTACCTGAGGGTATTCCTTGTCGCAGTAGGTATTGGGGTCAGCGTCCACGTGTTGAGCCTGAAGACGCTTCGCAAAGATGATCCTTGTGACATGGCGGATCAGGAATATTCGGACAAGGAGTAGGGATCCAAGTCCGGCATGGCTATCCCCGGGTCGGGTGGAAGAGAAGAGCATTTTCACTCTGATGTCGGGGATATGGCAACTACATAAAAGGAATAGGCGTTGAAAAGACCACAAAGCCGGGCACGGAGCCCGGCTTCTATTGCTTTGGTGGGCGTTAAGGGATTTGAACCCATGACCTCCTGCTTGTAAGGCAGGCGCTCTCCCGCTGAGCTAAACGCCCAAATAACACTATTTACCTGCGTATATGCACCACGTTATCTTTTTGCTTGGTCTGCGCGTGATACAGATTTGCTACAACCTCGTTTTCAAAGGCGTCTACAATGGCCTCTTTCGCGTCCGGCGCCAGGTGGCCGTATCGGGTCATGGTAAAGGCCACGTTGGTATGCCCCATTTGCTGTGAGATGAACTTGAGGTTATACCCCGCGCCGGTGCATAGGGCCGCATAGGTGTGCCGGAGGGTGTGCGGGGTGACGTTCTTCTTAACGCCCGCCGCCTTCGCCACCCTCTCCACGGCGCTCCGCATATTCCCCTTTGTCAGCGGTGAGCCGTCCGGCATGGTGAACACGTGACCGCCTGCCCCCCTGGCCGCCGCGAGCTGTGCGGCCACCCCTTCCGGGATACGCACCCGCCTGTTGCCGGCCGGGGTCTTTGCGTCTCTC
>CAYWXM010000033.1:0-6394 GCA_964462595.1 uncultured Actinomycetota bacterium
GATCAACTCCGGGGTTTTCCACTTCGACCACGAGAACGTCAGCCCCAGGGGGCACGCTGTTTGCGCCGCCCTCTTCACCACCTACCCATTGTGGCTGCGAGTGGGGTATAAGCTGGCTGAGCGTTCCGAGAAAGACTGATCCGGGTGGCATCTGGAGGCCGGCCCGCGTTGCCGGTAACGCGATGATCAGACCCGCGCCGGTTCAGGCAATGGAAAGGGGTGCGCATATCCGGGAGCGAAGCCCTCGAGACCACGCCATGGTATAGAGATGATAAAAACATGGAGATCGCACCTCTCTCTTTTCGCCGTATGCTGGATATGGGGGCTGGCCTTCATAGCCGTCAAGGTGGTACTGGACGACGCATCCTTCATAACGGTGAACATGGCCCGTTTCGTGATCGCTTCACTGCCCCTGTTGCCTTTTCTACTGGTCTTTCGCAGGCACAGGCCGCAACTCTCCAATTCCGATCGGGCGCGCATACTGCTGGCAGGGATATGCGCCGTTTACGGATACCACCTTTCCGTCAATTACGGGGAGACCCTCATCCCTGCCGGCACCGCGGGCCTGCTTGCCAACACTACCCCCATATTCGCCGCCGTCCTCGCGCATATATTCCTGGGCGAGAGGGTGGGGCCGTGGAGAGCGGGCGGTATCGTCTTTGCCCTCGGGGGAGTGGCGGTGATCACCTTCTACGGGGCGGGGGAGACGGTAGCTATGGGTCGCCTGCAGGGCGCAGCGTTCGTCATGCTGGCGGCGGTTTCCTGGGCGGTGTACACGGTAGTACTGCGGCCACTGACCGAGGCGCACGGGGTTATCTTCGTGACCTCGTACAGTATTATCGTGGGCACGGTTCTCCAGCTTCCCCTGCTTTTCTGGGTGCAACTGGACGAGCTGCGGGCCATACCGGCAACCTCTTGGGGCTGGTTGCTCTTCCTGGGCCTGGGAAGCACCGTGGTGGGCTATTTCCTCTATAACACGGGGATAGAGGGGCTGGGCGCCACATTAGCGGCTTATTACCTTTACCTGATCGCTCCCATATCCCTATTCTGGGGATGGGCCATCCTGGGGGAAAACATAAACCTGGCCATCGTTGTGGGAGCGGCGATGATCCTGCTGGGCCTGCTGGCGGTGAGCCGCAAGGACGGGCTTCGATCGCACGAAGCCCGTCCGGCATAATAGCGGCGCTACCGCAAGTCATGGTCTTTAGATGGGATAAGGCATTCAGTCGGGGTCGGGACGCTCGCCGTAAAGCCGGGCTGCTTCCTCGCGAGGGATCTCCTCGCAGCTCTCGCGGTAGCGAGCGACCAGGGACTGGTAGAAGCTGGACCCGATACGCAGGAGGGCGTCTCCCGCCTCGTCAAGCCTTCCCTTCACCGTTGCCGGCACCCCCGCGACCATGGTGTGCGCCTCCACCCGTGTGCCCTCCGTGACCACGGCACCCGATGCCACCACGCAACCCTCCTCGAGCACGGCGCCGTCGCTGACTACGGCGTTCATGCCCACCAGCACGTTACCCTCGATCTGGCAGCCGTGCAGTACGGCACTGTGCCCGATAGTGCAAGAGGGACCCAGGAAGGTGATCTCCTCGGGGCGGGCGTGGATGACGGCGTTGTCCTGCAGGCTGGAGCCTTCCAGCATTACCACGGCCCCGAAGTCGCCGCGCATCACCGCCCCGGGACCGACATAGCATCCGTCCCCGACGTAAACCCTGCCGATGATGACCGCGGAGGGGTCCACGTAGGCGGTGGGGGATATGCGGGGCTTGCGGTCCTCGAAAACGTATATGGGCATGTCGTCCTCCTCTCTCCCGGTCTCGTGCCTGATTTTAACACCCGTGAGAGCGTCACATGCAATAAACGGCCGTGGGGCGCGGGGCGGGGGGAGTGTGACCGCGCTCGAGACAAACGGCGTAACGTCGTCGTGCTGGATCCCGATTACCCGGGAAGCGCCTATGAAGCAGGCGCCGGTCATAAGGCGCGTGAGGGCAGGGATGAAGGCACGTATCCGGCATAAGCCAAAACAGCTCCGACTATTTGCTACAATGTACGTTGTCTGAGGAGGGGTGCTGTGGACAGCAAAGGAGGAAAACCATGCGTGCACTGGTCATGGGAGGAGGTCTGGCGGGCCTTTCCGCCGCTGTCCACCTGGTGGATAAGGGCTTCGAGGTCACCCTGCTGGAACTGGAAAAAGAGCTGGGAGGGCGCGCGATGTCCTGGGTGGACCCGGACGGCGACACCATCGACAATGCCCTGCACGTCTTTTTCCCGCATTACGTGAACATCCTGGGGTTCTTCGAGAAAGTCGGGGCACCGGACGTAATCCGCTGGACGGACACCCTGACCTATTTCAAGGAGGACGGGAACGCCGCCCACTTCACTCCCTTCAACCTACCCGCACCGCTGCACGGCATGTCCATCGCCAGGTTTCAGCATATCGGGCCCATAGACCTGCTGCGTTTCGGGCCAGCTGCCATGCGCGCCCTTTCCATGGGCGAGGCGGCAGTGGCTTCGTACGACCGCGTGACCGTGGAGGATTTCATGCACAACTACGGGGTATCGCAGCATCTCATCGACAATCTCCTGCGTGCCATGGTCAACGGCCTCACTTTCCTGGAGCCCTACGAGGTATCGGCGAAGGCCGCTGCCTACTGGATACGCAATCTCACCACCACCCGGGAAGCGGTTAAGGTGGGCTTCGCCCGCGGCGGGCTGGGGGAGATATACGTGCGCAAGGCGGTGGAGTACATCACCGAGAGGGGCGGCAAGGTGCTGGCCGGCACGGGGGTGAAGTCCATCGGCATCAAGGGGAAAGCGGTGATGAACGTCACACCCACCAGGGGGCGCAACATGCGCGCGGACGTTTACGTGTCCGCTCTGCCCTACGCGGCGCTGCGGCGCGTGCTGCCCGAGGAGCTCTACCGTTATCAGTACTTCCGCAATCTGTGGCGTTTCGAGGAGGCGCCGTCGCTCTCGGCCATGGTGTGGTTCGACCGCAAGGTGCTGGAGCTCTCCAACATCGCCACGGGGATAGGAACGGTGTTCAACTGGTTCGCGGACCTCACCCAGGTGGTCCCCGAGGCTTTCCCCCAGGAGGGCTCGGTGCTGGAGCTGGTCATCACCCCTTGCGGGCACCTCAGGGGCCTGAGCGACGAAAGGATCATGGACATGGTCGTCTCCGATATCCGCAGGCTGCTGCCCGGCGCCCGGGATGCGGAGGTGGTAAAGACGCGGCTGGTGCGCGAGAGGCAGGGGATATTCGCCCAGCGCCCGCACATGGACCTCTACCGCCCCACCCAGAGGACCCCCCTGGACAACCTCTACCTGTGCGGTGACTTCACCATGGCCGGGCACTCGGCGGGCATGGAGGGGGCGGTGGTGTCGGGTAAACTGGCCACCTCCGCCATACTGTTGGACAAGATGGGGATGGTGGAGGACTACGTCGTGCACCCGCATTTCTCGACCGGCCTCATACCCCTTATCAAGTACGGACAGCCGGCGCTGCTGGCGCTCCTGGCTATGAGGATGTTGAAGAAGAAGCTCTCCGGGAGATAAGGGGCCTCGGGGTCAGGTCTTGTTTTTTGCATACCATAATCTGGTATGCGCTACATACTTGCTGCTCAAAAGCGGGCATAAGTAAAATAATCGTTTACATACCGGGGTATGCAAAAAACAAGACCTGACCCCCTAAATGCGGTGGAGGGCGGCGCGCACCAGGCCCATGGGGCCGGTCATCATCATGTCGCCGCCGGGCGTGGGGTAATAGATGTTAAGGCCGGTACCCTCCAGGATCTCGCGGTTGGGGCCCGTGATGGCTATCATGTCAAGCTCCTCGATGCCGGGCGGTTCCTCCAGGTAAAAGAGGCCGTGCCCCGAAGCCATATACTCGTCGTCGTCCCGAGCCTCGCCGCGGCAGAAGGCCGCGAGGTAGGAGGCGAAGGAGGCGGGCTCCAGGTACCTGGTGTGGTGCTCGAAGATGGCGGCGACCCTGCCGCCGCGCGTGATGCAGGCCATGGTATGCCCGTTACCGGCGTTGATAAGCAGCAGGTCGCCACCCTTTTTTTCCGCCACCCTGAGGTCCGAGAGGCAGCCCGCCACCGCGGCCGGGGCGGTGTCCATGACCAGGATGAAACCGCATGAGAGCTGCTCGCGCAGGCGCGCCATGGCGGATGCCATGCGGGGAAATGTGGGCGGCACTTCTCCTGACAGGCAGGAAAGGGTGAGGGGGTCGGGGTCCTCCTCGAGCTTTCTGCGCATGTAGGCCAGGCGGGTCTTGCGGTTGCTCTCGCCGGATCGGTAGGAGCCGTGGTCCTGCACCGCCACCGCTGCGGCATCCAGCGTGTCCAGGTCTTCACCCACCGAACGCAACATGTCCCGCAGGGGGGTGAGCTCCAGCTCATCGGCCTTTATCGCGGCGCCCGCAAAACCGGGTGGAGTCTCCTCCGTTATCTCGATACCCAAGGAGGCGACGTCGCCCAGGTTGTTGCGTATGGAATACGCGGCGGCGGTGGTCATATAGACGCGGTTCCCGGCCTCGAGGTGCCTTTTCACCGCCTGGGCGAAAGACCCGCCTCCCATGCTGTGGCCGTATATGTAGAGGTCTTTGCCCTCCTTCGTAAGCGCAGCGACCCTGGCCGCGAGGAGTGGGCTCGGGCTGGGAAGGACCATCTTTATGCAGTTCTCCAGCTGTCCTTCCGAGTCATAGAGCAGTATATCCTGTGTACCCGCCCCGATGTCCATGGCCAGTATCTTCATCTTCATCCGCCTTGTAATCACGAGTTACTACATCGCGTCAGCTATTCTTCCCGGTGCCGCTCCATTATATTTACTGGGATGCGATCTCCGCCATGCTGTTTGCCGTCCAGATAATACCGGGGGGGAAGAGATGGGCGAACCCGGTGTGGAGCGGTCGTATCTTTTTCTCTACACGCTCCCTCAGGTTGCAGGGCCCCTGGAGAGGTAGGTTGCCAAAACGATCATACGCAATCGGTATCGTGGTATTGAGCTGCCCTCCAGGTGTGGAGTTTGTGGCGGGTTAGGCGAAAGAGGCTTCAGCGTTGAACATCGAGGTTATGGCTCACAATATGTATGCTCCGTTCGCCGCCGTTTTGCTACCACTCACCCCCTTAAATGCGCCGTTCACCTGTAAATAGCGATATAACCGCCCCGGGATGCCGTTACCAAGGAAGAGATATTATATTTTTTCATTATTTCGATTTCTTGAAGCCGGTTAAGCGCTAAGGAAAAAATGCCGAGAGATTATCAGGCAATAATTCAAACCAGGGTTGCGAGGAAGGGAGGTGGGAGCGAGGGCGGCAAGGTGTGATGTTGAATATTTCGAGTTTCGAGATTTGAAGAGGGAAGGAGGTGAAAAGAAATATGGCTAAGAGAATACACAGGGAGGAAGGCTTCACCCTCATCGAGTTGATGATCGTTATTCTTATCATCGGTATCCTAGTAGGTATCGCGGTGCCGGTCTTCCTGGCCGCACGCGGAAGCGCCGACGAGAAGGCATGCCTCGCCAACCAGAGGAGCTTCTTGAGCGCGTCCGATATCTTCGCTGCGGAGACCGGATGGTATCCGACTGAGGCAACTCATTTGGCAGGCGATGTTAAGGGTCCCAGCGGAGATAACTCAGGCGCTTGGCCGGCTGATTACTATGAGGGCACTCTGACCGCGAATGCGCCTACTTGCCCCGGTGGAGGTACCGTTACGATGACGTACGGGGAAACTGACGAACGTCCTTCGAGCGATTGTGACGATCACGGTTCTCCGACAGATTAAAAACGGATATAGTCCGGAGCGGAGAACTTGTAAGACGGTAGAGTAATCAGATTGGGAGAGGGATCGATTCCCTCTCCCGAATCTTTGCTGTAGGTGTTTTTCACAGCACGGATTTCCCCGCGAGGCCCCTGCGTTTGAACCAACCCCGCTTAGATCCTCAGGGTGACATAAGATAAGTAACAAGACAGAAAGACCTGATGATAAGAGGGAAGATGCTATACCTCTGGATATGGCAAGCGGAGAATATACCTCCTCCTATCAGAGTCGGCACGATTTGCTAAAGGCAGCGGAAGGAGATCATGAAAACGGTTCGAGTGATCAGAACAGGCCCGTATATGCTTCCCATATGGTCTGGCCCCAGAGGAGGGCGGCCAGCGCCCCGACGGCGAGGAAGGGTCCAAAAGGGATGCGCGACTTACGGCCCTTCTTTCCCGCGCCCATGAGTATGACCCCCACGACGGCCCCCAGCGCTATGCCTATGAAGAAGCCCACCAGCTCGCTCCTCCAGCCCAGGATGGCGCCGGTGAAGGCGGCCAGCTTGGCGTCCCCCATGCCGAAACCCTTGGGGAAGATGATGGCGAACAGGGCCCAGGGGACGGCGATGACCGCCGCG